>NZ_JBXAQX010000002.1:0-545768 GCF_058807655.1 Caulobacter sp. GW821-FHT12A07
GACTTGCATGTGTTAGGCCTGCCGCCAGCGTTCGCTCTGAGCCAGGATCAAACTCTCAGGTTGAGTTGACATTGACTCCAGCTATTTGACCGAGGGGAAAACCTCAGTCGCGTATCTGGTTTGCATAGTTTCTTGACGAGTTCCCATCACACAATGACCAGCTCCTAAGAACCAGCCACCGTATAAATGGTGTCTTCAAGAGACCGCATTCGTCAGCGTCTATTGCGTCACCCCTAAGGGTGACCGCCAGAGCGCCGCCGCCTGCGTTTCTCTTTCCAAATCAACAATGTCAAAGACCCGAACACACCTTCCGGTGAGCCCATCGTTTAGCGCCCGATGTCGGCGGAGGCGGCTATCTATCCAACCTCGAATTCCGTGTCAAATCGTTTTTTTCAAAACTTTCTGACCCAGTGCCGAGCCAGGGAAGAACCCCGGACCGGCGAGTTGGCAGCTTCTAAAGAAACCACCAAACCCTGTCAAGCAATTCTTTCCAAGAAAGTCTTGCCCGACTTCTTCGCTTCAACTTCCGAATTCTTGCGAACTCTTCCATCTCCGCGACTGGGTGGGCGCTTCTAGTGAAGCAATCCTGCCCAGTCAACCAACTCTTTTCATCATCTTCCGAAGAACCGAAGCTCCCCAGAAAGCAACAAAAGCGCTCCCTCCCGAAGACCAAAAGGTCGTCGGCAATCCAGCTGCCCGAGTCGATTGAGGCCGCGGAACTTAGCGATGAGATCCGACCGAAGCAAGGGCCTTTCGGCCTCGTTTCGAGCGTCTTCGTCAGCGCCGTTCCGAGCGAGGGGCGCATATAGGCGCGTGACGAAAGGATGACAAGCGCGAATCCGCACGCCCCTTCCAGGACCCGCGCAAGACCTGGGGATGACGCCACGCGGGGCCGCGCCGGGCGGTCTTCACGCCCCCTCTATAGAGAGCCCAATGGAGAGCCAGGCCGGCCCCGCGACTTGAACCGCCGCCGCCCCATCGCCACTTCCTGGAGACGTTGCGGAATCGGGGCGCCGCTCCAGGGCCCCGGAACTCCGCGAACGAAGTCGCTTGAAGCGAAGGACTTCGCATGACCCGGACGATCCTGTTCGACAGCCCCTTTCTCCTGGGCTTCGAACACACCCGAGATTTGATCGAGCGCGCCGCCAAGGCCGCCGGCGAGAGCTATCCGCCCTATAATGTCGAGCAGACCGACGACGGGGTGCGCATCACCCTGGCCGTGGCCGGTTTCTCGCCCGACCAGTTGCAGGTCACCGTCGAGGGCGGCCAGCTGGTCGTCGCCGGCCGTCGCGACGGCGACGGCAAGGGCGAGATCGACCGCGCCTACCTGCACCGGGGAATCGCCGCCCGCGGCTTCCTGCGCACCTTCGTGCTGGCGGAAGGCATGGAGGTCTCGGCCGCCACCCTCGAGCACGGCCTGCTGCACGTCGACGTCGCCCGCCCGCCGCCCGAACGGCTGGTCAAGAAAATCCCCATCCGCTCGCAGGGCTGAGGCCCTTCGCAATCGCCCTTCCGAAGCTCGGCTGAACCGCGGGGCCTTCGGGGCGTTCCACTATCGAAGGAGGTGGTCACATGACGCCCAATTCGCACACGCCGTTCTTCTCGACCGAGGCCTTCGCCGCGCTGGGCGCGCCGGACCTCGTCTATGTGCGCCCGATCAAGGCGGCCGAAATCCTCGCCGACGCCCCCGAGGGCGTCGAGGACTTCGATCTGGCCCCCGACCAGACGCTCTATGCGGTGTGCCGGGCCGACGGGGCCCGCCTGGCGGTGCTGACCGACCGCGACGCGGCCGTGGCGGCCGCCCTGGCCCACGAACTGGCGCCGGTCTCGGTGCACTAGACCTTCAGACCGGAAGACGGCCCAAACGAAAAGGGCGGCGGATCCTGCGATCCGCCGCCCTTCTTCTTTTTATGCGACTACCGACCTCAGTTGAGGTTGGCGGCCGGCGCCTGCTGCTGGCGGAACATGGTGATGGCGATCAGGCGATCCCAACCGACCAGCGACACCAGGTGCGCGTAGATCTGGGCCAGGGCGCCCGTCGACTGCAGTTCCTTCAGCTTCTCGATCGGCAGAGCGTTCAGCTTGTCTTCCGAGACGCCGTAGTACTCGGCCACGACCTGCGGCTCGGCCGGCTGGCCGTCGGCGCCTTGCGGGGTGAAGGTGGCCTTCTTCAGTTCGAAGAGGTCGTTGTCCTTCAGCAGCTGCACGAACGAGTCGGTGCGGCGGCGCTCGACTTCGAAGTCGTCGCAGAACTTGATGCAGTTCTGGGTGTATTCGGTCGGCTCGCCCTTGGCGTCGAACAGCGGGGTCTCGCCGCCTTCGGCCAGCAGGTTCGAACCGCGGTCGATGCAGACGATCATCCGGCCCTGGGCGTCGTCATTGGCCAGCACGAACGGATAGCGGCGGACATAGGCCGGGATGTAGACGCCGACTTCGGTCGAGCCGTCGGCGTGGATGAACAGGTTCTCGCCCTGGTTCAGGCCCATCACGGCCAGCGGAACGCGCTCGTCGCCGGCGAAGATGATCGGATAGGACAGGCCCGCGGGGCCGAATTCCGTGACCGTCAGCGGCACGGCGGTGCCGGCGGCGGCGAAGCCGTAGGGCTTGTCCCGGTGGACCAGGCCCAGCGCGCCATGCTGCTCGCGGTTCAGCGGCTCGGGCGTCGAGTAGAAGAGAACGTTGCCGGTGATGCCGCCGGCGGACTGGGTCGTTTCCATAAGAAGCTCTACAGAAGGGCTAAGAAGAACGGACGCTCTATCGCTTAGGCGGCCTTTGGTGGTCAGCGCTTCTAGCCGATCTGCGATATCCCGGCAATCGACACCTCCGGAGAGGGAATCTCCGTCCCGACCCTCGCCTGGCGAGCGAAGGCCGGGACCCAGGCCGGCCTAGAACTTCCAGGCGATCCCGGTACGGATCGAACGGCCCGGCGACGGGGCGATGTCCTTCAGGAACGAGGCGTGCTCGCGCACCTCCTCGTCGGTCAGGTTGCGGCCTTCGAGGAACAGGCGCAGCGGCTCGTCGGCGAAGGGCTTCACCGTCACCTTCAGGTTCACCACCGTATAGGCGTCGGTCGGCAGCTCGTAGGTCGCCACGCGGTCCTGTTCGGCGACATGGCGCACTTCCAGCTCGCTCTCGACGCGCGAGACGGTCCAGATCGCCCGGCCGGTCACCGACCACGGCGGGATGCGGGCCGGCGCGCCCAGGTCGGTGGAGCCGCGCACATAGTCGGCCACGCCTTCCAGGCGCACGGCCTGTTCGCCCGAGCGCCAGGCGTTCCAGCCCACCTCCAGCTCAGCGCCGTGGAACTTGGCGCCGGTCTGGTAGTACTGGAACACCGGCAGGTTATCTTCCTCGGCGCCGGTCGGGGCTTCCTCGATGAAGTTGTCGTACCAGGCGCCCCACAGGTGGCCCTCGACGCGCAGGCGCGCGCCGGTCCAGCGATAGGTGCCCTCCAGCGAGGTGACCTTCTCGGAATCGAGGCTGTCGTCGCCCTTCTCGTAGCCGCCGGTGCCCGGGTGCGGGCCGTCGGCGAACAATTCGAACTCGGTGGGCGCGCGGCCGTTGCGCGACAGGGTCAGGGCGTAGAACTGGTGCTCGGCCGGCTTGTAGAACACGCCCAGCGAGGCCGAGACGTTGTCGAAGTCGCGCTTCTGCGTCGCCGTCTCCAGCGAGCGGGTGTCGAAGCGCAGGCCCGCGTCCACGCCCCAGTCGCCGCGATCGAGGCGCTGCAGGGTGAAGACGCCGTATTCCTTGATGTCGACGCTGGGCACGAAGGCCTCGTCGCCGATCGCCTCGAAGCTGCGGCTCAGGGCCTGGAAGCCGATCGCGCCCTGGTGGCCGTCATGCTCGCGATGGACCAGCTCGACGCGGCCCTCGGTGCCGTCCGACAGGAAGCGGGTGCCGACCTCGCCGTCCTCGACGCTGACCTCGGCGTGCTCGTAGTCCGCATGCCCGATGGAGACGCGCACCTTCTCGAACCACGGATTGTCGAGCTCCTGCTCGCCGCGCAGGTCGTAGCGGGTCTGCTGCAGGTGGATCGAGACCGGGCCTTCGGCGTCCGGGTCGATGGGGGCCAGGATCTGCTCGTAGGGCACGCCGTAGGTGGTGTCGGTGCGCTTCACCGACAGGCCGAAGAAGCCGCGGTCGTGCACGTAGGAGACGCCGGCGCCATAGGCGTCCATCTCGACGTCGGTGTTGCGGACGGTCTTTTCCGGATCGACGGTCAGGCCGTCGCGGGCGGCCAGGCGCGAGGAGACCGGCGAGGTCGGCACCGAATAGTCGTCGCTGCGGCGACGGTCGGCGTCGACGGCGAAGACCAGCGGGCCGGCGTTGAACTTGGCCGCGCCGCTGACGCCCCAGCCGTCATCGACGGACGAGGCCGAGGCGGCGATGCGGCCTTCGACGCCGTTCTCGGCGCGGCTGGCGGGCACGCGGTCGTCGATCATGTTGACCACGCCGCCGATGCCCGAGCCGCCATAGGCCAGGGTGGACGGGCCGCGCAGCACCTCGATGCGCGAGGCTTCGGCCGGATCGGAGGCCACGGCGTGGTCGGGCGACAGCGACGAGGCGTCGACCTGGCCGACGCCGTTCTGCAGCACCATCACCCGCGGACCGGCCAGGCCCCGGATCACCGGACGCGAGGCGCCGGGGCCGTAGAAGGTGGAGCGCAGGCCCGGCAGGCCGTTCAGCACGTCGCCGAGACCGGCCGGCGGGGCGGTGTCGAGCTTGTCGCGGGTCAGCACGTTGACGCTGCTGATCACGGTGTCGAGCGAGACGGCGTAGGGGGCAGCGGTGACGACGACCTGCGAGACGGCGGTGTCGGTCGGGTCGGCGGCGGGATCGGCCGGGGCGGCGGCCGCATCGGCGGCCCACACGGGAGCGGCGCCCATGGTCGCGGCGGCGAGCGCGAGGAGGCTGGCGGCCGCGAAAGCGTTGCGGCGGAGCGGAAGGCGGCGGGTCATGAACGACGGATCCTGGAACTGGCCGGAGGAGCGGCTCGCTTTCTGTTATGAAATAACATATCTCGCCGTCAATCCGCTTTCGCTTGACGCGAGCACGAGGCGGCTTTCTGTGTCTTCACGACCTCAGTTCGGGCTTTCCATGATGCGTTTTTCGTCTGCGCTCCCCTTTTCGGCCGCAATCTCGGTCGCCGGCCTGCTCGCCGGCTGCGCCCAGCTGACAGGCGACGCCTCGCCGAAAAGCCCCGCCCAGATCCAGGCAAAGACCTATGCCGAGGCCGGTGGGTCGAGCACCTGGACCAAGCCGCCGAAGGGCTACCTCACCCTGGCCGAACCGTTCGACGCGCCGGGGATCGTCGGCCCGCCGCCGACGCCGGACTCGCCGCGCGGCAAGGCCGACCGCGCCGCCTATGACGACACCCGCAAGCTGGCGGGCACGCCGGCCTGGGACAAGGCGGTGGCCGACGCCGACCTGTCGGGCGCCAACGGCTTCAAGAGCTTCTCCTGCGCCGCGCGGGTGACGATCAATCCGCAGAAGACCCCGACCCTGGCCAATCTGCTGCTGCGCATGACCGACGACGCCGGGACCATCTATCGCCCGGCCAAGCAGGCCTTCTCGCGGCCTCGCCCGCCGGTGGGCAACACCAAGCCGATCTGCGTGCCGCGCGAGAGCTGGATCCAGACCGAGGGCTCCTATCCGTCCGGCCACGCCCTGGTCGGCTGGTCGTGGGGTCTGGTGCTGGCCGAGCTCGTGCCCGACCGCGCCGCCCAGATCACCGCCCGCGGCCGCGAGTTCGGCGACAGCCGGGTGATCTGCGGCGTCCACTTCCCCAGCGACCTGGAGGCCGGCCGCCTGCTGGGCGGGGTGATGGTGGCGCGGCTGCACGCCGACCCGGCCTTCGAGGCCGACCTGGAGAAGGCCAGGGCCGAGATCGCCGCCTCCAAGGCCGAGGGCCCGCCCGCCGGCTGCGGCGGCTGACAAATCGTCCCAAGGACGCGCGACAGACCGATACAACTTTGAGCTTGAGCCCCCTTCGGCGGGGCGCCACCCTGGCGCCCTTTCGGGGGAGGGCTGAATGTTCCAGACCATGCGACGCGGCGCGGCCTGCGCCTTGTCGGTCATTGCCTTGAGCGGTTGCGCCATATTCGCGCCGCCCGACGATCCCGTCCTCGATGCCAAGATCACCACCGCCTACGAGGGCGTGGCCAAGCTGGCGGCCGAGGGCGAGATGGGCCTCTACGCCGACAAGGCCACCTATGCCGGCGCGATCGCGACCTATGCCGACATCCAGGCCGCCCTGGCCGTCGCCGCCGTGCGCGCGGGCAGCCAGCCCTACGCCGCCCGCCCCGCCCAGAAGGCCATCGCCGCGGAAGTGTCGCTGATCCAGGGCTGCAGCGCCCAGGTCAGGGGCCTGGCCCAACTGCACCAGATGGCCGGGATCATCCCCAACACCGGCGCGACCACCGCCATGATGGTCAGCTGCGACCAGGCGGCCAAGGCCGTCACCGCCATGAAGCCGAGGTAGCCCCGATGTCGATCGACTTTTCCACCCTGCAGGTCGACAACGCCGACGAACTGGCGACCGTGCTGGAACAGCAGCTGGGCGCCACGGCCACCGACTGGTGGAACGCCAACAAGAGCGTCGTGCCCGGCTATCTGCGCAGCCTGGCCGAGGCCGCGATCCAGACCCGCACCGCCCTGGCCAACCACCAGATCACACCGGAAGCCGCCGACCTGATCCTTCACAACCAGGAACTGGCCTTCAACCAGACCCTGCAGTTCACCAAGTTCATGACCCTGGTGCTGAGCCAGACCCTGCTGAACACGGTGTTCCAGGTGGTCGGCTGGGTGATCTACAACAGGACCGGCATCAACCTGGCCCCGAACCTGGTGCAGCCGGCGGGCGGGACGACGGCGGCGAGCTAGCCCTTCGGCGGGTCGCAGCGGCCGTACATCTCGTCCAGGCCCTTCAGGTATTCGGCCATCGGCTGCAGGCCCAGGGCCGCGCGCCGCTGCTCGAGGCCGGCCGGGTCCTCGACATCGGCCGGCATCCCATAGCGGCCGTCGACGCAGCGCGCCCGCTGGGTGGCGTAGCGCTGCGGCCGGCCCTCCTGATCGGCGATGCGGTCGTAGAGATTGGCGTAGCCGGACGGCGCGCGGCCGGTCGGAACCAGCACCTCCATCTTGGCCAGGGCTTCCTTCTGGAAGGCCAGGTCGGGCGAGTGGTTGACGATGTGGAAGGCGCCGTCGGCGGCGCGCTGGCCGACCTCCTCGGGCGTGAACCAGCCGCGCCCGGCCAGCAGCACCTTCAGCCGCTCGGTGTGCCTGCGGTCGATCGGCGCGTAATATTCGGCCCAGACCGCGTCCAGCGCCTGGCGATCCTCGGGCGAGGCGGTCTTGCGCACGGCCAGGAAGGTGACGCGCGTCGCCTGGTCGACCGCGCCCATGCCGCCCAGTTCCTCGATCAGCGCCTCCCTGGCCGTCAGCGCCTGGGCCTCGACCCGCGCCTTGGCCACGGCCGGAGATTCCGCCGCCCCGGCCGACCCGGCGGCCAGCATCACGATCGCGATCAGTCCCGCGCGGATCATGCCGCCTCCCCTCTTCCAACCCGGACCGTGAAGGTGGAGAGACCTCGCGGCGCAATCATGGCGACGCTTGTCGCGTCGGCGCGCCTTCCTGCCTAGGATCCCCTGATGAGTGCCGCCGCTTCGCCCCACGCCGACTGGATCGGTGCGCTGTCCCCACTGATCGGCCGCCGGCTCGACGCGCTGATCTGGATGCCCATGATCTCGGACACTCCACAGTTGGTCGCCGAGTTCGAAGGCCCGGCCTTCAGCTTCACCGGCAGCGTGTTCCTGAGTTTCGAGGGCGCGTCGCTGATCCTGTCCTGGCGGCAGGTCGGCTACGAGATGGTGCTCGGCCATGGACCGAAGGCCAGTTGGGGCGCCCACACGCTCGACCGGGTGCGGATCGCGATGAACGGCGCCTGGACGCAGGTCGAAGGCTCGGCCCTGAAGCAGGTGGAACTGTTCACCGGGCCGACGATGGCCGATCCCGAAGGCGAGGTCATGGCCCTGCGCCTGGCCCTGGAGAACCAAACTAGGCGCCCCCACGTCTGGATCGGCGTCGGCGGTCCCGCCGGCGTGTTCAGCATGGACGACCTGTGGGTGGCGGTGGATGTCGACCCGCCCAACCGGAGCGACCTGACCCTGTTGGCGACCGTCCCCGCCTAGGCAAAGAAAAAGCCCCGCCGTTTCCGGCGGGGCTCGATCCTATCGAAGCTTCGAAAAGCCTCAGCCGCGCTGGTCGCGCTTGGCCAGCACGCGCAGGCGCAGGGCGTTGAGCTTGATGAAGCCGCCGGCGTCGCGGTGATCGTAGGCGACCTTGCCCTCTTCGAAGGTGACGAGGTCCTGGTCGTACAGGCTGTAGGCGCTCTCGCGGCCGATGACCGTGACGTTGCCCTTGTAGAGCTTCACGCGGACGCGGCCGGTGACCTTCTCCTGACTGTAGTCGATGGCCGCCTGCAGCATCTGGCGTTCCGGCGTGAACCAGAAGCCGTTGTACACCAGCTCGGCGTACTTCGGCATCAGCTCGTCCTTCAGGTGCATGGCGCCGCGATCCAGCGTGATGCTCTCGATGCCGCGGTGGGCGGCCAGCAGGATGGTGCCGCCCGGGGTCTCGTAGACGCCGCGCGACTTCATGCCGACGAAGCGGTTCTCGACCAGGTCCAGACGGCCGACGCCGTTGTCGCGGCCCAGCTCGTTCAGCTTGGTCAGCAGGGTCGCCGGGCTCATGGCCACGCCGTCGATGGCGACGGGGTCGCCCTTCTCGAAGTCGATCGTGATCACCGTCGGGGCGTCCGGCGCGTCCTCAGGCGAAATCGTGCGCATGTGGACGAACTCGGGGGCCTCGACCGCCGGGTCTTCCAGGACCTTACCTTCCGACGAGGAGTGCAGCAGGTTGGCGTCGACGCTGAACGGCGCCTCGCCGCGCTTGTCCTTGGCGATCTGGATCTGGTGCTTTTCGGCGAACTCCAGCAGCGCTTCGCGCGACTTGAAGTCCCACTCGCGCCAGGGGGCGATCACGTGGATGTCGGGCTCCAGGCCGTAGTAGCCGAGCTCGAAGCGGACCTGGTCGTTGCCCTTGCCGGTGGCGCCGTGGCTGACGGCGTCGGCGCCGACCTGACGGGCGATCTCGATCTGGCGCTTGGCGATCAGCGGGCGGGCGATCGAGGTGCCGAGCAGGTACTGGCCTTCATAGACCGTGTTGGCGCGGAACATCGGGAACACGAAATCGCGCACGAACTCCTCGCGCACGTCCTCGATGAAGATGTTCTCGGGCTTCACGCCGGCGGCCAGGGCCTTGGCGCGGGCGGGCTCGATCTCTTCACCTTGGCCGAGGTCGGCGGTGAAGGTCACGACCTCGGCGCCGTACTCGGTCTGAAGCCACTTGAGGATGATCGAGGTGTCGAGACCGCCCGAATAGGCGAGCACGACCTTCTTCACGGGCTTGTCGGCCATGAGCGGGGTCCTTGTCGAAGGCGAAAACACAAAGTCGCGGGGCGTTTAGCGCGCTTTTGCGACGAGGGAAACAACGTGGTCCCGATGAAGGCTCGGAGGCCCCTTTTACATCCCGTCATTCCCGCCCTTGTGGCGGGAACCCCTCTGTCAGCCGCAAGGGCCGGTGGGGCGGATCGCCGGATCCGCTTGCGCCTCACCTGCGAGCGGAACCAGGGTTTCCCGCCACAAGGGCGGGAATGACGGGAGATCATTTCAGGCGGTGGCGCCTGGAGATCTCAAAGCCGGATCTTGCCCTCTTCGGCCAGCTGGTTCAGAGCCCGGCGCACCTGGGTCAGGTGGATCACCGCCAGGATCGCCGCCAGAGTGGCGCGCAGGCCCAGCATGGTCAGCCGCAGGGTCAGATCCTCGGCCTCGCGGCTCTCGACCAGCAGGTAGAGGCTGATGGCGAAGGCCCCGGCCGGCAGCAGCACCAGGGCCGGGCCGCGCGGCAGACGCAGCAGGGTGGCGCCCTTGGGCGACCAGGCCACCGGGGTCGGCTCTCCCTTGGGGATCTTGCTCCAGGCCATGCGCGACGCCCCGGCCATGATCGACAGGGCCAGGATCCACAACACGTCGCCGATGACGCCGAGAATATCCATCTAGAAGGTCAGCCTCACGCGGTCGCTTGCCTATACGGTCACTTGGGCGCCGAGCTCGACGACGCGGCCCGGCGGGATCTTGAAGAAGTCGGTCGGATTGGCCGCGTTCTTCATCAGGAAGATGTACAGCCGATCCTGCCACAGGGGCATGCCCGAATTGGCCGACGGGACGATCGAGCGGCGGCCGAGGAAGAAGCTGGTCGCCATGATGTCGAACTTCAGCCCCTGCTGCTTGCGCAGCAGCGCCAGCGCCTTGGGCACGTTCGGGCTTTCCATGAAGCCGTAGTAGATCTCGACCTTCTTGAAGTCCTCGTTGACCTTGAAGGTCTTGATCCGCTCCTCCTCGGGCACGCGCGGCGTCTCGGCCGTGCGCACGGTCAGCACCACGTTGCGCTCGTGCAGCACCTTGTTGTGCTTGAGGTTGTGCATCAGGGCGACCGGGGTCATGTCCGGGTCGGAGGTCAGGAAGATCGCCGTGCCGGGGGCCCGGTGCGGGGCCCGGGCGCGCAGGATCTCCATCAGGTCGGCGAGCGGCACGGAATCCCGGCGGGTCTTCTCGCTGAGGATCTGGCTGCCGCGCACCCAGGTGGCCATGATCGTGAACAGGGCCGCCCCGATCAGCACCGGCAGCCAGCCGCCGGTGAAGAAGCGCAGGGCGTTGGCGCTGAGGAAGACCAGATCCAGCGTCATGAACGGGATCAGGAAGGCCAGGGCCGCCGGCAGCTGCCACTTCCACAGCTGGCGCATGACGATGAAGGCCATGGCGGTCGTGACGACCATCGTGCCGGTCACCGCCAGGCCGTAGGCGTGGGCCATGGCCGACGAGGTCTTGAAGGTGAACATCACCGCCAGCACGCCCAGCAGCAGCATGGTGTTGAGCTGCGGCACGAAGATCTGGCCCGACTGGGTCTCCGAGGTGCGGCGCACGTCCATGCGCGGCAAGAGGCCCAGCTGGATCGCCTGCTGGGTCAGCGAGAAGGCGCCGGTGATCACCGCCTGGCTGGCGATGACCGTGGCCGCACCGGCCAGGATGACCAGCGGCAGGCGCAGGAAGTCGGGCGCCATCTCGAAGAACCAGTTCAGCTCCTGGAACGGCACGCCGGCACGCTCGGCCGCGACCAGGGTGTTCAGCGCCAGGGCGCCCTGGCCCAGATAGTTCAGCGCCAGGCAGGGCAGCACGTAGAACAGCCAGGCGGCCTGGATCGGCCAGCGGCCGAAGTGGCCCATGTCGGCGGTCAGGGCCTCGGCCCCGGTGACGGTCAGGAACACCGCGCCCAGCACGATGAAGCCGGCCATGCCGTGGTGCTGCAGGAAGTGGACGGCGTAATAGGGGTTGATGGCCCGGAACACGCCGGGGTGGTCGAACAGGTGGTAGACGCCCAGGGCCGCCATCACCGCGAACCAGACGGCGCAGACCGGGCCGAACAGCTGGCCGACCTTGGCCGTGCCGCGGCTCTGGATGAAGAACAGGCCCAGCAGCATCACCGTGGCGATCAGCAGCACCGCCTCGGTGCTGATGCCGTGCTCGAGCGCCGGGATGGTCCGCAGGCCCTCGACCGCCGACAGCACCGACATCGCCGGGGTGATCACCGCGTCGCCGTAGAACAGCGCCGCCCCGATCACACCCAGGCCGAACACCAGGGCGGTGCGCCGGCCCATGGCCCGCTGGGCCAGGGCCATCAGCGACAGCACCCCGCCCTCGCCCTTGTTGTCGGCGCGCATGATGAACAGCACGTACTTGATCGTGACGACCAGGATCAGCGCCCACAGGGCCAGCGACACAATCCCCAGGATCTCGGCCCGGGTCACGCCGTCGGCGGCGGTGACGTGCAGCGCCTCCTTGAAGGCGTAGAGCGGGCTGGTGCCGATGTCGCCGAACACGACCCCGACGGAGCCCAAGGCGAGCGCGAACACGCCATGGCCCTTTGGACCGTGACCATTGGCGGAGCCGCCTTGTTGGGGAATGTCGCACGCCGCGACGGAGGCGTTCTCAGAGGTCGAAACGCCGGAGGCTTCGGAAGCCATTCAATCCCTCCGGGGCCGCGCCCTCGAAAATCTCGCGCGAAGCCCCATATCGATCAAGCGGGGCGCGATACACCCAATCCGATCCGGGTTCAATCGCGACCTTGGCCGCGCGCCTTTACGGTTTTTGTTTCAACGCACGCGTTCCCCCCTTACGTTCCGGACTTAGCAGAAGATCATGTCCGACAGTCAGAAGTTCCCCGTCGCCGCTCACGCCCTGGCCTATCTGGCGCACAAGGAGGCTTTCAGCCCCGACCGCGCCGTGGCCAGCGCCGAACTCGCGGCCTCCGTCCCCACCAATCCGGTGGTGGTGCGGCGCGTCACCGCCATGCTCGGCAAGGCGGGACTGATCGGCGCGCGCGCCGGCGCCAACGGCGGCGCCTGGCTGCTGAAGCCGGCGACGGACATCACCCTCGACACCGTGCTGCGGGCCGTCCACGGCTGCGCCAACCTCGGCACAGCACCCCCAGGCGTGAAGGGCTGCCCCGTCGGCGCGCGGATTCCCGACGCCGTCCGCGCGGCCCTGATCGCCGCTGACGCCGCCGCCGCCGAGCGCCTGTCGCGCATCTCGGTGGCCGACCTGCTGGCCGACCCGGCCGAGCGCGAGGCCGTGCTGCAGAGCGCCTGAAGGCGGCCTGCCTAAAGACGCCCTGAAAGCGGCTCGTAGAAAAACTGCACCCGAAATTGTTGCGATTACCCCTGGCGCCGATCGAGGGCGTTATTACGTAATCGCTACCGATACAGTTCCTGTTCGGAAAACATCATTCTCCTCAGGGGACATCCGCCATGACCACCAAGGTCGCCATCGTCTATCACTCGGGCTACGGCCACACCGCCGTCCTCGCCGACAAGGTCGCCCAGGGCGTCCGCGACGCCGGCCAGACCCCGGTCCTGCTCGCCATCGAAAGCGCGAGCCAGGACTTCAAGCCGATCCTCGACGCCGTGACCGAGTCCGACGCCGTGGTGTTCGGCGCGCCGACCTACATGGGCGACGTCTCGGGCGTGTTCAAAGTCTTCGCCGACGCCTCCTCGGCCGCCTTCTTCACCGGCGCTTGGAAGGACAAGCTGGCCGCGGGCTTCACCAACTCGCACAGCTTCTCGGGCGACAAGGCCCACGCCTTGAACAGCCTGGCGATCCTGGCCGCCCAGCACGGCATGAACTGGATCAACCTCGGCATCGCCCCGCCGAACGTCACCGCCGCCGAGCGTGGTCCGGAAACCATCAACCGCGTCGGCTCGTTCGTCGGCCTGGCCGCCCAGTCGGACAACGTCTCGCCCGAGCT
This sequence comes from Caulobacter sp. GW821-FHT12A07, assembly GCF_058807655.1. Classification (NCBI taxonomy): domain Bacteria; kingdom Pseudomonadati; phylum Pseudomonadota; class Alphaproteobacteria; order Caulobacterales; family Caulobacteraceae; genus Caulobacter; species Caulobacter sp. GW821-FHT12A07. The sequence goes on from NZ_JBXAQX010000002.1 coordinate 13,423, forward strand.
CTCGCCGCCTGCCGGCGACCGCGAGACCGCCCGCCTGCTCGGCGTGCGCGTGGCCGAAGCCGCCGTCCGCTGGACCCGCGGCGCCCAGCCGGCGCTGGAAGAAGCCGCCTAAGCGATACCGGGCGCGCCGCCCTCCCCTCAGAGGCGCGCCCTTCGCGGAGGAACGATCGATCCCGCCCCCCACGATCGTTCCTCCGCCCCCGCTTGAACCGGCGGGTCCGGCGTGCTCGACTCCGGCGACGCTTCGTTCGCAGGACCTTTCACGACATGGCCCGCCGCCTCGCCCTGATCACCGGCGCCTCCGCCGGCATCGGGGCCGCCTTCGCCCGCATCTACGCCAGCCACGGCTACGACGTGGCCCTGACCGCCCGCCGGCTCGACCGGCTGGAGGCCCTGGCCGCCGAGATCCGCATGCGCTTCGGGGTCGAGGCCTACGCGATTCCCGCCGACCTGGCCGATCCGGCCGGCGTCGATACGGTCCTGGCCGGGATCGCCGCCGAGGGCCGCGAGATCGACGCCCTGGTCAATAACGCCGGCTATGGCCTGCCCGGCGCCTACGACAAGACCACCTGGGCCGACCAGTCGACCTTCCTGCAGGTGATGCTGACCTCGGTCTGCGCCCTGACCCACAAGGTGCTGCCGGGCATGGTCGAGCGCCGCTTCGGCCGCATCGTCAACGTCGCCTCGCTGGCGGGCCTGGCCCCCGGCTCGGCCGGCCACACCCTCTATGCGGCGACGAAAAGCTTCCTGGTGAAGTTCTCCCAGAGCCTGCACCTGGAGAACCTGGCGACCGGCGTGCACGTCAGCGCCCTGTGCCCCGGCTTCACGCTTTCGGAATTCCACGACGTCAACGGCACCCGCGCCCAGGTCAGCCAGAGCCTGCCGGCCTGGATGTGGCTGGGCGCCGACGAGGTCGCCGCCGCCGGCTACGAGGCCGCCGAGGCCAACCGCCCCGTCTGCGTCACCGGCGCGCCCAACAAGGCCATCGCCGTGCTGGCCAAGCTGATCCCGGACGAATGGGCCCTGGCGCTTATCGCCAGCCAGGGCGGGAAGTTCCGGAAGGTCTAACCCCTCTCCCCTTGCGGGAGAGGGTGGCCTCCGAAGGAGGTCGGGTGAGGGGTCTCTCAGAACTCAACGCTGCGTGCGATCGTCAGGCCGGGCGGAGCGTCTCGTATTTGAGAGACCCCTCATCCGTCGGCGGAGTTTATCCTCGGGCCGGCCCTTGGCCGGACCGGGGGCCGACACCTTCTCCCGCAAGGGGAGAAGGATCATTTGTCGGCCGCGTACGGCGCCTTCGCGTCCGCCCGGATCAGCCCCCGCGTCGCATCCCCGACCCCGATCAGCACGAACTGCACCGCCAGGGCGCAGAGGATCAGGCCCAGCACGCGCACGACGATGCTCATGCCGATGCGGCCCAGCACCTTGCTGATCACCGGCGCGGCCCAGAAGGTGGCGACCAGCACCACTGACACCGCCGCGATCACGCCGACGCCCAGGGCCATGCCGGCCAGCCCCAGGTGCTTGGCCTCGCTGGCGTAGATGATCACGGTCGAGATCGCGCCCGGACCGATCAGCAGCGGCATGGCGAAGGGCACGATCAGCCGCTCGAACCGCTTCTTGGCGTAGACCCGGGCCGACACCACCTCGGTCTCGCCCTCGGCGGCGTCGGCGAACATGGTGGTGAAGTCGTCGCGCACCATGTCCAGGCCCAGGATGAACAGGATGATGCCGCCGGCGATGCGGAAGGCCGGCATCGAGATGCCGAAGAACTCGAGCAGGGAAACGCCGGTGAAGTAGAAGAACACCAGGAAGGCCAGGACGAAGAGGCCGATATAGACGGCCACCATCCGCCGGCCCGCCGAGGCCGCGCCGAGGGTGGCGGCGGCGAACAGCGGCACGTTGCCGATCGGGTCGATCAGGGCGAACAGGGCGACGAAGAAGTTGACGGCGAGTTCGGCCTGGCTCATTCGACGTCCTCAACCTTCATGCCTGTGCGGGAAACGTCGCTCTCTCTAGAGCGATGCGGGCTCGCGCGCCAACACCGGAGCTCCACAATGACCGCCGATCCGCGCCTGATCGTCCCGCTCGACCTGCCCACGGTCGCCGACGCCCGCGGCATGGTCGACCAGCTCGGCGACGCGGTGTCGTTCTACAAGATCGGCCTGGAGCTGCTGGCCACCGACGGCATGAGCTTCGCCGGCGACCTCAAGAAGGCCGGCAAGCAGGTGTTCCTGGACTGGAAGCTGCACGACATCGGCGCGACGGTGGAGCGCTCGGCCCGGGTGCTGGCCGGGGCCGGCTGCGACCTGCTGACCGTCCACGCCGAGCCGCAGGTGATGCGCGCCGCCGTGAAGGCCAAGGCCGGCTCGGACCTGAAGATCCTGGCCGTCACCGTGCTGACCAGCCTGAACGACGCCGATCTGATCGAGATGGGTTACGCCTTCAGCGCCCGCGCCCTGGTCGAGCGGCGCATCCGCCAGGCCGTGGAGTGCGGCGTCGACGGCATCGTCTCCTCGCCCCATGAAGCCGCCCTGGCCCGCGAGATCGGCGGTCCGGACTTCCTGGTGGTGACGCCGGGCGTGCGCCCCTTCTGGTCGGCCAAGAACGACCAGGCCCGCGCCGCCACCCCCGCCGACGCCATCGCCGCCGGCGCCAGCCACCTGGTCTGCGGCCGCCCGATCACGGCGGCCAACGACCCGCGCGAAGCGGCGCTGAAGGTGATCGCGGAGATGGCGGGGATTTAGCCCGCGCTATCCCCTATCTCCCGTCATTCCCGCCCTTGTGGCGGGAACCCCTCCGTCAGCCGCAGGTGAAAGTGTGGCGGCGTGCCAAGCACGCCGCTTGCGCCGTCCGTGCGAGCGGAACCAGGGTTTCCCGCCACAAGGGCGGGAATGACGGGAGTTTATAGGGCCGGGCGCTACGCCCAAGCCCCGTAAGGATCCACCGACTCCTTGCCCAGCGCCTGGGCGACGGCCGGGTGGGTCAGCTTGCCGCCCAGGACGTTGAGGCCCCGCGCCAGGTGGACGTTGGTCTTCAGCGCGTCCAGGCCCTTGTCGGCCAGGGCCAGGCCGAACGGCAGCGTCGCGTTGCCCAGGGCTTCCGACGAGGTGCGGGGAGCCGCGCCCGGCATGTTGGCCACGCAGTAGTGGACGACGCCGTCGACCGTGTAGGTCGGCTCGGCGTGGGTGGTGGGGTGGCTGGTCTCGAAGCAGCCGCCCTGGTCGATCGAGACGTCGACCAGCACCGAGCCCGGCTTCATCTTGGCCAGGTGCTCGCGACGCACCAGCTTCGGCGCCGCCGCGCCGGCGGTCAGCACCGCGCCGATGATGACGTCGGCCTTGAGGATTTCTTCCTCCACCGCGGCGAAGGTCGAATAGCGGGTCAGGATCCGGCCCTGATAGAGGTCGTCCAGCTCGCGCATGCGCGGGATCGAGCGTTCCAGCACCACCACCTCGGCGCCCAGGCCGGCGGCCATGCGGGCGGCGTTGGAGCCGACCACGCCGCCGCCCAGCACCACCACGCGGGCCGGCGGCACGCCGGGCACGCCGCTCAGCAGCAGGCCCATGCCGCCATTGTGCTTGAGCAGGGTCTCGGCCGCCGAGAACACGGCGATGCGACCGGCCACTTCCGACATCGGGGCCAAGAGCGGCAGGCCGCCCTTCGCATCCGTCACGGTCTCGTAGGCGATGGCCGCGCAGCCGCTCTTCAGCAGGCCCTCGGTCTGGGCCGGATCCGGCGCCAGGTGCAGGTAGGTGAAGAGGATGTGGCGATCGGTCAGGCGCTCCCACTCGATCTTCTGGGGCTCCTTGACCTTCACGATCATCTCGGCGCCCGCGAACACCGCGTCGGCGTCGGGGGCGATGGTCGCCCCGGCCTTCACATAGGCGTCGTCGGCATAGCCGGCGCCCAGGCCAGCGCCCTGCTGCACCAGCACCTGGTGGCCATGGGCGACATATTCACGGACGGCGGTGGGGGTCAGGCCGACCCGGTGCTCGCCCGGTTTGATCTCGGAGGGGACGCCAACGCGCATGATGTTTCCTCGGTTTATGGCTTTAACGCTGGTGTACGCCTCTCCGTTCGCAGGTTTCTTGGTTCTTTCGTTCGTGGGATAACGGTGTATGCAGGAATCCTGCGTGAAAGGGCCGGTTCGTTGAAGAAATCCCCGGTGACGCTCGACGTCTTCGACCGAAAGATCCTCCGCCTGCTCCAACGCGAGGGTCGCGCCAGTTATGTCGACATGGCCAGGGCGGCCAACCTGTCGGAATCGGCCTGTCTGCGGCGGGTGCGGGCGCTGGAGGATTCCGGGGTCATCGGCCGCTACGCCGCGGTGATCGACGAGCGGGCCGTGGGCCTGCCGCTCAGCGTCTTCGTCACCGTCACCCTGTCGTCCCAGGCCGAGGCCGCCCTGACCGCCTTCGAGAAGGCGGTGGCGAGCGTGCGCGAGGTGGCCGAGTGCTACCTGATGACCGGCGGCTCGGACTATCTGCTGCGGCTGGTGGTGGCCGACGTCGACGACCTGGAGCGGGTGCACAGCCAGGAACTCACCCGGATCCCCGGCGTGGTTCGGGTCAGCTCGTCGATCGCCATGCGCACCGTGGTCAAACGCGTCGAATTGCCGCTTTGAGGCGAGCGCCAGCGTTGCCGGGGGATTAACCCTCCTTCGCCTAGGGTCGTGCCCGACATTCACTGGCTTCGGGGGAAGACCATGTTTTCACGACGCACCCTGTTGGGCGCGCTGGGCGTTGGCTTGGCCGCGCCCGCCATCGCCTACGCCGAAGGCCTGCACGCGCCCGAGCTGCCGGCGGTGACGCCTGCCGCGCGCAAGGCCCGCCGCGTCACCAAGGCGCTGGCCACCCAACCGGCCGACAAGGCCGCGCTGGACAAGGCCGTCGCCAGCGTGCCGCCGATGGAAGGCGAGGAAGGCCACGCCGCGCCGGGCGCGACCCAGGTCTCCGGCGTCAAGGTCGAGCCGCCCGCGCCGGCGGTCAGCCCGGACGAAGCCCTGGGCCGCCTCAAGCACGGCAACGCCATCTTCGCCCGCGGCGGCGCCAGCCTGGTGCTGCCCTCGGCCGCCCGCATCTCGGAAATGGCCGGCGGCCAGAAGCCGTTCGCCGTCGTCGTCGGCTGCAGCGACAGCCGCACCGCGCCCGAACTGATCTTCGACTGCAATCTGGGCGAACTGTTCATCGTCCGGGTGGCCGGCTCGACCGTCGGCCCCGAGGGCCTGGGCTCGATCCTCTACGCCGTCGAGCACCTGGGCGCGCCGCTGGTCGTCGTGCTGGGCCATACCAAGTGCGGCGCCGTCGGCGCGGCCGTGGACGTCGCCACCAAGCACGCCCACCTGCACGGGGCCTTGCAGGACATGGTCCTGCCGATCCTGCCGGCGGTGTTCGACGCCGACGCCGAGCATCCCGCGGACCTGCAGGACGCCGCCATCCGCCGCAACGTCCGCAACACCGCCGCCCGCCTGAAGGTCTGCGACGGCACGCTCGCCGAGCGCGTCGCCCAGGGCCGGCTGAAGATCGTCTCGGCCTGCTACGACCTGGCCACGGCCCAGGTGAAGTTCGACGTCTAGACCCGTTCGAAGGACCAGTTGGAAACCTCACCTCGAGCCTGTCGAAGGGCGAGGTTTCCGTTTCCGTGGACGGTACCCCATCACCGTCACATCAGCGCCGTTGACCCCCGCTCGCGCTTAGGTTCAAGTCCCCCAAATCACTTCGCTTTGGGAGAGACGACGGATGTCGACGGACGAGACGCCGCAGGGCAGCGGCACGGCCAAGTCCTCCGTCTGGACCCGTCTGAAACCCCACCTGCTGACCCCGGCCGCGGCCGTGGCGGCGGTCGCCCTGGTCCTCGGCTTCGGCGGCGGCTTCGTGGCCGCCAAGACCGCCGATCTCGGCTGGTTCGGCGGTGGCGGCGGCAAGGCCGCGGCCAGCGGCGGCGCTGTGAAGGGCGAGGCCTGGTCGCTGTTCGGCAAGCCGCGCGACGCGGGCGCCCGCCGGCGCGGCGTTCCCAAGCCCGAAGGCTTCGCCGTCTGGCGCACCCGCATCGACAGCTCCGGCGGCGATCCGCTGGCCTGCATCCAGATGAGCCGGGACCTCGACCCGTCCAAGACCTATGCCGACTTCGTCATGGTCTCGCCCGACCTCGGCCGCACCCCGGCCGTGCGGGTCAAGGGCGACGAGCTGTGCGTCGGCGGGATCGGCTTCACCGACCACCGCGTCACCCTGCTGAAGGGCCTGCCCGCCAAGGGCGGCGACACCCTGGGCGCCAACGCCGACGTCGACTTCACCTTCGGGGAGAAGCCGCCTTACGTCGGCTTCGCCGGCGACGGGGTGATCCTGCCGCGCGAGGAGTCCGACGGCGTCGCCATCGAGACCATGAACGTCTCCAAGCTGGCCGTGGAGGTCTGGCGCGTGTCGGACCGCAACCTGGTCCGCAAGTCGATCAGCGCGCCTGATCCCACCGGCGAGGGCGACTGGAACAGCGACTACGGCGACGACAGCCCCAATGACGACGGCCGCCGCATCTGGAAGGGCGAGGTCAATGTCGACGGCGCCGCCGGCCAGAAGGCGACCACCGTCTTCCCGCTGGGCGCGGTGCTGAAGGAGATGAAGGCCGGCGCCTATGTCATCAAGGCCCGCGACGCCTCGGGCGGCCGCGACCCCGACGGCGAGGGCGACACCCCACCGGCCCAGGCCCGGCGCTGGATCGTGTTCACCGACATGGCCCTGATCGCCTATGACGGCTCCGAGGCTCTGGACGTCGTGGTCCGCTCGCTGAAGACCGCCAAGACCGTGTCGGGCGTGCGCGTGGCCCTGGTCGCCCGCGACGGCGAGCCCCTGGCCGAGGTCAAGAGCGACGCCGACGGCCGCGTGCGCTTCGCCCGCCCGCTGCTGGAAGGCGAAGGCGCCGAGCGCGCCAAGATGGTCATGGCCTACGGTCCGCAAGGCGACCTGTCGGTGCTCGACCTCGACCGCTCGCCGGTGGACCTGTCCAAGCAGGGCGTCGGCGGCCGCACCGAGAGCGAGGGCGGCCGCGAGGCCAAGACCGACATCGACGGCTGGCTCTATGCCGACCGCGGCATCTATCGTCCCGGCGAGACCGTGCACCTGACGGCCATGGTCCGCGACCGCCTGGCCAAGGCGGTGAACGACCGCAAGGGCTACATCCTGGTCAAGCGCCCCTCGGGCGTGGAGTACAAGCGCTGGTGGTTCGGCCAGGCCAACGCCGGCGCCGTGCCGATCGACATCGCCCTGCCCCGCAGCGCCCCACGCGGCCGCTGGACCGCCGAGCTGCACATCGAGGGCATCGAGGCCTCGTCGGGTTCGCTGAGCTTCAGCGTCGAGGACTTCGCGCCTCAGCGTCTGGCGGTCACCGCCACCGGCCAGGAGAGCGCCCCGGTCCGCATCGGCGAGACCCGCCAGATCAACGTCTCGGCCCGCTTCCTCTACGGCGCGCCGGGCTCGGGCCTGCAGACGCAGGGCGAGGCCCGCCTGCGCCGCGACACCGATCCCTTCCCGCAATACAAGGGCTTCGAATGGGGCGACGCCCAGGAGCCGTTCGACGAAAAGCTGATCGAGCTGGGCAACACCGTCACCGACGGCGAGGGCCGGGCGGTGCTGAACCTGGCGACGTCCGACGTCGGCGAGACCGGCCAGCCGCTGGTCGCGGCGGTCACGGCCTCGGTGTTCGAGCCCGGCGGCCGGCCGGTGCGCGAGGGCCTCGAGATCAAGGTCCGCGGCAAGCCGGTCTACTACGGGGTCAAGATCGAGCAGGGCGAGGCCAAGAACGGCGACCCGCCCGTCAGCCTTGAGATCATCGCCGTCGACGCCGCCGGCAAGCGGATCTCGACCACCGCCAACTACACCCTGATCAGCGAGAACTGGAACTACGACTGGTTCCAGCAGGACGGCCGCTGGCAGTGGCGGCGCACCAGCCGCGACGCCGTGGTCATGAAGGGCGCGCTGAACCTCTCGGCCGGCCAGTCGGCGCGCGTGAACCGCCGCCTCGGCTGGGGCGACTACCGCCTGGTGGTCGAGGGCGCGGACGGCAGCAAGACCATCACCCGCTTCTCGTCGGGCTGGGGCTCGCCGGCCAAGGACGCCGAGGCGCCTGACTATGTCCGCGTGTCGGCCGGGACCAAGGCCTATGCGCAAGGCGACACCGTCGAGATCACCCTCAAGGCGCCCTATGCCGGCCAGGCCCAGGTGGCCGTGGCCACCGATCGCCTGATCGACTTCAAGACCGTGTCGGTCGGCGAGAACGGCGCGACCGTGAAGCTGAAGACCAGCGCCGCCTGGGGCGGCGGGGCCTATGTGATGGTCACCGTCATCCAGCCGCGCGACCCGGTCGCCTCGCCCAAGCCCAAGCGGGCCCTGGGCCTCGTCTACGTGCCGCTGGAGCCGAAGGGCCGCAAGCTGGTGGTCGACATCGGCACGCCGGCCAAGATCGACTCCAAGGCGCCGGTCGAGATCCCACTGAAGGTGCAGGGCCTGGGCTTTGGCCAGAAGGCCCGGGTCACCGTCGCGGCGGTAGATGAAGGCGTGCTGCGCCTGACCCGCCAGGAAAGCCCCGATCCGGTGAAGTGGTACTTCGGCAAGCGGGCCCTGACGCTCGACTACCGTGACGACTACGGCCGCCTGCTCGACCCCAACATGGGCGCGCCGGCCAACGTCAACTTCGGCGGCGACGAGCTGGGCGGCGAAGGCCTGACGGTCACCCCGATCAAGACCGTGGCCCTGTGGTCGGGCGTGGTCGAGACGGGTCTCGACGGCAAGGCGGTGATCAAGCTGCCGCCGGCCGACTTCAACGGCGAGCTGCGGATCATGGCCGTGGCCTGGACCGACGAGGCCGTCGGCTCGGGCTCCAAGGCCATGACCGTGCGCCAGCCGGTGGTCGCCGACCTCAACCTGCCCCGCTTCCTGTCGCCCGGCGACAAGCCGACCGCGACGCTGGAACTGCACAATGTCGAGGGCAAGCCCGGCGCCTACACCGCCGAGGCCAGCGCCTCGGGCGGGCTGAAGGTCGCCTTCAAAAAGGTCATCACCCTGATCCTGGGCCAGCGCGTCGCCGAAAAGATCCCCTTCCTGGCGCCCGACGTCACCGGCATCGGCAAGATCGGCTTCAAGGTCAGCGGCCCCGGCTTCTCGACCGCCAAGGACTATCCGATCCAGACCCGCCTGGGCTGGGGCGACGTGGTGCGCACCACCACCGAGCTGCAGGCCCCGGGAACCAGCTACACCCCCAACTACCAGCTGCTCTCGGGCCTGGCGGCCGGGGACGTGACGCTGCAGGTCAGCTACTCGCCGTTCAAGGGCTTCGACCCGTCGGCGATCGCGGTCGCTCTGCAACGCTACCCCTACGGCTGCACCGAGCAGCTGGTCTCGACCGCCTATCCGCTGCTCTACGCCCAGAGCGTCTCCAGCGATCCGAAGCTGAAGCGCACCCCGGCCGCCCTCGCGGGCGCGGTGGGCCGTCTGCTCGATCGCCAGACCCTCGACGGGGCCTTCGGCCTGTGGCGGGTGGGCGACGGCGAGGCCGACGCGTGGCTGGGCGCCTACGCCACCGACTTCCTGCTGGAGGCCAAGGCGCAGGGCGTGGCCGTGCCCGACGAGGCCCTGGACAAGGCCCTGAACGCCATGCGCCAGATCAGCCGTCCCGACGGCTGGAGCTCGGTCTCCTACCGGCTGGAATATCCGGCCTGGTGGGGCCGCAGCCCCGAGGACAGCAAGAAGGCCACCGAGCGCATGCGCCGCCGGGCCAGCGCCTACGCCCTCTACGTCCTGGCAAAGGCCGGGCGCGGGGACCTGGCCCGCCTGCGCTGGTGGCACGACGTGCAGATGAAGGACGAGGACCAGCCGCTGGCCAAAGCCCAGGTGGCCGCAGGCCTCGCCCTGATGGGCGACCACGCCCGGGCCCGCTCGGCCATGCGCCAGGCGGTGAACTCGCTGAACTGGCGCGACGAGTACGACTGGTACCAAAGCCCGCTGCGCGACGTGGCCGCGGTCACGGCCCTGGCGGTCCAGGCCGGCCAGACCGACGTCGCCGCCCGCCTGCAAGGCCGCTTGGAGAACGTGGTCAAGGATCCCGACGCCCTGAACACCCAGGAACAGGCCCAGCTGCTGTTCGCCGCCCACCAGCTGATGAAGGCCGCCGGCCCGATCAGCATCGACGCCCAAGGCGTGATCGGCCTGCCCCCCGCGGGCGGGGCGCCGCGCTGGGCGGTGGGCAAGCTGGCCGACGCCCGCTTCACCAACAAGGGCAAGGGCGCCCTGTGGCGGACGGTCAGCGTGCGCGGCACGCCGATCGTGGCTCCGGTGGCCTCCAGCAATGGCCTGACGGTGAGCAAGCGCCTGTTCACGATGAGCGGCGGCGCGGTCGATCCCTTCGCCATCCGCCAGGGCGAACGGGTGATCGTGCTGATCCAGGGCCGGTCGCTGCAGGCCCGTTCGACCGCCCTGGTGGTCGACGACGCCCTGCCGGCCGGCTTCGAGATCGAGGCCCCGCTGGGCGCCGACGACGCCCAGAACGGACCGTTCAAGTTCCTCGGCGAGCTTTCCAGCCCCGACGCCCAGGAAAGCCGCGACGACCGCTACATCGCCGCGCTGGACCTGGAGGGCAACAAGCCCTTCGCCATGGCCTACATCGCGCGGGCCGTGACGCCGGGCGAGTTCTTCCTGCCCGGGGCCGTGGCCAAGGACATGTACCGCCCGAGCATCTCCGCCCGCTCGGACGCCGGCCGCACGACGATCGCGGGGCAGTGATGTTCAGCGTTCTCCCTTCCCCCTTGATGGGGGAAGGGTCGGGGATGGGGGTGACAGCGCTTGAAGGTGAAGCGCCGTGACTGCCGCCAGCTCCGAAGTCACCCCCACCCCTGACCCCTCCCCCATCCGCCGACGGGAGGGGAAATTGGTGCGAATCCTGAGCGGCTTCCTCGCCGCCCAGGTGGTGCTGTTCACCCTCAGCGCCGCCTTCCCGCCGGACATGGGCCGCGCCAAGCGTTCCTCGCCCGTCGTGCTGGGCGAGCGCGGGGCGTGGCTGCGCGCCCTGCCGGTGGAGGACGGCCGCTGGCGGGTGCGGACCGATCTGGAACGCACCGACCCGACCTTCCTCAAGCGCCTGGTCGCGGTCGAGGACGCCCGCTTCCGCTGGCACCTGGGCGTCGATCCCATCGCCCTGGTCCGCGCCACGGGCTCGGCGCTCATCCATGGCCGGATCAGCAGCGGCGCCTCGACCCTGTCGATGCAGACCGCGCGCCTGCTGGAGCCTCGCCCCCGCAATCTCGGCTCAAAGCTGATCGAAATGGTCCGCGCCGTGCAGCTGGAAAGCCGGCTGAGCAAGGACGAAATCCTGGCGCTCTACCTGACGCTCGCCCCCTACGGCGGCAATCTGGAGGGGGTGCGCGGCGCCAGCCTTTCCTATTTCGGCCACGAGCCGTCCAGCCTGACCGACGGCGAGCAGGCGCTGCTGATCGCCCTGCCCCAGGCGCCCGAAGGCCGCCGCCCCGACCGCCGGCCCGAAGCCGCGCGCGAAGCCCGCCGGGCGGTGCTGGACAAGATGGTCCGCGCCCGCGTCCTGACCGACATCGCCGCCGTCGAGGCCGAGGGCGAGCCGATCCCCCGCCGCAGCGTCTTCCCGGCCATGGCCTGGCACCTGGCGGGCCAACTGGCGGCCGCCGCGCCGGCCAGTCAGCCCAGCATCGCCAGCACCATCGACCCCGACCTCCAGGCGCGGCTGGAGCCGATGGCCGCCGCCGTCGCCGCCAGCCAGGGACCCGAGGCCACGTCCGCCATCATCGTCGTGCGCATCAGGGACCGGGCGGTGCGCGCCCTGGTCGGCTCGGCCGGCCGCGACCGGCCCGGCGGCTGGGTGGACATGACCCGCGCCGCCCGCTCCCCCGGCTCGGCCCTGAAGCCCTTCGTCTACGCCTTCGCGTTCGATGACGGCGCCCTGGCCCCCGACACCCAGATCGACGACGCCCAGACCCGCTTCGCCGACTACCAGCCCGAGAACTTCGACCGCGTCTTCCACGGCAAGGTCACGGCGCGCGAGGCCCTGGCCTATTCGCTGAACGTGCCGGCGGTCGCCACCCTGGAGAAGATCGGCCCCGAGGCCTTCGCAGCCCGGCTCGAAGCGGGCGGGGTCAAGCTGCTGCGGCCCAAGGCCGAGGTGAAGGCGGCGGGCCTGGCCCTGGCCCTAGGCGGGGCCGGCATCACCCTGCGCGACCTCGTCACCCTCTACGCCGCCCTCGGCGACGGCGGGGTGGCCAAGCCGCTGGCCTATACGGTGGACGAAGCCAAGGCCCGCGAGCGCTCGGGCGGAACCCGCATCGCCCGGCCCGAGGCCGTGAACCAGGTGCTCGACATCCTGCGCGAGGCCCCAGGCCCGCGCGGCCGCGCGCCGTCGGCCCTGACCCGGGGCGGACCGGCCATGGCCTTCAAGACCGGCACCTCCTACGGCTTCCGCGACGCGGTGGCGGCGGGGGTCGTGGGCGGCTACGCCATCCTCGTCTGGACCGGCCGCGCCGACGGCGGCGCGCGCGGCGGGCTGACGGGACGTGACGCCGCCCTGCCCCTGCTGTTCGACGTCGCCGATCTGGTCGGCGCGCCGCCCACCGCCCCGCGCCCGATCGCGCCGAAATCCGCGCCGGGGGCCTTGCAACGTCTCCAGACCGTGGCCGACGAGGGTCCGCGCCTGATCTTTCCGCCGGACGGGGCGACGGTGCAGGTCGAGGGGCTGGGCAAGGCCTCGCGCGGCCTCGTCCTGGCGGCCGGCGGCGAGAACCTGTCGTGGTACGTGAACGGCGCGCCGCTCTCGGAAGACACGGTCAGCGGCAAGCCGGTGTGGCGTCCGCCGGCGGCAGGCTTCTATCGTCTGCGGGTGGTCGACGCCCAGGGCCGGGCGGCCAGCGCCCGGGTGCGCATCAAGGCGCCGGGCTAGGCTTTCGCCGGCTGGGCCTTGAACGGCGCGGCGCGAACGACGGCGACGGTGGCGACCAGCAGCAAAGCGCCCACGGCCAGGGCCGTCAGCCACTGGGGATCGGGCTTCCAGTAGCCGAGATTGCGGGCGGCGAGATAGCCGGGCGCCAGGACCGACACCACCCACAGCGGCGCGGTGACGGTGTTGGCGGCATGGAAGGTCCAGTCGCGCATGCGGGTCATGCCCGCGGCCATCGGCACGAACGGCCGCAGCGGTCCCAGATAGCGGGCGACCAGCAGGGCCAGCACGCCGTAGCGGCGGGTGTAGAGGCGGGCGCGGGCCACGGTGCGGCGGTGCCTGGCCACGGCCGGATGGCGCACGGCCCTGGCGCCGATCTTCTGGCCGATCAGGTAGGAGATGGCGTCGCCGGCGGCCGCGCCGACGCTGCACCAGATGATGACTTCCACGGGATGCAGCGAGCCGGTGGCGATCAGCGCCCCGGCCGTCAGCATCACCGCCATGATCGGGATCAGCACCCCGACCAGCATCAGGGCTTCGAGCAGAGTGACGAGCGCCAGGATCGCGCACACCAGAAGGCGGTGCTCGACGACCATCTCGTGCAGGGTCTGGAGGAAGGCGTCCATGCGCTCACCGTGCCGCAACAAGGTGACGAACAGGTAAGGGCGAACGCGGTTTTTGTAAGGTGCGGCGATACGGCGCGGCTGAATGCTCCCCTTCTGGGGGAGCTGTCGCGGAGCGACTGAGGGGGTCTGCTCGGTATCGGCCAGCGCTACCCCCTCCGGCCCTTCGGGCCACCTCCCCCAGAGGGGGAGGATCTGAAGATCCCCTACTCCGGCTTCCCCGCCAGAACGCGCTCGTAGTCCTCGAGGCTGGCGATGCCGACGTTGAGGTCGGTGACCAGACCGTTGGACAGCGAATAGACCCAGCCGTGCACGGCCAGGCTCTGGCCGCGCGCCCAGGCGTCCTGCACGAAGACGTCCGAGGCGACGTTGCGCACCTGGCGGATGACGTTCAGCTCGCACAGGCGGTTGAGGCGGTCGCGCTCCTCGGGGATCGCTTCCAGTTCGTGCTTGTGCTCGGCGTGGACCTCGCGGATCGGGTGCAGCCAGTGATCGACCAGGCCCCGGCGTTTGCCGTCGATGGCCGCCGCCACGCCGCCGCAGCCGTAGTGGCCGACGACCATCACGTGCTTGACCTTCAGCACATCGACCGCGAACTGCAGCACGGACAGATAGTTGGCGTCCTGCGGCGGGGCGAGGTTGGCGACGTTGCGGTGGACGAACAGTTCGCCCGGATCCAGGCCGACGATCTCGTTGGCCGGCACGCGGCTGTCGCTGCAGCCGATCCACAGGTACTCCGGGCTCTGCTGGTTCTCCAGGCGCTTGAAGAACTCGGGATCGACCTGGGTCTTGCCCTTGGACCAGTTGGCGTTGTTGGTTTTCAGATCTTCAAGCATCGGCGGCGTCCGGCTGGAGGCTGGGGTGAGCAGCGGCGAAGGCGGGATGGTCGGCGGCGCGGTCGGCGGCCGCGACGATCCGCGGGAAAGGTGAAAGGTCGATCTTGAACCGGCGCGCGCCGTAGACCTGCGGCACGAGGCAGATGTCGGCCAGGGTCGGCGTATCGCCGTAGGCATAGTCTCCGCCGTGGGCGGCGACGGCGGCCTCCAGGGCGGTGAAGCCCTCGTTCAGCCAGCGGGCCATCCAGGCGGTGCGGGCGGCCTCGTCCTGGCCGCGCGCGGCCAGTTCGCCGGTGACCCGCACGTTGTTCAGCGGATGGATGTCGCAGGCGATGGTCTGGGCCATGGCCCGCACCCGCGCCCGGCCCAATGGATCGGCCGGCAGCAGCGGCGGCTCAGGGTGCGTCTCGTCCAGCCATTCGAGGATGGCCAGGCTCTGGGTCAGCACCACGCCGTCCCCGAGCGCCAGGGCCGGGGTCAGCCCCTGCGGATTGAGGTCGAGATACGGCCCCTGCCGTTGCTCGCCCTTCAGCAGGTTCACCGGGCTCTGGTCATAGGCCAGGCCCTTGAGATTGAGGCCGATGCGCACGCGATAAGGCGCGGCCGCCCGCCAGTAGCCGAACAGCGTCAGGGTCACGGCTCGCGCCCTCCCGTCAGACCAGGGTGAAGGCCAGGGCGCCGACGCCGTCGACCTCGCCGACGATCCTGTCGCCCTTGACCACCGCGGCCACGCCCTCGGGCGTGCCGGTGAAGATCAGGTCCCCGGCCGCCAGGGTCCACAGCTTGCTGGCCTCGGCGATGATCTCGGGGATGTTCCAGATCATGTCGGCGATCAGGCCGGTCTGGCGCTGCACGCCGTTGACCGTCAGCCAGATGGCGCCGTCCAGCGTGACGTCCGCGACAGGGCGGATGGCCGAGATCGGGGCGGAAAGGTCGAAGGCCTTGCCCGCTTCCCACGGCTGGCCCTTGGCCTTGGCCGCGCCCTGCAGGTCGCGACGGGTCAGGTCCACGCCCACGGCGTAGCCGAACACGTGGTCCAGGGCGTCATCGACGGCGATGTCGGCGCCGCCCGACTTCAGGGCGACGACCAGTTCGATCTCGTGGTGCAGGTCGGCGGTGCGCGGCGGATAGGGCACGTCTTCCAGCAGCGGTGCGACGGCGTCGGCCGGCTTGGCGAAGAAGAACGGCGGATCGCGCTCGTCGCCGCCCATCTCGGCGCGGTGGGCGGCGTAGTTTCGGCCCACGCACAGGATGCGGCGGACCGGGAAGACCGCATCGGTCCCTTCCACCGGAACCGAAGCTTGGACGGGCGGGGGAAAGGCGAAGGTCGTCATGGCCGCCTGCTTAGACCCAAACGCTCGCGACCGGAACCCCGGCCGAAAACGGCGCGACGAACGCCGTTCGTCGGGAACCCGACAGCCTAAACGTTCTTTCACTTGCCCATGGTTGCGCCGTCGGGTCATGACGAAGTGGGGACTGTGGCGTTAACACTAGGGGGCGGCGAGCGACGATGCTGATCATCGAAAATCTGACGCATGTGTACGGCAACGGCGTGCGGGCCCTCGACGAGGTCAGCCTGACCATTCCGCGCGGCATGTACGGCCTGCTCGGCCCCAACGGCGCCGGCAAGTCGACCCTGATGCGCACCGTCGCCACCCTGCAGGCCCCGACCTCGGGCCACATCCGCTTCGGCGACATCGATGTGCTGAAGGACCCCGAGGCCCTGCGCCGCGTGCTCGGCTACCTGCCGCAGGACTTCGGCGTCTATCCCCGCGTCAGCGCCTACGACATGCTCGACCACATGGCCGTGCTGAAGGGCGTCGCCGGCCGCAAGGAGCGCAAGGACACCGTCGAGAGCCTGCTGGCCCAGGTCAATCTCTGGAACGTCCGCAACAAGGCCATCGCCGGCTTCTCGGGCGGCATGCGCCAGCGCTTCGGCATCGCCCAGGCCCTGATCGGCGACCCGCGCCTGATTATCGTCGACGAGCCCACCGCCGGCCTCGATCCGGAAGAGCGCAACCGCTTCCTCAACCTTCTGGCCGAGATCGGCGAGAACGTGGTGGTGATCCTCTCGACCCACATCGTCGAGGACGTCTCCGACCTCTGCCCGGCCATGGCCATCATCTGCGACGGCCGCATCGTGCGCGAAGGCGCCCCGGGCGACCTGATCCGCCAGCTGGACGGCCGGATCTGGAAGAAGACCATCGACAAGGCCGAACTCGAAGACGCCAAGGCGGCCCACCAGGTGATCTCGACCCGGCTGCTGGGCGGCCGCACCGTCATCCACGTCCTCGCCGACCAGGATCCGGGACAGGGCTTCGCGCCCGTGCCCGGCGGGCTCGAGGACGTCTATTTCTCGACCCTCGCCACGACCCGCTGCGCGGCGTAGGGGGCGCGAGATCATGTTCGGCAAGATCGCGGGCTTCGAGTTCCGCTACCAGCTGCGCTCCCCGGTGTTCTGGGTGGTGGCGGTCATCTTCTTCCTGCTGACCTTCGGCTCGGTGACCATCGAGCAGATCTCGATCGGCGGCGGCGGCTCGATCCACAAGAACGCGCCCTTCGCCATCGCCCAGACCAACCTGATCCTGTCGATCTTCTACATGTTCGTGACGACGGCCTTCGTGGCCAACGTCATCGTCCGCGACGACGAAACGGGCTACGGCCCGATCCTGCGCACCACCCGCATCGGCAAGTTCGACTATCTCTACGGCCGTTTCGCCGGCGCCTTCCTGGCGGCCGCCTTGTCGTTCCTGGCCGTGCCCCTGGCCATCTTCATCGGCTCGCTGATGCCGTGGATCGACGCGGAGAAGCTGGGCCCCAACCTGCTCGACGCCTACGTCTTCTCATACTTCGTCCTGGCCCTGCCGGCCCTGCTGCTGACCTCGGCGATGTTCTTCGCCCTGGCCACCGTCACCCGCTCGATGATGTGGACCTATCTGGGCGTGGTCGGCGTCATGGTGGTGTGGATCATCGCCAACATCGCCCTCGACAAGCCCGAGTTCGAGCACGGCGCGGCGCTGTGGGATCCGCTGGGGGCCAGCGCCTTCAGCCTGGCGACCAAGTACTGGACGGCCAGTGAGCGCAATAGCCTGATCCCGCATCTGTCCGGTCCGCTGCTGTTCAACCGGATCTATGTCCTGGTCCTGTCGGCGGGGTTCCTGGCGATCGCCTACGGCCTCTTCCGGTTCCAGTCGGCCGAGCTTTCGGGACAGCGCAAGGCCCCGCGCTCCAACGGCCTGCCGCCGCCGATCGAGGTCGTGCCGGTCATCAAGCCCCTGGCCAAGCCGCGCCACGACCGGACCGCCGCCTTGGCCCAGTTCCTCGCCCGCACCCGCTTCGACATGGTGCAGGTGTTCAAGAGCCCGGCCTATTTCGTGCTGTTGGCCCTGGGCCTGTCGAACGCCTCCGGCGCCCTGTGGTTCGCCACCGAGGCGGCCGGCTACGGCGGCGTGATCCACCCGGTCACCCGTATCCTGCTGCGGCCGCTGATGGGCTCGTTCAGCCTGATCCCGATGATCATCGCCATCTACTACGCCGGCGAACTGGTCTGGCGCGAGCGCGAGCGGCGCACCCACGAGATCATCGACTCGACCCCCGTCGGCGACTGGGCCTTCGTCGCCCCGAAGCTGGCGGCCATCTCGCTGGTGCTGCTCTCGACCCTGCTGGTCAGCGTGGTCGCGGCGATCTTCAGCCAGCTGAGCCACGGCTACGACCGCCTGGAACTGGGCAAGTACCTGCTGTGGTACGTGCTGCCGCAGAGCGTCGACTGGATCCTGCTGGCGGTGCTGTCGGTGTTCCTGCAGGTGCTGAGCCCGCACAAGTTCGTCGGCTGGGGCCTGATGGTGATCTACATCGTCGCCACCCTGACCTTCAGCAACCTCGGCTTCCAGCACAACCTCTACAACTACGGCGGCGTCCCCGACGCGCCGTTCTCCGACATGAACGGCCTGGGCAAGTTCTGGATCGGCGCCTGGTGGTTCCGCGCCTACTGGAGCGCCTTCGCCGTCCTGCTGGCCCTGTTGTCCTACGCCCTGTGGCGACGTGGAACCGAGGGGCGGCTTCTTCCCCGCCTGCGCCGCCTTCCCTATCGCCTGCGCGGCGCCAACGGCGTCGTCTTCGGCGTCTTTCTGACGGCCTTCGCAGGCCTGGGCGGCTTCATCTTCGTCAACACCAACGTCTGGAACGAGTACCGCACCAATCTCGACGACGAGCGCTGGACGGCCGATTTCGAAAAGGCGCTGCTGCGCTACGAAAACACGCCCCAGCCCAAGATCATCGGCATGAAGCTGGACGTCGACCTGTGGCCTCATGAACCCAAGGCCGTGACCCGCGGCGCCTATGTCTTCCAGAACAAGACCGGCCAGCCGATCAAGGAGATCCACCTCCGCTTCGACCGCGACCTCGTGGTGCGCGGCCTGTCGATCGAGGGGGCGCGGCCCAAGCAGACCTTCGACCGCTTCAACTACCGCATCTTCGCCTTCGACACGCCGATGGCCCCCGGCGAGACGCGTCGGATGAGCTTCATCACCGAGCGCAGCCAGAAGGGCTTCAAGAACAACGGCGACGAGACCCGGGTCGTCGACAACGGGACTTTCCTGAACAATTTCGAGATCGCTCCGATCCTGGGGATGTCGCGCGAGGGCCTGCTGCAGGACCGCGCCAAGCGCCGCAAGTACGGCCTGCCGCCCGAGTTGCGGATGGCCAAGCTGGGCGACGCAGCGAGCCGGCAGTTCAACTACCTGCGCCACGACGCCGACTTCGTGGCCTCCGACATCACCGTCACCACCGACGCCGACCAGACGCCGATCGCGCCGGGGACCCTGGTGTCGGAACGGACCTGGACGTCCGGAAGCGACAACCGCCGCACGGCGCGCTTCGTCGCCGACGCCCCGATCCTGCCGTTCCTGTCGATCCAGTCGGCCCGCTACGCCGTCTCCCGCGAGGCCTACAAGGGCGTCGACCTGGCGGTCTATTACGACCCGCAGCACGCCTGGAACATCGAGCGCATGCGCTCAGCGATGAAGGCCTCGCTCGACTACTACCAGCCGGCATTCGGTCCCTATCAGTTCCGCCAGCTGCGCTTCCTGGAGTTCCCGGCCTATCAGAGCTTCGCCCAGGCCTATGCCGGCACGATCCCGTGGTCGGAGGCGATGTTCTTCATCGCCGACTACCGCGATCCGGAGAAAATCGACATGGTCACCTATGTCGGCGCCCACGAGATCGGCCACCAGTGGTGGGCCCACCAGGTGCTGGGGGCCGACCAGCAGGGCTCGACCATGCTGTCGGAGACCTTCGCCCAGTACTCGGCCCTGATGGTCATGAAGCGGATGTACGGCGAGGCCCAGATCCGCAAGTTCCTGAAGTTCGAGCTCAACGGCTACCTGCGCGCGCGCGGCGGCGACGTGCTCGAGGAACAGCCGCTGGCCCGGGTCGAGAACCAGCAGTACGTCCACTACCGCAAGGGCTCGCTGGTCATGTACCGGCTGCAGCACGAGGTCGGCGAGGAGACGGTCAACCGCGCCCTGCGCCAACTGATCGCGGAGTATGGTTTCAAGGGCGCGCCCTATCCGACCACGCTCGACTTCCTGCGCATCCTCCGCGCCGAGGTCCCGGCCGACAAGCAGGCCCTGATCACCGACCTGTTCGAGAAGATCACGCTCTACGACCTGAAGACCAAGAGCGCGTCGGTGAAGAAGCGCGCCGACGGCCGCTATGACGTCAAGCTCGTGGTCGAGGCCCGCAAGATGTACGCCGACGGCCGCGGCAAGGAGACCAACGCGCCCCTGAACGAGGTGCTGGACGTCGGCCTGTTCACCGCCGAGCCGGGCAAGAAGGACTTCGCGCAGAAGAACGTCGTCGCCTTCGAACGCCGCCCGATCCGCACCGGAACCCAGACTTTGACCTTTGTCACCAAGGTCGCGCCGCGCTGGGCGGGCGTGGATCCCTACAACCTGGTGATCGACCGCAACGGCGACGACAACGTCATCAAGACGGCGAACTGAGGCGGACAAAGAAAATCCCCCGGCCTTTCGACCGGGGGATCTTCGTTCCGAACTTGAGCTCGAACCCTACTTCAGGCCGTTCTTCAGGCCCTCGGCGTGGTTCAGGTGCTCCTGCACCTTCGGCGCGGTCTCGGCGGCGAAGGTCTTGATGGCGGCGACGTCGCCGTCCTGGGCGTAGCGCTGCAGCAGGTTCAGAGCCGCCTGGTGGGCGTCGACCTGGTCGTCGGCATAGGTCTTGTCGAAGTCCTTGGCGTCGGCCTTGTTCAGGTCGTCCAGCTTGTCCTGCAGGTCCGACGGCAGGGCGGTCGGCAGGGTGATGCTGACGCCCGAAGCGGCGATGGCGGCCTTCAGGCCCGCGCTGGTGGCGGTGTGGGCGTCGATCATGTCCTGGGCGAACTTCTTGACCTCGACGTTGGTCGAGCGCTTCAGCGCGACCTTGGCGGCCTCGATCTCGAACTGGTCGCTGGAGGCGGCCTTGGCGGCGAAGTCCGGCGCCTTGGCCTCGTCCGACGGGGTCGGAACGGTGGCGGCGGGGTTGGCGTCCGGGGTGGCGGCCTGTTCGGCCGGGGTGGCTGCGCCCTTGGTCTCTTCCTTCTGGCCGCAGGCGGCGAGGCTGAGGGCGGCGAAGGCTGCGCCGACGATGAGGAGCTTGCGGGTCATGGCTTTCTTTCCCTGCGCGTTTTTCTGGGCAAGAAGGGTCGGCGTCGCGCGTCGCCGTGTGGCAGGAAAAAGGTTCACGGCCGCGTGATGGTTCCGTGATCGGGGAGAGGAACAAAATGACCCAAGGGCCGTTGGCGGGCGTCCGCGTGATCGAGATGGGCCAGCTGATCGCCGGTCCGTTCTGCGGCCAGGTGCTGGGCGACTTCGGCGCCGAGGTGATCAAGCTGGAAGACCCGAAGGCCGGCGACCCGATGCGCCAGTGGGGACGCTCCAAGCCACAGGGCCTGTCGCCCTGGTGGCCGGTGATCGGCCGCAACAAGAAGTCGGTCACGGTCGACCTGCGCACCGACGAGGGCCGCGACATCGCCCGCGCCCTGATCGCCAAGGCCGACGTGGTGGTCGAGAATTTCCGCCCCGGCACGCTGGAGAAGTGGGGCATGGGCTTCGACGCCCTCGCCGCGACCAATCCGGGCCTGGTCATGGCCCGCGTCTCCGGCTTCGGCCAGACGGGCCCCTACGCCAAGCGGGCCGGCTACGCCCTGGTCGGCGAGGCCATGGGCGGCCTTCGCCACATCACCGGCGAGCCCGACCGCAATCCGGCCCGGGCCGGCATCTCGATCGGCGACAGCCTGTCGGGCCTCAACGCGGCCCTGGGCGTGATGATGGCCCTGCACGCCCGCCAGCGCACCGGCAAGGGCCAGGTGGTCGACGTGGCGATCTATGAAAGCGTGCTGACGGTGATGGAAAACCTGGTCACCGAATACGACCTCACCGGCTACATCCGCGAACGCTCGGGCGCCGTGCTGCCCGGCATCGCCCCGTCCAACGTCTATCCGACCCGGTCCGGCGAACTCGTCTTGATCGGCGCCAATCAGGACACCCTGTTCAAGCGGCTGTGCGACCTGATGAACCGCCCCGACCTGGCCGAGGATCCCCGCTATCGCGACCACGCCGCACGCGGCGTCAACCAGGCCGAACTCGACGCCCGCATCGCCGCCTGGACCCTGGACCAGGACATCGACGACCTGCTGCCGAAGCTGGAGGCGGCGGGCCTGGCCTGCGGCCGCATCTATCGCGCGCCCGAGATGCTGGCCGACCCGCAGTTCCAGGCCCGCGACTCGATCGTCTCGGCGCCTCACCCAGTGTTCGGCCAGGTGAAGATGCAGAACGCCTTCCCCCGCCTCACCGACACCCCCGGCGGCGTCCGCTGGACCGGTCCGACTCTGGGCGAGCATACGGAAAGCGTGCTGGCCGAGGTGGCGGGGCTGGCGGCCGAGAAGGTGGCCGAGCTGAAGACGCGAGGGGTGGTTTAGGAACCTTCCCGGAAGGGGCCGAAGCTCTCCCCCGTAAAACCCCCGCCCGCCTTTCAGATCATGGGCAAGGGTTCGGATGCACCGCGTGGATGGCGTTGACGGCCGTCTCCAGCTCCTCCGTCCACTCCACGTCGAAGGCGTCGA
This sequence comes from Caulobacter sp. GW821-FHT12A07, assembly GCF_058807655.1. Classification (NCBI taxonomy): domain Bacteria; kingdom Pseudomonadati; phylum Pseudomonadota; class Alphaproteobacteria; order Caulobacterales; family Caulobacteraceae; genus Caulobacter; species Caulobacter sp. GW821-FHT12A07. The sequence continues at coordinate 35,940 of NZ_JBXAQX010000002.1, forward strand.
TATCGGTCTTCAGCTGCGCCATGCTCGTCGCGCCGATGATGGTGGCGGTGACGAACGGGCGGGCGTCGACGAACTTCAGGGCCAGCTGGGCCGGATCCAGGCCATGCTGGGCGGCGAGGTCGACATAGGCGCGGAAGGCCTCGAGCGCGCCCGGCCCCTCATAGCGATGCATGCGGTTGTAGAGCGCCTTGCGCGAGCCTTCCGGCAGCTTGCCGTCCAGGTACTTGCCGGTCAGTTGGCCCTGGGCCAGCGGCGAATAGGCCAGCAGGCCCACCTGCTCGCGCATGGCGATCTCGGCCAGGCCATATTCGAAGACGCGGTTGGCCAGGTGATAGGCGTTCTGGATCGAGGCGATGCGGGGAAGGCCCCGGGCTTCGCTCTCGGCCAGGAACTTCATCACGCCCCACGGGAACTCGTTGGAGACGCCCAGGGCCCGGATCGTCCCCTTCTTCACGTGGGCGTCCAACGCCTCGAGGATGTCGCCGAAGCGCTGGTAGTCGTCGTCGTAGTCCTTGTAGGTCTGGCCGCCGAACACCCGCACGGCGCGGTCGGGCCAGTGCAGCTGGTAGAGGTCGAGATAGTCGGTCTGCAGGCGCTTCAGTGAGCCCTCGACGGCCTCGTCGATCTGGGCCTTGGTCTGGCGGGTGGTGGCGCCGTCGGCGCGCATCCACGACAGGCCGCCGAAGGCCGAACCGCGGCCGGCGACCTTGGAGGCCAGCACGATCTCATCGCGCTTGCCGGTCTTCTTCAGCCACGAGCCGATGTAGCGCTCGGTATGGCCCTGCGTCTCCGGGCTGGGCGGGCTGGCGTACATCTCGGCCGTGTCCCAGAAGGTCACCCCGCGCCCCAGGGCGTAGTCCATCTGGGCGTGGGCTTCCTCTTCGGTGTTCTGCGAGCCCCAGGTCATGGTGCCCAGGCAGCAGCGCGAAACCTGGATGCCCGTACGGCCGAGTTCGACGTAATCCATGAAGTCCCCTAGATGACCCAATAGCCTGGCTTTTCGCCTATTTAGGCGCTAGCGGCCTCAACCCAAGGCTGGAGCCTTGCGCGCGGGCGCTTTCGACACGATATTTCACACGTGTCCCCCTTGGGACGGAAACATAAAGGGCTTCCTTCGATGAACGACTTCAACCGCGATTATGCGCGCTCGATCCCGACGGATCGCGCGGACATGTCGGTTGACGCCGGACTGCGCAGCTTCATGCTCGGCGTCTACAACAAGGTTGCGCTGGGCCTGCTGCTGTCGGCCGCCCTGGCCTGGACGACCAGCTCGTTCCCGCCGGTTCGCGACCTGCTGTTCCAGGTCAACGGCAACCGCGTCAGCTACACCATGCTGGGGATCGCGATCTCGTTCGCGCCCCTGGGCATCCTGCTGTTCTCGAGCTTCGTGATGAAGTCGATCACGCCGCGCACCGCCGGCGTGATCTACTGGACCATCGTGACGCTGATCGGCGCCTCGCTCGGCACCGTGGTGCTGATGTACACCGGCAGCAGCGTGGCCTCGACCTTCCTGATCACGGCCACCGCCTTCGGCGCGCTGAGCCTCGTGGGCTACACCACCAAGAAGGACCTGTCGGGCTTCGGCAGCTTCCTGATCATCGGTCTGGTGGGCCTGATCCTGGCCTCGATCGTGTCGATCTTCTTCCCGTCGGGCCCGCTGGTCTTCGCGATCAACGCCATCGGCGTGCTGATCTTCGCCGGCCTGATCGCCTACGACACGCAGAACCTGAAGATGACCTACTACCAGGTCGGCGGCGACGCGGCCGCCAAGTCGGTGGCCACCAACTACGGCGCGCTGAACCTGTACCTGGACTTCATCAACCTGTTCCGCTTCCTGCTCTACTTCCTGGGCGACCGCCGCTAAGCGGACGCTCCGGCCAAGGTCCGGACCAGACGAACGAAGCCCCGGCGGATCGCTCCGCCGGGGCTTTTTCGTGGGCGATCGCCTGGGAAGGCCCTAGTCCACCACCTTGAACCTGCCCTTGTCGAACAGCCGCAGCACCTGGGCCAGCTCGTGCCCGCGCTTGAGCACCATCCCGCCCTGGCCGCGCACCAGCCACTGGCCCTGCTTGCGGGCCAGGTCGGGCCATTTCTCGACGCGGTAGAGCGGCGCCTCGGCGGCGTGGCGGAAGATCGAGAAGGCCGCGTGGTCGATCGCGCCGCCCATGCCGTAGTCGCGCCATTCGCCGGCCGCGACCATGCGGCCGTACAGCCGCAGCAGCTGGTCTATCTCGCGCCGCTCGAAGAACACGACGCCGCCGACGGGGGAGGGAGCATCAAGGGCCATCGGCGAATCCTAACCCCAAATCAGCCGTTCAAGCGAGCGCGTTGGGCGAAAGTGTGAGCGGTTTCGCCCGCCAAACGCGCTCCAAGTTTTTGATTTTCGAGCCTGTTTATCGGGTTCGGATGTCCATCCGACCCCGACAGGCTCGAGCGTCGCAAATCCGCAACATCGTTCGACGAAGCGACAAGCCAAGCTGGACCAGGCCACGAAATGACCTTGTTTTGGTCCTGCGCCCGCCTGCTTGGGGGTCGAAAAAGTCAGTGTCGGCTGATCGGACACCCCACGGTCCTGGATCCTGAACAGCCCCCCCAGCCCCCCTCGATCGCGGGCCGGTCGGCCGACAGATCTACAAGAGAACCCCTCTCTTTCTTGCAGAGCCCGTGCGGATCCCCCCTCCCGCGCGGGCTTTCGCATGTCTGGGCCACGCCTGGCGCCAGGACTGCAACGAAGGCCACAGAGGCGCCTCAACCGGTCGCGAAACGACCGTGATCGCGCCCTTCCCCGGCCTCTGACCAGGATCAGATTGTCATGGTCGGTCGATCGGAACGCCAAACGGTCCGGGATCCTGAACAGCCCCTCCAGCCCTCCGGGCCACGAGGCGCCCCGCTCGGCCGACGCGTATTTCTATCCCCTCCCCCTAAAGACCCCGCTTCGCCGATCATCCCCTAAGGCGAGGCGGGGTTTCTTTTGCGCGCTCCGATTGACACGCGTAATCACCCGTGGCGACATGTCCCTCCGGAGGGACCGCCATGTTTAGGGGCGTGGGTTTCGTCATGTCGGGCGTCATGGGCGTTCTGGCCCTGATGCTGCTGATCGCCGCCGCGCCGGATCCCGTCCGCGTCGCCGGCTATTTCCCAGCCGAGTTTCGCGAGCCCTCGGAATGGTGCCCGCTGTTCAGGCGCCTGCCGGTGATCGACGACGTCGAGGCCGAATGGTATCCGCGCATCCTGATGGCTGCGGACGAACCCTCGCTCTACGCCTTCTCGCGCCGGCCGCACGACCTGGGCGTCCGCGCCTACCGGGTGATCTTCATCCCCACCTTCCAGAAGCCGATGATCGTGCGCCTGAACTTCTGGCCCGGCGGCGAGACCGTGCTGACCGCCACGCGCCTGTCCGGCGCCGGCGGCTACGATCCGGGCTTGCCGGAGGAAAATGCTGGCGGGGTCGTCCACAAGGTGCTGACCAAGGACGAGGAGCGTCGCTTCGAGAGGCTGCTGGCGGCGGCCTCGAACCTCAAGCAGCGCCCCATCGACTGCACCATGGGCCTGGACGGGTGGCAATGGATCCTGGAATCGGCCGACGGCGGGACCTATCGCTACGTGAACCGCTGGTCGCCCGAGCGCGGACCAGAGCAGGCCCTGGGCGTGTTCATGCTGAGCCTGGCCGGCTGGACGCCCCAGGCCGGCTCCTGAGGGGCCTCAGCGGCTCTTGCCGCCCGGCGGCAGCACGCCCAGCACCCGGCCGCCCTTGACGCCCTGGACGATGATCGCCGTCTGCAGTTCGTCGTCATGGCCCTGCGGCAGGCGGTACATCCGCGAACGGCCCGACCAGGTCCCCAGCTTGACCAGTTCGCGCACCACGTTGCGGTGGACGATGGTCTGACCGCGGTTGTCGCCGCGCTTGACGGCGATCTCCTGCTTGCGCGGATCAAAGCGCACCAGCCAGACCTCGGCGCCGCCGCGCGGCACGACGCCCGAGCCGATGGCCACGCGGCCGGTCCCGACGAACTCCATGTCCGGCGCCGGCGGCAGGCGGGTGGTCTCGATCAGCTTGTCGACGGTCTCGGCCTTGGCGCCGGAGGCCTGCACCTTGCCGGCCACCACCACCTGGGGCGTGGGCACGTCCCTAAGGGCAAAGGCCTTGGCGTAGACGCGCTGGCGCTCGACGAAGGCCGGCTTGGCGAAGGTGTCCTTCCAGCCGAGATAGTCCCAGTAATCGACCGAATAGGTCAGGGCCAGGACGTCCTCGCGCTCGGCGAGCTCGGCGGCGGCCTGGTTGGCCTTGCCGCACGACGAACAGCCCTGGGCTGTGAACAGCTCGACCAGCACGGGAGACTTGGCCGCGGCCGGGGCGGCGACGAGGCTCGTCAGGGCGAGGGAGACAACAGAGATCAAGGCCGTACGCATGTGCGGCGCACTTAAGCCAAGAAACCGCTGCGTCGCCGCTCACGAGGCCGTGAAATGACCGCTTCGGGGCCGCTAAATCCACACGACAACGATGTCGGCGGCCTGATGGGCGATGGACAAAGCAAAACGGCCGGTCCCAGGGGGACCGGCCGTCTCGTTATTCAGCGTCTGAAGAGGCTGCTCAGTCGGCCTTGGCCAGGTTGCGCAGCACGTAGTTCAGGACGCCGCCGTTCTTGAAGTACTCGAGTTCGGTCGGCGTATCGATGCGGCAGCGCACCGGGAAGCGCGCGATGCGGCCGTCGGTCGGGCGGTAGAGCTCGACGATCAGCTGCTTGCGCGGCGCCAGGTCCTGCAGGCCGCGGATCGAGACCAGCTCTTCGCCGGTCAGTTCCAGCTTCTGCCAGCCGTCGGCGATGAACTGCAGCGGCAGCACGCCCATGCCGACCAGGTTCGAGCGGTGGATGCGCTCGAAGCTTTCGGTGATCACCGCGCGGACGCCCAGGAGCTTGGTGCCCTTGGCGGCCCAGTCACGCGACGAGCCGGTGCCGTATTCCTTGCCGGCGAACACGACGGCCGGACGGCCTTCGGCCTGGTACTTCATGGCCGCGTCGTAGATCGGCATCACTTCGCCCGAGGGGAAGTGCTTGGTCACGCCGCCTTCGATCTCCGGGGTGATCTTGTTGCGGATGCGGATGTTGGCGAAGGTGCCGCGCATCATGACTTCGTGGTTGCCGCGGCGGGCGCCGTAGCCGTTGAAGTCGATCGGCTCGACGCCGTTGTTGACCAGGTACTGGCCAGCCGGGCTGGACGTCTTGATCGAACCGGCCGGGCTGATGTGGTCGGTGGTGATCGAGTCGCCGAACACGGCCAGGACGCGGGCTTCCACGATGTCGGTGACCGGGGTCGGGGTCATCGACATGTTCGGGAAGTAGGGCGGGTTCTGGACGTAGGTGGAGTCACCTTCCCAGGCGTAGGTCTGGCCGCCGGTGACCTTGATGCCTTGCCAGTTCTTGTCGCCCTTGAAGACGTCGCCGTAGCGGGTGGCGAACATCTTCTCGTTGATCGACTTGCGCTGCAGGGCGGCGATGTCTTCGTTCGAGGGCCAGATGTCCTTCAGGAAGACGTCGTTGCCCTTCTTGTCCTTGCCGATCGGCTGGGTGTTGAGGTCGATCTTCAGCGAGCCGGCCAGGGCGTAGGCCACCACCAGCGGCGGCGAGGCCAGGTAGTTGGCGCGCACGTCCGGGTTCACGCGGCCTTCGAAGTTACGGTTGCCCGAGAGCACCGAGCAGGCGACCAGATCGTTGTCGTTGATCGTCTTGCTGATGTTTTCCGGCAGCGGGCCCGAGTTGCCGATGCAGGTGGTGCAGCCGTAGCCCACGAGGTTGAAGCCCAGGGCGTCGAGGTGCTTGGTCAGGCCGGCCTTGGCCAGGTAGTCGGTGACGACCTGCGAGCCGGGGGCCAGCGAGGTCTTCACCCACGGCTTGGCCTTCAGGCCCTTGGCGACCGCGTTCTTGGCCAGCAGGCCGGCGGCGATCAGGACCGAGGGGTTGGAGGTGTTGGTGCACGAGGTGATGGCGGCGATCACCACGTCGCCGTGGCCGACGTCGAAGTCCTCGCCTTCCACCGGAGCGCGGAACTCGGGGGCTTCGGCCTTGCCGAACTCACCGGCCAGCGACTCGGCGAACTTCGAGGCGGCGTCCGACAGCAGCACGCGGTCCTGCGGGCGCTTGGGGCCGGCCAGCGACGGCAGGACGCTCGACAGGTCGAGTTCCAGGGCGTCGGTGAAGGTCGGCTCGGCGACGCCGGGCTCCCACCACAGGCCTTGCTCCTTGGCGTAGGCTTCCACCAGGGCGACGCGGTCGGCTTCGCGGCCGGTGCCCTTCAGGAAGGCGATGGTCGCGGCCGAGATCGGGAAGAAGCCGCAGGTGGCGCCGTATTCCGGAGCCATGTTGGCGATGGTCGCCTGGTCTTCCAGGGTCAGGTTGGCCAGGGCGTCACCGTAGAATTCGACGAACTTGCCGACCACGCCCTTCTTGCGCAGCATCTGGGTGACGGTGAGCACCAGGTCGGTGGCCGTCGCGCCTTCCGGCAGAGCGCCGGTCAGCTTGAAGCCGATGACTTCCGGGATCAGCATCGGGATCGGCTGGCCGAGCATGGCGGCTTCAGCTTCGATGCCGCCGACGCCCCAGCCCAGAACCGACAGGCCGTTGACCATGGTGGTGTGGCTGTCGGTGCCGACGACGGTGTCGGGGTAGGCGACTTCAGCGCCGTCGACGATGGCCGTCCAGACAGTCTGGGCGAGGTATTCCAGGTTCACCTGGTGGCAGATGCCGGTGCCGGGCGGGACAACGCGGAAGTTGTTGAAGGCCGACGAGCCCCAGCGCAGGAAGCGGTAACGCTCGATGTTGCGCTCGTATTCGCGCTTCACGTTGGCGTCGTAGGCCTTGGAGTCGCCGAAGTTGTCGACCATCACCGAGTGGTCGATGACCAGGTCGACGGGGTTCAGCGGGTTGATCTTGGCCGGGTCGGCGCCCAGGGCGACCATGGCGTCGCGCATCGCGGCCAGATCGACGACGGCGGGCACGCCCGTGAAGTCCTGCATCAGCACGCGGGCCGGGCGGAAGCTGATCTCGTGCTCGACCGAGCCCTTGTTTTCCAGCCAGTTGGCGACGGCCTTCAGGTCGGCTTCGTTGACCGAGACGCCGTCTTCGTAGCGCAGCAGGTTTTCCAGCAGCACCTTCATCGAGACGGGCAGCGAGCCCGTGCCGGCCAGACCGGCTTCCTCGGCGGCGCGAAGGCTGTAATAGACGTAGGTCTTACCGCCGACGACGAGTTCGCGGCGGGTTTTGAGGCTGTCCACTGACGCCATTTGGAAGGATCCCTTCTCTGTTCACGGCCGCCGGAAAACCACTCCCGGGATCGCGCGATCGAGGGGGACCCACAGCGTCCATCCTCGCGCCGCGTACGCCCCATCCAAAGCGGAGGGTGACGGCCGAGCGCTTCTTAGCGCCGGTTACCCACAACGTCCATGCACGGCGCATGGACTTGCGATGATGAGAGCCGTTCGCATAAAGGGTTTGAGCCTCGCGCGGGGCGAGCGGACCCTGTTTTCGGGGCTCGATCTGGCGCTCGAAAGCGGCCAGGCGGGCGCCCTTCTGGGCCGTAACGGCGCGGGCAAGACCAGCCTGCTGCGGGCGGTCGCCGGCCTGCTGCGGCCCCAGGCCGGAACCATCACCTTCGAGGGCGCCGACGGCGCCGTGCTGGAGGCGGAAACCGCCCGCGCCGAAGGCCTGCACCTGGCCGGCCACCACGACGGCCTGAAGACCACCCGCACCGCCTGGGAGGAACTACTGTTCCAGGCCCAGTGGACCGGCGGAACCGAGGCCTCGGCCCGCGCCGCCGTCGAACGCCTCGACCTGTCGCGCCTGCTCGACCTGGAGGTCCGCCGGCTGTCGGCGGGCCAGCGCCGCCGCGTCTCCCTGGCCCGCCTGCTGGCCAGCCCTCGCCCGCTGTGGCTGCTCGACGAGCCGATGGCCCCGCTGGACGCCGGCCACCGCGCCCTGTTCGGCGAGATCCTGGCCGAGCACCTGGCCGGCGGCGGCATGCTGCTGGCCGCCGTCCACGATCCGCTGCCCATAGCCGCTCGAAGCGTGGAGATCGGCGGATGAAGGCCTTCGCCATCCTCCTGCGCCGCGAGCTGGCCCTGGCCTGGGGCCGGGGCGGCGGGCCGCTGCTGGCCCTGGCCTTCTACGCCTGCGTCGTCACTCTGCTGCCGCTCGCCGCCGGCCGCGCGCCCGAGCGCCTGGCGGCCCTGGCCCCCGGCATCGCCTGGCTGGCCCTGGCCCTGGCGGCCCTGCTTTCCCTGGAGCGCCTGTTCGAGCGCGACTTCGAGGACGGCGCGCTGGACCTGCTGGCGCTGGGCCCCGCCCCGCTCGAGGCGGTCGCCGTGGCGAAATGCCTGGCCCACTGGCTAGCGGCCGGCGCGCCCCTGGCCCTGGCCGCGCCCATCGCCGCCGTGATCCTCGGCGCCTCGCCCTCGATCGCGCCGCTGCTGTTCGTCTGCGCACTGGCCGGAGGCCTGGCCTTCTCGTTCCTCGGCGGGCTGGGCGCCAGCCTGGCCCTGGGCAGCCGTCGCGGCGGCCTGCTGGTGGCGGTGATCGTGCTGCCGCTCTACGCCCCGCCGGTGATCTTCGGGGCCGGCGCGCTCGACAGCCTGGCCGGCGGCCTGCCGTGGACGGGCGGCCTGCTGTTCCTGCTGGCCTACAGCGCCGCGGCCGTGGCGCTGAGTCCCCTGGCCATGGCGGCGGCGTGCAGGAACGCGCTGGACTGAGACCTGGCGAAGGGGTTCCCCCGCAGGTCGTTTTCAACCATCCTGCTCTCGCCTGAGGCGATCGCCGCCGCGACCGCTCGCAACCTGGCCCAGACGCGATGTTCGAGAACGCCTTCCTCCGCCCCCGCCTCGAGGAACAGCCGCGGGAAGACAAAAGGCGCCTCTACGCGCGTATCGATCATTTCGAACCGGACGCCGCCGTGCTCGAGGCGGTCGATGCGGCCTTCTTCGACACCCTCCCGGCAATCGCCGGCATCGATGCCTGGTCGGAGTTCTCGGCCAGGGCGCCGATCTTCGTTCTTCACGATCGCGACCACCGTCCGATACCGCCGCTTGAAGGCGGGCTCGACGACTGGCCCGACCCCACGCCGTCCCAATGGTACGAAATCTCGATCAGGCCCGGCGGCGAGTCCCTGTTGTTTTTCAATCTCTTTCGCGAGCCCCAGGCGACCACGGTCGAAGAGGTCAAGAACGTCGATCCTGGGATCTCGCGCAAACTCGAAGAGATCCTTGATCTGGAGCCCCTGCAGCGCCAGCCCCACGAAATCCAGGACGTGCTCGACGCGGTGACCGGCACGATCGACTGGATCGGCGTCTACGACATAGGCCAGGGCAACGCGAACGGCCTGTGCGACAGCGGCGAGACGCCCTTGGCCTATTTCGATCTCGGCGGCGGCGTGAACACCAACCTCGCCACCTTTCCCGCGGCGCTCACCGACTTCTGCTATCAGGCCTCGCCGCCCGTGGTGCTGTCGCACTGGGACTGGGACCACTGGTCGTCGGGCGCCAAGTTCCCGGGCGCACAGGCCCTGAACTGGATCGCCCCGGCCCAGAGCCTGGGTATGGTGCACAGCACATTCGCCGCGGGCCTGCATCGAGCCGGCAGGCTGTTCATATGGCCCAACACGCTGGCCACCCTGTCGAGCGGCCAGATGACGATCCACAAGTGCACCAGCATGGGGGCGAATCGAAACCATACGGGCCTGGCCATGGAGGTACGCGGTCCAGCGGGCCAACCCCCGATCCTGCTGACTGGCGACGCGCGCTATACCGCCATTCCCGGCGCGGTCGGCACGACCTTCACCTCGGTCGTCACCCCGCACCATGGCGCCAACATGTCGAGCCACGCGACGCCCGCCGGAACCGGTCAACCGGGCGCGCGGGCCGCCTATTCGTTCGGCTTGAACAATTCCCATCAGCATCCGAACGCGGTCGCCTTCAGCGATCACCACGTGGCGGGATGGCCGCACCACGCGCACGGCGCCGCGGTTCCGGTTGACCGCGACACCACCAACCGGTCGATTGGCGGCCTTGGCCATCTGGGCCTGGGATGGAGCGCGACGCCGTCGCTGCCGGGCCACCGCTGCCCGTCCGCCCAGTGCGCGGTCGAGCTTCGGCACACCTGAGCGGCCTCACGGCGTCAAACACGCCGCCTCGACCACCGTGGCGTCCAGCGTGCCGGCGGCCGGGGCCTGCCAGTCCTGCTCGAAACGGTAGGAGTCCTCGGTCCCTTCGAGATTGTTCTTCGGGTAGCGGAAGGCGGCGGCGTTGCGGAAGCGGCCGGCCGTGCAATCCACCTCGACCAGCACCTTCTCGGAGCGGAAGGCCGGGGCGTCCGGCGCCTCGACCTCGGTGCGCGGCAGGCGAAACTCGTGGCGGACCCAGACCTGGCCCTTCGGCTTGCGCCCGTCATTGCCCTTGGCGGTCTTGGCGAACATCAGCACCGCCCCCTCCTCGGCGGCGGCGAAATAGGGCCAGCCGTCGGCCCGCACCCGCTCGGCCCAGGGCGGCATGGCCTTGGCCTTCTCCTGGGCGGTGACGGTGACGCCGTCGATGTCGGCGGCGGCCTTCGCATCGGCCAGAGGCGCGATGGGCGGCGTGACGGGCGACGCCGGAGCCTGGACCGCCAGCAGCAGGCCGGCCGCGCCAACGGCGATGAGAAAATGAGCGTCCACCGTGCGGCCTCCCGTCGGGCGCACGTGCGGCGCCCTTTTCTTCTTCCATGGTCACGGTAACATGGGTCGACGAACGATCAACCGGCCGGCAGGGGAGGCCGTACCGAATGACCAGGATCCGAACGGCCGGCAAGGCGCTGTCGCTGCTGGCCGCTCTTGCCGCGGTTAGCGCCGCCCAGGCGGCGCCGACCCGCAAGGAAAGCTGGGGCAAGCCCGGCGTCAGCTATCTGAAGTACCGCACCGACGCGGCCGAGTGCCTGCACTATGTCGAGGCCCTGGCGCCGGTGAAGCTGGCCTTGGTGGACCTGACCTTCGGCATGGACGTTCCGGTCGATCCGGATCTCGGCGCCTTCGAACCCTCCGCCACCGGCGCGGCGCAATCGGCCTACGCCTATGCCGAGGCCTACCGGCTGCGGATGAACCGCAACTGGCGCAACGTCCGCGACCAGGCGACCCCGGCCCTGGAGAAGTGCCTGGCCGACCGCGGCTACAGCCGGTTCAAGCTCAGCGAGGCCGAGCAGAAGGACCTGAAGGACTTGCGCGTCGGCACGCCAGCGCGTCACCTCTATCTCTGGCGGCTCGGCTCGGAGCCGCGCTGAGGAGGGCAGGCCCATGAGCCTGACCGAGATCGCCCGCTTCGCCGACCTGGCCGAGGCCCAGATCGCCGCCTCGCGCCTGCGGGCCGAAGGCGTGCCGGTGCTGCTGCAGAACGAGCACTGGGGCGCCAGCGACTATCTGATGACCATCGCCATGGGCGGCTTTCGCCTGTGGGCGCCCGACAGCGACGCCGACGAGGCCCGGCGGCTGATCGAGGACCTGCGCGGCGGCGCGATCCCGCCAGAATTGGACCCCGAGCCTGAAACCAAATCCGACGTGCTGGCCCATGGCGCCTCGGCCGGCAAGGCGGGCGCGGCCCTGCTGCTGGCGGCGACCTTCGGTCCGGCGGCCGGCCTGTTGCTGGACGGCAAGCGCCGCAACGCCTGGCTGGGCGGCGTGGCGATCAGCGTCGCCGGGCTATGCCTGCTGGTCGGACTGGCGGTCTGGGCCCCGACGCTGTTCGGCTAGGGCGCCGGGGCCGGAACCGCCTGCAGGCCGTCCGGCTCGGCATGCCGCTCGCCCAACACCGTGACGAAGCTGCCGGCGATGATCATCAGGCCGCCGACGCCCAAGGCCAGGGTCAGGTGGTCGCCGAACAGCAGCACGCCGATCGAGGCGCCCATCAGCGGCTCGATATTGATGAACACCCCGGCGCTGGCGCTGCCGACGCGGGCCGAGCCGAACTGCCAGGCGGCCGTCGCCAGCAGGGTCGACAGCACGCCCAGGCCCAGCACGCCGATCCAGGCGGTCGGCGAAAGATCCAGCTTCGGCGGTCCGTGCATAAAGAACGCGATCGGCAGCACGGTGAAGGCGGCGATGATCACCGTGGCGGCCGGCACGGCCATCGGCGAAGCGGGTTTGGGCGCGCGCTTCAGCACCACCAGCCAGGCCAGGAAGATGAACAGCGAACCCAGCGACAGAGCCACGCCCAGCGGCGAGCCGGCCCCGTCGGGCTTGCCGGCGATCAGCGCCGCGCCGAGGGTCGCGGCCCCGACGCCCATCCACGAGGCGCGGCTGACCTTCTCGCCCATGACCTTGGCGCAGATCGCGATCAGGGCCGGCATGGCCCCGACCAGCAGGGCAGCCAGGGTGACGCTGACATGGGCCAGCCCCTCGAACTGCACCATGAAGGCCACGCCGTAGAGCGCGCCCGACAGCAGCATCACCGGCGAGCGGAACAGGGCCCGGGCCTCCTTCGTCCGCAGGGCGAAGGGCGCGGCGACCACGGCGGCGACGGCGAAGCGCAGCAGCACCATGTGGGCGGCGTCGGTCTCGCGCAGGATCAGCTTGCCCAGCGGGAAGCCGAGGCCCCACAGCAGGCCGGCGAGGATCAGGGCGAGGAAGGCGAGGCGTTTCATCGGGGACCTCATGCCGCATTCGGATGGACGGGGATATGGGCCTTGCCCGTGACAGGACCTGTCAGCAGGCCCGCGCCGAACATGAAATTATCGAAATGAGTCAAGGCGCGGCGCGCAGGCCACACACCCAAGTGCTTGATTTGTCAGCGCTTCGTATCACCGCCCGGAGCAACGCTTCATTCGTGTAACATTGTTCACATCTTCAGACATTTTCGCGCCACAACGGGCTTCAACCTAGGCCGCAGTTCGTATCCCGCCCCTGTCCAAGGAGATCGCCATGCGCCCCGCCCTCAAGTCCCTCGCGCTCGCCGCCGGCGCCGCGCTCACGGCCGGCGTCGTCGCCGCCGCGGCCCAGACCGTCGCCCCGCCTGCTCCGCCGCAGCCGCCCGCCCCGCCGGAAGCTCCGGAACCGCCCCCGCCGCCGCCCGGCGTCGATCACCTGACCTTCCGCGGCCCGCCGCCGATGGCCATCCGCGCCCATCGCGATCCGGAAGCCCGCGCCAAGCACCTGCGCGACGTGCTGCAGCTGACCGACCGCCAGGAAGGCGCGCTGAAGGCCTACATCGCCGCCACCGGCCCCAAGGACCGTCCCGAGCCCAAGCCGGTGCGCGACGATGGTCCCCGTCCGGAAGGTCCTGGCGCCGATGCCGACAAGGCTCCGCCGACCACGCTGGAGCGCCTCGACCGCCAGGCCGAGCAGCTGGCCAAGGTCACCGCCGAGTTCAAGGCCCGCGCCGACGCCACGCGGGCCTTCTACAACGCCCTATCGCCCAGCCAGAAGAAGGCCTTCGACATCCTCGGTCCCGAGGTCGGCGGCGGTCCCGGCGTCACCGTGCGCCGCATCGAGACCCGTGGTCCGGGTGGTCCTGGTTTCGAGCGCCGCAGCGAGCGTCGCGTGATCATCGAGCGCAAGTCGGGCTCGTAAACAACCGAGACGATTGCGGGCGTCCTTCAGCCGATCTAAGTCAAGGTCGATGGGCGCCCGCAACAACAAGAACCCGTTCGACTTCCTGGCCAACCCCGAGCGGTTCATGGCCTTCTCGCGCTGGGCCGCGCCCATGTTCGGCGCGATCGCCGGCGTGTTGGCCGTCGTCGGCCTGATCCTGACCTTCACGGTCCCCGAGGACTACCAGCAGGGCGACACCGTGCGGATGATGTTCATCCACGTGCCGGCCGCCATCCTCGCCAGCTTCGTCTATCTGTGCCTGGGGATCGCCAGCTTCCTGGCCCTGGTGTTCCGCCACGCCCTGGCCGACGCCGCCGCCCAGGCCTGCGCCCCGCTGGGCGCGGCCTTCACCGTGCTAGCCCTGGCCACCGGCTCGCTGTGGGGCAAGCCGATGTGGGGCACCTGGTGGGTGTGGGACGCCCGCCTGACCTCGGTGCTGGTGCTGCTGCTGTTCTATCTCGGCTATCTGGCCCTGCGCGGCGCGCTCGACGACGAGCAGAAGGCCGCCCGGGCCGCGGCCATCCTGGCCCTGGTCGGCGTCATCAACCTGCCGATCGTCAAGTTCTCGGTCGAGTGGTGGAACAGCCTGCACCAGGGCTCCTCGACCCTGTTCGCTAAGAGCGAGGACCGCCTGCCGGCGATCTACGCCTGGCCGATGCTGGTCATGTGCCTGGCCTATCTGTCGGCCTTCGGGTCGCTGTGGCTGGTGCGGATCCGCGCCCTGGTCTGGCGGCGCAAGGCCCGGGCCCTGGCCCTCAAGGCGGCGGAGGCTTAGGCGCGTGCACTTCGATTTCGACGCCGGCAAGTACGCCGTCTATGTCTGGCCCGCCTTCGCCCTGTCGGCGGCGGTGTTCGTCTGGATGATCGCCGACAGCCTGGCGAGCGCCCGCCGCTGGCGCGCCGAGGCCGAACGCCGTCAGGCGGATGCCAAGGGTCAGTCCCAGGATCCCTCCAAGTGAAGCGCTGGCTGGCCTTCGCGCCGCTGATCGTGCTGGCCGCCCTGGCCGTGCTGTTCGCCGGCTACGCCCTCAAGCGCAACCCTCAGGTCAGCCCCGACGCCCTGGTCGGCAAGCCGGTTCCGGCCCTGGCCCTGCCCGATCTCGACAGCGGCACGCCGGCGCCGATCCGCCAGGCCGGCGACGGGCCGATGCTGATCAACTTCTTCGCCTCCTGGTGCGCTCCCTGCGAGGTGGAGCACCCGCAGCTGATGACCCTGAAGGCGCGCGGCGTGCGCATCGTCGGCGTGGCCTACAAGGACGCCCCGGCCAACACCGAGGCCTTCATCGGCCGCTTGGGCGACCCGTTCGCCGCCCGGCTGGTCGATCGCGACGGCCGCGCGGGGGTCGAGTTCGGCGTCACCGGCGTGCCCGAGACCTTCATCGTCGACGCGAAAGGCACGGTGATAGCCAAGCACACCGGTCCGCTCACCCCCGCCGACCTCGACGCCCTGGTCGCCAAACTGCGGTAAACGGCCGCGCGCCGCCGACCTTAGAACCGCGTTAACCACGCTCGCGCACCATGCATTAACCATGCTAGCTTGCGCGTCATGAGCACTGTTCGCCCCACCGGCTTGCCCGCTGTTCCCGCCCGACCCTCGTCCGGCGGCGTGACACCGGCTGGCCAGTCGCGCGCGGCGGCGTTCTTCCAGGCGGCGGTCACCGAGGCGACCGGGACGACCACTACGCGTCCGACCCAGTCGGCGATGAGCGTGCAGCTTCAGACCCAGACCCAGCCGCAAGCCCAGCGCACGGCTCCAAAGACCTTCACCGCCCCGACCGAGCAGCCGCAGAAGATGCTGCGCCCGGGGTCGCTGCTGAACATCGTGGTCTGATTTCCTTCTCCCCTCGCGGGAGAATGTGTCGGCGAAGCCGACGGATGAGGGGTCGAAAGGCCTCTCCGAATTTCTGAGAGACCCCTCACCCGACCTCCTTCGGAGGCCACCCTCTCCCGCAAGGGGAGAGGGAACAGGTCAGGCCGCCTTCTTGGCGTCCTTGTCCTTCTTGGCCTTCTTTTCCTTCTTCGGCTTGTCCGCCTTCTCGGCCTTGGGCTTCTTGGCCTTCGGCTCGGGCGCAGGCGCGTGCAGGTCGACGGCGGCCATTTCGGCCAGCAGGTCGAGGAAGCCGTCGCGCTTGCTGGCCTTCAGCAGCGAAAGGATCCGGGCGTCGGCCGCGCCGACCTTCGGCAGGCTCTCTTCCAGCACCAGGCGACCGGCGTCGGTGAGGCGTACGGAGTTGGCGCGGGCATCCTGCTCCGAGCGCTGACGTTCCAGATGGCCCTTGGCGATCATCCGGGCGACCATGTCGGCCAGGGTCGAGCGGTCGATGCCGGTGGCGCGGACGAGACCCGTCTGGGTGACGCCTTCGTGCTCGGCCACGGCGGCCAGTACGGCGAACTGGCGCTGGGTGATTCCGCCGGCGCCGGTCTCTTCCACATAGATGTCGAGCGCCGTCTGCAGCACCCGATGCAGCAGGTGACTGGGCGAGCGGTCGAGAACCCCGACCTCGCGCGCGGCGGTCTTGTCGCTCTTGTGCTTGGCCATGTCGTCCGCCCCGTTTCCGTTGACGGACGTCCAGCTAGCACGGTTACGCGTCGGTTTGACGACAGATGGTCCGTGGGCGGCGGATTGCGCGCCCTAGAACCCGGCGTCCGGCGGTTCGGGGGTCTTCTGGTCGTCCGGCTTGGCCATGTGCTTCATGATGAAGGGCGTCTGGGTCAGCGAGAAGACGATCGCCAGCGGCAGCAAGGCGATGCGGAACTTCACCCAGGTGGGCGTGTCCTGGGTCAGGCGCACCACCTCGTTGGCGATGGCCGCCAGGGCGAAATAGCCGCCGTAGCGCAGGGTCAGGGTCCGCCACGCGGCGTCCGACATGTGCAGCGCCTCGCCCATCAGCGCCTTCAGCGGCGCGCGGCCCATCAGCGCCCCGCCGATCATGAAAGCGGCCAGCAGGCCGTTCACGACGGTGACCTTGATCTTCACGAAGACGTCGCTGTGGAACACCAGGCCCAGCACGCCGAAAAACAGCGCCATCAGGCCCGAGAACAGCGGCAGCAGGGCCACCCGGCGCTCGAGGGCGTAGCCGACGACCAGGGCCAGCGCCGAGGCGGCGACCAGCACCCAGGTGGCGGTCTGGAAGTTCTTGGTGACGAAATAGGTGGCCGCGAAGGCGATCGGCGCGCCGTAGTCGACGGCGGTGCGCACCCAGGCGGTCTTCTTCTTGTTGGCTTCGGCCTGGGCTTCTTGGGGGGCGGAGTTCTGTTCGGTCACGCGCTCAGTCCTCCAGCCCGACCAGCGAGCGCGAGAAGGCGCGGGCGTCGAAGGGCTGCAGGTCGTCCACTCCCTCGCCGACGCCGATCAGCTTGATCGGGCTGTCCGAGGCGCGGGCCACGGGCACCAGCACGCCGCCGCGGGCGGTGCCGTCCAGCTTGGTCATGACGATGCCCGAGACGCCGACGCTGTTGCCGAACACCTTTTCCTGGGCCAGGGCGTTGCGGCCGACGGTGGCGTCGAGCACCAGCAGGGTCTCGTGCGGGAAGTCGGGATCGACCTTCTTGACCACCCGGATGACCTTCAGCAGCTCGTCCATCAGGCCCTGCTTGTTCTGCAGGCGGCCGGCGGTGTCGATCAGCACCACGTCATAGCCTTCCAGCTTAGCGCGCTCGACGGCCTCGTAGGCCAGGGCGGCGGCGTCGCTGCCGGTGGGCCTGGACATGAAGTCGGCGCCGGCCCGGTCGGCCCACACCTTCAGCTGCTCGACGGCGGCGGCGCGGAAGGTGTCGCCGGCGGCGATCAGGACGCGGGCGCCCTTCTCGGTCAGGTCGGCGGCGATCTTGCCCAGGGTGGTGGTCTTGCCCGAGCCGTTGACGCCGATGAACAGCACCACATAGGGGCGCGGACCGCCCAGCGGGTCGAAGCGGCCCTCGCGGTCGGCCAGCTCGGCGGCGATCAGCTCGGCCAGGGCTTCCTTGATCTCGTGGTCGGTCGAGGCCTTGCCGAAACGGGCCTTGCCGAAGGCGTCGGCGATGCGGGCGGCGATCAGCGGGCCGAGGTCCGCCTCGATCAGCATCTCCTCGAGCGCGTCCAGCTGCTCCTGGTCCAGCGGCTTCTTGGTGAAGGCGCCGGTGACCTGTTCGGTCATCTGCTGGGAAGACCGGGTCAGGCCGGCCGTAAGGCGCTGGAACCAGCCTTGTTTCTGCGAGGGCTTTTCGCTCATCCGCGCTCCTGTAGCGACCCCTGGGGAAAAGTGAAGACGCGATTTACGATTCGAGGTTAGCGGCGCGGGCGACCGCAAGGTTGCGCTTGGAGCCGGCTCATGGCGTCTAGGGCCGATGGATCCCTTGGCCGCCGCCCTTTTCTGGCTCGACTACGCCGCCGCCGCCGTGTTCGGCGCGACCGGCGCCCTGGCCGCCGCGCGGCGTAAACACGACATCGTCACCTTCGGTTTCTTCGCCGCCATCACCGGCGTGGGCGGCGGCACGCTGCGCGACCTCCTGATCGGCGCGCCGGTGTTCTGGATCCAGCGGCCCGGCTACATCCTGGCGTGCCTGGCCGCCGCCCTGGTGGTCTGGCTGCTGGGACAGCGCGGCTGGCGCTTCCGGGCCCTGCTGTGGCTCGACGCCCTGGGCATGGCCGCCTACGCAGTGGTCGGCACCGCCAAGGCGCTGAGCCTGGGCGTGCACCCCTTCACCGCCGTGATCATGGGCGTGCTGACCACCGCCTTCGGCGGCGTGGTGCGCGACGTGCTGGCCGAGGAGCCCAACCTGCTGCTGCGCCGCGAGATCTACATCACCGCCGCCCTGCTGGGCGCGGCGGTGTTCGCGGTGCTGCAATGGCTGCACGTGCCGTTCTGGCCGGCCGGGATCGCGGGGTTCGCGGCGGCCTTCGGCCTGCGGGCCTGCGCGATCAAGCTGGGCTGGAGCCTGCCGGGGTTCATGGGCGGGGAAGAGAAGACTTAAGCTCCTCCCTCGCGAAGCGGGGGAGGTGGCGCGCTGCGGATACGCAGCGTGACGGAGGGGGCGAGGGACAGAGCGCCGAGCCCAGTCTCGCCCCCTCCACCGCTTCGCGGTCCCCCTCCCCCGTTTCGCTTCGCTACTCGGGGGAGGAGAAGGGGATCAGATATCGAAATCCGGATGCTGGCGACTGACCACCGCCACGACCGAGCCTCCGGCGGGCGCACGCACGGGCATCTCGGCCAGGTGCTCCATCCAGGCCGGCCGCGCCTCGACCGCCAGCTGGACCACCGGCGCCACCGCCGACGGATCGTCGAAGGCGAAGACGGCGAGATCGATCTTGTCGGCGCTCCACTCGAAGGTCAGGGGCGAGCCGCAGACGGCGCAGAAGCCGCGCCTGATCGCGTCGGAACTCTGGAAGGTCGAGCGCTCGCCGCGCGTCCAGGTCAGGTTGGCGACCTCGACCGTCACCAGCGCCCCGAACGGCCCGCTGAAGGCCTTCTGGCACATCCGGCAATGGCAGAGGGAGGCCCGGCCGGGCTCGCCCTCCACCCGGAACCGCACCGCGCCGCACTGGCAGCCGCCGCTCAAAGCCAAGATCCCCTCCACATCCCTTCCACAGACGCGGCCGCACCAGAGGCGAGATCAGGCGTGACAGCAAGGGCCGACGCGGTGTCCAACGAATGCAGTAATGCGTTCGAGTTAGTAAATCGTGAGAAAATACAACCGCTTCGTTAGAGCGTACCGATTCCTCCCGTGCAAGACGGAGGGGTCGATGATCGGTTGGCGTGCAATCCTGGCGGCGGCGGCGCTGGCCCTGCCCTCCCTCGCCCTGGCGGATCCCTGCGAAGCCCCGCTGCCCGCCCCGAACACCCGCTTCGAAGGCCCCGTGCGCTATGTCGGCGACGGCGACAGCCTGTGCGTCGGCCCGACCAGCGATCCCTCGACCTGGATCGAGGTGCGGCTCGCGGACTTCTACGCCCCCGAACTGCACGATGCGGGCGGCCGGCAGGCCAAGAGCCGGCTGGAGGACGTGGTCTGGCGCCAGTACCTGTCGTGCCGGGCGCTGAAGCACTCCTACGACCGGGTGGTGGCCCGCTGCACGATCGGCGGCGCCGCGGTGGGCGACCTCCTGCGGGCCCGCGGCGGCGTCGAAGGCGGCCGGGGCCGGCGGTAGGCCTACCCCTTCGGCGCCAGCCGGAACGTCACGCGATAGCCGTCGTGGTCGGACAGCACCGGCTCGCTGGCGCCGTCGAAGGTGGCCTCGACCCTGACCGGCGCGACCTGCACCCGCGTCCCGTCGAGGAAGCCGATCAGATCCTGGGTGTCGAGCCAGGGGGCGTCGCCGTCGTACGAAATCTGGGTGTCGCAGGCGCCCGGCAGGGCGTGGCACCAGCGGCTGACCACCTCGAACGGATAGTCGGCCATCACGTAGTCGAAGCGGTCGGGGGCGTGCATGACGTTGAAGTCGCCGCCGACGATCAGCGGCGCGCCCGGCGTGCGGTCCTCGCGCATGAACATCTTCAGTTCGTCGGCCTGCAGGTGGTGGGCCATGCGGTTGCGCGAGCGGGGCACGCGCGAGGCGCCCTTGGAATTGAGGTGAGTGTTGGCGATCTCGACCGGCGTCGGCAGGCCCGGCACGTTCAGCGTCACCAGCATCACGCCCTTGTTGGCCAGGCAGTCCAGACCCGCGCAGTAGTGATAGGCGTGGGACTTCACGTCCTCGATCGGGAAGTTGCTCAGCACCCACAGGCCGCTGGATCCCCACTTGCCCAGGCCCTCGCCCTTGCGGCGATAGGCGACGCGGCGATAGTCGGGCTTCTGGCCCTTGGGCCACAGGCTGGCGTCGCGCTGGCCCTTCTTGGGACCGCGAGCCACGTAGGGGTAGCCGGAGCGGTCGATCAGGTCGCCGATCTCCTTGCGGAAGCCCTCCTGGATCAGGATGACGTCGGGCTCGGTCCCGGCGGCCCGCATCTTGGCCAGCTCGTCGCCGATCTTCTTCAGCGCCTCGCCGCGCCCGGCCTTCACCGGCCAGGGCAGGCCGGCGACGTTGTAGCTCATGACGCTGAGCTTCACCCCGTCGTCGGCCCTCGCCCAAGAAGGAGAGGCCACCATGGGAAGCGTCAGGAGCGCGGCCAGGGCGGCCGCGAGGACGCGCCTCAAGCCGCCCGCTCGGCGATGACCCGGGTCCCGTCGTGGCCGGTGACGCGGAAATCGACGATCTGACCGGCCGGCGCCTCGCCGGTGAAGGCGATCTCGGTGAAGTCCTCGGCCCGGGCCAGGCCGTCGCGTTCGACCAGGCCCGCCAGGGTGCGGCCGACCTGGACCTGGAGGTGACGCTCCAGGCCGCGCTGGCCGGCTTCGCGCAGGCGCCTGGCGCGGTCCTTGATCACCGGCCCCTTCACCGGCGGCATCCGCGCGGCTGGCGTGCCGGGGCGGGCGCTGTAGGGGAAGACGTGCAGGAAGGCCAGACCCGCCTCCTCGACGAGGCGGACGGTGTTGGCGAAGGCCTCTTCGCTCTCGGTCGGGAAGCCGGCGATCAGGTCGGCGCCGAAGGCCACGTCCGGCCGCACGGCGCGCACGCTGGCGACCAGGTTCAGGGCGTCGGTGCGATTGTGCCGGCGCTTCATCCGCTTGAGGATCAAATCATCGCCGGCCTGCAGGGAAAGGTGCAGGTACGGCATCAGCCTGGGCTCTTCGGCGAACAGCTTCAGCAGGTCCGGATCGATCTCGGCGGCGTCGATCGAGGAGAGACGCAGGCGCGGCAGGTCGGGGACCATGCGCAGGATCCGGCCGACCAGTTGGCCCAGGGTCGGTTGGCCAGGCAGGTCGGAGCCCCACGAGGTCACGTCGACGCCGGTCAGCACCACTTCGCGATAGCCTTCGGCGGCCAGCTTGCGCACCTGCTCCACGACTTCACCGGCCGGGGCCGAGCGCGAGTTACCCCGGCCATAGGGGATGATGCAGAAGGTGCAGCGGTGATCGCAGCCGTTCTGGACCTCGACATAGGCCCGGGCGCGGTCCTTGAGGCCGTCGATCAGGTGACCGGCCGTCTCCTTGACCGACATGATGTCGTTGACCCGCACGCGGGCCGTGGTCTCCATCAGCGCGCCGGGGGCGGCCTTTTCGGCGTTGCCCAGCACCAGGTCCACTTCCGGCATGGCGGCGAAGGCGGCCGGATCGATCTGGGCGGCGCAGCCGGTGACGATGATCCGGGCGTCCGGGCGGGCGCGGCGAGCCTTGCGGATCGCCTGGCGGGCCTGTCGCACGGCCTCGTTGGTCACCGCGCAGGTGTTGAACACCACCGCGTCCGACAAGCCGTCGGCGGCGGCGCGGGCGCGCATGGCCTCGCTCTCATAGGCGTTCAGGCGGCAACCGAAGGTGACGACGTCGACGCCGTTCGGGCCCGAGGCGACGACCGCCGGTCCGCCCTCCTCGCCGACTTCAGGCTTGGGCGCCGGCGTGGCCTTGATGACGGTGTAGACGGTCACGGCTGCGCGACGAACGCCGCGAAGGCGTCCTTCCAGTCGTCGTGCCAGCGCGACAGGGCCGGGCGGTTCTCGATGATGTCGCCCATGGCCCAGGCCATGCGCTTTTCGTCCACGGCGCGCGACACGTCGTTGTCCGGGCACAGGATGTAGAAGTCGCCGGCGGCGATGCGGGCCAGCATGAAGTGGACGACCTGCTCGGAGGTCCAGGCCGCGTCGGGCTTGCCGCCCGGGCCGCGCTTGGTCATGCCGGTGAAGGTGTAGCCAGGGATCAGCAGGTGCGCGGTCACCTGGCAGTCGACGATCTCGCGCAGGGTGTGGGCGAGGCCCTCGGTCAGGGCCTTCACCGCCGACTTGGAGACGTTGTAGGCCGTGTCGCCCGGCGGCTGGGTGATGCCCTGCTTGGAGCCGGTGTTGATGATCAGGCCCGGGCGGCCGCTCTCGGCCATCTCTTCGCCGAACACCTGGACGCCGTTGATCACGCCCCACAGGTTGACGTCGAGGATGCGCTTCCAGGCGTCGTCGCCCGAGAAGGCGTCGCCGCCGCCGCCCACGCCGGCGTTGTTCATCAGCACGTCGACGGCGCCAAAGCGTTCCAGCACGACGTCGCGCAGGGCCTCGACGGCGGCGCGGTCGGCGACGTCGGTCGGCACGGCCAGGGCGCCGATGGCTTCGGCTTCCTGCTTCAGCTTGCGGCCGGTGACGTCGGCCATGACCACGTTGAGGCCCAGCTCGACGAAGGCCTTGGCGGCGGCCAGGCCGATGCCGTCGGCCGCGCCGGTGACGAGCGCCGTCTTGCCGGGCGCGAGGGCGGGGTGCAGCTCGCTCATGCGCCGGCCAGTTCAGGCAGCTTGCCGGTGAACTCCAGGGCCACCGGGCCGGTCATGATCACGTGGCCGTCGGCCTCGCGCCATTCGATGACCAGCGGGCCGCTCTCGAACTCGACAGTGGCGACCCGATCGGTCAGACCCCGGCGCACGGCCGCGACCTGGGCGGCGCAGGCGCCGGTGCCGCAGGCGGCGGTCAGGCCAGCCCCCCGCTCCCAGACCTTCAGCTTGATGTGATCGCGCGAAACGACGTGGGCGAAGCCGACATTGACGCCTTCGGGGAACAGCGGGTGATGCTCGACCAGGCTGCCGGTCTTCTCGGCGAACTCGTCGCTCACGGGCGCGTCGACGAAGAACACCACGTGCGGATTGCCCATCGAGACGCAGACCGGGGTGTGCACCCACGGGGCGTCGATCGGGCCGACCTGCAGTTCGACGCGGGCGGTGTCCATCTCTTCCGACAGCGGGATCTGCTCCCAGCCCAGGCGCGGCGGCCCCATGTCGACCGTGACGCGCTTGTCGCCGGCCATGACGCCCGACAGGCGCCCGGCGACGGTGTCGAAGGCCACGTCGTTCTTGCCGCCCGACTGCATCAGCAGCCAAGCCACGCAGCGGGTGCCGTTGCCGCAGGCGCCGGCCGGCTCGCCGTCGGCGTTCCAGAAGCGCACATAGGCCGAGGCGCCCTCGGCCTTCGGCGGATCGATGGCCACCACCTGGTCGCAGCCGATCCCGCCCTGGCCGCGTTTGGCGATCTGGCGGATCTCCTCGGCGGAGGGTTCGAACGGCTGGGTGAGGGTCTCGATGACGACGAAGTCGTTGCCGAGCCCGTTCATCTTCAGGAAGGTGCGGCTCATGGCCGGGCTATATAGTCGAAAACTCCGGCCAACGGCAGGGGATGCGGCGATTGGCTTGGCCAGGATCGCGACCCGAGCCTCGACAGCTTGCCTTTCGTCGCGCGCACTGGTTGATCGATACCGGGATTGCGCCCGTGTCGTGGGCGCCGGGGGACCAGACGATGCCGATCGACGCCAGCCACTTCACCATGGTCGGGTTTCCGCTCGACCTGCGCGACACCGCCGCCCTGAACCGGCAGGCCGAGGGCTTCCTGGCCAACTGCGCCCTGGCGACGCTGAAGGCCAAGGATTCGGTCTGTCTGGTGCGCGATCCGTCGGGGGCCGAGCTTCGCATCGGCCTGCGCAAGCGCCGGTTCGGCGGCGACCAGGAGCTGATCACCCTCAACCCCGCCTTCGCCGGCGAAAGCCAGGTCGAGGTCGAGATCGTCGGCGACGCCTCGGATCCGGAGTGGAAGCCGTTCGAGGTGACGCTGACGGCCCGCTTCAAGGGCGAGGAAACGCCGATCGTGTTCGACCTGGCCGATCCGGGCGAAGCGCTGCGGCTGAAACCGGGAACCAAGGTTCCGGTGCGGCTCTCGGCCTTCGTGTTCGAGCCGGAGGTCTATGCCGACGAAGCGGCCTACTACGCCGCCCAGAAGCAGGCCAACGCCGAAGCCGGCAAGCCGGACGGGATCACCTTCGCCTCCAACTACTTCATTCCCTCGGGCATGTTCACGCCCGACGGCGAGGACGGCGACCTGAAGACGGCCAAGCGGCCGACCGCACAGGCCCTGTTCGCCAGCACGGTGCTGAAGGCAGAACGGCGACGCAACCAGGCCGGCGGCGACGAGTTCGTCTGGGCGCTGGTGCGAACCTATGGCGACGCGACGATGGACGTTCTGATCGATCCGCGCAGCATCAAGGCCGTGCCCGCGCCGGGTTCGATCCTCAGCGGATCGTTCTGGATCAGCGGCCGGATCGCTACGCCCTGAGATGGGAGGACCGATGAGCCACGCCGAAGACCTTCGCCTGCGCGCCCGGCTGCGGGCGCTCTATCATGGCGCGTCACCGGCGGCGGTGCGGTTCCGCTATGCGGTGATCCTGATCGACCTGGCGATCATCGCCTTCTTCATCGCCGCGCCGCTGATGCACCGGCACGGGGTGACCTTCTACCTGATCGACTATGGGGTGGCGGCGTTCCTGGCGGTGGATCTCGTGGCGCGGGCCATCGCCCACGGCGACATCCGGAGCTGGCTGAAGAAGCCGATCACCTGGATCGACCTCTTGGTGCTGGCCACCCTGCTGTTCCCGGCCTGGCTGTTCAATTTCGGCTTCCTGCGGGTCCTGCGCCTGTGGACCCTGGTGCGCAGCGAGTTCTTCTGGCGCACGGTGGCGCGCCGCTACGACGACACCCGCATCGAGGATGTCACCAAGGCCGCCTCGTCGCTGCTGACCTTCGTCTTCGTCGTGACGGGCTTCGTCTATACGAGCTTCGCGGGCCGGCACGAGGGCGTGGCCGGCTATGTGGACGCCCTCTATTTCACCGTCACCAGCCTGACGACGACTGGGTATGGCGACGTCACCCTGCCCGGCGTGTGGGGCAAGCTGCTGTCGATGGCGGTGATGCTGGGCGGGGTGTCGCTGTTCATCGGCCTGATCCAGTCGATCCTGCGGCCGCACAAGGTGACCCATCCCTGCCCCGACTGCGGCCTGCGCAAGCACGATCCGGACGCCGTGCACTGCAAGGCCTGCGGACGGATGCTGTGCATTCCTGACGACGGGGCGTGAGGCTCACCTGATCCGTAAAATCCCCGCGAAAGCGGGGACCCAGGTGTTTTATCGTCGAGCGCCGTGGGTTTCAGAAAACGCCTAGGCCCCCGCTTTCGCGGGGGTTTTACGGAGGAGAGAACGGTCCACCCCGTCCGGGGTCAAAAATGGCCTAGCCAGCGCCGGGAATGGCATTAACGTCCCGCGCCATGCTGACGCTCCGCTCCGTTTCACCCGCCGTCCTCGCCCTTGCTCTCCTCGCCGCCGGCCCCGTCCGCGCCCAGGAGGATCCCCACCTGGCCCTGGAAGGCGTCGAGACCCCCTCGTCGCTCGACTGGGTGAAGGGCGAGAACGCCAAGACCCTGCCCGTCCTGACCGGCGACAAGCGCTACCAGGGCCTGCACGATGCAGCGCTGAAGGTGCTGGCCGCCAAGGACCGCATCGCCGCGCCCAGCTTCGTCGGGACCACGGTGTTCAACTTCTGGCAGGACGCCGACCACGTGCGCGGCGTCTGGCGCCGCACCAGCCTGGAAAGCTACCGCTCGGCCGATCCCAAGTGGGAGACGGTCATCGACCTGGACGCCCTGGCCAAGGCCGAGGGCAAGAACTGGATCTGGAAGGGCGCCGACTGCCGGCCCAAGACCCATGACCGGTGCCTGGTGAACCTGTCGAACGGCGGCAAGGACGCCGTCGAGGTGCGCGAGTTCGACCTGACCACCAAGAGCTTCGTCAAGGACGGCTTCCTGCTGCCAGAGAGCAAGCAGTCCGTCGACTGGCTGGACGCCGACACCCTGATCCTGACCCGCGACTGGGGCGCGGGCACGACCACCGACAGCGGCTACGGCATGGTGGTGAAGACGCTGAAGCGCGGCCAGGCGCTGAGCGAGGCCGTCGAGGTGTTCCGCGGCGAGAAGGCCGACGTCAGCGCCCGTCCGCACGTGCTGCGCGACGCGGTCGGCAACCGGGTGGTGCTGATCGAGCGGGCCACCGACTTCTTCCACACCAAGACCTTCCTGCTCGACGACGCCGGCAAGACGGTTCCGTTGTCGATCCCCGAACGCTCGTCGATCCGCGGCCTGATCGGCGGCAGCCTGGTGTTGACGATCGAGGAACCCTGGAGCTTCAAGCCCTATGCCGCCGCCAAGGAACAGACCTTCCCGGCCGGGGCGCTGCTGTCGGTCGCGCCCGACTCCCTGATCCCCAAGACGCTTCCGGCAGGCGAGATCGTCGTCAGCACCGGCTGCGATCCCTGCAAGGTTTTCGTCCCGGGGCCGCGCCAGTCGATCGACCAGGTGGCCGTGACCGACCACCGCGTCGTGGCGGTGATCTACGACAATGTGCGCGGCGGGCTGACCAGCTTCGCGTCGCAAGGCGAATGGGGCTGGAAAGGCGAGGCCCTGCCGGTGATCGACAACGCCGCCGTCTCGATCGTCGCGACGGCCGACAGCGGCGACCAGCTGTTCTACTCGGTCGAGGGCTTCGTCACCCCGACCCAGCTGAAGCTGGCCGACGCGACCACCGCCAAGGCCGACACCGTCAAGACCCTGCCGGCCCGCTTCGACGCCTCCAAGCTCAAGGTCGAGCAGAAGGAAGCCACCTCGAAGGACGGCACGAAGATCCCCTACTTCCTGGTCAGCCAGAAGGGCGCGAAGCTCGACGGCTCGGCCCCCACCCTGCTGCATGCCTACGGCGGCTTCCAGCTGTCGAAGCTGCCGGTCTACGACCCGCTGGTCGGCAAGCTGTGGCTCGAGCGCGGCGGCAGCTACGCGGTGGCCAATATCCGCGGCGGCGGCGAGTTCGGTCCGGCCTGGCATGAGGCGGCCCTGAAGGCCAACCGCCAGCGGGCCTACGAGGACTACTTCGCCGTGGCCGAGGACCTGATCTCGACCAAGGTCAGCAGCCCGCGTCACCTGGGCGCCTATGGCCGCTCGAACGGCGGCCTGCTGATGGGCGTGGCCCTGACCCAGCGGCCCGATCTGTGGAACGCCGTGGTGGTGGAAAGCCCGCTGCTGGACATGATCCGCTACACCCAGCTGCCGGCCGGGGCGTCGTGGATCGGCGAGTATGGCGACCCGGCCATCCCAGCCGAGCGCGCGTGGATCGAGAAGTACAGCCCGTACCAGAACCTGAAGCCGGGCGTGAAATACCCCCTGGCCTACATCACCACCTCGACCAAGGACGACCGGGTGCACCCCGGCCACGCCCGCAAGTTCGCGGCCAGGCTCGGCGATCTGGGCCAGCCCTACCTCTACTATGAGAACACCGACGGGGGTCACGCCAACGGCGCCGACCCGGCGGCCAACGCCAAGCGCTGGGCGCTGCACTACACCTACCTGTCGCGCCAGCTGATGGATCACTAAATGCGTAGCCTTGTCCTGGCCCTCCTTGCCGCATCGAGCCTGATGACCGTTTCCGCCCACGCCGCCCCTGCGCCCGCCGACACCGCCGCCCGCACCCCGCTCACCGAGCTGGGCAAGGACGATCCCTACATCTGGATGGAGGAGATCGAGGGGACGAAGGCGCTCGACTGGGCCAAGGCCCAGAACGACCGCACCCTGCCGATCCTGCAGGGTGACCCGCGCTACCAGGGCCTGCACGACTCCGCCCTGGCGATCGTCAACGCCAAGGACCGCATCCCGGGCGTGGCCTTCATCGACGACCACGACCTGCGGAACTACTGGCAGGACGCCGACCACGTGCGCGGCGTCTGGCGCACCACCACCCTGGAGAGCTACCGCACCGCGCAGCCGGCCTGGGAGACCATCCTCGACCTCGACGCCCTGGCCAAGGCGGAAGGCAAGAACTGGGTCTGGAAGGGCGCCAGCTGCCTGGCCCCGGAAAGCCGGTATTGCCTGGTCCAGCTGTCGAACGGCGGCAAGGACGCCGTGGTCGTGCGCGAGTACGACGTCAAGACCAAGACCTTCGTCGCCGGCGGCTTCGAGCTGCCCGAGGGCAAGCACCGGTTCGACTGGATCGACAAGGACACCCTGATCGTCGCCACCGACTGGACCCCGGGCGAGGTGACGACGTCCGGCTATCCCTATGTGGTCAAGCTGGTCAAACGCGGTCAGCCCCTGTCGGCCGCCAAGGAAATCTACCGCGGGACCAAGGACGACGGCGGCTACGGCGTGTCGCCCTACGCCCTGCGCGACCATGACGGCGTGGTGCAGGCGGTGTTCGTCAACCGGCCGCTCGACACCTTCAACGCCGAGACCCACATGGTGGTCGGCGACAGGACGGTGAAGCTGCCCTTCCCGCTGAAGTCGTCGATCCAGGCCCTGGTCAAGGGTCAGCTGGTGTTCAGCGTCGAGCAGGACTGGGCCGAGCAGGGCCTGAAGACCGGCGACCTGGCCGCCTTCGACCTCGCCGCCTTCAAGGCCGCGCCGGAAACGGCCAAGGCGACGCTGATCCTGCACCCGACCGCCCGCGAGGCGATCGAGGGCGTCAGCGCCACCCGCGACCGGCTGGTGGTGGCCCTGTTCCAGAACGTCACCGGCGGCGCCCATGTCTATGACTTCAAGGGCGGCGCCTGGACCCGGACCAAGCTGGACCTGCCGACCAATTCGACGGTCGGACTGGGGTCGGCCTCCGACAAGGACGACCGTATCTTCGTCAGCGTGACCGGCTACCTGACGCCCACCACCTACTGGCTGGCCGACGCGGCCACCGGCAAGCTGGACAAGGTGAAAGCCGCGCCCGCCAAGTTCGACGCCTCGACCCACGTGGTCGAGCAGTTCGAGGCGACCAGCAAGGACGGCACGAAGATCCCGTACTTCCTGGTCCGACCCAAGAGCCTCAAGTACGACGGCTCGACCCCGACCCTGCTCTACGCCTACGGCGGCTTCCAGGCCTCGATGACGCCCGGCTATTCCGGCGTGACCGGCAAGCTCTGGCTGGAGCGCGGCGGCGCCTATGTGGTCGCCAACATCCGCGGCGGCGGCGAGTTCGGGCCGAGCTGGCACGAGCAGGGCCTGAAGGCCAACCGCCAGCGGGTCTATGACGACTTCTTCGCCGTCTCCGAGGACCTGATCTCGCGCAAGATCACCTCGCCGCGCCGGCTGGGGATCATGGGCGGGTCGAACGGCGGCCTGCTGATGGGCGTGGCCCTGACCCAGCGTCCCGAGCTCTACAACGCCGTTGTCATCCAGGTGCCGCTGTTCGACATGGTCCGCTACAGCCAGATCGGCGCGGGCTCGTCGTGGATCGGCGAGTACGGCGACCCGCAGATTCCCTCGGAGCTGGCGGTGATCGAGAAGTACTCGCCCTACCAGAACCTCAAGGCCGGCCAGAAGTACCCCGAGGTGTTCATCGAGACCTCGACCAAGGACGACCGCGTCCACCCGGCCCACGCCCGCAAGGCGGCGGCCAGGCTCGAGGCCCTGGGCTATCCGGTGCTGTACTACGAGAACGTCGACGGCGGCCACGCGGCCAGCGCCAACCTGGCCGAGACCGCCCGCCGGGTGGCCCTCGAATACACGTATCTGACCCGCAAACTGATGGACTGACGCCGCAACGTCCGTAAACCGGACCGCAATCTCTGGGCGCTATCACGGTACCTGGCCTTCTGGAGGTCCGTGATCAGCGCTCGGGGGGCGCCCGTGAAGATCGACGTCATCCAGGCTCTGCAGCTTTCGCCCGAGGACAGCGCGCGCTGGACCTCGCTCCAGGCGTTGCAGCCGCGCCTCGACTCTCCGTTCCTGTCGCCGCAATGGGCCAAGGCCGTCGCCACCGCCCAGGGCGAACAGGGCGATCGCGTGAAGGTCGCCGTGATGCGCGGCGACGACGGCCAGGCCCTGGCCTACCTGCCGGTGCGGGTGAAGGCGGGCGTGGCCATGCCGGCCGGCGCGCCCATGTGCGACTATCAGGCCCTGGTCTCCGAACACGACATCGCCGTCGATCCGCGCCGCCTGCTGGCCGCGCTCAAGGCCCAGCGCCTGGACTTCTGCCACATGCTGGCCGACGACGAGACCCTGGCCCGGCACGGCCGCGGCCAGGCCGACTCCTGGATCGTCGACGTCTCCGCCGGCTACGAGGCCTACGCCGCCGACCGCAAGACGGCCGGCGTCGGCGTGCTCAAGGACATCGACAAGAAGCGCCGCAAGGCCGAGCGCGAGGTGGGCCCCGCCCGCTACGCCGCCATGTCCGAAAACCGCGCCGACTTCGACCAGCTGATCGCCTGGAAGCGCGAGCAGCTGCTGGCCACCGGTCAGACCGACCTCTTCAAGACCGACTGGGTCAACCGCCTGGTCGAGGACATGTTCACCCGGCGGGATCCGGAGTTCGGCGGCGGGCTGTACACCCTGCACCTGGGCGACGAACTGGCCGCCGTGCACCTGCACCTGCGCGGGGCCCATACGATCCACGGCTGGCTGATCGCGCATAACGCCAAGTTCGACCGCTATTCGCCCGGCCTGCTGCTGTTCCAGGACATTCTCAAGGGCATGGACGGCGGCCCCCATACGCGGCTGGACCTGGGCACCGGCGACTACCGCTTCAAGCGCGAGCTCTCCAACGCCCGCCAGACCGTGGTGTTCGGCTTCTACGGCGCGCCCTCGCCGGCCACCTTCGTGCGCTCGGCCGCCTGGGGCGTGCGCCAGGTCGCCGAGGCCCTGCCGCTGGGCCGGATGTCGGCGCTGCCCGGCAAGGCCATGCGCCGCATCGACCTGCTGCGCGGGCTGCACTGAGCCCCTGAAAGGCGCTCCCCTCTACGCCCGTCATTCCCGCCCTTGTGGCGGGAAACCCTCTATCAGCCGCAAGGGCGGATGGGGCGGCGTGCTCAGCACGCCGCTGGCGTCTCACGTGCGAGCGGAACCAGGGGTTCCCGCCACAAGGGCGGGAATGACGGGAGCATAATCGGTGGAAAGACCGCGAGGTCACGGAGCCTTGCCCGTCTCCAGATAGGCCTTCAGGCGGTCCTGCTGCTGGCCGAGCACCTGGTCGACGACCGGGGCGATCTTGTCGAGGCCGCCCTTCAAGTAGCCGCCGGCGTCGTAGCTCCAGGTCAGGGTGGTCTTGCCGTCGGCCTCGGCCAGCGCCCAGACCAGGTGGCCGCTGGCGCCGGAGAACTGCAGCGGACCAAGACCGCCGAACAGGGTCAGCTGCTTGCCCGGCTGGGCGTTGACGACGGTCATGTGCAGCACCGCGCCGCTATTGGGCATCTTCTCGCAGAAGCAGGCCCCCGGCGCCGCGCCCAGCGACAGGTTGGCGGCCGAGCCCGACCAGGTGTGGTCGCTGCTCCACCACTTGGCCGGCTGCACCAGCGCCGCCCAGACCTCGGCGGCGGGCTTGGCGATGACCACGACGCGCTTGGTCTCGAAACCGTTCGGCTGGGCGTCGATCACCTCGGCGCGCGCGGCGCCGGCCGCCAGCAGGGTCAGGACGGCGAAAGCGGGGGCGGCGAGTTTCATGGCGCGTCTCCGGAAACGATGTTCCGGGATCAAGCGCCAGCTGCGCCATTCAGGCAAGAGGAAGCCGTCAGGCCTTCTCGAACACCAGCGGGCCGCCCCAGAAGCTCTGCACCAGGCCGTTCTGCGGACCCGGCTGGCCGGTGGTCAGAAACACCCGGCCGCCGCCCGTTCCCGGGTCGTACTCGGGGTGACGTTCCAGGTAGCGCTCCAGGGAGTCGGCGGTCGAGGCCGGCTGGTGGATCACCGGGGTGCCGGCCGGCAGGGCGGCGCGGAAGATGTCGGCGATGATCTCGTAGTGGGTGCAGCCCAGCACGGCGCGGTCGGGATAGCGGCCGATGCGGGTCTTCAGCGCCAGGACATAGCCTTCGACGGCCTTGGCCAGGTCGACGACGCCGGCGTCGGCCTCGATCATCGGCACCAGGTCCGGACAAGGCTGCGAGAACACCGCCAGGTCCTGTTTGCGCTTGTCGATCTCGATCTCGTAGACGCGGGAATTGGTCGTCCCTTGCGTGGAGAACACCCCCAGCACGTCCAGCTGCTCGACCTTGTCGCCGCGGCGCTCGGCCTCGTGCTCCCAGGGCAGGCCCGTGGCCGCCTCGATGGTCGGCACGATGATGCCCAGGATGTTGATCGGCCGGCCCAGCTGCTTGCGATAGCCCGGCAGCCAGGTCTGCTGCAGACGGCGAAGGGCGATGGCCGACGCGGTGTTGCAGGCCAGGACCACCAGGCTGGCGCCGGCCTCGAACAGGCGCTCGCAGCCGGCCCGCGTCAGGTCGACGATCTCTTCCCCCGGCTTGCCGCCATAGGGGGCGTTGGCCTGGTCGGCCAGGTAGACGAAGTCCGCCTGCGGCAGACGCTGCACGAGGGCGCGGTGGACGCTGAGGCCGCCCACGCCGGAGTCGAAAACGCCGATGGTCATGGCCTGAGCATTAGCCGCGCCGAGGGCCTCCGTCCATGCGTCCGCGCGGGGGAAAAGGGCCGAAAAGGCGTCGGCTTTGAAAAGGTTACGGTCCTGTCATGTGACGGGCGCGTGGGCATGGCCTAGGGTCCGGCCACACTCAACGGAGAGCCATCCGTGCAACGTCGCACCTTCCTGCTTTCGACCGCCGCGGCCGCCGCCGCGAGCGCCGCCGCGCCCGCCCTTTCCTTCGCCGCGGAGATCAATCCCTTGCTCGCTCCCTGGACCGGCCCGTACGGCGGCGTCCCCGCCTTCGACAAGATGAAGGTCGCCGACCTGACCCCGGCCGTCGACACGGCCATGGCCAGGAACCTGGCCGAGATCGACGCCATCGTCGCCAATAAGGAAAAGCCGACCTTCGCCAACACCATCGCGGCGCTGGAAGACACCGGCCGCACCCTGGCCGACGTCGCCTGCTACTACGGCATCTGGGGCTCGAACATGAGCTCGCCCGAGTACCAGGCCATCGAGCCGGCGATCGACGCCAAGTTCTCGGAGATCGGCGACAAGATCACCCAGAACGCCGGGCTCTTCGCCCGTATCGAGGCCGTCTACAACAGCCCCGAGAAGGCCAAGCTGACCGCCGAGCAGCAGCGCCTCGTCTGGATCTACTACACCAACTTCGTGCGCTCGGGCGCCAAGCTGGACCCGGCCGCCAAGGCCCGGGTCGCGGCCATCAACACCGAGCTGTCGGGCCTCTTCACCAAGTTCAGCCAGAACCTGCTGGCCGACGAGGAGACCTATATCGAGCTGACCGAGGCCGACCTGGCCGGCCTGCCCGACGCCATCAAGGGCGCGACGGCCTCCAGCGCCGAGCAGCGCAAGCTCCCGGGCAAGAACATCATCGTCAACACGCGCTCCAGCGTTGACCCCTACCTCACCAACTCGCCGGTGCGCGCCACCCGCGAGAAGGTCTGGAAGGCCTTCGTCAACCGCGGCGACAACGGCGGCGCGACCGACAACAACGCCCTGATCTCCAAGATCCTCAAGCTGCGCGCCGAGCGCGCCAAGCTGCTGGGCTTCGAGACCCACGCCCACTGGCGCCTCGAAAACGCGATGGCCAAGACGCCCGACAAGGCCATGGCCCTGATGGAAGCCGTCTGGACCCCCGCCATCGAGCAGGTCGCCAAGGACGTCGCCGACATGCAGGCCATCGTCGACGCCGAGGGCGGCGGCTTCAAGATCGAGCCCTGGGACTACCGCTTCTACGCCGAGAAGGTCCGCAAGGCGAAGTACGACCTCGATATGAACGAGGTGAAGCCGTACATGCAGCTGGAGAAGCTGCGCGAAGGCATGTTCTGGGCCGCCGGCCAGGTCTACGGCTTCGAGTTCAAGAAGGTGTCGGGCCTGCCCGTCTACCAGGACGACATGACCGTCTACGAGGTGCTGCGCGGCGGCAAGCACGTGGGCCTGTGGTACTTCGACCCCTATGCCCGCCAGGGCAAGCGCTCGGGCGCCTGGATGAACGCCTACCGCAACCAGGAGCGCTTCAAGAAGCCGATCTCGACGATCGTCTCCAACAACTCCAACTTCATCGAAGGCAAGCCCGGCGAGCCGGTGCTGATCTCGTGGGACGACGCCAACACCCTGTTCCACGAGTTCGGCCACGCCATCCACGGCCTCAACAGCGACGTCACCTACCCGACCGTCTCGGGCACCAACGTCGCCCGCGACTATGTCGAGTTCCCCAGCCAGCTGAACGAGCACTGGCTCTCGACGCCCGAAGTGCTGAACAAGTTCTGCGTCCACTACAAGACCGGCGCGCCGATCCCGCAGGCCCTGGTGGACAAGATCAAGAAGGCCTCGACCTTCAACCAGGGCTTCGACACCACCGAGTACCTGGCCAGCGCCCTGATCGACATGAAGCTGCACCTTGCGGGCGGCGTCGATATCGATCCGGACAAGTTCGAGCGCGAGGAACTGGCCAAGCTGAACATGCCCAAGGAGATCGTCATGCGGCACCGCACGCCGCAGTTCGGTCACGTGTTCTCGGGCGACGGCTACTCGGCCGGCTACTACAGCTACCTGTGGGCCGACACCCTGACCGCCGACGTCGCCGAGGCCTTCCAGGAGGCGCCTGGCGGCTTCTACGACAAGCCCACCGGCCAGCGCCTGATCAAGACGATCATGTCGCGCGGCAACTCGGTCGACCCGGCCGAGCAGTTCCGCGCCTTCCGCGGCCGCGACGTCAAGATCGGCGCCCTGATGCGCGACCGCGGCTTCCCGGTTCCCCCGGGGGCGTGATCGCCTGACTTGAGCTGACCTGAAACAAGAACGCCCCGCCCGGTCATCCAGGCGGGGCGTTTTCTTTTCCCTCTCCCCTTGCGGGAGAGGGTGGCCTCCGAAGGAGGTCGGGTGAGGGGTCGAAAGCCCTGTCCGCTGCTTTCAGCCTGCCCGCCAGATGCGGTCTTTCAGATCTGAGAGACCCCTCATCCGTCGGCCTTCGGCCGCCACCTTCTCCCGCAAGGGGAGAAGGACTAAGCCGCCCGCTTCGCCGCGCTTGCGCCGCCGCCGATCTTGAACCGGCCGACCAGCCGCGCCAGTTCGGCCGCCTCGTTGGACAGCGAGTGGCTGGCCGCCGTCGACTGCTCGACCATGGCGGCGTTCTGCTGGGTGGCCTGGTCCATCTGGTTCACGGCGACGTTCACCTGGGCCAGGCCCGTGGCCTGCTCCTGGGCGCCGGCGGCGATCTCGGCCACCGTGTGGTTGATCTCCAGAACCCCGGCGGTGATGCGGCGCAGGGCCTCGCCGGTCTGGCCGACCAGAGCCACGCCCTCGTCCACCTGCTGGCCGGAAGCGCCGATCAGGCCCTTGATCTCCTTGGCGGCCTCGGCCGAGCGCTGGGCCAGGGCGCGAACCTCGGAGGCCACGACCGCGAAGCCCTTGCCGGCGTCACCCGCCCGGGCGGCTTCCACGCCGGCGTTGAGGGCCAGGAGGTTGGTCTGGAAGGCGATCTCGTCGATCACCCCGATGATGTTGCCGATCTCGCGCGAGGAGGCCTCGATCTGGGTCATGGCGGCGACGGCGCGCTCGACCACGGCCCCGCCGGCCTCGGCGTCCTTGCGGGCGGCGTCGACCGAGCGGCGGGCCGTGCCCGCGCCTTCGGCCGCGCGACGGACGGTGGCGGTGATCTCGTCCAGCGCCGCGGCGGTCTCTTCCAGGCTGGCGGCCTGCTGCTCGGTGCGGCGCGACAGGTCGTCGGCCGCGTGACTGATCTCGCCCGAGCCGGCGCGGATGCCGCCGACCGCGCCGGTGATCACGCTCATGGTCTCCTGCAGCCGCTGCATGGCCGCGTTGAAGTCGTCCTGCAGCTTGCGATAGGCGGGCGGGAAGGCGTGGTCGAGGCGGGCGGTCAGGTCGCCCTGCGCCAGGCGCTCCAGGCCCTCGCCGACCTGGGCGACGACGCCGGCCTGCTCGCGGGCCGACGCGGCGCGCTCGGCCTCGTTGGCCCCGCGCTCGGCCTCGGCCCGGCGGCGCTGCTCGACGGCCTCGCCCTCGACCCGCAGCTTCTCGATCGCGGCGTCCTTGAAGGTCAGCACGGCCTGGGCCATCGCCCCGATCTCGTCCTTGCGGCCCAGGGCCGGCACGGCCACGGCGTTGTCGCCGTCGGCCAGGCGGCGCATGGCCGAGGTCATGGCGTCGACCGGGGCGGCGATGCTGCGGGCCAGCAGCCAGCCCATCAGCACGGCGATGCCGACGGCGGCGGCCCCGCCCAGGGCCAGAGCCAGGCCGGCGCCCGCGAAGGCGCGCTTCTGTTCCTCGATGCGCTGGGCCAGCTGGGCCTGCTCGGCCTCGTCTATGGTCTTCAGCGCCTTGCGCACATTGGTCAGGCGGCCGCTCTTGCCGATGCCGACCCGGGACGCCTCCAGCTTGGCGGGGTCCTTGGCGTCGGCGATCTGGGCCAGGGTCTCGGCGCGGAACACGCTCACCGCCTGGGTCAGGGTGTCGAGATTGGCCTTCTCGGCGTCGTCCTCGGCGCCGGCGGTCAGGGCCTGGAAGGCCTCGTCGTACTTGCCCTGGTAGCTCTGGTACTTCTCGACGAACGACGGATCCAGGCTGGCCACGAAGCCGCGCGCGGCGTTCTGCTGCTCGACGAGATCCGCGCCGGCCTTCTCGACCAGCGCCAGATAGTCGTAGCTGTGGGCGTTGAGGGCGGTGACCCGCTGGATCGACGCCAGGCCGCTCCAGGCCAGGGCCCCGGCGCCGGCCACGGCCGCCACCAGTACGGCGAAGGCCAGGAGCAGCTTGTGCGCCACCTTGAGGTTGCTGAGCATCACGAGACTTCCCAGGAGAGTGTTGGGAGGAGTTTCGCCGATGCGGATTAATGGATATTATTCATGAACACACGAAGCGCACATCGAACGACGTTCTTGATTGTTCCGTGCAATCAAATCATTCTGCCGCAAGGATAGACCATAGGGTGCGGCGTGTGGTCGCAGGCTTTGACTCCAGAGGTCGAAGCGGGTGATATTGATCCGTGTTCTGAGTATTTTCGAATACAGTGGAGCGGGGCTCTCCACTTTGGAGCATTCGACGATTTTGCATCTTTGACGCGAATCGTGAGATAAAGCCGACGTACGGCCGCAACCGGGGGACGGGGCCGCGCGTATTCGAACAAGGCCGAGCTTCGGCCGAACGCGCCAAGGACGCGCCCCCGATGAACGCTCCCCCGCCTCTTCCCCTGGTCCGCCCGATGCTGTGGCTGGCCGCCGCCGCCTTCGCGACGGGTTTCGGCGGCTACCTGCTGGTGGGCCTTAGCGCGCGGTAATCCCCTCTCTCAAAGAGAGAGGGGTCACAGCTTGCCTTAGCGCCCGCCGGTCGAGCCGAAGCCGCCGGCGCCGCGGTCGGTGTCGTCGAGGCTGGCGACCAGGCTCCAGGCCGCCTGCACCACCGGCGCGATGACCAGCTGGGCGATGCGGTCGCCGCGGCGGATCACGAAGTCCTCGGCGCCCAGATTGGCCAGGATCACCTTCACTTCACCGCGATAGTCGCTGTCGATCGTGCCCGGCGAGTTCAGGCAGGTGATGCCAGCCTTGGCCGCCAGGCCCGAGCGCGGCCGCACCTGGGCCTCGAAACCGGCCGGCACGGCGAAGGCCAGGCCCGTCGGAACCATGAACCGGGCGCCCGGCTTCAGGGTCAGGGGCGCGTCCTCCTCGACGGCGGCGCGCAGGTCCATGCCGGCGGCGCCGACCGTCTCGTAGGCGGGCAGCGGCAGGCCATGGGCGTGGGCGAGCTGGACGACGGGAATGTGGGGCGTGGTGGTCATAGAGCTTCCGCGATGCGTTGGGCGATGGAGCGGGCGACGTCGTCCTTGGACGCGCGTTCCCAGCGTTCGGTGTGGTCCTTGGCGATCAGCAGGACGGCGTTCTCCGTCCCGCCCATGACGCCCGGTTCGGTCACGTCGTTGGCGATGATCCAGTCGCAGCCCTTGCGCGCCAGCTTGGCGCGGGCATGGGCCTCGACGTCGTCGGTCTCGGCCGCGAAGCCGACCACCAGTTTCGGCCGGTTCGGGCCGGAGGCGGCCAGGGTCGCCAGGATGTCGGGGTTCTCGACGAAGGTCAGGGCCGGCGGGCCGCCCTTGTCCTTCTTCAGCTTGGAGCCGAACACCTCGTCGACCCGCCAGTCGGCGACGGCGGCGACGAACACCCCCACGTCGGCCGGCAGGGCGGCCTGGGACGCGGCCAGCATCTCGCGGGCGGTCTCGACATCGACGCGCTCGACGCCCGGCGGGGTCGGCAGCGACACCGGCCCGCTGACCAGGGTGACCTTCGCGCCGAGCTTGGCCAGCGCGCCGGCGATGGCGTAGCCCTGGCGACCGCTGGAGCGGTTGGTGATGCCGCGCACCGGGTCGATCGGCTCGAACGTCGGACCGGCCGTGACCAGGGCGTGCTTGCCGGCCAGCGGCCAGGCCTCGAAGATCTCCTCGGCCGGCGTGTTCAACATTTTAACTATGGCGGCGAAGATTTCCGGCGGCTCGGCCAGGCGGCCGGGGCCGAACTCGCCGCAGGCCATGGCCCCCTCGTCGGGCCCGACGAAGCTCACGCCGTCGGCCTTCAGGGTCGCCACGTTGCGCTGCGTGGCCGGGTGCAGCCACATGCGCACGTTCATGGCCGGCGCCATCAGCACCGGCTTGTCGGTGGCGAGCAGGGTGGTGGAGGCCAGATCCCCGGCCAGGCCGTTGGCGGCCTTGGCGATCAGGTCGGCGGTGGCGGGGGCCACCACCACCAGGTCGGCCGAGCGCGACAGCTGGATGTGGCCCATCTCGGCCTCGTCGGTCAGCGAGAACAGATCGTCATAGACCTTGTCCTCGGAGAGCGCGGCCAGCGACAGCGGGGTGACGAACTCCGCCCCAGCCTTGGTCAGGATCGGCCGCACGCCAATGCCCGCCTTGCGCAGCAGGCGGGTCAGCTCCAGCGCCTTGTAGGCCGCCACGCCGCCGCCGACGATCAGGAGCACGCGCTTGCCGCCCGGGATGTCGCTCACCTTGAAGGCCTCTCGTCCGCCGGTTCCCCTCCGCGCATAGAGCGCCTCGCGCCCGCAGGCAATCGCGCTGGAAGACCGCGCGCGGAAGATGCACGAGGGGACTCGACTCGCGTACCCTTTTCGTTCACCAATCGTTAAGATTGCAAAATCGGGGAGCGAGCGAGCATGACGGGAGCGTTGCGTTTCGGACTTCTGGCCCTTTCGGCCGCCTTGCTGGCGGGCTGTGACGGCGGGGCGTCGGCGGTGAAGGCCGCCAAGGGCGGCCAGGTCGCCTCCAGCGAGGGAACCAGCAGTAGCGGGGGCGGCGCTCCGGCGGCCGCCGGCGAGGTCGCCGACGCCTCCGGCGCGGCAAGGCAGGCGGCTGACCCGCGCGATGCGCCGGTGCAGCTGATCGCCGGCCGGCCGATGTGGGCCGCCAACAGGACGCGCACCGCCGAGGAGAACGCCCAGCGCGGCTTCGAGCGGTTCGGCGAAGCGTTCGGCGCCAGCACCGTCGACGACTATGTGAAGAAGACCCACGCCTTCGTCGCCAAGCCGCCGGCCGGCAGCCAGACGCTCAAGCGCGCCAATGGCGACACCCTGATCTACGACCCGGCCGGCAACGTCTTCGCCGTGGTCACCCGGGCCGGGGCGCCGCGCACCATGTTCAAGCCCGACGACGGGGCCGACTACTGGCGCAAGCAGAAGGAAGGCCAGGCCCGCCGCACAGCGGCATCCGACCGGCGGGGCAGCGAAGGCGGCAACGGCTGAACGCCGGCGCCCGCAACGAAATGGGGGAGACGAACCATGAGGGAGCAACCGGTTCCGGACGCGGCCCTGCGCGACGGGGGCGCCACCGAGATGGCGCGAGTCTGGGTGGCCGAGCACGGCCTGCACTGCAGCCTGCGGATCGGGGTCTATGACGACACCCCGATCGACGAGGCGCGGGCCTGGGGGATGATGCTGGCCGACCTGCTGCGCCATGTCGGCCGAGGCCTGTCGGCCTATTACCAGCGCGAGGCCGGCGAGGTGGTCGAGGCGGTTCTCGAAGCCATGCGCGACGAGCTGGCCGCCCCCACGACGCCGATCGAGGGCGGCCTGGCCGACGCGCCGGAGACGACGCCCAGGGGGCCGGCGCCCCGGTCGCACTGAGCCGCCAGGCTTGGATGTCGAGACGAGGGGGATGTGTCCCGGCAAGGCGTGCGCTAGGTCACAGCCATGGACGAGGCGCGGCGGCTAAGGGGCCTGGATCCTGCCGGACCAAGGCCTGCGCCGCCGGGGGCGCGCACGCCGGACATAGACGAGGGGGAAGGACAATGATCGATCGGCGGGCGTTGCTGGGCCTCCTGGCGACCACGGGCGCGGCCACGGCGCTCGATCGGGCGGTCGCGCGGGGCCTTGCGCCGGAGGAACGGCAGGGGGGACGGCCGGCGACCTTCGCGCCGCCCGACCGCGCCCTGAAGGTCGAGGTTCCCGGCGGCCGCGTCTATGTCCGGATCAACGGGAGGCTGGATGGCCCGCTGGCGCCGGTGGTCTTCGTGCACGGCGGACCGGGCGGGACGCACGCGGGCTTCCTCGACGCCCTGGCCCTGGCCGACGAGCGGGCGGTGATCCTCTACGATCAGCTGGATTCCGGCCTGTCGGACCATCCGATGAACCCGGCCAACTGGACCGTGCCGCGCTTCGTCGACGAACTGGAGGCCGTGCGCACGGGCCTGGGGGTTTCGCGCTGGCACGTCGTCGGCCACAGCTGGGGCGGGACGGTCGCCCTGGAATACGGCGCGCGGCGGCTGCCGGCCCAGGCGGGGCTGTGCCTGGCCAGCCCCCTGGTCTCGACCCGCAGCTGGATCGCCGACGCCGAGACCCTGCGCGGCGACCTGCCCGCGCCGGTGCGCGACCAGCTGGTGCTGTGCGAGACGGCGCCCCCGGCTCCGCCGCCGCCCAAACAGGCCTGCGCGGCGGCCACCGACGCCTTCTACGCCGCCTTCCTGACCCGTGAGCGGCCCTCGCCGGCCCACCGCGCCTATCGCCCGCCCGGCGATCGCGGCTTCAACGAGACCCTCTATCGCGCCATGTGGGGTCCGACCGAGTTCTCGGCGACGGGAACGCTGAAGACCTATGACGGCGAGCCGCTGCTCAACCGGCTGGACGGCAGGCGCACCCTGTTCATGGTCGGCCAGTACGACGAGGCCCGGCCGGTCACCGCCGAACGCTTCGCCCGCCGCGTCGCCGGATCCGAACTGGCCGTCGTCCCCGGCGCCGGCCACGCCACCTTCACCGACCGCCCGGAAGAGACCGTTACAGTGCTGCGCCAATGGCTGAGGCGGCAGGACAGGCTGGGCTGAGGGCCGGGCCGGCCTGAAAGATCCTCCCCCTGAAGGGGAAGGTCTCGGCGAAGCCGACGGAGGGGGATGTGACTCCCCTCCGGCCCTACGGGCCACCTCCCCCTTCAGGGGGAGGGTCTATAGCGACAACTTCGCCGTCTCCTACCGCCGCTTCTTGCCCTTCGCGGCGGTCGTCTTCTTCTTGCTCGCGCCCTTGGCGGACTTGCCCTTCACCGCCTTGCCCTTGGCGGCCTTGCCCGAGCGCAGGGCCGAAGCCTTGCCGCCCTTCTTCGCCGCGGCGGCGCACTTGGCCTTGGCGGCCTTCAGGGCCTTGCCCTTCTTGCCCTTGGTGACGCAGGGCGCGGCCTTGGCCGGCGCGGCGGCGACGGTGCGGGCGGCGGGAGCGACGCGGGGCGGCCAGATCACCGGTCCGCGCGCGGCGCTGGCGTAGCCGGCCGGCAGGATCGGCATGCCGGTGCGCTCGACGCTGACGGCGACCGGGGCCGCGCCATCCTCGGCCAGGCGACCGCTCCAGCCGCCGTCGGAACCGCCGCTCAGCGACAGGGTCGAGCCGATCCCGGCCCTGGCCATGAACCGCACGGCCGCGCCGCCGTCATAGGTGCGCTCGACGCTGTCGATCAGCCCGGTGGAGCCGACCGCGCCCTTGCGGCGCAGGTCTCGCCAGGCGCCCTCGACCGGACCGTAACCGCCGGCCGGGTCGACGATCTGCAGGGCGTAGAGGGCGGTTCCGTCGGCGCCCCGGATCATCCAGCCGCCGTCGAGCGGACCCTGCAAGCCTTGCGCGGCGGCGATCGAGCCCTTCACCCGCAGCTCATAGGCCTGCTCGACGCTCATCGCCCCGCCGGCCGCGGCCGGAGCGGCGGGCTCGGGGGCCGGGATCGGCAGGATGGTCGCCTTGTGGCGCGGGGCGGGCGCGGCGGCCGGGGCCTCGTCCTCCTCATCGGTGGTCTGGGGGCCGCTGGCGGCGATCAGGTCGGCCAGCGGATCGGCGGCGGCCGGCGAGGCCACGGGCGGGGCCCCAGGCTGAGCGACCGGGGGCGCGGCGACCACCGGGATCGCCGGCGCGGGAACCGGGGCCTGGGCGGCCACGGGCGCCGGGGCCGTCGTCACCACCGCGTCAGGCGCGGAAGCGGCCGGAACAGCGGCGGGGGCCGAGGCCTGGGCCAGGGCGACGACCGGGATCGACAGCAGGGCGACCAGCGAGACCGACAGGGAAACGGACGGCAAGACGAGGCGACGCATGGATTTCCCTATCAGCCCGCCGTCTTCGCGGCGATGGCCTCGGACACGGCCACCAGGCGCTGGGCCTGAACCAGATGCAGGCGCTCGGCCATCTTGCCCTCGACCCGCAGCGCGCCCTTGCCGGCGTTGTCCGGGTCGGCGAAGGCGGCGATCACTGCCCGGCTCCAGGCGATCTCGTCGGTCGAAGGCGAGAACACGCGGTTGCAGATTTCCAGGTGCTTGGGGTGGATCAGGGTCTTGCCGTCGAAGCCGAAGTCCACCGCCTGGCCGCAGACGGCCTCCAGGGCTTGGAGGTCCTCGATGTCGTTGTGCACCCCGTCGAGGATGGACAGGCCGTGCCCCCGCGCGGCCGCCACCGACAGCGACAGGATCGGCAGGAAGGCCTCACGGCCCGGCGTCTGCCGCGCCCGCATCTCCTTGGCCAGGTCATTGACCCCCATCACCCAGGCCGACAGGCGCGTGGTCTTGGCGGCCCCTGCGATCTCCCACAGGTGGAAGGCGGCCTTGGCGGTCTCGATCATCGTCCAGAGTTTGGTGTGGATCGGGGCGGCGTGCAGCGCCGCGTCATAGGCGTGGACGTCGGCGGCGTCATTGACCTTGGGCACGAGCACCGCGTCGGGGCCGGCCTCGGCGGCGGCCTTCAGGTCGTCGGCGCCCCAGGGGGTGTCCAGGCCGTTGGTGCGGATGACGATCTCGCGCGGGCCAAAGCCCCCGGCCTTGACCGCGGCCACGGCGGCTTCGCGGGCGGCGAGCTTCATCTCCGGCGCGACGGCGTCCTCCAGGTCGAGGATGATCACGTCGGCGTCCAGCGTGCGCGCCTTCTCCACGGCCTTGGCGTTGGAGGCGGGCATGTAGAGGGCGCTGCGGCGTGGCCGGGCGATGTCGGTCATGAGGCTCTCGAGGCGCGGGATCGCGAAACCTGTAAAGCACCTGCCGCGCGGGCCGAAAAGCGGAGATATCGCGGCGGGCGAAGCGCCCGCTACCGTCTCGGGGGAAGCCATGGCGGGAAAGCGGCAAACGGGGTTAAGCTCGCCACATGACGACGCGCCCCACGCCCACGCGATATGACGAGACGGCCCGCAACGTCCTGGGCGGCGAACTGGTCCCCTGCTCGCTGGATCCGGTGACCGGCTTCTACCGCAACGGCTGCTGCGAGACCGGCCCGCACGACCTGGGCCTGCACACCGTCTGCGCGGTGATGACCGAGGAATTCCTGGCCTTCTCCAAGGCGTCCGGCAACGACCTGTCGACCCCGCGTCCCGAATTCGCCTTCCGCGGCCTGCGGCCCGGCGACCGCTGGTGCCTGTGCGCCGGTCGCTGGCGCG
This sequence comes from Caulobacter sp. GW821-FHT12A07, assembly GCF_058807655.1. Lineage (NCBI taxonomy): Bacteria > Pseudomonadati > Pseudomonadota > Alphaproteobacteria > Caulobacterales > Caulobacteraceae > Caulobacter > Caulobacter sp. GW821-FHT12A07. Next base: position 80,137 of record NZ_JBXAQX010000002.1, read on the forward strand.
AGGCGCTGGACGCCGGCATGGCCCCCCAGGTCATTCTGGAGGCCACCCACGAGGAGACCCTGGCGATCGTCTCGCTGGGCGTGCTGAAGGACCATGCGTCGGCTTAAGGCCGACGCGCCTGGCAGCCGGACGGGAGCCCCGATGGTCGATTACGAGCGCAGGCTGCTGATGCTGGTCGGGCTGATCGCCCTGGCCTTCCTGCCGCTGCTGGCCGCGTCCCTGGTGTTCCTGTCGCAGGTTTCGACCGCGCAGGACCGGCTGGACGCCCTCTACGCCCGCACGGTGATCCTCGCCCACGAACTGCGCGGCGAGAAGATGCGGCAGAATTCGCTGGTGCCGGTGATCGTGCTGACCGGCGACGCCGCGCCGCTGGGCGAGCTGAAGCGTTCGAACGAGCAGTTCGACAGCCTGCTGGGCCAGCTGCGCGGCCTGGCGCGCGACACGGGCGCCCACACCACCCTCGATACGGTGGCCGCCCTGCAGCGCCGGCTGCTGACCATGCAGGACACGGGCCTGGCCAAGCGGCTGGGCGGCGCCTCGCCGGCCGAGGCCAACGCCTATTTCCAGCGCAACGCCGTGCCCCTGTCGGCGGAGCTCAACGCGGCCATCGACCGCTTCGCCGACCAGGCGACCGCTGGCTACCAGGCCGAGCGGGCCCACAGCCAGCGCGTGGTGCGGGGCGTGTTCTGGGTGCTGGCCGTCGCCTCGGTCTGCGCCTTCGCCTTCTGCGCTTTCCTGGGCCGGCTGCTGCTGCGCCTGGTCGAGCAGAAGCGCGCCTACGACCAGGCCGCCGCCCGCCTGGCAGAGCGCGAAAAGTCCATCTCCCTGGCCCGCAAGGAAGCCGTCGAGATCGTCGCCCACGACCTCAACAACCCGATCACCACCATCCTGTTCGCCAGCGAGAACCTGCTGGCCGAGCCCGAGCTCGACCACCAGCCGCGCATGAAGGGGGCGATCGAGAACATCCGCATGGCCACCGAGACCATGCGTCGGCTGATCCGCAACATCCTCGACCATTCCAAGATCGAGGCCGGGGGCCTGGTGCTGTCGAAGGAGACGGTCGACCTGCGCCGGCTGCTGGCCGACGTCGCCGGCCAGTTCGAGGCCTCGGCCGCCCGCAAGGGCGTGGCCTTCTCCTACGCGCCGCACGGCGACCTGGACGCGGCCGACGCGTTCCTCGAAGCCGACGGCGCCCGCCTGGAGCAGGTGGTGGCCAACCTGCTGTCCAACGCCATCAAGTTCACCGCCCCCGGCGGCCAGGTGTCGCTGACCAGCGAGATCTCCGACGCCGCCGTGGTGGTCGAGGTGCGCGACACCGGCTGGGGCATGACCGAAGAACAGGCCGCCCGGATCTTCGACCGCAACTGGCAGACCGACGCGGCCGCCGCCCACGGCAACGGCCTGGGCCTGACCATCAGCAAGGCGATCGTCGAGGCCCACGGCGGCCGCCTGGGCGTAGACAGCCGCCCCGGCGAGGGCTCGGCGTTCCGCGTCACCCTGCCGCTGGCGGCCTGAGGCGGCGAGGCGTCAGACCCGCACGCCCCTGACCTTCGCGGCCAGGGTTTCCAGCCTGTCCATGTCAGCCTCCGACAGCGTCAGCGTCGCCGCCGCGACGTTCTCCTCCAGGCGCGACCGCCGGCGCGTGCCGGGGATCGGAACCATGGCCACGCCCAGCGCGCGGGCGCGGGCGTAGAGCCAGGCCAGGGCCGTCTGAGCCGCCGTGATCCCGTGCGCGGCGGCGATCGCCTCGACCTCGGCGACCAGCCGGTCGTTGCCGTCCAGGTTCTCGGCCGCAAAGCGCGGGAAGTTCAAGCGCGCATCGTCCTTGGGCAGCGCGCGGGCGAAGTCGCGACTGGTCAGCAGACCCCGACCCAGCGGCGCGAAGGGCACGATGGTCACGCCCAGGTCGGCGGCCAGCGGCGCGATCTCGTCCTCGATGTCGCGGCTGAACAGCGACCATTCCGATTGCAGGGCGGCGATCGGATGGATCGCATGAGCCTCGCGCAGTTCGTCAGGCTCGACCTCGCACAGGCCCAGCTGACGCACCTTGCCCGCGCTCACAAGCTCGGCCATCGCGCCGACGGACTCGGCCAGCGGCACGGCCTTGTCGCGGCGGTGCATGTAGTAGAGGTCGATGGTCTCGACCCCGAGCCGTTGCAGCGACCGCTCCACGGCCGCGCGGATGTGTTCGGGGCGGTTGCTGAGGCTCCAGTCGTCGGGCGTCTGCGGCGTGCGGACATAGCCGAACTTGGTGGCGACCAGGGCCGCGCCCCGGTTCCGGCGCAGGAAATCCGCCAGGAAGGCCTCGTTGGCGCCCAGCCCGTACATGTCGGCGGTGTCGAACAGGGTCACGCCCAGGTCCAGGGCGCGGTCCAGCGTGGCGCGGGCCTCGGCCTCGTCGGTCGCGCCGTAGAACTCGCTCATGCCCATGCAGCCCAGCCCCTGGGCGCCGATGGAAGCGCCGCCGCGCCCGAGTTCGACCTGGGGAAGGGCGCGCGAAAGGTTCGTCATGGAAAGGCTCCGAATGGGTGACGAACAGCTCTATAAGTGTGGACCATGGTCCATGGTCAAGGAGCCGTCGGCATGCTGATCTCGGAGTTCGCCCGCGTCGCCGGCCTGCCCGTCGACACCGTCCGGTTCTATGTCGGCAAGGGACTGCTGCGGCCCGAACGGGGCGGCAAGGGCGGCGGCAATCCGTATCAGGTCTTCACCCGCGACGACGTCACCACCGCCCGCATGATCCGCCTGCAGCAGTCCCTGGGCTATTCGCTGCGGGAGATCGCGGCGCTGAACGAGGAGTACCGGGCGGGCGGCGGCGGGGACGAGCGCACGGCGCAGGTGCTGCGCCTGCAGATCGAGCGCCTGCTGCAACGCCGGGCCGAACTCGACGCCGGCCTCGACTTTCTGCAAGGCAAGCTCGACTGGCTGGCGGCGGGACGCCCCGGCGACGTCCCGCGCCTGGAGGACTATCTCTGCCGCGCCGAGGCCGCCAGTTCCGAGAGCCCTTCGGCCAGGGAGACGACCGGCGCATAGCCGAGCTCGCGGCGGGCCTTGCCGATGTCGAGCGTCACCTCCACGGCCGAGGCGGCGAAGCCTTGCAGGGTCAGCGGCACGGGCTTTGCGCCCCGCGAGACCAGGCCGATCAGGTCGCCCACGGCCGCGACGGCGCGCACCACGCCGCGCGGAACGACCTTGTCCGGCGCCGCCACGCCTTGCGTCTCCAACAGCGCCGAGACGAAGGTCCGGAACGCCATCGGCTCGCCGTCCGACAGGAAATAGACCTCGCCGCCGCGGCCGACCCGCAGCGCCAGGTCGATCCCGTGGCAGAGGTTGTCGATGTGGGTGGTCGAGGTCCGATAGCCGCCGCCATCGATCCAGGCCAGTTGGCCCGAACGGGCCGCCTCGACCAGCGTCGGCAGGGCCGTCGTGTCGTCGCGCCCCCAGACGAAGCGCGGCCGCACGACCACCACCGCGAAAGTCTCGTCGTTCATGGAGAGGGCGATCTTCTCGGCGGCGATCTTGCTGCGGGAATAGGAGCCGGCAGGCCGGGCCGGATAGGACCTCGTCTCATCGACGTTCCTCAGCGGCCGCCCGTCGCTCAGCACCGACTCCGTGCTCAGGTGCACGACGCGGCGCACGCCCGCGGCCCGGGCGGCGCGCAGGACGGTCCGGGTCCCTTCGGCGTTGGTGCGCATCTGCGCCGCGCCGCCATGGCCGTGGTCGGTGTCGGCGGCCGCGTGGACCAGGGCGTCGCAGCCGGCCATGGCCTGGCCGATCCCCGGATCGAGGATGTCGCCGACCACGGCGATCGCGCCCAGGGCCCGCAGGCGCTCGGCGGCTTCGGGGCTGCGCGCCAGGGCGACCACCTCGACGCCGTCGTTCAGGAAACGGCGCACCAGATTGCGGCCGACATAGCCGGCCGCGCCGGTCACAAAGAGGCGTCGCGGGCAGGCGTGCGCGCTCGTCGCCGCGCCAAGCGCGGCGGAGGGAGGGTTGGTCATGGTCTTGAAGTCCGGTTTGGGGGAGGGATCAGTCGCCCGTCGGCGGCGGGCCGTCCTGCGGCGTCGCCGAGGACAGCCATTCGATCTCGCGAACGATCCTGTCGCGCTCGGCCGGCGGGAAGTGGTGGAAGTCTAGGAACTCGAGGAACTTCAGGCCCTCGAGGGCGAGATAGGCCAGCAGAGCCCCGCGCGGCGCCGCCGAGGTGTCGAGCACCCGGGCGACCACGCCGGCCTGGTTGGCCTGCATCTTCCGGCGAAGGTCGGCGTCCAGCACCAGGGCGGCGCTGAGGTTCAGGGCGACGGCGCGGAAGTCCTCGGGCGGGGCATGGGCGCCGCCGCGGATCCGCCCGCGGATGACGGGGCTGTCCTGACCCGCCAGTTCGGCTTCCAGCGCCGCGTGGCGGGCGTTGTCGGCCGCGAACGAGCGATCGACCACCGCCTCAATCAGGGCCTGCTTGGTCTTGAAGTCGTAGATCACCGTCGCCTTGCCGACCCCGGCCTCCTTGGCCACGGCGTCCAGCGTCAGGTTGGCCGCGCCGTCCCGCGCGACGACGCGCTCGGCGGCGTCGAGAATGACCTGCTGGTCGATGACGCGTTTGCGTCCCATCTTGACTCCGATTCATAACCGACCAGATGGTTATAAATCGAGGGCAAGCGATCCGTAAAGACCGGGACGCGGATTCGCGGCGTTCTGTCGCCCCTCAGGCCAGCGGCTTCAGCTCGCCCAGCACCGTGGGGATCAGCTCCGACACCGTCGGATGGATCGGCACGGTGCGCTGGAGCACCGTGTAGGGGGCCTTGGCGTACATGACGTCGAGAATGCCATGGATGGCCTCGTCGCCGGAGACGCCGAGGATAGACGCGCCGAGGATCTGCCTGGTCTCGGCGTCGACCAGCACCTTCATGAAGCCCTGGGTCTCGCCCTTCTCGATGGCGCGGCCGACGCGGGTCATGGGTCGGGTTCCGACCAGGGCGGGGCGACCGCTGCTGCGGACCTCGGCCTCGGTCATCCCCACCCGGCCCAGCGGAGGGTCGGTATAGAGGGCGTAGGCGGTCAGGCGGTCGGTGACCTTGCGCGGGTCCCCATGGGCTTCTGGGTCCAGCAGATTGGCGGCGATGATCTCGAAGTCGTTGTAGGCCGTGTGGGTGAAGGCGCCCCGGCCGTTGCAGTCGCCCATGGCCCAGATCGACGGGACATTGGTGCGCAGGGCGTCGTCCACCTGGATGTAGCCGCGCTTGTCCAGCGTCACGCCGGCCGCGTCGAGGCCCAGGTCGTCGGTATTGGGCTTGCGGCCGACGGCCAGCAGCACGTGGGAGCCCACCACCGCCGGCGCGCCTTCGCGGCAGGACACGTGGACACGGACGCCTTCCTCACAGGGCGAAAAGCTGATGCATTCGGAATTGAGCCGGAAGGCGACGCCCTCGGCCTCGAGGATCTCCCGCACCGTGTCGGAGATCTCCGGGTCTTCGCGGCCGATCAGGCGCGGCCCCATCTCGACCACGGTCACCGCCGCGCCGAAGCGCCGGTACATCTGGGCGAACTCCAGGCCGATATAGCTGCCGCCGACGATCACCAGATGCTCGGGCAGCACGTCGAGCTGCATCATGCCGGTGTTGGTCAGATAGGAGACGTCATTCACCCCCGGCATGTCGGGCACGTTGGCGCGGCCGCCGACATTGAGGAAGATCTTCGGCGCCTCCAGCACCGCCTCGCCGACCTGCACGGTGGTGGGCGAGGTCAGGCGGGCGTGGCCTTCGAAGACGGTGAGGCCGTCCATGCCTTTCAGCCACTTTTCCACGCCGCCGCGGGCGTTGTGGACGACGGTCTGCTGGCGGGCCTTGACCGCCTTCATGTCGATCTCGACGGGGCCCTGCAGCACGACGCCGTAGTCGGCGGCGCGGCGGGCCAGGTGCGCGGCGTAGGCGCTGGCCACCAGGGTCTTGGTCGGCATGCAGCCGGTGTTGACGCAGGTGCCGCCGAACAGCTTGCGCTCGACCAGGGCCACCTTCCAGCCGGCGGCGGTCAGGCGGCCGGCCAGGGACGGCCCCGCCTGCCCTGCGCCGATGATGATCGCGTCGAACACCTGCGCGGCCATCACGACACCGCCGAGACGATCAGCCAGGCGCCGCCCAGGGCGACCACGTCCTCGATCAGGGCCGCCGGCGTGTCGCGCTTGAAGGCCTTGGCCAGGCGGGCACGGCCCTCGGCCCCGCCCAGAGTGCCGATCACCGCCCCGACCACGCCGAGGATGGCCCCGACGATCCACGAGCCGCCGGCGAAACCGATGGCGGCGCCCGAGAAGCCGCCGCTGACGATGCGAGCCCCGAACTGCGGCGGAACCTTGCGGCTGGGCGTGAAGGGCAACTGGTCAGTGACCAGCTCGACCGCCGCCAGGGCGGTGAAGATCCAGACGGCGATGTTGTTTCCCAGCCAAGCCAGCGGCGTCCCCGCCAGCGGGATCCAGCCCAGATGCGCGGCCCAGGCGACGGCGGCCGGAGCGGTCATGGCCCGCAGGCCGGCGATCACGCCGATCAGCAGGGCGAGGACGTAGAGGGTCATGCGAGAACTCCCGAGCGTCGCCGCGATCAGGCGCGCCTTGGGAGCAAACCGCAAGCGGAGCGTGCAGGCTTGGACGTTTCGGCTTTGGCGGAAGGCTGTGCTTCGATCCCTGCCTATCCCATTTATCCCGTCATTCCCGCCCTTGTGGCGGGAACCCCTCTGTCAGCCGCAAGGGCCGGTGGGGCGGATCGCCGGCGATCCGCTTGCGCTTCACCTGCAAGCGGAAGCAGGGTTTCCCGCCACAAGGGCGGGAATGACGGGAGGTATTGAGAACTACCCCTCCAGTCCGTACTCCCGCTCCAGCCGGTAGACCGAGCCTTCCCGGGTCTGCCAGCTGGAATAGAGGCCGAAGCGGTCGACCCGGAAGGCCGGCGAGTGCAGCAGGTTGTTGCGCTGGATCCAGGCGGCGACCTCGGGAACCGTGGCGCGCTTCAGATAGGCCAGGGTGACGTGCGGCAGGTAGGTGCGGGTCTCGGGCTTGAGGCCGACATGGCGGGCGGCGCTTTCGTTGGCCTTCTGCAGGCGGCGCAGCAGGGGCTGCTCCTCCACCCCCGCCCAGACGGCGTGCATGTCGGGACCCTCGCCGAAATGGCCGGCGCCCTTCAGCTCCAGGTCGAAGGCCGGGGCCTGGATCTCCGCCAAAGCCTCGTCGAGGTCGGCCGCGTCGGGCTCGGCCACGTCGCCGATGAAGCGCAGGGTGATGTGGAAGGCGTCCAGCGGCCGCCAGCGGGCGCCCTCGATACCGGACTGGCGGTCTTGCAGGGGCGCGCCGATCTCGGGCGGCACGGCGATCGCGGTGAACAGACGGATCATGCCGCCAGCTTAGACGCCCGGCGGCCGAGACGTCCATGCAGGTCCGCCCGGACTTCCGCCGGGGAACACAAACCGATAAGGGCGGGCGGCGGCTTCCTCCCCGGCCGCGACAGTCGAGGACGTTTCCATGCCGCGCTCGCCGGAGATCATCGCGCTCAGCGCCGGGTCGCCCAACCTCGTCAAAGGTCAGTGGCCCGACCGCGTGATCGACACCGTCTCGCGCGCCGAACTGCACGCCTTCAAGGTCGAGGCGCCCAAGGCCCGGGTGCTGGTCTGCGCCGGCGGCGGCTATCTGCGGCTGATGCTCGACCGCGAGGGGGTCGAGGTCGCCCTGTGGCTCAACGATCTGGGCTACGACGCCTACGTCCTGGCCCACCGCCTGCCCGGCGCGGTCGATCCCGCGACCGGCGAGCCCCACCCCGCCGACATCGCCCTGACCGACGCCCTGTCGGCGTTGGAGACGATCCCGCGCGACCTGCCGCTGTTCGTCATTGGCCTGTCGTCGGGCGGACACCTGGCCGGAACCATCGCCTGCCAGCCGGGCGTCGATGCGGCCGGCGTGCTGATCGCCTACGCCCCGATCAACGCCAACCACAAGGACTACAAGGCCCCGGCCGGCAAACCCGACTATCCGCCGGTGGAGAAGCAGGCCTTCTACGACGCCTGGCCGATCGGCATCGCCGCGCAGCCGCACGGCGTGCCGGCCTGCCCGGTGTTCCTGGCCTACGCCCTGCTCGACGAGGCGGTGCCGGTCGAACACGCGCTGAACTTCATCAGGACCGCCCGCGACCTGAAGCTCGATCTGGACGCCCACGTCTTCGGAACCGCCCCGCACGGCTTCGCCTTGCGCGAACTCGACGGTCCGCAGGGCGCCTGGCCGGGCCTTGCGGCCGACTGGATGGTCCGCAAGGCAGGGGGCTAGCGCCGGAAGCCGCCGCTGGCCGATGGTGGCGCGCTTGGATAAGGATTGGTGATGTCCGACGATCCTGACTACAGCCGCGGCTTCGGCGGCGCGGCCCTGGCCGCGCGACTGCGGCGGGCGTCCGAGCGCCTCGACCGGGACGGCGCCCGGGTCTACGCGGCCCACGGCGTGCGCTTCGAGCAGCGCTGGTACGGCGTGATGCGCCAGCTGATCGAGCATGGCCGACCGATGGCCGTGGGCGAGATCGCCGCCATCCTGCACATCACCCACGCCTCGGTCAGCGAGACCAGCCGGTCGATGGAGAAGGCCGGGGTCGTCGCCTCGGTCGCCGCGCCCGACGACGGCCGCCGGCGCCTGCTGGACCTGACCGACGAGGGCAGGACCCTGGCGGCGCGGCTGACCCCGCTGTGGGACGCCTTCAACGCCGCCGCGCGCGAACTCGACACCGAGGCTGGCGAGGTCACCCGCCTGCTCGACCGCCTCGACGACGCCTTGCAGGACCGGTCGATGTTCGACCGGATCATGGCCCGGATGACGGCGCGCGAGCCTACCGATTGACAGATATGTAGGCACCTACATAAATGGCCGCCGAACGGAGATCGCTGGTCATGACCCCCACCCGACGCGCCCTGCTGGGCGCCCTGCCCGCCCTGGCCTGCCTGCCGCGGCCCGCCTTCGCCGCGGCCCCGAAGACGCTCTCCGCCGCCGACCTCTATCGCGACGCCGTCGTGATCAACGGCAACCTGCTCCTGCCCTTCGACGACGAAAAGCCGCTGGACAAGGAGACCCGCGACCAGATCAAGGCCTCGGGCCTGACGGCGGCCAAGATGACGATCGGCGGTTCGGGCGGCGAGACCCACGCCGAGGTCGTCGAAAGCATCGCCGGCTTCGACAAGGCCATCGCCCTGAACCCCGACCTCTACATGAAGGTCGCCGGCCCGGCCGACTTCGCCCGCGCCAAGGCCTCGGGCCGGCTGGGCGTAATCTATTCGTTCGAGGCGGCCGAGATGCTGGAGGGGGATCTGGCCGCCATCGATCAGTTCCGCGACCTCGGAGTGCTGATCATGGGCCTCAGCTACAACCGCACCACCCCGTTCGCCTCGGGCACGATGTCGAAGGAGTCCACGGGCCTCACCGCCCTGGGCCGCCAGGCGGTGGCGCGGATGAACGCCAAGGGCGTGACCATCGACGTCAGCCACAGCGACGAAAAGTCTAGCCTGGCCGCCATCGAAGCCTCCGACCGGCCCGTGCTGATCACCCACGCCGGCTGCAGCGCCGTGCACGCCCATCCGCGCAACAAGTCCGACGACCTGATGCGCGAACTGGCCGACCGCGACGGGGTGATCGGGATCTACGAGCTGAGCTACCTGACGACCGCGCCGGCCCAGCCGTCGCTGGAGGTCTATCTGGCCCACCTGACCCACGCCCTGAAGGTGTGCGGCGAAGACCATGTCGGCATCGGCAGCGACGCCCTGCTATGGCCCTTCGACACCTCGCCCGAGAGCATGGCGGAGTGGAACAAGAGCCTGGAGGATCGCAAGGCCGCCGGCGTCGCCGCCCCGGGCGAAGGACCGCCGCCGTTCGTCACCGAACTGAACCGGCCCGACCGCTGCGCGATCATCGCCGACGCCCTCTCGAAGCGGGGCTACAAGGCGCGGGTGGTGGAAAAGGTGCTGGGCGGCAATTTCCAGCGGGTCTTCAACGAGACCTGGACCGGCTGAGGACCTCAGTCCTCGAAAGCGTCTTCCGCCGGGTCTTCTTCCGAAGGGCCTTCGGGTTCGCCCACCAGGTTCGGCGGATCGATCAGCACGACGCGTTCGGCCAGCTTCACTTCCGGCGCTGCGGCGCGGGTGAAGGGCAGGTACCAGGTCTGGCCGCCGAGCGGAGGCGTGATCTCGAGCAGGTCGCCAGCCCCGAAGTCCTGGACGCTCTTGATCTTGCCCAGGTCCTCGCCGGTGGCGACGTGGCGCACGGCCAGGCCGATCAGGTCGGTGAGGTAGAACTCGTCCTCGTCCGGCTCGGGCAGAGCCGAGCGGGGGACGAACAGCTTGAGGCCGCGCAGGGCGTCGGCGGCTTCCTTGGTGGTGATTTCAGCGCAGCGGCAGATCAGGCCGTCCTTGACCGGACGAGCCGAGCCGATGCTCAGGGCGGTCGAACCGTCCTGGCGCAGAAGCCGCTTGAAGCCCTTCAGGGCCATCGGCTCCTCGGTATAGGTCGAGATCCGCACCTCGCCGCGCACGCCGAAGCCGCCGGCCACGCGGCCGACCAGGATCAACGGGTCATCGGGAGAGATGGGCATCGACGGGAGACTTTCCGGGATAGAGCGCGCCAGGGTTAAGTGTGCGCGGTTAACCCGCCCGGGCGCGCTCTAGAAGAACGAAAGCCTGCCAATTGGCAGGCTCAGGCCGGTCGTAGGGGTAGAGAAGAGAATGGCGCCGCCCTCACGAGGAGAGCGGCGCCGTATCCCTTAGCCTTCCGAAGCTTCTTCAGCCGGGGCCTCGGCGGCCGGGGCTTCTTCAGCAGCCGGAGCCTCTTCGGCCGGAGCCGGAGCAGCGGCGGCTTCGGCGGCCGCGGCGGCGGCGGCTTCAGCGGCGGCGGCGGCGGCGGCCTTGGCGTCTTCCTTGGCCTGGGCTTCGGCGGCGGCGCGCTCTTCTTCGCGCTGGGCGCGCTCGGCGGTGCGTTCCTTGGCCTTCTTGCCCGGCTCGCCCTTGTTCGGGTTGTTGCCGGCGGTCCAGGTCGACAGGCCTTGGGCGGCCAGGAAGCGCGCGACGCGGTCGGTCGGCTGGGCGCCCTTCTTGAGCCACTCCTGGATCGACTCGACCTTCAGGGTCACGCGAGCCGGGTCGTCCTTCTTGAGGAGCGGGTTGTAGGTGCCGACCTTCTCGATGAAGCGGCCATCGCGCGGCGAGTGGCTGTCGGCGATGACGATCGAGTAGTACGGACGCTTCTTGGCGCCGCCACGGGCGAGACGGATCTTCAGCATTGCATTAGTCCTTGGATTTGAAGTCTATTTTTTCTTGAACGGATTGAAGCCGGGCGGCAGGCCGCCCAGGCCGGAGAGCGGGTTGGCCCCGCCCCCGAGGCCCGGCAGACCGGGCAGCCCCGAAAGGCCTTGGCCTCCCGTCGCGTTGGGATCGGCCGCGGGCGCCTTGCCGCCGCCGAGGGATTTCAAACGGGCCATGTCGCCGCCGCCGAGCATGCCGGCCATGCGGGCCAGGCCCTTGCCGCCGTCCTTGCTCATCGACTTGAACATGTCGGCCATCTGCCGGTGCTGCTTGAGCAGGCGATTGACCTCGGCCACGTCGACGCCGGCGCCGGCCGCGATGCGGCGCTTGCGCGAGGCGGCCAGCACGTCGGGCTTCTTGCGCTCCAGCTTGGTCATCGAGCTGATGATCGCCTGCTGGCGGCGGAAGATGCTGTCGTCGATGCCGCTGTCGGCGATCTGCTTCTTGACCTTCTGGACGCCCGGCAGGAGGCCCATGATGCCTTCCATGCCGCCCATCTTCTGCATCTGCGAAAGCTGGGCCGACAGGTCGTTGAGGTCGAACTGGCCCTTGGCCAGTTTCTTGGCCATGCGCTCGGCTTCGGCCGCGTCGAGGTCGGCGGCGGCCTTCTCGACCAGCGCGACGACGTCGCCCTGGCCCAGGATCCGGCCGGCGACGCGACGGGCGTCGAACACGTCGAGCTGGTCGATCTTCTCGCCGGCGCCGAGGAACTTGATCGGCAGGCCGGTGACGTGGCGCATCGACAGCGCCGCGCCGCCTCGGCCGTCGCCGTCGGCGCGGGTCAGGATCAGGCCGGTCAGCGGCAGGCGCTCGTGGAACGCCTTGGCCGTGCGCACGGCGTCCTGGCCGGTCAGGCTGTCGGCGACCAGCAGGGTCTCGGACGGATTGGCGATGCGGGCGATTTCCGCCGCTTCGCTCATCATCGCCTCGTCCAGCGTGGTGCGGCCGGCGGTGTCGAGGATCAGGACGTCGTAGCCGCTGAGGCGGGCGGCCGTCATGGCGCGCTTGGCGATGTCGACGGCGCTCTGGCCGGCGACGATCGGCAGGCTTTCGACGCCGACCTGCTGGGCCAGGGTCGCCAGCTGCTCCATGGCCGCCGGGCGGCGGGTGTCGAGCGAGGCGACCAGAACCTTCTTGCGCTCGGTCTTGGAGAGACGCAGCGCCAGCTTGCCGGTGGTGGTGGTCTTGCCCGAGCCTTGCAGGCCGGCCATCAGGATGATGGTGGGCGGGTTCAGCGCCAGGTTCAGGCCGGTGGGGACTTCCCCGCCCAGCATGTCGACCAGGCCGTCATAGACGATCTTGACCACCTGGTCGGCCGGCTTGACCGAACGGATGACGGCTTCGCCGCCGGCGCTTTCCTTGGCCTTGGCGATGAAGTCCTTGACCACCGGCAGGGCGACGTCGGCTTCCAGCAGGGCGACGCGGACTTCGCGCAGGGCCTCGTCGATGTCCTTTTCGGACAGCACGCCACGACCGCCGAGGCGGTCGAAGACCCCTGAAAGTCGCTCTGTAAGCCCGTCGAACATGTCGAACCCGCGTTAGAAACAAAGGCTCCAAACGCCATCAGCCCCCGTGGACGATAACGTCGACGGGGGTCCTCGCCGTCCTCGTCCGCATGGGATCCCGGGCTACCGGGGCGGGGTCGTGACGGTGGAGGCGCTGCTGATAAAGCGCCGGAAGTGGGCGCTTATGCCGGGCGGCTGTGGAAAATGCAAGGATTTCGAGTCGCTTGCGGGGCTGCGGCCGGGAAGACACGGTGCGGCCGGAACCGCTCCGACAAGGAATGCCGAGCCTTTGCCTTTCCGCCTGCGGAGGATTATGGGCTTCATCGAACGCGTTCGACGGGATGCGGTCAGGGATTGGGGTCCCGTTTCTTCTGGTTTGATCGCAAGGACTCCATGTCGACCAAGCGCCTGACCGCCGTGATGGCGGTCGCCCTCGCCCTGCCCGCCAGCGCCCTGGCTCAAGCCCTGCCCTACAAGGACATCGAAGCGCCCTCGACCTGGGAGGTCGATGTCGGCGGCGGTCCCGTCTACGGCTTCAGCCCGGGCGGCAAGGACCCGCACAAGACCAACTTCACCCTCTGGGGCAGCGCCACCTGGAAGGACAAGGTCTACGCCAACGGCCTCGACGGCCTGGGCTACAACGTCGTCAAGCAGGACGACTTCCGCGCCGGCGTGCAACTGCGCCCGCGCTGGGGCGGTCCGGACGACACCTCGAGCGGCATCGAGAGCCCCGACACCGGCGCGGACCTGGCGCTCTACGCCTACAAGCGCACCTGGAAGGACTGGGTGGTTGGCGGCCGCATCGGCCGCGACGTCACTGGCGTCTCCGACGGCTGGGACTTCTGGGGCTCGGTGTCGCGCCAGGACGTCACGCCCGTGGGCCTGCTGCAGTCGATGGTCTACGCCCGCGGCGGCGACAAGAACACCAATCGCACCTTCTACGGCGTGTCGGCCAAGGACGTGGCGGCCGTGCCGACCCTCGCCCAGTACGACCCCAAGGCCGGGCTGAACCAGGTGGGCGTCGCCTTCCTGATGATGACCCCGATCGGCGACAAGTATGCGGTCGGGACCTTCGCCAACTACGAGCGCATCCTGGGCGAGGCCGCCGACAGCCCGCTGACCGAGCGCTATGGCCAGCAGGACGAATACCGCGGCGGCCTGATCGTCGTGCGGCGCTTCATCGGGCGGTAGGTTCGGCTTTTCTTCCGTAAAACCCCCGCGAAAGCGGGGGCCCAGGTGTTTTATCGTCTAGCGCCACGCGTTTCAGAAAAAGCCTGGGTCCCCGCTTTCGCGGGGATTCTACGGGTTTTGGTAGCGTCCCAGCCGCACTGCGAGATGACCGTCGCCCCCTACCCCCGCAGTTCCACCCCGTTGCCCTCGGGGTCGGCGAGGTAGATCGACACTGCCTCGCCGGTCGAGCCGTAGCGCAGGCCCTCGGCGCCGACCGCGACGCCGCGGGCCTCCAGATAGGCCCGCATCTCGCCTGCGTCGAAGCCTTCCACCCGCAGGCAGAAGTGATCGAGGTTGCGACCTTCGACGCCCGGAGCCGCACCGCCCATCAGGCCTAGACGTCCGGCGACGTCGACCAGGTCGATCAGCTGGGCGCCGGCCCGCAGCTGGGTCAGGCCGACCGCGTCCTGGCGGTTCTCCACCGTGCAGCCGAGCACATCCACATAGAAGCGCTCCATCGCCTTGGGGTCCCTGACCCGCAGGACGAGGTGGTCGAGGCCGATCAGGCGCATGGCGGGGGTCTCCTGGTTCGGCCCTAGTTCGGCGAGGTCACCGTCGCGCCCTGGGCCTTCAGACGATCCAGCACGCCATTGCTCGGCAGCAGAAAGGCCAGGTCGACCACCGCCACCGTGACGCCGGGACGGCTGAGGGCCTCCGACAGCGCCTTGGCCGACTGGCCGATCTGATCGTCGAGCAGGCCCGCCCCGCCCGGCGCGCGCAGCAGGCAGCGCTGGGCGGCGCTGGACGAGTAGCGGGCGCGAACGGCGGCGATGTCGCCGTCGGCCCAGTCGCGGCCCAGGGTGTTCCAGCGCGGGGCCTCGTAGTCGATCTCGTTGAGGGCGTCGCGCAGACAGGCGAGGTTGGCCTCGTCCGACAGCTTGCCGGCGCTGGAAAGCACCGGACCCAGGCGATACTGGCTCATCGCCTTGACCTTGACGCCCTTGGCCTTGGCCATGCGTTCGATGGTGCTGACCGGCTTGGCCTCCGAAAGACCGGCGGCCTGGCGGAAGTCGGACAGCAGGATGAAGCCCGCCACGGCCGGCTTCCAGTCCTTGTAGGGCACGGCCGTGCGCCTGGCCTGGGTGCGGGCCTTGACGAAGCGGTCCTTCAGATCAGGCGGCAGGCGGTCTTCCAGCTTCTTGCCGAAGCCCTGGCGCACCCCGCCCCCGCCGGTCAGCACGAACTTGGTGATCTGCATCGGCCCCACCGAAGCCTCGGGCGGGACGAGCACCAGGCTGGCCTGGTCGAGGGCGCGGTTGAGGCGCGGACTTTCCCACTTCAGCTGGTGCGGCAGCGGCGCGGCCGAACCGAGCACGTAGAGCTTGGCGCCGTTCTTCTCGACCAGCCACAGGGCCGGCCCCGGCGGCCGGGCCACGACCAGCAGTTCCTCGACCACCGCGCTGCCGGGATCGGCCGGTTGCAGCTCGACGGTTGGAGACGGCGGCGGTGTCTGGGCCAGGGCCGGAACCGAAACGGCGAAGGCGAGCGCGGCGACGGCGGCGATCCGGGCGGTCTTGGCGGCCATGCGTCGTTCTCCTGGGTAGGCACGCAGACATAATGCGCGTCGGCGGATGGCGAAACGGGGGCCTGAAGGGGGTCTGTCTTGCGCGGGACGGCCGACGCATGGCTGTCTGCCTGCGCTGTTCGGCGATCCTGGAGGGGGAAACATGCGCGGATTGATGAGCGCGGCCTGCGTGGCCGCCGTCCTGGTCGGAACGGTCGCTTCGCCGACCCTGGCCCAGACGCCTGCCGCGGCCGCCGCTCCTTCTCCCGCCACGCCTTCTTCTGCCACCCAGGCCCTGAAGACCCTGATCGACGAGCACTGGGCCTGGTGGCTGAAGGGTTCGCCGCTACAGGCCACGCTGCTCGGCGTCCGCACCTACGACGACCAGCTGGACGATCCTTCCCTGGCCTTCGCCGACCGCCGCGCCGCCGAGGCCGCCGCCTTCCTCAAGCGCCTCGACGCCATCTCGGATGCGGGCCTGTCGCCGGCCGACCGGGTCAACAAGGCGATCCTGCACCGGATGCTGAGCGAGCAGGTCGAGGGCAATGGGTTCGGCCAGCGCACCATGCTGTTCTCCAGCATCGGCAGCTGGCACCAGTATTTCGCCGCCCTGCCCGACATGCTGCCGTTCTTCACCAAGGCCGACTACGACAGCTACCTGACTCGGCTCGACCTCTATCCGGCCTACAACAAGGCCTCGATCGAGACGGTCCGGGCGGGCCTGAACAAGGGCTACGTCCAGCCGTGCGAGCCGATGAAGGCCTTCGGCGCGACGATCACCGCCTCCATCGCCAGGGACCCGGAGGCCTCGACCTTCTACAAGCCGTTCAAGGCCAAGAAGCCCTCGACCATCAGCGACGCCGACTGGGCGGCCATGCAAGCCCGGGCCAAGGCGGCGATCACGGCCAAGGTCAATCCCGCCTACCAGGCCCTGTCGGACTTCTACGAGAAGGACTACGCGCCCAAGTGCCGGACCAGCATCGGCGCCTCGGCCCTGCCCCAAGGCGCCGCCTGGTACGCCTACCAGGTGCGGGTGATGACCACGACGACCAAGACGCCCGAGGAGATCCATCAGCTGGGCCTTTCGGAAGTGGCCCGCATCCGCGCCGAGATGGACGAGGTGGCCAAGAAGAGCGGCATCGCGCCCGACCGCAAGGCCTTCATCGAGAAGCTGCGCACGGACCCGAAATACTACGCCAAGACCCCGGGCGAGCTGATGCGCGAGGCGACGTTCCTGGCCAAGACCATCGACGGCTGGATGCCCAAGCTGTTCGGAACCCTGCCCCGCCTGCCCTACACCGTGCGCGAGATCCCGGCCGAGATCGCCGAGGGCAACACCACCGCCTATTACAGCGCCGGCTTCGCCAGCACCGGCGCGCCGGGGGTCTATTTCGTCAACACCACGCACCTGGACCAGCGGCCGCTCTACGAGATGCCGGCCCTGACGGTGCACGAGGCCGTGCCCGGCCATCACCACCAGATCTCGCTGCAGCAGGAGCTGGACCTGCCGGAGTTCCGCAAGAACGCGGCCTTCTTCACCGGCTTCGTCGAAGGCTGGGGCCTCTATTCCGAGCGGTTGGGCATCGAGATGGGCCTCTACGACACCCCCGAGAAGGACATGGGCCGCCTCTCCTACGAGATGTGGCGCGCCTGCCGGCTGGTGGTCGACACCGGCATTCATTCCAAGGGCTGGACCCGCGACCAGGCCATCGCCTTCATGCTCGACAATACGGCCCTGACCCGCACCAACATCGAGGCCGAGGTCGACCGCTACATCACCTGGCCCGGCCAGGCCCTGGCCTACAAGCTGGGCGAGCTGAAGATCCGCGAACTGCGGGCGCGAGCGGAGACGGCGTTGGGCCCGAAGTTCGACATTCGCGGCTTCCACGACGCGGTGCTCAAGAACGGCGCCGTGCCGCTGGACGTGCTGGAGACGCAGGTGGACGCGTGGATCGCGGAGAAGAAGGCGGGCTGACCCGGCAAAGCCTGGCAGGACCCTCCCCGTAAAATCCCCGCGAAAGCGGGGACCCAGGCTTTTTCTGCAACCCGCCGCGCTCGACGATAAAACACCTGGGTCCCCGCTTTCGCGGGGATTTTACGGAGGGTGGAGCGGCTGAACGGCGCCTGTCCTCGCCCCGCTCGCAAGTAACCATGCGGCGCCGCACAATGACGCGCTGGAAGTCGCTTGATTTTTGGACGAAGTCGTCCATTTATCCCGCGACGCGTCCGCCAGGCGAATAATCGCCCCGTCCGGACGCCCTCCTTTCTTGCAGGATCAGGCCATGGCCGAGGCGAAGAAGAAGAAGCTGGTTCCGCTGCTGGTCGCCGGCGTCGCCGGCGCGGCCATCCTGGTCGGCGGCGTGTTCTGGTACATCGACAAGCAGCGCTTCGAGAGCACCGACAACGCCTTCGTCCAGGCCGACACGGTCTCGGTCAGCCCGCAGGTCACCGGCTATGTCGCGCAGGTTCTGGTCGCCGACAACCAGCGGGTCGAGGCCGGCCAGGTGCTGGCCAAGATCGATCCCTCGACCTTCCAGGCCAAGCTGGACCAGGCGATCGCCAACGCCGCGGCCCTCGACGCCGCCATCAAGAGCGTCGACGACAAGGCCATCCTCGAACAGGCCCTGATCCAGCAGCGCCAGGCCGGCGTGAGCAGCGCCCAGGCCGACGCCGGCCGGGCCCGCGCCGATTTCGAGCGCTACGACGCCCTGGCCAAGCAGGGCTGGGTGTCGCAGCAGAAGGTCCAGACCGAACGCGCCGGCGCCAAGCAGTCGGACGCCGCCGTCGCCAGCGCCCAGGCCGCCCTCGAGGCCGAGCGCCGCACCGCCGGCGCGCTGGGCTCGGCCCGCGCCCAAAGCATCGCCCAGGCCGCCGCGGCCCACGCCGCCGTCGACCAGGCCCGCCTCGACCTGGAACGCACCGTGATCCGCGCCCCCGCCGCCGGCGTGGTCGGCGCCCGCAGCGTGCGTCCGGGCCAATTGGTGCAGCCGGGCACGTCGCTGATGTCGGTCGTGCCGCTGGGCCAGAGCTTCATCGTCGCCAATTTCAAGGAAACCCAGGTTTCGCGCCTGCGCATCGGCCAGCCGGTCGAGATCAAGGCCGACGCCTTCGGCAAGCAGAAGATCGTCGGCAAGGTCGACAGCTTCGCCCCGGCCACGGGTCAGGAGTTCGCCCTGATCCCGGTCGAGAACGCCGTCGGCAACTTCACCAAGATCACCCAGCGCCTGCCGGTGAAGATCGTCGTCGACCGCAGCAAGCTGGGCGCGGCCCTGCGCCCCGGCCTGTCGGTCGAGGTCAAGGTCGATGTTCGCGACCGTTCGGGCGCCTCGTTCGCCGACGCCGCCCAGGGACCGCAGGTCGCCCGCCAGGACGCCCCGCACCCGGCTCAAAGCCGCTAAGGCCGCGCCGTCGTGACCGACGCCGCCCTCCCCGCCTCCGCCAAGCCGGCCGCAAAACCGGCGGGCGAGGTCGACTGGACCAAGCTGTTCCTCGGCTTCGGGGCCATGGTCATCGGCCAGTTCATGGCCATCCTCGACATCCAGATCGTGGCCGCCTCGCTGCCGCAGATCCAGGCCGGCGTCGGGGCCAGCACCGACCAGGTCAGCTGGATCCAGACCGCCTATCTGATCCCCGAGGTCGTGATGATCCCGCTGTCGGGATATCTGTCGCGGCTGTGGGGCACCCAGCGCCTCTACATGGCCTCGTGCCTGGGCTTCATCGTCATGAGCGTGGCCACCGGCCTCAGCTCGTCGATCGACATGATGATCCTGACGCGGGCCCTGCAGGGCTTCATCGGCGGGGCGATGATCCCGACGGTGTTCGCCGTGGCCTTCACCGCCTTCCCGCCCGAGCGCCGGATCACCGCCAGCGTCATCATGGGCCTGATCGTCACCCTGGCCCCGACCGTCGGCCCCACCCTGGGCGGCCACCTGACCGAGTGGCTGAGCTGGCGCTGGCTCTTCTTCATCAACGTCCCGCCCGGGATCCTGGTGCTGTTCGCGGTCGCCAAGTGGGGCGACTTCGACAAGGGCGATCCGAGCCTGGCCAAGGGCTTCGACTGGACGGGCCTGGCGGTCATGGCCGCCTTCCTGATGAGCATGCAGTACGTGCTGGAGGAAGGCGCCAAGGAGAACTGGTTCGACGACGACCTGATCCTGGGCCTGACCGTCGTGGCGGTGACCACCGGCGTGGTCTTCATCTGGCGGCAGCTGACCTACAAGAACCCGATCGTCGAGCTTAGGGCCTTCGCCAACCGCAACTTCAGCATCGGCGTGCTGATGACCGCGATCTCGGGCGCCAGCCTGTTCGGCGGCACCTTCCTGTTGCCGCAGTTCCTGAGCCGCGTGCGGGGCTATTCGGCCTCGGAAGTGGGCACGACCATGGTCATTTCGGGCCTGTCGATGTTCGCCACAGGCCCGGTCGCCGGCCGCATCGTGCGCAAGATGGATCCGCGCATCCCCATGTGCATCGGCTTCCTGCTAGCGGGCTGGGGCATGTACATGGCCCACGGCGTGACCAAAAATTGGGGTTTCTGGGAATTCGCCGGGGTCCAGGCTTGTCGCGGCGTCGGGGTCATGATCGCGATGATCGCCACCCAGCAGATCACGATGAGCACCCTGCCCCAGCACATGGTCAAGAACGCCTCCGGCCTCGTGAACCTGGCGCGCAACACCGGCGGCGCCATCGGCCTGGCCTTGCTGGCCACCAGCATCACCCAGCAGACCGCCCTCTACTTCAACGACATGTCGTCGAAGGTGATGGCCGGCGGCGAGACCTCGACCATGATGGCGGGCCTGGCCGCGCGGATGCAGCAGCTGGGCGTCACCGATCCGGACGGCGCGGCGCGCAAGGCGATCGGCCAGATGCTCACCCAGCAGTCAACCGTGCTGGCCTTCGGCGACAGCTTCACCCTGCTGGCCTACGGTTGCTTCGCCGCCGCCGTGGTCAGCCTGCTGGCGGCCCCGCCCAAGGTGCTGCCGCCTCCGCCTTCGGACGCCCACTGATGCCCAGGATCGCCGGCCAGATCGACGTCGCCAAGACCGAAGCCATCCTCGACGCCGCCGTCGAGGTGATCGGCCAGCGCGGCCTTTCCGCCCCGATGGAGGAGATCGCCCGCCGCGCGGGGGTCTCCAAGCAGACGGTCTACAACCACTACGGCTCCAAGGCCGAGCTGGTGAAGGCGCTGATGGCCCGCCGGGTGGCCCGCATCACCGCGCCGCTGCACGAGCCGGGCGCGGTCGATAATCCGCAAGAGGCCCTGGAGGCCTTCGCCCGTTCGATGCTGGAGACGGTGATCACCACCAACGGCTATTCGGTGCTGCGGGTGATCATCCAGGGCGCGGGCGAGATGCCCGACGTCGCCAACGAGGTGTTCGAGGCCGGCCCCCGCCAGGCCCGCCGCCAGCTGGCGGTGTTCCTGGAGACCGAGACCAGGCTCGGCCGCCTGGCCGTCGACGACCCCGAACAGGCCGCCGAGTTCTTCGCCGGCATGGTCCTGGGCCACAGCCAGCTGCGCGCCCTGCTCCGCCTGCCGTCCGACCGCACCCCGGCCCAGTTCGACGCCCAGGCGGCGGCGGCGGCGGCGCGGTTCATGCGAGCGTACGCGCCTTAGCTATCGCCGCATCCAGGCGGGTATGTCCTGTCTGGTGTGAAACACGCGCCAGATCTCGATTTGATCGGACTGCTCGACGTAAAGCACCAGGTACGGATAGCGCCTGAGCGGCCACGTCCGAAGACCGGGCCACTTCAGTTCGTGGGCGTAGCGTGGCGATCCGGCCGCCGGACGAGCGGCAATGGCTCGGTAGGCGTTCTGCAGGGCATCAACGAGACCGACGGCGGCGGACGATCCCGCTTCCCGCAAATACCATTCGAACGTCGCGTTGATATCGGCTCTGGCCTTGACGGTGGGGACGACCGGTTTGGCGGTCACTGGCCTCTTATGGCCCTGGCGCGCAGTTCGTCGAAGTAAGCGTCATCGGCGGGGGGACCGAGAGGCGATTGAGCGCCTTCAAGCACCTTTGCTCTGAAGGTCTCGCGATCCTGCTCGCGCCGGATCAGTTCGCGCACATAGTCGGCCTCGCCCTCGTAGCCTTGAGCGGCGGTCTGCTCCTCGACAAAGGCCTGGAGCGTCTCGGGTAGAGCGATGTTCAGCGTGCTCATGCGCCTACGCTAACACTGTCGCCCCCCACGAAAAAGCCCGGCGGATCACTCCACCGGGCCCGTTCGTCAGCGAGAACCGAAGGGGATCAGCCCTCGGCTTCGTCGGGCATGCCCATCATGTGGAAGCCGGCGTCGACATGGACGACTTCGCCCGTGGTCGAACGGCCAAGGTCCGAGACCAGCCACAGGGCGGCGCCGGCGACGCCTTCCATCGAGGTGTCTTCCTTCATGGCGCTGAAGGCGCGGCCCTGGGCGATCATGCCGCGGCCGCCGGCGATGCCTGCGAGAGCAAGCGTGCGCATGGCGCCGGCCGAAATGGCGTTGCAGCGGATGCCCTTGGGACCGAGGTCCCGGGCGATGTAGCGGGTCGCCGCTTCCAGGGCGGCCTTGGCCACGCCCATGGTGTTGTAGTTCGGGATGGTCCGCTCCGACCCCAGATAGGTCATGGTGATCAGCGAGCCGCCGTTCGGCATGATCTTGGCGGCGCGCTTGGCCACGTCGACGAAGCTGAAGGCCGAGATGTTCATCGCCGTGAGGAAGCCCTCGCGGGTGGTGTTGTCGACGAACGAGCCCTTCAGCTCGTCCTTGTTGGCGAAGGCCACCGAGTGCACCACGAAGTCGATCGTGCCGAACTTCTCCTCGACGGCGGCGAAGGCCGCGTCCATCGAGGCGTCGTCGGTGACGTCGGCCGGGATCAGGGTGTTGACGCCGATGCTCTCGGCCAGCGGGCGCACGCGGCGCTCCAGCGCTTCGCCCTGATAGGTGAAGGCCATTTCGGCGCCCTGGGCGGCCAGTTGGCTGGCGATGCCCCAGGCGATGGAGTTGTGATTGGCCACGCCCATGACGAGGCCTTTCTTGCCCGCCATCAGCTCGCCCTTGGGGAATGCGTAGTCGTCGGCCATCGGTCGGCTCCTTGATCTTTGGCCGCTGGTTAGCAGTCCCGTCGCGACGACGGAACCCCGGCGCCCTAGAAACGCGGCGTGTGGCGGGTCAGCCGGTAGACGATCGCGGCCGCCAGCTGCTTGGCCGGAACCGCCACCCGGCGGCCCGCGCGGCGCGGCCAGCGCCAGCCGCCGGTGGCGATGTCGGCGGGCAGGCGGCGCGCCTGGCGGTCCTTCGTCGACAGCATCGGCGTGTAGTAGATGCAGTCCTCGAAATAGTAGTGCAGCACCAGCGAGCGCCGCGTGGAGGCCGGGTCGAGCATCTTCGAGCCCCCATGGGCGAGATTGGCCGCCCACACCGCGATCTGGCCCTTCTTGAGCATGGCCAGGCTCGGCTTCAGCCCGGCCTCGTCGAGCTGCCGCCGGATCGCCGGGGCGTAGAGGTCGTTGTAGTTGGCCGCCGTCGTCGCGCCGTCCTCGGCGCCGGCTTCCGCCATGGTCAGCACCGGCAGGCGGTGGCTGCCGGGGTAGTAGACGAGGGGACCCGCCTCGGGCCGCACATCCTCGAGCGCCAGCCAGACGCCGCACATGAAGCCGCCGGGCTCTGCATGGAAATGCAGGGTGTCGGCGTGGACGTCCTGCTGGCTGCCGCGGTGGAAATTCAGGCTCTGGAACGGGAACGGCTCGCGACCATAGGCCAGGGCCAGGCGCGCCAGGATCTCCGGATGGGTGGCGACACGCCGGATGGCCGCCGACCGCCGCCAGGCGTCGTGCACCCGCGTCGCGCCGCTCTCGAAATGGTGGGCGGTCTCGGCGTCGATGCGGTCGCAGAGGTCCAGCAGGTCGTCGCCGAGGTCGATGATCGCCAGGCCGTCGCGGGCCAGGTCGCGGGCGAAGGCCTTGTGCGCCTCGGGCGCGTCGGTAAGGGCCAGACGAGCCTCGAGATCCCCGGCGTCGATCCAGGGAGCGGAAACCGCCTGCGCCGCCGCGCCCGCAACACGAGATGACATTTCGTAACGCCCCGAACCGTGGCGATACTCAATCGACGATCGACCAGATCCGGTCAAGCATCGCATCGCGCGAAGCGCGGAAGTCGAGATGATGGTCGCGGCTGGCGACCGGACCGAGCAGGGCGGGATCGACCAGCCCGTCCGCACCCAGGAACGGCGTCACATCGTCGACGAACGTCAGGCCCTCGGCCTCGACAGCCTGGCGCAGGCGCTGGCCGACGCGGCGATGCAGCGCGGTGCGTCGCGCCAGGTCGGGGATCTCCAGCCCGACCAGCGCCGCCGCCAGTTCCTGGCCGGCCGGACCATGCTGGTCGACGATGTGGCCGTTGACGTAGCCGGCGCGCCAGGCGGCGTCGGACAGGGTAGGCGGGAACAGCGACATCACCCGCACGCGGGACCGTTGGCCGACCGGAACCGCATCGACCAGGAACGCGACGTAGCGGGCGATCGTCTCGTCCGCGAAGGCGTCGAACTCGGCGTCGTCGAAGGCCAGGGCGCCGGCCGCCAGCCGCTTGAAGGGGTGCACGAACTCGATGTCGACCTGGCCGAACTTGGCGAGGATCGGCAGACCGTCGATCGCCAGCAGGCGGGCGAGGGCGGCGCGGACGCGAGGGCCCGCGCCGGACCGGCCGCCATCGCCCGCGAGGCCGCGAGCCGAGGCGCCGGTCTCCAGGCTCCAGATCGGCAGCAGCCAGCGACCATCGCGCAGGCCGCGCCGGCAGAGCAGGCGGCCGTGGCTGTCGCCGACCAAACCGTAGGGCAGGGCGCCGGCCGCGATCAGGGCCGGCAGGCGGGCTTCGAGGCGCGAGGCGGGATCGGCGGCGGCCCGGCAGATCTCGGCCCAGGCCCCGTCGAGCGGGCGGAAGGCCGGCAGGGGCGAGGCGCCTGCCGACCGGACCACGGCCACGCCGGGTCCATCCGCCATGGACCACAGGCGGCGGGCGCCGCCGCGAACCTTGTCGATCGCGGCGGCCCGGATCAGGTCAGTCGACCTGGCCGAAGATCAGCGTGCCGTTGGTGCCGCCGAAGCCGAAGCTGTTGGACATCACCGCGTCGAGCGGCTTGTCAGAGCGTTGGCGCAGGATCGGCAGGTCGGCGAACTCGGGGTCGAGGTTCTCGATGTTGGCGCTCTCGGCCGCGAAGCCGTTCTTGAGCATCAGGATCGAGTAGATCGCTTCTTGGGCGCCGGCCGCGCCGAGGCTGTGGCCGGTCAGCGACTTGGTCGACGAGATCAGCGGCGCCTTGTCGCCGAACACCTCGCGCACCGCGCCCATCTCCTTGCTGTCGCCGACCGGCGTCGAGGTGCCGTGCGGGTTCAGATAGTCGATGGTGCGGCCGCCGGTCTCGGCGATCGCCAGCTTCATGCAGCGGGCCGCGCCTTCGCCCGACGGAGCGACCATGTCGTAGCCGTCGGAATTGGCGGCGTAGCCGATCAGCTCGCCATAGATCTTGGCCCCGCGCGCCTTGGCGTGCTCGTATTCCTCGAGCACGACGATCCCGGCGCCGCCGGCGATCACGAAGCCGTCGCGGTCCTTGTCGTAGGCGCGGCTGGCCACGGCCGGGCGGTCGTTGAAGTTGCTGCTCATGGCGCCCATGGCGTCGAACAGGTTCGACAGGGTCCAGTCCAGCTCCTCGCAGCCGCCAGCGAAGACGATGTCCTGCTTGCCCAGCTGGATCTGCTCGGCGCCCGCGCCGATGCAGTGGGCGCTGGTCGCGCAGGCCGAGCTGATCGAATAGTTGATCCCGCGGATCTTGAACCAGGTCGACAGCACCGCCGACGGACCCGAGCTCATGGCCTTGGGCACCGCGAACGGACCGATCCGCTTGGGACCGCGTTCCTTGGTCGTGGCCGCGGCCTCGACGATGACGCGGGTGGACGGGCCGCCCGAACCGACGATCAGGCCGGTGCGCTCGTTGGAAATCTCGGACTCTTCGAGACCGGAATCCGCGATCGCCTGCTCCATGGCGATATGGGCGTAGGCCGTGCCGGGCGCGAGGAAGCGCGCGGCCCGGCGATCGACCAGGCCTTCCCATTCGATCTGAGGCGCGGCGTGCACCTGGCAGCGGAAGCCGAGCTCGGCGTATTCCGGTGCGGCGACCACGCCCGACTTGGCTTCGCGCAGCGAAGCCAGCACCTCGTTGGCGTTGTTGCCGATGGACGAGACGACGCCCAGTCCCGTGACGACGACGCGACGCATATCAGTACCTCTTTCTCCCCGATCCGCCGGAGCCGGCTCCTTGCAGAACGGCCGGCTAGCCGGTTGGATCAACCCGCCATCTGTTCGGCCGTGAACAGGCCGACCTTGAGGTCCTTGGTTTCGTAGATGACCTTGCCGTCGGCTTCCAGAACGCCGTCGGCGATGCCCATGACCAACTTGCGCATGATCACACGCTTCAGGTCGATCTTGTAGACCACCTTCTTGATGTCCGGCGTGACCTGGCCCGTGAACTTCACCTCGCCGACGCCCAGGGCGCGGCCGCGGCCGGGGGCCCCGGACCAGCCGAGGAAGAAGCCGACCAGCTGCCACAGGGCGTCCAGGCCCAGGCAGCCGGGCATCACCGGGTCGCCGATGAAGTGGCAGCCGAAGAACCAGAGGTCCGGATTGATGTCGAATTCGGCTTCGATGTAGCCCTTGCCGTGCGCGCCGCCGTCGGCCTCGATGCGGACGATGCGATCGAACATCAGCATCGGCGGCACGGGCAGCTGGGCGTTGCCGGGTCCGAACAATTCGCCCCGGCCGCAGGCCAGGAGCTCTTCGAAGGTGTAGGCGCTCTTTTGCATGGGAACGCCCCTAGCACGGCGGCGGGGCGGGCCTCAATGTTACATTCGGCGACAATTGGTGAGGACCGCCCGTTCAAGTCGCTCTTTTAGGGCGAATATCGTCCGGGTCAGCGCGCTTCTGGACACTGCAGCGCCTCCTTGGCGCCCCAGAACTGGTCCTCCGGCGCCCAGCCTGACGCTCCGTCGGCCTTCAGGCGGCACCAGCCCTTCTCGCACTTGTCGAGCGTGGCGATCGAGCGGCCGCGCAGATAGGCGCTGATCCGCGACTCGGCCTTGGGCGAAGAATGAAGGGGCAGGGGAGCGTCCTGCACGCGCATCGCGGTGCGGCGGCCGTCGGTGGTGCGCTTGTGCACCCAGGCCAGCCCGCCCTCGGGATCGCAGATCCTGCGCCACTCGCGGGTTTCGGCCACCACCTGCACCGGCAGGCCCTTGGCCTTGTAGATCCACAGCAGGCGGTGATCCTCGTCCGGACCCTGGCGGGCGTTGACCTCGCCGTACTTGAGCACGACGTAGCGCGGCACCGGCAGGCCCGACGGGGTCGTGGTCGGCGGCTGGGCGAGCGCGGCGCCCGCCGCCAGCAGGGCGGCGACCGCGATCAGACCGCCCAAGCCGCGAAAACCACCAAGCGAACGATGTTTGCTTTTCACCGGCATGTTGCTTGGCCGCTTCCGGCCCCTTTGCTACAGATTTAGAACGCCCGTCAGGGAAGGCTTTTCAGACCGCCCATGCCCGTTCGCAAGCTCAAAGTCGTCGTCACGCGCAAGCTGCCCGATCCCGTCGAGACGCGGATGTGCGAGCTGTTCGACACAGAACTGAATCTGGCCGACAAGCCCCTGACGCCCGACGAGCTCGTCGACGCCATGGGACGAGCCGACGTGCTGGTGCCCACCATCACCGATCGGATCGACTCGCGCCTTCTGTCGCGATCCGGCGACCGGCTCAAGCTGATCGCCAATTTCGGGGCCGGGGTCGATAATATCGACGTCGCCACGGCCAACGCCCGCGGCATCATCGTCACCAACACCCCCGGCGTCCTGACCGAAGACACGGCCGACCTGACCATGACCCTGATCATGGCCGCCGCGCGCCGCGTGGTCGAGGGGGCCGAGGTGGTGAAGGCCGGCGATTTCCACGGCTGGTCGCCGACCTGGATGCTGGGCCGCCGCCTGTGGGGCAAGCGCCTGGGCATCGTCGGCATGGGCCGCATCGGCCAGGCCGTGGCCCGCCGCGCCAAGGCCTTCGGCATGCAGGTGCACTATCACAACCGCAAGCCCGTCAGTCCGCGCATCGCCGAGGAGCTGGGCTGCACCTACTGGGAAAGCCTCGACCAGATGCTGGCCCGGATGGACATCATCTCGATCAACTGCCCGCACACCCCGGCCACCTACCACCTGCTGTCGGCCCGCCGGCTGAAGCTGCTGCGGCCGCACGCCATCGTCGTCAACACCGCCCGCGGCGAGGTCATCGACGAGGGGGCCCTGGCCAACATGCTGGCGCGCGGCGAGATCGCCGGCGCGGGCCTGGACGTCTACGAGCACGAGCCGGCCATCAATCCCAAACTGCTGAAGCTGCCCAACGTGGTGCTGCTGCCGCACATGGGCTCGGCCACGGTCGAGGGCCGCATCGACATGGGCGAGAAGGTCATCGTCAACGTGAAGACCTTCATGGACGGCCACCGTCCGCCCGACCGCGTCATCCCGGCGATGCTGTAGGCGAGAGCCTTCGGCGGCGGACAACTTGACCTTGTCCAAGGCCAAGCTTTAGCTAGACCCCTGTATCGGGGGTTTCGAGTTCGATGATTTCGCGTCGCGGCGTCGTGGGGGGCGCTCTGGGCGTGCCGGCTATCCTGTCGGCCTGGAGTTCGGTCGCGGCGGAGTCCGCGCCCGTGGATGGGCCGCCGAGCCTGGACGAGCTGCTGAAGCCCTCGCGGGTGCGCAGCGCCGCCCTGTCGCCCAACGGCGAGAAGATCGCCCTGCTGGCGCTGCAGGACATCGACGGCAAGAAGATCGCCACCGTCACCTTCCTGAAGGCGGCCGATCCCGCCGACGGGCCCAAGACCATCCGCATCGGCTCGATCAATGTCGAGCGGATCGCCTGGGCCAATGACGAGCGACTGCTGATCTGGATCAACAACAACAGCGTGGCCTCGTTCACCTCGACCGGCTCGCGGATCGGCGCCTCGTACGGCGGACTGTCGGTGCGCCGGATCCTGGCGATCAATGTCGGCGGCGGCGACGAGGTCGTGCTGTTCGGCAACAAGCGCATCAAGCTGCGCGAGAATTTCGACCTCGGCTATGTCGTCGACATGCTGCGCGACGACCCGCGCCACGTGCTGATGGCGGTGTGGGAAATGACCCGCGACGCCCTGGGCGTCTACAAGGTCGATGTCTACACCGGCGAGGCCGAACTGGTGGAATACGGCGGCGCCACCACCCGCGGCTGGGACGTCCAGGACGGCCGGCCTGTGCTGCGCTACGACTTCAACAATCGCGGCTCGGTGCTGTCGCTGTACGGCCGCCCGCCCGGCGACGACAAGTGGACCTTCATCCGCAAGATTCGCCGCAGCGAGTGGGAGAAGATGGACTTCGAGGTGCTGGGCGCCTCGCCCGAGCCGGGCGTCCTGCTGGTCGCCAACCGCCTGGAGGACGGCGAGGCCCGGATCCTGCGCAAGTTCGACCTGCGGACCTTGAGCTTCGGCGAGACCGTCTCCGAGCGCCTCGGCCGCGACCTGGAAGACGTGCTGGTCGACGAGAAGGGCCGCTTCTTCGGCGCGCGCTACACCGACGACCGCGTCGTCTATCAGTTCGCCGACCCGAAGATGAACGCCCACTACAAGGCGATGAACGGCTTCTTCGGCAACGAGGCCAACGTCTATCTGACCGGCGCCAGCGCCGACGGCCAGCGCCTGCTGGCCTATGTCTACGGGCCGCGCATGCCCGGCTCGTTCTTCTTCTACGACAAGCAGGCCAAGCGCTTCGAGGCGCTGGGCGAGCGCCAGCCGTGGCTGACCGAAGCGCGCCTGGCGCCGATGGAGACCCTGGACGTCGCCACCCGCGACGGCGTCAAGCTGCGCGCCTACCTGACCCGGCCGCTGAAGCCCGGCCCCCATCCGCTGGTGGTGCTGCCGCACGGCGGGCCGGAGATCCGCGACAGCGTCGAGTACGACCTCTTCGTCCAGAGCTTCGCGGCCCAGGGCTGGATGGTGCTGCAGGTCAATTTCCGCGGCTCGTCCGGCTATGGCCGCGCCTTCGTGGAGGCCGGCCGGCGACGCTGGGGCGACCGCATGCAGGAGGACATCGAGGACGCCGTCGAGCAGGTGGTCAAGGCCGGCGGCGTGGCGCCCGGCAAGGTCGCCATCTGCGGCGCCAGCTACGGCGGCTACGCGGCCCTGATGGGCGCGGTGCGCAAGCCCGAGCTCTACAAGGCCGCCGTGTCGATCGCCGGGGTGAGCGACCTGCTCGACATGCTCTCCTACGAACGCGAGGACGGCGACGACTCCCCGTCCTACAAGTACTGGGTCGAGACCATCGGCGATCCGGCCAAGGACAGGGCCATGCTGGAAGCCGCCTCGCCGGCCCGCAACGCAGCCAAGGTGGCCGTTGCGGTGCTGCTGATCCACGGCGCCGACGACTGGATCGTGCCGGCCCGGCAGTCGCGGATCATGGCCAAGGCGCTGCGCGACGCCGGCAAGACCGTGCAGCACGTCGAGCTGCGCGACATCGGCCACCGCAACTGGGACGAGGCCGCCTTCAAGGCGGTGCTGAACCCCGCCATCGCCTGCCTGAAGACGGCCTTCGCCTGAAGACGGCGATCGCCGCACCCTGTAATTGCAAAGCTTGCGAAAACTCGCGAGTGTGCCGACGCGCGGATCGTATCGGTTCGCGCCT
The DNA here is from genome assembly GCF_058807655.1 of Caulobacter sp. GW821-FHT12A07. Classification (NCBI taxonomy): domain Bacteria; kingdom Pseudomonadati; phylum Pseudomonadota; class Alphaproteobacteria; order Caulobacterales; family Caulobacteraceae; genus Caulobacter; species Caulobacter sp. GW821-FHT12A07. The sequence goes on from NZ_JBXAQX010000002.1 coordinate 110,396, forward strand.
GTATCCAGTCGCGACCGGGGGGCCGCCGCTTTGCTTACTCGACGTCACCTGATGGCGGCCGCTTCGGCGGCCCCGCTGCTCATCGATCGCGCCCTGGCCGGCGACGACAAGACAGCCAAGGCAGCGCCGGTTCCACACAGCATCGACGACCTGCTGAAACCGCCGGTCATGCTGGACGTCGCGCTGTCGCCGGACGGCACGCGGCTGGCCTTCCTGGTCGAACGCCGGCTCGGCGACAACAAGCGCGACCTGCAGCTCGTCTATCGGCGGACCGTGGAGACCGAGGCGCCGAAGGGTCCGATCAGCGTGGGTGATTTCGCGGGCGAGAAGATCGTGTGGGCCAGCAACGACCGGCTGCTGGTCTGGCTGCGCAGAGAATTCGAGATGCGCTATTCGAAGGGTCGAACCAACGCGTTCGGCTCCTATGTCGAAAAGAGCTACACACAGCACGTCATGGCCATCGGCGAGAACGGCGCCGACCCTGTGCTGCTGCTCTCGCCAGGGAACGGAGGGACTGTCTGGCTCGGCGACAGAGGCAAGGTCGCCGACATGATGATCGACGATCCGCGCCATATCCTCATGCAGCCCGGCAACAGCCTGGTGAAGGTCGATATCCTGACCGGCGCGACGGAAGAATTCGAACGCGGAACTTCGGACACCGTGGGCTGGGTGACCCAGCGGGGCACGCCGATCATCCGCTACGACACCAACAACACCGGCTCCAAGCTCGCGGTGATGACCCGGCCGCCCGGCGCGAAGGCGTGGAAGCACTACCGCACCATCCGCCGCGACGAACGCTACGAAGCGCCGGAACTGCGCTTCATCGCCCCCACGGCCGAGCCCGGTATGCTGCTGGTGCTCGACAATGACGAGACCGCCGACCTGCCGGCGATCCGGCTGTTCGACACCCGGACCATGACCATGGGCGAGGTGTTCGCCCACCACAACAAGCGCCCTATCACCGGCCTGTTCATGGACGACGAGAACCGGCCGATCAGCATCAGCGTCAGCGACGACCGGGCCAAGGACTGGTTCGTCGACCCCGACCTGGCGGGCCACTACGAGCGGGTCGTGGCCACCTTCGACAAGACCGAAAGCGTCAGCCCCTACGAGGTCAGCCGCGACCGCAAGTGGCTGGTCTTCGCGGTCAGCGGGCCACGCAATCCCGGATCCTTCTGGCTGTACGACGTCACGCGCGGCTCCCTGAAGTTCCTGGCCGACCGCCAGCCGTGGCTGACCGCCGAACGCCTGGCGCCGATGGAGGCGTTGCGGGTCGAAACCCGGGACGGCGCGACGATCACCGCCTATCTGACGACGCCGATCGTTCCGTCGGACAAGCCACGCCCGCTGGTGGTGTTGCCGCACGGCGGACCCGAAGTGCGCGACACCCTGGCCTTCGACATCTTCGTCCAGGCCTTCGCCGCCCAGGGCTGGATGGTGCTGCAGCCCAACTTCCGCGGCTCGAGCGGTTATGGTCGCGCCTTCGCCGACAAGGGCCGCCGCCACTGGGGCGACCTGATGCAGGCCGATGTCGAGGATTGCGTGGCCAAGGTCCTGGCCTCGGGCGCGGCGGATTCGAACAAGGTGGCGATCTACGGAATGAGCTACGGCGGCTATGCGGCCCTGATGGGCGCTGTGCGCAAGCCCGACCTCTACAAGGCCGTGGTCTCGGTGGCCGGCGACGCGGAACTCTCCAAGACCCTGTCCTTCGCCCGCCAGCAGGAAGGCTACGATTCCGACGCCTACGCCTACTGGATCCGGACCATCGGCGATCCCAAGACCGACAAGGCCATGCTGGCCGAGGCCTCGCCCGCCCTGCGCGCTGGCGAGATCAAGGCGCCGGTGCTGCTGATCCACGGCGTCGACGACACCATCGTCGGCGTCGAACAGTCACGGATCATGGCCAAGGCCCTGAAGGCGGCCGGCAAGCCCTGCGACCTGGTCGAGATGAAGGGCGTCGGTCACCGCGACTGGGGCGATGAAAATCTCAAGATGGTCCTGGAGAAATCCATCGCCCACATCGGCAAGGCCTTCGCCTGACGCTTAGGACCGCATCGACCCCGTCTCCATGAACCGCTGGTGCCACGACAACGCCTCGCCGGGCAGGGTCGGGGTCTGGCGGCCGTAGGCGCCGGCCTGGGCGCGCTGGAAGTAGTCCTCCAGGCCCGGGCGGAAGTCGGGGTGGGCGCAGTTGTCGATGATCACGCGGGCCCGCTGCTTGGGTGACAGGCCGCGCAGGTCGGCCAGGCCCTGTTCGGTGACGATCACTTGGACGTCCTGGTTGATGTGGTCGACGTGGCTGACCTGCGGGACGATGGCCGAGATCTTGCCGCCCTTGGCCGTCGACGGGGTCATGAAGATCGAGACATAGGCGTTGCGGGCGAAGTCGCCCGAGCCGCCGATGCCGTTCTGGATGCGCGAGCCCATGACGTGGGTCGAGTTCACCGCCCCATAGATGTCGGCCTCGATCAGGCCGTTCATGGCGATGCAGCCCAGGCGCCGGATCAGTTCGGGGTGGTTGGAGATCTCCTGCGGCCGCAGGATCATCTTGTCGCGGAACCGGGCCATGTCGGCGTTGAGGCCGGCGGCCGCCTCGGGGCTCAGCGAGAACGCCGTGGCCGAGGCCATGCGCAGCTTGCCTGCCGCCAAGAGGTCGAGCATGCCGTCCTGGATCACCTCGGTATAGGCGGTCATGTTCTCGAACGGGGCGTCGACCAGACCGGTCAGCACGGCGTTGGCGATGTTGCCCACACCCGACTGCAGCGGCAGCAGGGAGGGCGGCAGACGGCCCTTGGCGACCTCGTGGGCGAAGAATTCCAGCAGATGGCCGGCGATCGCCAGGGCCGAGGCGTCGGGCGCGGCGAAGGGCAGGTTGCGGTCGGGCGCGTCGGTCTCGACCACGGCGACGACCTTGCTGGGATCGACCCGGAAATACGCCTCGCCGATACGGTCGTCGGGCTTGACCAGCGGAATCGGCACGCGGCTGGGGGGCAGGGCGGTGCCGTAGTAGATGTCGTGCATCCCCTCCAGCGCCGGGTTCTGCCAGGCGTTGACCTCAAGGATGATCCTGGAGGCACGGTCCAGCCAGGTCTTGTTGTTGCCCACCGACGAGGACGGGATCAGCGAGCCGTCGGGACGGATCCCGGCGATCTCGACGACGGCGGTGTCGAGCGGACCGAGGAACCCCTGCCAGGCCATCGGGGCGACCTGGGACAAGTGCATGTCGAAATACTCCATCTCGCCGCGATTGATCTTCTCGCGGGCGATGGGGTCGGAATTGTAGGGCAGGCGGAACTCGACGCCGTCGCTCTTGGCCAGGGCGCCGTCCAACTCGGGACCGGTCGAGGCGCCGGTCCAGACCTTGACGCGGAAGGGATCGCCGGCGGCGTGGGCCGCCTCCATCCGCTCGGCCAGCGCCATCGGCACGGCCTTGGGATAGCCCGAGCCGGTGAAGCCGCTCATGCCGACGGTCGAGCCCGGCTCGATCAGGGCGGCGGCGTCCTGGGCGCTCATCGCCTTGGCGGCCAGGCCCGGATGGGCGATGCGGGGGTTGGTCATCGGTCTCTCCCTGCGGCCGACCGGCGCGCGAGGGGAGGTCCGCCGGGACCGGCGGCGGCGAACCTAGACCAAACGTCCCAGGCCCTCACCTACGTAAATACCCGTAACGACAAGGTTTTCGCCGAACGCCGCTATCGTCCGCAGCTGGGGCAGGCCGGGTCAGCGCCGATCCGCACCGTGCGGGTCTCGGCCGCCAGGGCGTCGTAGATCAGCAGGCGCCCGGACAGCGGCTGGCCCGCCCCGGCGATCACCTTCACCGCCTCCAGCGCCATCATCGAGCCGATGACGCCCGCCAGGGCCCCAACCACCCCGACCAGGGCGCAGGTCTCGGCGTCGGGCGGAACCTCGGGAACCAGGCAGCGATAGCAGGGCTGGCCATGGAACACCCCGACCTGGCCGGTCCACCGGCCCAGGGCGCCGCTGACCAGGACCTTGCCCTCGGCCAGGCAGGCGTCGCTGACGGCGAAGCGGGTGGAGAAATCGTCGGTGCCGTCCAGCACGATGTCGTAGTCGCGCACGATCTCGCGGGCGTTGGCCGCGTCCAGCCAGACGGGGTGGGGCACGACCGTCACGTTCGGATTGAGTGCCGCCAGATGATCGGCGGCCGCCTCGACCTTGGGCTTGCCAACGTCGGCCTCGGCATAGAGCACCTGGCGCTGCAGGTTCGACAGCGACACCGCGTCGGCGTCGGCGAGACCAATCGTCCCCACGCCGGCGGCGGCCAGGTAAAGGGCGGCGGGCGCGCCGAGACCACCAGCGCCGACCAGCAGCACCCTGGCGGCCTTCAGCTTCTGCTGCCCCGGTCCGCCGATCTCGCGCAGCACCAGATGGCGGGCGTAGCGCTCGACTTCGCGTTCCGAAAAGCTCATGGCGCTTGACCCTCCAGGCCGGCCTCGCCACATGCGAAGCCATGCAAAGCTCGAACTCGTTCCCCGACTGGCACGGCACCACCATTCTCGCGGTGCGCAAGAACGGCCAGACCGTGATCGCCGGCGACGGACAGGTCTCCATGGGGCCAACCGTCGTCAAGGGCAACGCCCGCAAGGTGCGCCGCCTGGCCGGAGGCGCGGTCGTCGCCGGTTTCGCCGGGGCCACGGCCGACGCCTTCACCCTGATCGAGCGGCTGGAAGCCAAGCTCGAGCAGTATCCCAACCAGCTGGCCCGGGCCTGCGTCGACCTCGCCAAGGACTGGCGCACCGACCGCTACTTGCGCCGCCTCGAGGCCATGCTGCTCGTGGCCGACAAGGACGCCATCTACACCGTCACCGGCGTCGGCGACGTGCTGGAACCGGGCGAGAGCCCCGGCGGCGGGGCCGTGGCGGCCATCGGCTCGGGCGGCAACTATGCGCTCGCGGCGGCCAAGGCGCTGATCGACCAGGACCTGACGGCGGAAGAGATCGCCAGACGTGCGATGGCGATCGCCGCCGAGATCTGCGTCTACACCAACGGCAACCTGACGGTGGAAGGCCTCTAAACCCAAGGAACCTCCCCCTCTGGGGGAGGCGGCCGTAGACCGGAGGGGGGCCGTTTTCAGCTTCCGAAACGCCGGCCGATTTCGAAACCTCTCCCCCCACCGATCGCTGCGCGATCGCCTCCCCCAAAGGGGGAGGTTCCTCGCGACCGGCGACGCGCTAGGGTGAGGCGGCAGGAGGCCCGACCATGTTCAAGCTTCTTTCCCCCGCCCTGATCGCCATCGCTCTGGCGACCCCCGCGCTTGCCCAGGAGATCTCCGCCGCTCCGGTCGAGGCCGCCGAGCGCGCCTTCGCCGCCGACGGCCTGGCGCTGGGGATAAGGGGCTCGTTCCTCAGGCACATGGCCGACGACGCCATCGTCTTCGCCCCCGGCCCCGTGAACGCCCGCGAGTTCTACGAAAAACGTCCGGGGACCAACGAGCCCAAGCTGTTCTGGTGGCCGCAGAAGGTGGTCATCGCCCGCTCGGGCGATCTTGGCCTGTCGCTGGGCCCCTGGAGCATCGACGACAAGCGCGGCGGCTACTACGCCACCATCTGGCGCAAGGGCGCGGACGGCGTGTGGAAGTGGGTCTATGACGGCGGGGCGCAGGCCGATCCCGGCAAGGCCCCGGGTCCCGACGCCGCCGCCCAGGCCGGTCCGCTCGCGCCCGCCGGCGCGGAATCCCAGGCCAAGGGTTTCGAGGAAGCCCGCGCCGCCGAAGCGGCCCTGGCCTTGGCGGCCGCGACCGACGCCCCGGTCGCCTACAAGAGCGTTCTGACGGACGACGCCTGGCTGCTCGGCCCGAAAGAGACCAAGGCCCTTGCTGGAAACGATCTTTCCGCCCGCCTGGCCCTGCGTCCGGCCGCCATCGCGCTGCGCCCGCAAGGCGGCGGCGCGTCCGGGGCCGGGGACCTCGTCTGGACCTATGGCGAAGCCAGTTGGGGCGGACCGGATAACAAACCCGTGGCGGCGCACTATATGCACGTCTGGCAAAGGCGCGCCGAAGGTTGGCGCCTGATCTTCGAGACCCTGATCAACGACACATGACCGAGTTCTCCCCCCGCGAAATCGTCTCCGAACTGGATCGCTTCATCGTCGGCCACGCCGAGGCCAAGCGCGCCGTCGCCGTGGCCCTGCGCAACCGCTGGCGCCGCCGCCGCACGCCGGCCGACCTGCAGGACGAGATCACCCCCAAGAACATCCTGCTGATCGGCCCCACGGGCGTCGGCAAGACCGAGATCGCCCGGCGCCTCGCCCGCCTGGCCCAGGCGCCGTTCCTGAAGGTCGAGGCCACCAAGTTCACCGAGGTCGGCTATGTCGGCCGCGACGTCGACCAGATCGTCCGTGACCTGGTGGAAAGCGCGCTGGGCATGGTCCGCGACAAGCGGCGGGCCGGCGTGAAGGCCAAGGCCGAGGCGGCCGCCGAGGATCGCATCCTCGACGCCCTGACCGGTCCTGGCGCCACCGCCGCCCGCGACAGCTTCCGCAAGAAGCTGCGGGCCGGCGAGCTGGACGACAAGGAGATCGAGCTGCAGCTGGCCGACAGCGGCGGCGGCGGCATGTTCGAGATCCCCGGCCAGCCGGGCGCCTCGGTGCTGAACCTGTCGGAGATGATGAAGTCGTTCGGCGGTGGCCGCACCAAGACCCACAAGACCACGGTCTCGGGCGCCTGGGCCCCGCTGATCGCCGAGGAAAGCGACAAGCTGCTCGACCAGGAGGCCCTTACGCAAGAAGCCCTGTCCCTGGCCGAGAACCACGGCATCGTCTTCCTCGACGAGATCGACAAGGTGGCCAGCTCGTCGCAGCGCTCGGGCGCCGACGTCTCCCGGGAAGGCGTGCAGCGCGACCTGCTGCCGCTGATCGAGGGCACGACGGTGTCGACCAAGTACGGGCCGGTGAAGACCGACCACATCCTGTTCATCGCCTCGGGCGCCTTCCACGTGGCCAAGCCCAGCGACCTGCTGCCGGAGCTGCAAGGCCGCTTGCCGATCCGCGTGGAGCTGAAGGGCCTGACCCGCGACGACCTGCGCCGCATCCTCACCGAACCGGAAGCCAACCTGCTGCGTCAGCACCAGGCGCTGATGGCCACGGAAGGCCTGACGCTGGTCTTCACCGACGAGGCCATCGACGCCCTGGCCGACGCGGCCGTGGCCGTGAACGGCTCGGTCGAGAACATCGGCGCCCGCCGCCTGCAAACGATCCTGGAAAAGGTGGTCGAGGAGATCAGCTTCTCGGCGGCGGATCGGGGCGGCGAGACAGTCACCATCGACGCGGCCTATGTGAAGGAACGGGTCGGGGCCCTGGCGGCCAACGCGGATCTGAGCCGGTATATTCTCTAGAATCCCTCTCCCCTTGCGGGAGAGGGTGGCCTCCGAAGGAGGTCGGGTGAGGGGTCTACAGGCCTGTCCGCCGCGACGGCGGAACGACCAAGCGCGACCTCAACCTTTTGAGAGACCCCTCATCCGACGGTCTTCGACCGCCACCTTCTCCCGCAAGGGGAGAAGGAACACAGCACGAAGAAAGGCCCGGGCGTCGCCGTCCGGGCCTGAAGTCAGAGGGGACTTACTAGGGGGATACGAGGGTGAAATGCGCATGGCCGCGCTTTCGTTCCACAACCCCTGCGACATTAAGTCTTTGTTCTCAAACCGCCCCGACGGCTCGGCTCGGTAAACGGCTCTTAACCAAACCGGCCCACAAGATCGCTCCGTAGGACTCTGGAGTGGTTCATGGCGCGAGTGGCGCGGCGATCGAATGTGGAGCTGGTCTGGGAGGCGGTCCGCTACGGCTGGGCGCAACCCTGGACGGCCCGGTTCCGGGGCGGCGTGCTGGCCGTGCTGGGCGCTGGCCTGTTGCTGTCGCTGGCCACCTATGACGCGGCCGACCCCAGCTTCAACGCCGTCAGCAGCGCGCCCGCGACCAACGCCCTGGGCGGGGCGGGCGCCATGGTGGCCGACGTGGTCGTGCAATCGCTGGGGCTGGCCGGCTGGATCGCCGCGATCATGATGCTGGTCTTCGGCCTGGCGCGCACCGCCCAGCCCGATCCCGACGCCCACCGCAAGGAACTGCGCGTGCGCGCCGGCGTCGGCGTGGCCGGCCTGCTGGCCCTGGCCGGCTTCCTGACCATCCTGGCGCCGCCCGCCGTCTGGCCGCTGGCCAAGGGCCTGGGCGGCTTCTGGGGCGACGGCCTGTTGAACCTGATCGGCGGGATCTTCGGCTTCGCCCACATTCCCGGCGCGCGGATCATCGCCGCCCTGCTGCTGCTGGTCGGGGCCGTGGTCGGCGTCGGCTACGCCCTGGGCGTTCGCCGCGTCGATCCCGAAAGCCTGATGGCCCTGATCGCCCGCCTGACAGCGCCGCGTGAACGCGCCCCGCGCCAGCCCGAGCCCGAACCCGTCCGCGCGCCCCGCACCAAGACCGCCGCCTCGCCCCGCCGCGCCGTGCGCGACGCCATCGAGGCGATCGACGATCAGCCCGCGCCGACCCAGCGTCGCGGCGCCCGTGCGCCCGCCCCGGTAGAAGACGACGCCGGCGACGTCGCCGCCCTGCCCCAGCCCGCGCCCCGCGCCGCCAAGGCCGCTCGCCCGGCCCCGCCGCCGGTGGACGACGAGGACGATTTCGCGCCCAGCTTCGACGCCCGCCCGCTGGCCATCCGCCAGCCCAAGGCCCCGGCCGCGACCAGCAACCGCGAACTGCGCGAGCAGCAGAAGACCTTCGATTTCGAAGAGGACGAAGACGGCTTCCAGCTGCCGGAACTGGCCATGCTGGCCAAGTCCAAGCCGCGTTCCTCGGAATTCGACGAAGGCGCCCTGCGCCAGAACGCCCGCCTGCTGGAAAGCGTGCTGGCCGAGTTCGGCGTGAAGGGCCAGATCGACCAGATCCGCCCGGGTCCCGTCGTGACCATGTACGAGCTGGTGCCGGCCCCGGGCGTCAAGACCGCCCGCGTCGTTGCGCTCGCCGACGACATCGCCCGCTCGATGAGCGTGATCTCGTGCCGCGTGGCCGTGGCCCAGGGCCGCAACGCCATCGGCATCGAAATGCCCAATTCGCGTCGCGAGACCGTCTATCTGCGCGACCTGCTGTCGAGCGCCGACTACGACAAGGCCAGCTCGATCCTGCCCATGGCGCTGGGCGAAACCATCGGCGGCGAGCCCTACATCGCCGACCTGGCCAAGATGCCCCACCTGCTGATCGCCGGCACCACCGGCTCGGGCAAGTCGGTCGGCGTCAACGCCATGATCCTGTCGATCCTCTACAAGCTGCCGCCCGAGAAGTGCCGCTTCATCATGATCGACCCGAAGATGCTGGAACTGTCGGTCTATGACGGCATCCCGCACCTGCTGGCCCCGGTCGTGACCGATCCCAAGAAGGCCGTCGTGGCGCTGAAGTGGACCGTCCGCGAGATGGAGGACCGCTATCGCCGGATGTCCAAGATCGGCGTGCGCAACATCGGCGGCTACAACGAGAAGGCCAACGAGGCCCTCGAAAAGGGCGAGCACTTCGAGCGGACCGTGCAGACCGGCTTCGACGACGCCGGCCGCCCGATCTACGAGACCGAGCAGATCCGCCCCGAGGCCATGCCCTACCTGGTCGTGGTCATCGACGAGGTCGCCGACCTGATGATGGTCGCCGGCAAGGACATCGAAGGCGCCGTCCAGCGCCTGGCCCAGATGGCCCGCGCCGCCGGCATCCATCTGATCATGGCCACCCAGCGCCCGTCGGTCGACGTCATCACCGGCACCATCAAGGCCAACTTCCCGACCAGGATCAGCTTCCAGGTCACCTCCAAGATCGACGCCCGCACCATCCTGGGCGAGCAGGGCGCCGAACAGCTGCTGGGTCAGGGCGACATGCTCTACATGGCCGGCGGTGGCCGCATCACCCGTCTGCACGGCCCGTTCGTGTCGGACGGCGAGGTCGAGGCCGTGGCCAAGTTCCTGCGCGACCAGGGCATTCCCCAGTACCTGGAGGAAGTCACCGCCGGCGGCGACGAGGAGCAGGAAGAGGCCATCGAGGGCGCCTTCGCCGGCGAGGGCGGAGCCAACGACCTCTACGACCACGCCGTGGCCGTGGTCACCCGCGACCGCAAGGCCTCGACCAGTTACATCCAGCGCCGCCTGCAGATCGGCTACAATCGCGCCGCCTCGCTGATGGAGCGGATGGAGAAGGAAGGCGTGGTCGGCGCCGCCAACCACGCCGGCAAGCGCGAGATCCTGGCGCCCCCGCCACCGGCTCTTTGATCCCTCTCCCCTTGCGGGAGAGGGTGGCCTCCGAAGGAGGTCGGGTGAGGGGTCTCTCAGAACTCAAAGCCGCGTGCAGCGGTCAGGCCGGGTGGAGCGTCTCATGTTTGAGAGACCCCTCATCCGTCGGCTTCGCAGGCCACCTTCTCCCGCAAGGGGAGAAGGATCCGAACGAAACCTCCACCGTCCCGCCGACGTTCTCCCCAGCCCCAACCTGAACGGCCCTTCATCGCAGCGCCGGAAAACGGCCGCGCCATGGCCTTTCCCGCGACGCGCGCACAGGGCAAAGGTGGAGCTGAAGGAGTTCGCATGACCCAGACGACCGATCAGAACCGTCGATCCCTGCTCGCCGCCGGCGGCGCGGGCCTGCTGGCCGCCGTGATCGGCGCGCCCGCTTTCGCCCAGACGCTGTCGGACGAAGACAAGGCGCTGATCGCCAAGGCCACCGCCTATATCCAGGGCCTGTCCAACGCCAAGGGCCGCTTCGTGCAGACCGATCCGCGCGGCGTGACCACGCAAGGCACCCTGTGGCTGCAACGTCCCGGCAAGGCGCGGTTCGAATATGACGGTCCGGGCGGCCTGCTGGTGGTCAGCAACGGCAGCAACGTCAACATCTTCGACAGCCGGCTGAAGACCTTCGAAAGCTATCCGCTGAGCCGCACGCCGCTGGCCCTGCTGCTGGCGCGCGAGGTTCGCCTGGATCGCGGCGTGAAGATCACCGGCGTGCGCAAGCTGGCCGACGGCTTCACGATCGTCGCCCAGGACGCCCGCCGCCAGACCCTCGGCCGACTGGAGATGAACTTCAGCAACGAACCCGAACTGATCGGCTGGACCATCAGCGACGTGAAAGGCGGCCAGACCCGCGTGCGGCTGTCGGGCCTGGAGAAGGTCGGCGCGATCGACTCGAAGTTGTTCGTCCTGACCGATCCTCGCCGCAGGGTGGGTAAGGGGCCGACCGGATAGGCTTTGGACCGGTCGGTTTTGTGACATTCTCACAACATGCAAGTATGAAGCGCTTTTTCCCTTGAACTAAAAATTTCGACGTGGCACTTTTACCACGCATGGCGATGAGCGCCCGACCCGCTCTTCGCAAACCGTGCCGGATCTATCCCCTCCCGGCGGCGGCATGAGAGACCTGACTTTCGCCCGGACGCCTCGTGCGTCCGGGCGTTTTTCTTTGTGGTCCGCCCACGGCGAGGGTAGGGGAGCGGCATGCGCCTCCGTATCGCCACCTGGAACGTCAATTCCGTCCGCCTGCGCGCCGAACAGGCCGCCCGCTTCGTCGACGAAGCCGCGCCCGATGTCCTGTGCATGCAGGAGATCAAGTGCCAGGAAGGCGAGTTCCCGCGCGAGGCCTTCGAGGCCATGGGCCTGCCGCACCTGAAGATCGCCGGCCAGAAGGGCTGGCACGGGGTGGCCATCGCCTCGCGCCTGCCGATCGAGGACGTCCCGACCCTGATGAACTGCCGCGAGGGCCACGCCCGCTGCGTGGCGGTGAAGGTGGCCGGGGTCGAGATCCAGAACTTCTACATCCCGGCCGGCGGCGACCTGCCCGACCGGGCCGCCAACCCGAAGTTCGACCACAAGCTCGATTTCTACGAGACCCTGACGGCCGCCCTGAAGACGCGCGATCCCAAGGCGCCGCTGATCGTCACCGGCGACCTGAACATCGCGCCGGGCGAAAACGACGTCTGGAGCCACCGCCAGATGCTGAAGGTGGTCAGCCATACCCCGGCCGAACTCGAGGCCTTCGACACCTTCATCAAGTCGATGGACCTGCTGGACCTGCCGCGCCTGGCGACGCCGGAACCGGAAAAGCTGTTTTCCTGGTGGAGCTACCGCGCCGCCGACTTCCGCAAGTCCAACCGCGGCCTGCGCCTGGACCATATTCTAGCAAGCCCCGGCCTGCGCGAGGCGGCGATCGTCGACGGCAAGGTCTCCTCGCGCGTCCACGACAACGTCCGCGAATGGGAACGCCCGAGCGACCACGCGCCGGTGACGGCGGATTTGAAGATCTAACCCTCTCCCACAGGGAGAAGGATTACTCGGAGGCCGGGGCCAGTTCCGGCAGGTCGAACTTCAGCCAGACGGCCTTGTCCTTCAGGGTCGACTTGACCCAGTCGGCGTGCACCGCGCGTTCCGCATCGGTCGAGCGGAAGGGCAGGGGACGCGGGCGGGCGCCGTAGCCGCCGGCGCGGGCGGCGCTGACGGCGTTCACCGCCACGGCGTGGGTCAGCTCGAGGGCGCGCTCCTTGCCGCCCTGCAGTTCGAGATAGACCTCGGCCAGCAGGTGGGAGTCGATCAGCGCCCCGTGCTTGTCGCGGCTGTCGAGGCTGATCTTGAAACGCTTACAGAGCGCGTCGAGCGAGTTGTACATGCCCGGGAAGCGCTTCTTGGCCATGGCCAGGGTGTCGACCCAGCGCTCTTCCGGCAGCGGCGCGCGGCCGCACTTTTCCAGCTCGAAATTGACGAAGCTGCGGTCGAACGAGGCGTTGTGGGCCACGACGACGCTGTCGCCTACGAATTCCAGGAACTTGTCGGCGATCTCGTGGAACTTCGGCTTGCCGGTCAGGAAGGCGGCCGACAGGCCGTGCACCTTCTCGGCCTCGGCCGGCATGTCGCGCAGCGGATCGCAATATTCGTGGAACGAGCGGCCGGTGGGCATGAAGTCCACCACCTCGATGCAGCCGATTTCGACCAGGCGGTCGCCCGTCTTCGGATCGAAGCCGGTGGTTTCGGTGTCGAGGATGATTTCCCGGGCCATGGCCTTTCAATGGGCCGCTTCGAGTCGCGCATCAAGCGTGGGCGGAGGTTCTCAACAGGGTCAGGATGTCGCGCACCTGGTCCTCGGCGGCCTCCAGGCCTCGGCCCGTATCGATGACGAAGTCGGCGCGGACCCGCTTTTCGGCGTCGGGCAGCTGGCGGGCCAGGATCGCCTCGAACTTCTCCGCCGTCATGCCGGGCCGGGCCAGCACCCGCTCGCGCTGGATATCGGCGGGCGCGCTGACCACCACCACCTTGTGGACGTTCTTCTGACCGCCGGTCTCGTAGAGCAACGGCACGTCGAGCACGACGATCCCATGCCCGTCGGCCTGCGCCTTCTCGAAGAAGCCGATGCGATGGGCGCCGACCAGCGGGTGGACGATGGCCTCCAGCTTCTCCAGCGCCTCCGGATCGCCGACGACCTGGGCGCTGAGCCGCGCGCGGTCGATCGCGCCGTCCAGGACCACGCCCGGAAACGCCGCCTCGACCGGCCCCACAGCCGCCCCGCCAACGGAATACAGAGCGTGCACGGCGGCGTCGGAGTCGTAGACCGGCGCGCCCTGGGCCTCGAACATCTTGGCCGTGGTCGACTTGCCCATGCCGATGGAGCCGGTGAGGCCGAGGATGATCACTTCACCGAAGCTCCCAGATGCGCCAGGGCGATGGCGCGCACGTCCACCTGCGCCGGCGGCGCCTGGCCGAAGAAGGCCTCGAACGACGGCACGGCCTGCAGCAGCAGCATCTCCAGGCCGTCCACGGTCGCACGGCCGGCGGCCTGCGCGCGTTGCAAGAACTCGGTGAGCAGCGGCTTGTAGACCATGTCCATCACCACGCAGCCTTGCGGGGTCAGGGAAAGGTCGGCCGCCGGACCTTCGCCGCCGCCCAGGCCAAGCGAGGTGGCGTTGATCACCAGGCCGGCGTCGGCCAGCAGGGCGGGCAGAGCGTCCTCGCCGGCGGCAGAGACCTTGTCCCCAAGCGCGTCGGCGACGGCCTGGGCCTTGGCGAGCGTGCGGTTGACGATGCGCACGGCGGGCGCGCCGGCCAGCAGCAGGGCCGCCGCCGCGCCCCGCGCCGCGCCGCCGGCCCCGAGGATCACGACGGGCGAAGCGGTCACGTCGAAGTCCGGCGCCTGGGCGGCGATCGCGCCCAGCAGGCCGGGGCCATCGGTGTTGTCGGCGAAGATCGTGCCGTCATCGCGGAAGCGCAGAAGGTTGGCGGCGCCGGCCAGGCGGGCCAGATCACTGGCCTCGTCGGCGCAGGCCAGGGCCCGCTCCTTGAAGGGAATGGTGACGTTTAGCCCCCGGATCACACCGCCACGAAAGCCGTTCACGAAGGCCTCGAACCGGTCCTCGGCCGGGCCCATCGGCACATAGGCGCCATCGATCCCCGCGGCCGCCAGCCAGGCGTTGTGCAGGATCGGGCTCATCGAATGGACGATCGGCTGGCCGCAGACGCCGGCCACCAGGGCCGCGCCCGTGATCGCCTGCCCGTGTTGAGAACTCATGCCTGGAGGGCTCCGTGCAGGCGCAGAAAGTCGAGCAGGCCGGTCATCGGCAGCCCGAGGATGGTGAAATAGTCGCCGTCGACGCGGTCGAACATCTGCAGGCCTTCGCCCTCCAGCATGTAGCAGCCCACCGATGAGAGGATCTGCTCGCCGTTGCGCTCCAGATAGCCGTCGAGCCAGGCGTCGCTGAACGGACGCACCGACAGCTTGGCGGTCTCGACCACGCGCCAGATCGGCCGGCCGTCGCGGGCGACGACAACGCCCGAATGCAGCTTGTGGACCTCGCCGCGCAGCTCCAGCAGGCGCGCGCGGGCTTCTTCCACCGTGCCGACCTTGTCGAACAATCGGCCTTTCAGCTCCAGGGTCTGATCCGAGCCGATCACCAGGCCCGGCCGCTTGCCCGAAACCTTGACCGCCTTCATCTCGGCCAGGGCGTCGGCGATGTCGCGCGGGGAGACCTCTTCGGCCAGCAGGCCGGCCTTGGCGGCGTCTTCGTCCACACCGGCGGCGACGGCTTCGAACGGCACGCCGGCGTTCTTGAGGATCGTCTGGCGCGTCCAACTGGTGGAGGCCAGCGTGATGGGGGTAGGGGAGGCGCTCATCCCAGCACCTCGACCTGGCCGCGCCCGCCCGAGAGCAGGTTGATGATCGCCGCCGCGGTTTCTTCCACCGACCGGCGGGTGACGTCGATGATCGGCCAGCCGTTGCGTTCGAACAGGCGCCGGGCGGCGATGATCTCGGCCCGCACGCTGTCGGTGTCGATATAATCGCTCTCTCTATTCTCCTTGAGGGAGAGCAGGCGGTTGCGACGGATCTGGATCAGCCGTTCGGGGCTGGTCATCAGACCGACGATCAGGGTGTTCTTCAGCTCGAACAGCTGGTCGGGCGGTGGACGGCCTGGAACCAGCGGCACATTGGCCGCGCGCACGCCGCGATGGGCCAGATAGATGCAGGTCGGGGTCTTCGACGTGCGCGACACCCCCACCAGGATGACGTCGGCCTGGGTCAGGTCCTGGCCGCCCTGGCCGTCGTCGTGGGCGATGGCGTAGTCCAGGGCCTCGATGCGGTCGAAATAGTCGTTGTTCAGCGCGTGCTGCGCGCCCACGCGCGTGGAGATCTTGGCCCCCAGATAGCGCGACATGGCGCTGACCACCGGGTCCAGCGCGGCGATGCACGGCATTTCGAGCTTGCGGCAGCCTTCTTCCAGGGCCGCGCGGAGGTTCGGGTCGATGATGGTGTGCATGACCACGCCCGGCGCGCCGGCGATCTCGTCGAGGGCGCGATCCAGCTGACGCGTGGAACGAACCAGCGCGTAGATGTGTTCGATGGGCAGGATGTCGGTGAAACGGGCGCAAACCGCGCGCGCCATGGCGTTGAGCGTCTCGCCCGTGGAGTCCGACACCAGGTGGATGTGGAAGTAGGTGGCGAACCGCGCGGTGTGGCGATCGGTCTCAGCCGAGGCGCCTTCCTGTGGATCGTCCGTTAAAGATTGCTTTACCACTCTGGGCGCCCTCTGGGGACAAGCGGGCGCCAAATACGCCCTGCCGCGGCCACGCGCCGCGCCCCTGTGATAAACGGCCTCATTGACGCCGGACAATCCCCAGCTTGAACCTGCCCTTCAGGACATGTGCCTGAGCGTTCGTCCACGCCTGTGGAAACTCCTAACAGATGGTTAATTTCGCTTTTACCAGCATCTGGGTTCCTTAGGGATTCCAGGGCCCTGGCGGCTTGTCCACGGAGTTCACAAGGTATGACCCCCATGTGGACCAAGCTTGGGCATACCGAGTAGGGCCTGTTGGACTCCTCCACACGGGCGGACTTATCCCCGTGTTGCACTTGCCCTCCTCCTTCCTCCTACCTTTCTAAGAATCTTATTTTTAAGAAGAATAAGAGGGTACGGGGTCTCCCGGACTTGAGTGGGAAGGCTCGCCGGGATTTAACGCCGGTATGACGAGCGCCCCGATCCCGAAGTTTCTCTCCGTGCTGGCTGGCGAGACCGCCGAGCGTCCCCCGGTCTGGTTCATGCGCCAGGCGGGACGGTACCTTCCCGAGTACCGCGCCGTGCGCGCGACGACCCCGGACTTCATCAGCTTCTGCCTGAACCCCGAAAAGGCGGCCGAAGTGACGCTGCAGCCCCTGCGTCGCTTTCCGTATGACGCGGCCATCGTCTTCGCCGACATCCTGCTGATCCCGGGGGCTCTCGGCCAGAAGGTCTGGTTCGAGGCCGGCGAGGGTCCCAAGCTCGGCGAGCTGCCCGATCTGGACGCCATGGCCGACAAGGTGGGCCAGGCGGGCGAGGCCCTGAAGGCCGTTGGCGAGACGCTGTCGCGGGTTCGCGCTGACATCGATCCCTCCAAGGCCCTGATCGGCTTCGCCGGCGCGCCATGGACGGTGGCCACCTACATGATCGAGGGCGGCTCCAGCGATCGCTCGGGCGCGCGGACCTTCGCCTACCAGCACGCCGACAAGCTGGACCGGCTGATCCAGATCCTGGTCGACGCGACGGTGGACTACCTGGCCATGCAGGCGGCCTCCGGCGCCCAGGCGCTGAAGCTGTTCGAGAGCTGGGCCGAAGGCCTGTCAGAGCCGCTCTTCGAGCGTCTGGTGACTAGGCCCCACATCGCCATCGTCGAGGGCCTGCGCGCCCGCGGCGTGACCGTGCCGCTCATCGGCTTCCCCCGCGGAGCCGGAACGCTCGTAGAAGCCTACGCGCAGGCCGTACCGGTGGACGCGGTGGCGCTCGACACCTCGGCCTCGGCGAAGCTGGGTCAGACGATCCAGAAGACCAAGACCATCCAGGGCGCCCTCGATCCGCTGCTGCTGCGGGCCGGCGGGGCGGCGCTGGACGAACGCGTCGACCAGATGCTCGCGCAGTGGGGACAGGGCCCCTATATCTTCAACCTGGGTCACGGCATTCTGCCCGACACGCCGATCGCTCATGTCGAGCAGGTGCTGAAGCGGGTGACCGGCCAGTGAGCCAGCAGAAGAACGGTCGCAAGATCGCCGTCGTCCTGTTCAACCTGGGCGGACCCGATCGTCAGGAGGCCGTGCGGCCGTTCCTGTTCAACCTGTTCCGCGATCCGGCGATCATCCAGGCGCCGTTCTTCGTCCGCTATCCGGTCGCGGCCCTGATCTCGACCACCCGGGCCAAGTCGGCGCGCGCCAACTACGCCCTGATGGGCGGCGGCTCGCCCCTGCTGCCGGAAACGCAGAAGCAGGCGGCGGCGCTCGAGGCGGTGCTGGCCCAGCGGCTGCCGGGCGATACGGTCAAGATCTTCATCGCCATGCGCTACTGGGATCCTTTGACCGGCGAGACCGCCAAGGACGTGAAGGCCTTCGGGCCCGACGAGGTGGTGCTGCTGCCGCTCTATCCGCAGTACTCGACCACGACGACGGCCTCGTCGCTGAAAGCGTGGAACCGCGCTTGGCGCAAGGTAACGGGTCGTAAAGGCCCGGGCCGGACGACGACCGTGTGCTGCTATCCCACGGCTGAAGGGTTCGTGCAGGCGCACGCGGATTTGATCCGCCAGGACTATCTCAAGGCCGGCGCGCCCAAGCCGGCTCGGATCCTGTTCTCGGCCCATGGCCTGCCCGAGAAGGTGATCATTGCCGGTGATCCCTACCAGCGCCAGGTCGAGGCGACGGCCACGGCCGTGGTCGCCAAGCTGGGCGACATCCTCGGCGAGGGCGTCGACTGGAAGATCAGCTACCAGAGCCGGGTCGGTCCGTTGAAGTGGATCGGTCCGTCGACGGACGACGAGGTCAAGGTGGCCGCGCAGGCCGGTCTGGCCCTGGTGGTCGCGCCGATCGCCTTCGTCTCCGAGCACATCGAGACCCTGGTCGAACTCGACGTCGAGTATCGCGAGCTGGCCTACGAGCACGGCGGCTCGATCTATGTCCGCCCGCCGGCCCTGGGCGTGACGCCGGCGTTCATCGATTGTTTGGGGACTCTGGTCACGCAGGCGCTTGCTGATCCGTCGTCGCTGATCTGCGAAGAAGACCAACCCTGCCCCAAAGTCCATTCGGGAGCCGCCGCGTGACCGACTTCCTGGTCGAGCATTTCAACCTGATCCGCGGCCTGCACATCCTGGCCGTGATCGCCTGGATGGCGGGGATGCTCTACCTGCCGCGCCTCTACGTCTACCACACCGGCGCCACGCTCGGCTCGGAGATGGATGCGACCTTCAAGGTCATGGAGCGCCGGCTGCTGCGCGGGATCATCAACCCTGCGATGGTTGCGGCCCTGATCTTCGGCCTGGGCCTGATCATGGCCGACGGCGCCATCCGCGGCTGGGACTTTCTGCTGAAGCCCTGGATGCTGGCCAAGCTTGCCGGGGTGTTCTTCCTGTTCGGCTGGCACGGCTTTCTGTCGAAGGCCCGCCGCCAGTTCGAGGCCGGCCAGAACACCCGCTCGGAAAAGTTCTGGCGCGCGACCAACGAGCTGCCCTTCGTGGCGGCGATCGTCATCGTGCTGTCGGTGACGACCAAGTACCTGAACTAGCGGGAAGGGGGCCTGGCCCCCGCAATCTCCCACCTTCATCCTCAGGCAGGATGACGAGCGCCCACAGGACTGCTCCGGTAGCGCTTGACCCCGGGGCCGCCTTGTGGTTCCCGTCTTGGTCAGACGTTGCGGTCATACCGCTGCGTTCCCGCCTTTCACGGATCGCGCCCGTCCTGGTGCGCCTCATGATCCGTTCCCCTGATCGATCCGCGCCGTCGTCAATGGCGCGACCCCATCGCCGCTTCCACGTGGAAGCCGGCTGAATTTCTACCCAAGCCCGGATCGTATCCGGGCCACCGTGAGTCCATGCATGTCTGAAGAGACCGACCCGCAAGTCCCCGCCGAGCTGGAAACCTCGCTCGACACCGTCGAAACGACGGAAGACGCCGCGATCGACACCACTGCTGAAGCCTCCGCCGACAACGCCGCCGAAGGCGACGCCGGCGACGAGGACGACAACGCCGAGATCACCGCGGCCATCGCCGCCATGGGCCTGACGCGCATGTCGCTGCAGGAACTGAAGGAAAAGTCCCCGGCCGACCTGCTGGCGTTCGCCGAGACCTTCGAGGTCGAGAACGCCAATTCCATGCGCAAGCAGGACATGATGTTCGCCATCCTGAAGACCCTCGCCGAAGAAGGCGTGGAGATCTTCGGGTCGGGCACCATGGAAGTGGTCCAGGACGGCTTCGGCTTCCTGCGTTCGCCGGAAGCCAACTACCTGCCGGGTCCGGACGACATCTACGTTTCGCCCTCGCAGATCCGCAAGTTCGGCCTGCGCACCGGCGACAGCGTCGAGGGCGCGATCCGTTCGCCCCGTGAAGGCGAGCGCTATTTCGCCCTGACCAGCGTCTCGAAGATCAACTTCGAAAGCCCCGAAAACGTGCGCCACAAGGTGCACTTCGACAACCTGACGCCGCTCTATCCCGAAGAGCGCCTGAACATGGAACTGCCCGATCCGACCATCAAGGATCGCTCGGGCCGGGTCATCGACATCGTCGCCCCGCTCGGCAAGGGCCAGCGCTGCCTGATCGTCGCCCCGCCGCGCGTGGGTAAGACGGTGATGCTGCAGAACATCGCCAAGTCGATCGAGACCAACCACCCCGAGTGCTATCTGATCGTCCTGCTGATCGACGAGCGCCCGGAAGAAGTCACCGACATGCAGCGCACGGTGAAGGGCGAGGTCATCGCCTCGACCTTCGACGAACCGGCCACGCGCCACGTGCAGGTCGCCGAGATGGTGATCGAGAAGGCCAAGCGCCTGGTCGAGCACAAGCGCGACGTCGTCATCCTGCTGGACTCGGTCACCCGTCTGGGCCGCGCCTACAACACCGTGGTGCCGTCGTCGGGCAAGGTCCTGACCGGCGGTGTCGACGCCAACGCCCTGCAGCGCCCCAAGCGCTTCTTCGGCGCCGCGCGCAATGTGGAAGAGGGCGGCTCGCTGTCGATCATCGCCACGGCCCTGATCGACACCGGCAGCCGGATGGACGAAGTCATCTTCGAAGAGTTCAAGGGCACCGGTAACTCGGAAATCGTCCTGGACCGCAAGGTGGCGGACAAGCGCATCTTCCCGGCCATCGACGTGCTCAAGTCGGGCACCCGCAAGGAAGAGCTCATCACCCCGCGCGACCAGCTGCAGAAGACCTACGTGCTGCGCCGGATTCTCAATCCGATGGGCGCTTCGGACGCCATCGAGTTCCTGCTCGAGAAGCTGCGCCAGTCGAAGACGAACGGCGATTTCTTCCAGAGCATGAATACTTAAGCTTGGTGTTTCACGTGAAACACGAGAAAGGCCCCGGAGCGATCCGGGGCCTTTTTTGTTGGTCGGTGGGGATCAGATCCTCCCCCTTGGGGGGAGGTGGCCCGGAGGGCCGGAGGGGGACTTCCACGGCTGGCGCCGCCCCCTCAGTCGCTCCGCGACAGCTCCCCCAGAAGGGGAGCATCTTACGGAACCAGCACCGTCGCCCCGGTCGTCTTCCGCCCTTCCAGCGCCTCATGCGCCGCCCGGGCCTCAGCCAGAGGGAAGCGCTGGCCGATCTCGATCTTCACCGCGCCCGAGGCCAGGACATCGAACAGGGCCGCGGCGCTCTCGTCGAGCTCTTCGGTCGTGACGATGTAGTCGAACAGGCGAGGGCGGGTGATCCAGGCCGACTTGGCGCCCAGCTCCAGCGGGGCGAACGGCGGCACGGGTCCCGAGGCGTTGCCATAGGTCACCAGCACGCCGCGACGGCCCAGGCTCTTCAGGCTGCCCTGGAAGGTGTCCTTGCCGACGCCGTCATAGACGACCGGCACGCCGGCCCCGCCGGTGATCTCCGCCACCCGGGCGGCGACGTCCTCGTGGTCGTAGAGGATCACGTGGTCGGCGCCGAGGTCGCGGACGATCTGCGCTTTGGCCTCCGAGCCGACCGTGGCGATCACGCTGGCGCCCAGGGCCTTGGCCCACTGCACCAGGATCTGGCCGACCCCGCCAGCGGCGGCGTGGACCAGCACGGTCTGGCCGGCCTTCACGGGGAAGCAGCGACGGACCAGGAACTCGGCCGTCATGCCCTTCAGCAACACGGCGGCGGCGACCTCCAGGTCGACGCCATCGGGAACCTTCACCGCCCGGTCGGCCGGCACGACCGACGCCTGGGCATAGGCGCCCATCGTGCCGTTGTAGGCGACGCGATCACCGATGGTGAAACGCGTGACACCGTCGCCAACAGCTTCCACGTGGCCGGCGGCTTCCAGGCCCAGCACCTGCGGGTACTTCAGCGGATAGAGGCCGGAGCGGTGATAGGTGTCGATGAAGTTCAGACCGACGGCCGCGTGGCGGACGAGGATCTGGCCGGGGCCGGGGGAGGGCAGGTCGCGCTCGACGACCTCCAGCACTTCGGGGCCGCCGGCGGCCTTGGCTTCGACGGCCAGCATCAGGCGAGGGTCTTCTTGAAGAAGGCCAGGCTGCGGCCGTTGGCGAGGGACGCATCGGCGGCGTCATAGTGCTCACCACCTTCACGCGCGAAAGCGTGGTCGCGGCCGGCGTAGGTATGAAGCGTGATCTGCGGGTGATCCTTCAGCGCCGCGAAGATCACCTGCTGGGCTTCCTTGGGCACGAACTTGTCCTCCTCGGCCACGTGCAGCAGCAGCGGCTTTTCCAGCTTCTCGGCCTCGCCGACGTGCTTCTCCAGGCCGACGCCGTAATAGGAGACGCTGGCGTCCGCGTCGGTGCGGGTGGCGGTCAGAAAGGCCAGTAGGCCGCCCAGGCAGTAGCCGACCGCGCCGACCTTGCCCGACGACTGCGGGCGGATGGCGTCGATGGTCGCGTCGATGTCGGCGACCCCGGCGTCCACGTCGAACGCGTTGAAAAGTTCGAAGGCCTTCTTCCACTCGGCCTCGGACTTGTCGGTGATGTCGATGCCGGGCTCGATCCGCCAGAAGAGGTCGGGACATACGGCCAGGAAGCCTTCGCCGGCGAGCTTGTCGCAGATGTCGCGCATGACCTGGTTGACGCCGAAGATCTCCTGGATGACGACGATGGCCGGCGGCGCGGCGTCACCCGTGGCGGGACGCGCCACATAGGCCATGAAGTCGCCGTCGGGCGTGGTGATCGTGAGGGTCTCGCTCATTGGGCTTTCTCCGTACTCAAGGCCACCATGGGGGCCACCCTTGGGCCGTCGATTGGGACTTTCGACCGAAGCGCTCTAACCTGTGGCGAGCAGGGTGCGACGTCACAATCTCGTGGCCCGCCGCCAGGGAACCTTTTCGATGAAGATGACGATCGAGATCGACTGCACCCCGGTCGAGGCGCGGGCCTTTCTGGGCCTGCCGGACGTGAGCCCGCTGAACGAACATCTCGTGAAAGAGATGCAGGCGCGCATGGACTCCAACATGGCGATGCTGGCTCCGGAGGAGCTGCTGAAGAACTGGATGGCGTTCGGGGCCGGCGCCCAGGACAGCTTCCGCAAGCTGATGACGGCCGCGGCCGGAGCGGCGGTCGGCAAGCGCGACTGATCTGATGGTCGATACGATCTACGCGCCGGCCACGGCGGCCGGTCGCGCCGCCGTGGCGGTGATCCGCGTCTCCGGTCCCGCCAGCAGCGACGCCGTTCGGGCGCTCACGGGAAACCTGCCCAAGCCGCGTCAGGCGGCCCTGCGCAGCCTCCGCCACGACGGCGTGGCGCTCGATGACGCCCTGGTGCTGTGGTTCCAGGGGCCGGCCAGCTACACCGGCGAGGACGCCGCCGAGTTTCACGTGCATGGCGGCCGGGCGGTCGTCGAGGCGCTGCTGTCGGCGCTGTCGGCCCTGGGCCTGCGCCTGGCCGAACCCGGCGAGTTCACCCGGCGCGCCTTCCAGCACGGCAAGCTCGACCTGGCCCAGGCCGAGGCCGTGGGCGACCTGATCGACGCCGAGACCGAAGGCCAGCGCAAGCAGGCGCTGGGTCAGCTGGGCGGCGCCTTGGGCCGCCGCTACGACGCCTGGCGCGATCTGCTGGTCCAGGCCCTGGCCATGCTGGAGGCGGCCGTCGACTTCCCCGACGAGGAACTGCCGGAGGACGTGGCGGCTCGCGCGCGGCCGGGGCTGGAGACCCTGAAGGTCGAAATCGACGCCGCCCTGGCCGATGTCGCACGTGGCAGGCGGGTGCGGGACGGCTTCCGCATCGCCCTGGTCGGCGCGCCCAACGCCGGCAAGAGCACCTTGCTCAACGCCCTGGCCGAACGCGACGCCGCCATCGTCACGGCGACCCCGGGCACCACGCGGGACGTCATCGAGGTTCCCCTGGTGCTGGGCGGCTACAAGGCCTTGCTGGCCGATACTGCCGGCATCCGCGAGACCGCCGACGACATCGAGGCCGAGGGCGTGCGCCGGGCGCGGGCCTGGGCCGAAGACGCCGATCTGCGTCTGTGGGTCGTGGACGCGGCGGAGTTTCACGTGAAACATTCCGAACACCACGCAATAATCCGTAGCGGCGATTGGATGGTGGTCAACAAGACCGATCTGGTAGCGCCAGACGTCGTGGCGGCCATACGCGCTGAGGCCGAGGCGCTGGGGTTGCACGTGGCGGCGCTGTCGGCGCGGGAGGAGGGGGCCGATCCCATCCGCGCCGTTCTGACCGATCACGTGGTCGAGGCGCTGTCCGGCGCGGAGTTCCCGGCCGCCACCCGGATCCGTCACGCGGAACGTCTGGGAGAGGCGAGGGCCTATCTGGAGCGCGCTTTGGCTGAAACCGACGACGTGGAACTGGCCGCGGAGGACGTTCGGCTGGCCGCCCGTGCGCTTTCCCGGATCACCGGCCGGATCGACCCGGAAGACGTGCTTGACCGTGTCTTTTCAAGCTTCTGCATTGGGAAGTGAATGTTTCACGTGGAACACCGCCTTGAACGGTCCACAGGCTGACCACAGATACGCACACGGCGTTTCACGTGAAACGCGCCGGTCTCGACTCGCCCACAGGGCGGCTTGCGGCTATAAGTCTGGACACGCCCCCGCCGCGACGGGGGCGTTCCGCATTGAGGCGCTTCTCCCTTGTCCACTATCTCGCCCCCCAATGGCCAACAGGCCTGGGACGTCATCGTCATCGGCGGCGGTCATGCCGGCTGCGAAGCTGCGGCTGCCGCGGCGCGCACGGGTGCGCGCACCCTGCTGCTGACCCACAAACGTGAAACCGTCGGCGAGATGTCGTGCAACCCGGCCATCGGCGGCCTGGGCAAGGGCCACCTGGTTCGCGAGATCGACGCCCTGGACGGCCTGATGGGCCGCATGGCCGACAAGGCCGGCATCCAGTATCGGATGCTGAACCGCTCCAAGGGCCCCGCTGTACGTGGCCCGCGCTCGCAGATCGACCGCAAGCTCTATCGCGAGGCCATGCAGGCCGAGCTGTTCGCCTATCCGAACCTCAACGTCATCGCCGCCGCCGCCGAAGACCTCATCGTCGAGGACGGCCACGTGGCCGGCGCCGTGGACGGGGAGGGGAGCGTCTATCGCGCCCCCAAGGTCGTGCTGACCACCGGCACCTTCCTCAAGGGCCTGATCCACCAAGGCGAGACCCGCATCCCGGCCGGCCGCGTGGGCGACCAGCCGTCCATAGGCCTGTCCGACCGCCTCTACGGCCTGGGCTTCGACATGGGCCGCCTGAAGACCGGCACGCCCGCCCGTCTCGACGGCAAGACTATCGCCTGGGACCGCCTGGAGATGCAGGCGGCCGACGAAGAGCCCGTGCCGTTCTCCTTCCTCAACGACCGTATCGATGTGCCGCAGATCCGCTGCGGCATCACCTATACGACCGAGGAAACCCACAAGATCATCGCTGAGCGCCTGGGCGAATCCGCCGTCTATGGCGGCCGCGCCACCGGGATCGGCCCGCGCTATTGCCCGTCGATCGAGGACAAGGTCGTCCGCTTCGCCGACAAGACCAGCCACCAGGTGTTCCTGGAGCCCGAAGGCCTGGACGATGACACCGTCTATCCGAACGGCGTCTCGACCTCGGTCTCGGCCGAGACCCAGCTGCTCTTCCTGCGCACCATCCCCGGTCTCGAGGCCGTGGAGGTGATCCGCTACGGCTATGCGATCGAATACGACTATGTCGATCCGCGCGAGCTCTACGCCACGCTGGAGACCAAGCGCCTGCCGGGCCTATATCTGGCCGGCCAGATCAACGGCACCACGGGCTATGAAGAGGCCGGCGCGCAAGGGCTGGTCGCCGGCATGAACGCCGCGCTGTCGGCGCTGGGCCGCGAGCCGGCCGTCTTCGCCCGCGACGAGGCCTATATCGGCGTGATGATCGACGACCTGGTCACACGTGGCGTGACCGAGCCCTACCGCATGTTCACCAGCCGGGCCGAGTTCCGCCTGACCCTGCGCGCCGACAACGCCGACCAGCGCCTGACCGGGCGCGGCGTCGAACTGGGCGTCGTCGGCGAGACCCGCGCCGCCGCCTGGGAGGCCAAGGCCGCCGAGTTGGACGCCGTTCGCGCCCGTGCTCGCGCCCTCAATATGACTCCGGCCGAAGCGGTCAAAGCCGGTTTCAAGGTCAATGCCGACGGCCAGCGCCGCGACGTCCTGGCCATGCTGGCCTATCCCGACGTCGGCCTCGACGATCTGGTCCGCGTCTGGCCGGAGATCGCCGACTGGAGCCCGATGGCCCGCGAGCAAATTGAGATCGAGGCGGCCTATGCCGGCTATCTCGACCGCCAGCGCGCCGACGCCGAATCCCTGCGCAAGGACGAGGACCTGCGCCTGCCGGCCGACCTCGACTACCGCGACATCGGCAGCCTCTCGAACGAGGTGCGCGAGAAGCTGATCCGTGTGAAGCCCCTGACCCTTGGCCAGGCCGCCCGCATCGAGGGGGTGACCCCCGGCGCGCTGACGGCCCTGCTGGCCCACGTCCGTCGGGGTCGCGCCGCCTGATGGCTGTTTCGGAACTCGTCATTGAGGCGCTCGACCCGGTCGACGCCCCGGCCTTCCAGAGGCTGACGGGCGCGACCGACGTCCAGATCGCGGATCTCGCCCGCTATCGCGAACTGCTGGCCGAGTGGAACGCGGTGATGAACCTGGTGGGCCCGGCCTCGATGGCCGCCTATTGGAACCGCCACGCCTGGGACAGCGCCCAGCTGCTGACCTTCGCCCCCCAGGCCAAGGTCTGGGCCGACCTGGGGGCCGGCGCCGGCCTGCCCGGCGTGGTGCTGGCCATCCTGCTGAAGGACGTTCCGGGGGCCAAGGTCCACCTCGTCGAGAGCATGGCCAAGCGCTGCCGCTTCCTCGAGGCCGTTTCCCGCGAGCTCGACCTGCCGGTCGAGATCCACAACGCTCGCGCCGAGAGCCTGGACCTGAAGGTCCAGGTGGTCACGGCCCGGGCCTGCGCGCCGATGCCGCGCCTGCTGGAATTCGCCCAACCCTATTTCAAGCGCGGCGCGGTCGCCTGGCTCCTGAAGGGCCAGGAGGTCGCCGCCGAGATCGCCGAAGCCGAGAAGACCTGGAAGTTCGAGTCGGACGTGCGGAGCTCCAAGAGCGATCCGCGCGGCCATGTCGTGCAAATCAAGGGGCTGAGCCGTGTCCGCAAAGTCTGAGCTGAGAGTCCTGGCCGTCGCCAACCAGAAGGGCGGGGTGGGCAAGACCACCACGGCCATCAACCTGGGCACCGCCCTGGCGGCCTGCGGCGAGCGCGTGCTGCTGATCGACGCCGACCCGCAGGGCAACTGCTCGACGGGCCTGGGCATCGGCCGCCTGCAGCGCAAGAAGACGCTGTACGACGTGCTGATGGGCGAGGCGCCGGTGATCGAGGCGGCCGTCCAGACCTCGCTGCCGGGCCTGGACGTGATCCCGGCCGACGCCGATCTGTCGGGCGTGGAACTGGAGCTGGGTCAGGTGGCCCGCCGTTCCTACCGCCTGCGCGACGCCCTGGAGCCGCTGCGCGCCAACGGGCCCTACACCTATGTGCTGATCGACTGCCCGCCGTCGCTGAACGTGCTGACGGTCAACGCCATGACCGCGGCCGACGCCGTGTTCGTGCCGCTGCAGTGCGAGTTCTTCGCCCTGGAGGGCCTGACCCAGCTGATCCGCACCATCGAGCGCGTGCGTGGCAGCCTCAATCCGCGCCTGGAGATCCAGGGCGTGGTGCTGACCATGTACGATCGCCGCAACAGCCTGTCCGAACAGGTGGCCAAGGATGTCCGGGATCACTTCGGCGACAAGGTCTATGACGCGGTCATACCGCGCAACGTCCGGGTGTCGGAGGCGCCGTCGTTCGGCAAGCCGGTGCTGCTGTACGATCTCAAATGCGCCGGATCGCAGGCCTATCTGCGCCTGGCCCGCGAGGTCATCAGCCGCGAGAAGGACCGTCAGGCCCAGGCGGCCTGATCCACAGGGTGAAGACGACCTGAGGATACGGGTCGAAGTCGTTATCGAATTTGAAGTTTCCAGGAGACGGTCGTGGTCGGTGAAGCGGGGATGTCGGAAGGCCGTCGGGGTCTGGGTCGCGGTCTGTCGGCGCTGCTGGGCGAGGTCGATGCGGCCCCCGCACAGGCGCCGGGCGACAATACCGGCGGCTCGCGCGAGGCGCCGATCGAGCTGCTGAAGCGTAATCCCGATCAGCCCCGCCGGACCTTCCGCGAGGATGACCTGGTAGAACTGGCCAACTCGATCGCCGAGAAGGGCGTGCTGCAGCCGATCCTGGTGCGGCCGGCGCCGGGCGCTCCGGGCGAGTACCAGATCGTCGCCGGTGAGCGTCGCTGGCGCGCCGCCCAGCGGGCCGGCCTCAAGACCGTGCCGATCATCGTGCGCGAGCTCGACGACCTGGCCGTGCTCGAGATCGGCATCATCGAGAACGTCCAGCGCTCGGACCTCAACATCCTCGAAGAGGCGCTGAGCTACCGCGTGCTGATGGACAAGTTCGGCCGCACCCAGGACGCGATCGCCCAGACCATCGGCAAGAGCCGCAGCCATGTGGCCAACACGCTGCGCCTGCTGGCCCTGCCGGAAGCCGTGCAACAGCACCTGGTCACCGGGGCTCTGACCGCCGGCCACGCCCGCGCCATCGCCACGGCGGCCGATCCCGGCGCCCTGGCCCAGCAGGTCATCGACGGCGGCCTGTCGGTGCGCGAGACCGAAGCCCTGGCCCGCGTCGCCCAGACCGGCGATGCGACCCCGCGCGCCAAGGCCGGTGGCGCGCCCAAGGCGCCGCGCGCCAAGGACACCGACACCCAGGCCCTGGAAGCCGACCTGTCGTCGGTGCTCGGCCTCGATGTCGAGATCGACCATCGCGGCGGCGCCGGTTCGCTGATCGTCCGCTATGCGACGCTCGAGCAGCTGGACGACCTCTGCAACCGCCTGACCCGGGGCGCCTGAAACGGGGCGTCTTGAGGGTCTTCTGTCACGCACGGAAGAAGGCGCGGCCGTATAATCGGGCCGCGCCGTTCGCCACAGGCGAGGGCGGGGCGGCGCTGATTTCGCGCTAAACCCTTGCTCAGCAAGATGAAAGTGGAATTCGGACCGTCAAATCGGTCGTCCGTTTCCAGACGACTTTCCACAAGATCGACGGCGGGCCTGACGAAAAGGCTTTGCCGTTCGGAGCGAATCTCGATCTCGCGTCTTCCGGCTTGCGGAGTTCGGTCTGGGTCCCCGTCTTCGCGGGGATGCTCGGCGTAAGACGTTACAGCCCCAGCCGCCGCGCGCGGCCGGCGATCTGCAGGGCCAGGCGTTCGGCGATCAGCTGGTCGGGCGAGCCGGAGGTCTTGCAGGCCTTGTCAGCGGTCAGGATGTCCTGCTGCACGGTCAGGAGATGTTCGAGCGACCAGGCGCGGGCCTGGCGCAGAAACTCGCGCTCGGTCTTCCAGAACACGCCCGAGGCCTTGGCGGCGGCCCCGAGATCCACGCCGTTCTTGTGCAGGGTCAGGGTGCGGCGCAGGCGGCCCAGATAGTAGCCCATGGCCCGCACGGCCGCGGGGCCGCCTTCACCCTCCTGGGCGGCGCGGCGCAGGCCGGCCTGGGCGGGACCGATGCGGCCGCCGAAGGCGTCGGCGGCGGCGTCGCTCAGCGAAGCCTCGGGCTCGACGCCGAGAAAGTCGGTCAGGTCGGCCGGCGTGGCCACCACGCCGCTGTTGGGGCCGAGATACAACGCCAGCCGTTCGATCTCGGCGCGGGCCACGCCGCGCTCCTTGGGCAGGCGGTTGACGAACAGGTCGAGCGCCTCGCCGTTGAGGCTGACGCCGTCCCTGGACAGCGCGTCGCGGGTCAGGCGCGCCATGTCGCCGACCTCGTCCTCGTAGCAGGGGATGACGTAGCAGCCGTTGGCCTTCTCACCCGTCTTGCGCAGGGCGGAGTCGCGGCCCAGGGCCCCGGCCTCGACCAGGAAGAAGGCCTCGGGGTTCAGGCGGCCCTCGACATGGGCGGTGAGGGCCTCGGCGGCCTGCTTGTCGGGACCGGCCTTCTCGCCCATCAGGCGCAGGCGCACCAGGCGCTTGCCGCCCATCATCGACAGGGCGGCCAGCTCGTCTTCCAGACGGCCCGGCTGGCTGTCGAGGTCGCCCTCGGTCAGCAGGGCGGTGTCGAAGGGATCGTCGGGCCGCTCGACCACCTTGTGGGCGAGCTGGGTGGCGCGGTCGCGCACGACGCCGCGATCCTTGCCGTAGATGACGACGGCCCGGACGTCGGGGGTCGGATCCTTCAGGAACCGCTCGACGTCCTGCCGCTTGGAAAGAATGGCCACGAGGTCAGGCGGGCGCCTTGCCGGCCAGCCAGGCGGCGAGGTCCAGCTGGATCTTGCGCGCCACCTCGGCGGCGGCCCGTTCCTGGCCGTCCTGCTGGGCGGCGATGGCCGCATAGGGCTGGTCGGCGGAATCGTAGGTCACCACGGCGATCGTCTGGCCCTTGCGGACCTCCGAGCCGGTCGTGGCGTCGACCAGCTTCCAGTCGACCTTCATGTTGAGCTCGTAGCGGTTGGCCACGTTGTCCACGCGCACGCCGCGGGCGTAGCGGTTTTCCTTCACCGTGTAGCTCAGGCGGTGCGAGGGCAGGACGCTGGGGTTGCGCGCCAGGGCGTCTTCCAGCTGCTCGCGCAGCAGGTAGCCGGCGCGGCCCTCGGCGGCCACCACCTCGATCGCGCCGAGCCCGCCGGTGACCCCGTGCTGGGCGTAGAGCGGGGTGAAACCGCAGGCCGAGAGGGCCAGGGTCGAGAGGAGGGCGGCGGCCGTCAGGAGACGCTTCATGGATCAGTTCGCCACGATGTTGACGATGCGGTCTTTGACCACGATCACCTTGCGGACCGTGACCCCCTCAAGGTGGGCCATGACGCCCGGATCCGCCAGAGCGATTTTCTGCACCTCGTCGTCCGGGGCGCCGGCCTTGACCTTGATCTCGCCGCGGCGCTTGCCGTTGATCTGGATCGGCAGCACGCGCTCGTCGTCGGCGGCCAGGGCCGGGTCGGCCTTGGGCCAGGCGGCGTCGACCACCATGCCCTCGCGACCCAGACGCACCCAGGCCTCTTCGGCCAGGTGAGGGGTGAACGGGGCGACCAGGCGGGCCAGGATGTCCAGGGCCTCGGCGCGGGCCGCCAGCACGGCTTGCGAAGCGCCTTCAGCCGGAGCGGCCTTCAGGGCGTTCAGGAACTCGTACAGGCGCGCCACGCCGCTGTTGAAGCGGAAGCCCTCGATGCTGTCGGTGACGAAGCCGATCAGCTTGTGGGCCGCCTTGCGCAGGGCCAGGGCCGTCTCGTCGGCCTCGTCGTGGGCGAAGTCGCCGGCCGGCTGGCTGTCGAACTCGTTCCACAGGCGGTGGGTGAAGCGCCAGGAGCCCTCCACGCCGCTGTTGGTCCACTGCACGTCGCGCTCGGGCGGGCTGTCGCTCATCACGAACAGGCGCGCGGCGTCGACGCCGTAGGCCTCGAAGATGTCTTCCGGAGCGACGACGTTCTTCTTCGACTTCGACATCTTCTCGATGTCGCCGATGACGATCGGCGCGCCGGTCTTGGCGTGCTTGGCGGTGCGGCTGGCGCCCTCGGCCGTGATCACCACGTCCGACGGCTCGACCCACTCGCCGGCCTCGTTCTTGTAGGCCTCGTGGGTGACCATGCCCTGGGTGAACAGGCCCGCGAACGGCTCGTCCACCGACAGCAGGCCCTCGTCCTTCAGCGCCTTGGTGATGAAGCGGGCGTACAGCAGGTGCAGCACCGCGTGCTCGACGCCGCCGATATACTGGTCGACCGGCATCCAGTGGTCGGCGCAGGCCTTGTCGATCGGCTCGGCCGCGGTCGGATCGGTGAAGCGGGCGAAGTACCAGCTGCTGTCGACGAAGGTGTCCAGCGTGTCGGTTTCGCGCTCGGCCGGGGCGCCGCACGACGGGCAATTGACGTGCTTCCAGGTCGGGTGCCGCACCAGCGGGTTGCCCGGCTTGTTGGGATCGAAGGTGACGTCCTCGGGCAGCACCACCGGCAGCTGGTCTTCCGGCACCGACACCGGGCCGCAGGCCTCGCAGTGGATGACCGGGATCGGGCAGCCCCAGTAGCGCTGGCGCGAGACGCCCCAGTCGCGCAGGCGGTAGACGGTCGCGCCCTGGCCCTGACCGGCGGCCTCGATGCGGGCCACCGCCTCGGCCTTGGCGGCCTCGACGTCCATCCCGTCCAGGAACTCCGAATTGAAGATCTTGCCGGGGCCGACATAGGCCTCCTTGCCGACCGTGAACTCGGCCGGATCCGCGCCCGCCGGCAGCACCACCGGCTTGACCGGCAGGTCGTACTTGCGGGCGAAGTCCAGGTCGCGCTGGTCGTGGGCCGGGCAGGCGAAGATCGCGCCGGTGCCGTAGTCCATCAGGATGAAGTTGGCGATCCAGACGGGCAGGGTGATCGACGGGTCCAGCGGGTGCTTCACCCGCAGGCCGGTGTCGCGACCCAGCTTCTCGGCGCCCTCGATGTCGGCTTCCGAAGTGCCGCCCTTGCGGCATTCGGCGATGAAGGCCTGCAGGTCGGGGTTCTCGACCGCCAGCTGCTCGGCCAGCGGGTGCTCGGGGGCGATGCCCACGAAGCTGGCGCCGAACAGGGTGTCGGGACGGGTGGTGTAGACCTCCAGTCCCTCGGCCAGGCCGTCCGGAGCTTCGCCCTCGAACTGGAACTTGAACCGCAGGCCCTTGGACCGGCCGATCCAGTTCTCCTGCATGATGCGGACCTTCTCGGGCCAGCGATCCAGGGTCTTCAGGCCGTCGATCAGGGCGTCGGCGTAGTCGGTGATGCGCAGGAACCACTGGGTCAGCTTGCGCTTCTCCACGGTCGCGCCCGAGCGCCAGCCCTTGCCGTCGATGACCTGCTCATTGGCCAGCACGGTCATGTCGACCGGGTCCCAGTTGACCGAGGCTTCCTTGCGATAGACCAGGCCGCGCTTCAGCAGGCGCAGGAACCAGGCCTGCTGCTTGCCGTAATATTCCGGGTCGCAGGTGGCGAACTCGCGCGACCAGTCGACCGACAGGCCCAGGGCCTTCAGCTGCTCGCGCATGGCGGCGATGTTGTCGTAGGTCCAGCCCTTGGGGTGGACGCCGCGCTCCATGGCGGCGTTCTCGGCCGGCATGCCGAAAGCGTCCCAGCCCATCGGGTGCAACACGTTGAAGCCCTGGGCGCGCTTGTAGCGGGCCACGACGTCGCCCATGGCGTAGTTGCGCACGTGGCCCATGTGGATGCGCCCCGACGGATAGGGGAACATCTCGAGCACGTAGTATTTCGGCCGCGCATCCGGGGTGATCGGCGTCAGGAAGGTCTCGGCTTGCGCCCAGCGTTCACGCCACTTCGGCTCGGTGTCTTTGGGATTGTAGCGGGCCATGGAAACCAGAGATGCTTGCGGTCGATGCGCCTCGGGCGCGTTCCGCAATGGTCATAAGCGGTTTCGCGGTCCGGGCGCGCCTAAATATGCGAACGGGAGCCCCTTGTCGCCAGGGAGCTCCCGAAAGGCGTGCGAAGGACGAAAGGTCCTTAGTTCTTGATGTTCGAGAGGCGAAGCTGGCGCGCGCGCGTCAGGATGGCGTTCTCGATGTCGGTCGCGGTCTGGTCCGCGGCCGCCGTGTCGACCCAGGCGCCCGAAGCGTCCTTGGCCTGCTTGAAGATGGTCACGTTCAGACCATCGGCGCGCAGGCGGGTGTCGAGGATGTAGACGGTCGCCTTGAACCGCTCTTCCGGCTTTTCGGGGTTCACGTACCAGTCGGTGACGATCACGCCGCCGTACGGGTCGGCCGAGGCCAGCGGCATGAACGCCAGGGTGTCCAGCGACGCGCGCCACAGGAAGCCGTTAACGCCGATCGAGCCTTCGCTCGGGGCGGTCTTGGGCGCGCTCTTCTTGAAGAGGCCAAAGGGCTGGAAGCCCGGCTCTTCGCTCTGGGTCGTGAAGGTCTTGGGCGGCTTGTTGCTGCTGCAAGCGCCAACGCCGAGAACCGACAGCGCCAGAACGCCAGCGGCGACGCCGCGCAACACCGACCCACGCTCAAACGCCATAGTACCTTGCTCCAAATGTCTGCCGGCGCGTGCGCGCAGCCCAGGCGCGCCCCCGCAGCCGGAACGGCTCTATAGCATGGCCGCGCCGCGTCAAAACAGGAATCGCGTGACATGACCGCCACAGGCGCCGCTTGAATCGTAACCTGCGACGATCCGCGTGATCCAAGCCCTGTTGACCGCGTTGTATTCAGGCCTTTATTCGGCGTTCAGGGTGTCCGTGCCTATATAGGGTTCGGGCAGGGGTAATTTTGGGGACAGGTGTCGAGTGACGAAGGTCGCGACCCAATTCGTAATGGCAGGCGCCGCCGCCGCGCTGATCCTGACGGGATCGGCCTCGATCGCGCACGCCCAGACGAAGACCCGCACCGCGCCCGCCACCGCCGACTTCTCCGTCAAGAACGACTTCACCGGTTCGCAGGGCGCGCCCTTCAGCCCGCAAGGCCCGAAGAAGACCCTCGAATTCG
This sequence comes from Caulobacter sp. GW821-FHT12A07, assembly GCF_058807655.1. Taxonomy (NCBI): domain Bacteria; kingdom Pseudomonadati; phylum Pseudomonadota; class Alphaproteobacteria; order Caulobacterales; family Caulobacteraceae; genus Caulobacter; species Caulobacter sp. GW821-FHT12A07. Next base: position 144,811 of record NZ_JBXAQX010000002.1, read on the forward strand.
ACGCCCGCAAGGGCAAGTGGGGCCTCAAGCTCGACCTCGACCAGCCCGTCGGCCGCGACATGGAGCTGAAGGACGTCCAGGCCGGGGCCTACTTCAAGGTCACCCCGTCGATCCGCGTCGGCGGCGCCGTGGCCCTGGGCGAGAACAACCCCGCCGTGGCCGCCCGCAAGAACGAAACCCGCGAGCCCGCCCCGCGCGTGAAGCTCGAGACGGCGTTCAAGTTCTGATCCGAGCTTCGCGCTCGATCCCCAACCTATAAAACTCCCGTCATTCCCGCCCTTGTGGCGGGAACCCCTGGTTCCGTTCGCAGGTGAAGCGCCAGCGGACTGCTCAGCAGTCCGCCCCATCCGCCCTTGCGGTTGACCGAGGGGTTCCCGCCACAAGGGCGGGAATGACGGAATGAGGGGCGGCTCTAGACGCCGAACCCTTCGATCCCCGCCAGACCATAGACGCCCGCGCCGACCAGCGCGTCGGCGGTCCGCGCATTGACGCCCCCCAAGGCATAGGCGGGCAGGGCCGTTTGCGCGGCGATCGCGGCCAGACCCTCGACCCCCAGTGGCGTCCCTGCCGAGGGGCTGTTGCTGGCAAAGACCGGAGAGACCACCAGCGCTTCGACCCCGGCCAGTTCGGCCGCCCGCGCCGCGGTTGCATCGTGCGCCGCCGCCGTCAGCCGCCAGGTCGGATGGGCCGTGCGGATCGCCGGGGCGGTCTTGGCCAGGCGCTGGGGCAGGTGCACCCCATGCGCGCCGATCGCTTCGCCCAGGGCCGGATCGGCGCCGGCCAGCAGCAGCAGGCCGCGATGGCGAGCGATCTCGGCGAGACGCAGGCCGCGCTCGATCGCGTCGGCGGCGTCGAACGGGCGGTAGACGATCCCGGCTCCCGCCGGTAGGCGCTCGGCGACGCCTTCCGGATCGGGCGTGCGGACCGGATCGGTGAAAAACAGCAGCCGGGGCAGGGGATCGCCGGACCAGGCCCATGGGCGAAGCCGCGCGACCGTTCTAGAGAGGGTCTCCAGACTGTCCGTTTCCTGGTCCGCCATGTCCGAAGCCCTGATCTCCATCCAGTCCCGCATCGCCGCCGCCGCGAAGGCCGCCGGCCGCGCCGCCGACGCCGTCCAACTGGTGGCGGTGTCGAAGCTGCAGCCCTGGGACCATATCGCCCCGGTCTTCGACGGGGGCCAGCGGGTTTTCGGCGAGAACCGCGTGCAGGAGGCCAAGGAGCGCTGGAGCGCGCGTCGCGGCGAGATCGAACTGCGCCTGATCGGCCCCCTGCAGACCAACAAGGCCCGCGACGCGGTGGCCTTCTTCGACGTCATCGAGACCCTGGATCGGGAAAAGCTGGCCCGCGTGCTGGCCGACGAGGTCCAGGCCCAGGGCAGGGCCCCGCGCCTCTACGTCCAGGTCAACACCGGCGAGGAGCCGCAGAAGGCCGGGATCAACCCCGCCGACGCTGATACCTTCATCGCCGTTTGCCGAGGGACCTACGGCCTCGCCGTGGAAGGCCTGATGTGCATCCCGCCGGCCGACGAGGATCCCGCGCCGCACTTCCGGCTGCTGGCGCAGATCGCCGCCCGCAACGGCCTTGCGAAGCTCTCCATGGGCATGAGCGACGACTTCGAAACCGCCATCGCCTGTGGAGCCACCTCGGTGCGCGTGGGCTCGGCGCTGTTCGGGGCGCGGTAGAGGTTTCTCCGCTTGAAGGGAAAGCCCCAGCGCCTGACCGCTTCCTCCTCCCGTAAAATCCCCGCGAAAGCGGGGACCCAGGCTTTTTCTGAAACCCACGACCGCTGATCCCTCTCCCCCTGCGGGAGAGGGTGGCCTGCGAAGCAGGTCGGGTGAGGGGTCTCTCAAAACTGAAAACCGCGTGCGGCGGTCAGGCCGGGCGCGATGTCCGATGTCTGAGAGACCCCTCATCCGTCGGCCTTAGGCCGCCACCTTCTCCCGCAAGGGGAGAAGGGTCGAGGGATACGCACGCTGCTCACACGGCGAATGCGGAAAAGAGTTCAGCGAACTCAACGCCCTACAACTTTATAATCCCAACTTATCCTCCCCCACTCAACCCGCCCCATAATCAAAGCCATCCCAGCCATGGGGAGGGCTCTTGGTACCGGCCCGAGTTAGCGGCTGTGGATCGCATCGAGCGGGGCCGCTTGGGGCGTCATGGGAAGGGCGGGTTTGCAGGATCGCTCAGAAGGCGTGATTGGGCCGCCAAGCCGTTCCGTGACGAGACTTGCGGGTCGACAGGGCCGGGATCGTTTCAAACCGGCCTAACAGGATCAGCCGAGGCGCCGCCGGATCACCGCGGGGCTATTGATCCTGCCCGTCCGAGGGACAACCGGGTCCAGGGCTGAAAGAGGCCCGCGCCCCCGGTCCTTCGAGCCTACGATGCGGCGGAGCGGTCTGACGAAGCCGAAACGCAAACAAACCATACGGTCTCCGGGCTCCGCCCGGTCGCTCCGCGCCTCCCCGCCAACTTTCGTGGATCGCCACGGGAGGCCGCCGACCCGTGCCCTCTCCCGCAAGGGGAGAAGGATCACCTCACAGGGCCAGACGTCTTGAGCTCACGCCTCCGAGATCCCGATCGCATCCCCCGGCTGGGCCTTCGCCAGCAGCGCCTCGATGTCCGCCCGCGCCAGGGCCACGCAGCCTTCCGTGCCCGGATATCCCTCCCGCGCCAGGTGCAGGAAGATCGCCGAGCCCATGCCCGGAACCGGCGGATCGTCGTTGTGGGCCAGGACGCCGACCAGGTCGTAGACCGAATCCTCGCGCCACATCCGCTCGGCGCTGGCCGGGTAGGGCAGTTTCACCGGTCGATTGTAGTTCGGGTCGCCGGGCGCATCGCACCAGCCGTCGTCCGGCGCGATCGGCGCGACGGGCAGGGCCGTCGCGGGGCCGTTTGGATAGACGTCGGGGCGGTAGAGCACCTTGCGGATGCTCCAGGTCCCCAGCGGGCTTCGGTTGTCGCCCTCGCGCTTGTCGGTTGCGGCGATGACGCCGGCCTTGCCGAGGGCGCAGCGCACGCTCCGGCCGTCGCCCAGATCGATCGTTCCGTCCGAATACGCCTGGAAGATCATCGCAAACCCCGCTCCCGCAAGCCGCGCCCCTTGGCGCCGGGCCTCGCAGCGGTCATGTTCCGGCTCATGGCGCAACGCAAGACCCTGCTTCTCATCGACGACGACGACGATCTGCGCGGCGCCTTGGCCGAACAGCTCGCCCTGCACGAGGAATTCGCCGTGGCCGAATGCGCCACCGCCGGCGAAGGCGTGCGCCAGGCCCGCGAGATCAAGCCGGACCTGATCCTGCTCGACGTCGACCTGCCCGACATGGACGGCCGCGAGGCCTGCCGGCTGATGCGCAAGAACGGCGTCACCGCGCCGGTGATCATGCTGACGGCCGCCGCCAGCGACAGCGACACCATCCTGGGCCTGGAATCGGGCGCCAACGACTATGTCACCAAGCCCTTCCGCTTCGGGGTGCTGCTGGCCCGCATCCGCGCCCAGCTGCGCAGCTACGAGGCCTCGGAGGACGCGCTGTTCCGCATCGGTCCCTACGAGTTCCGGCCGTCCGCCAAGCTGCTCGTCGACGACAAGCAGAAGAAGGTGCGGCTGACCGAGAAGGAAACCAACATCCTCAAGTACCTCTACCGCGCCGGCTCCAAGCCGGTGTCGCGCGAGGAGCTGCTGACCGAGGTCTGGGGCTACAACGCCGGCGTCACCACCCACACGCTGGAGACTCACGTCTATCGCCTGCGCCAGAAGATCGAGCCCGATCCGGCCGTGGCGCGGATCCTGATCACCGAGGCGGGCGGCTACCGGCTGCAGCCGTAGCCGCGCCGCCGACGGGCGAGCAAAAAGAAAGGCCCGGGGCTTTCGCTCCGGGCCTTCTTCAATTCAGCGATCGCGCCTGGATCAGGCGTTGCCGATCGGCGCGCCTTCGGCCTGGGCCTTGCGCGCGGCGTAGACGCCGCCGAAGTCGATCGGGTCGATCAGGAAGGGCGGGAAGCCGCCTTCGCTGGTCACGTCGGCGATCAGGCGACGGGCGAACGGGAACAGGAAGCGCGGGCACTCGATCAGCAGGACCTGCTCGAGGGCTTCTTCCGGCACGCCGGTGATGTGGAACAGGCCGCCGTAGACGACCTCGACGTGGAACACGGCGGTCTCGCCGCGCGTGGCGCGGGCCGACAGCTTCAGGTCCACTTCGAACAGGCCGTCATTGCGGCCGCGGGCGTTCATCTCGACGCCCATGTCGATGGCGGGCTGGTCGGCGGCGGCGCGGAGCGAGTCCGGAGCCAGCGGGTTTTCGAACGAGAGGTCGCGAACGAACTGGGCGACGATGCGGATGCCGGCGGCGGCCGCTTCGTTGTCGTCCTGGGCGGCGGGCGGAGCGCCGATGGTGTCGGTCATGAACGTTTTCCGTGTTCGGCGCGGGTCGCCCGGCCTTAGGCGTGAGCGGCGCTGCTAACATGTGCGAGAACGCCGTGCAACGTCAGGCGCCTGACGCGGGCGGTCGCTTCGCCTATATAGGAAGGCTGTCGTCGCCATCGACGGCCCGATGCGGAATTTGTCGTGACTGAACTGATCGTCTTCGCGGTGCTCGCCGCTGTCGTCCTCTACCAGCTCTACGCCGTGCTTGGCCGGCGGATCGGGCGTCAGCCCGAGGACACGCCCGCCGCCGTGGCCGCTCCAGCCGCCGGTCGCCCGGCCGAAAACCCGGAGACCGTGGCCCCGGTGGCCGCCACCGGCGTCGCCGCCCTGCGCGCGCGCCAGCCCGACTTCGACGTCGGCCGATTCCTGGTGGGCGCCCGCCAGGCCTACGAGATGATCCTCAAGGCCTTCGCCGCCGGCGATCGCGAAACCCTCCGGCCGTTGCTGGCGCCTGACGTCATGGCCAATTTCGAGGGCGCGATCGTCGCTCGCGAGGCCGAGGGCCGCACCGAGAGCGTCGAGCTGCTGACCCTGCCGCGCGTGGATCTCGACAGCGCCTCGGTCGAGGGCGACGTGGGCCGCGCGGTGGTGCGGATCCTCGGCGAGGTGCGCACCCGCTCGACCAGCGCCGCCGGCGAGGCGGTGGACGATCGCCGCACGGCCGACATGTGGACCTTCGAGCGCGATCTCAAGAGCCGCAATCCCAACTGGACCCTGGTGCGCGTCGCGGTCGCCGAGGCCTGATGTTGCGTTCCGTCCTGACCGCCGCGGCGGCCGCCCTGGTTCTGGCCGCCTGTACGACGGCCGCGCCGCCCCTGCCGATCACTCCGACGGCGCCGATCCCGCCCTCGACGACCCCGACGCCTCGGCCGCAACCCACTCCGCCGGTCTCTTCAGGGGCCGGCTTCTCGGCGCTGCAGGGCTGGAACGAGGAAGACCACGCCGCCGCCCTGCAGGCCTTCCGCGAGACCTGCGGCGTCGCCAAGGATCCGCCCACGGCCGAGGTGTGCCGGAAGGCCAAGCAGGCCGGGCCGGTCGACGACGCCCGGGCGCGCCTGTTCCTGGAAGCCAATTTCCGTCCCGAGCCGATCGCCGGCCAGGGCTTGCTGACCGCCTATTTCGCGCCGGAATACGAGGCGCGGATGTCGCGTTCGGCCGAGTTCAGCGCCCCGATGCGCGGGCGTCCGGCCGACCTGGTCATGCTCGACCTGGGCGCCTTCGATCCGACCCTGAAGGGCAAGACCGTGGCCGGCCGCGTCGCCGGCGGGACCTTCACCCCCTATGACGACCGCGCCGCCATCGAGGCCTCGCCGCTGGACCGGCCGCTGGCCTGGCTGCGGCCCGAGGACCTGTTCTTCCTGCAGATCCAGGGCTCGGGCGTTCTGACCCTGCCCGACGGCCGCCGCGTGCGCGCGGCCTTCGCCGCCCATAACGGCAAGCCCTTCACCGGCATCGCCACCGCCATGCGCGATCGTGGCCTGCTGGCCGACGGCGACACCTCGGGCGAGGCGATCCGCGGCTGGCTGGCGGCCAATCGCGGTCCCAAGGCCGACGAGATCATGCGGCTGAACCCGCGCTACGTGTTCTTCCAGACCCTGCCCGACGACGGCCGCCAGGCCACCGGCGCCGCCAACGTGCCGCTGCCGGCGGGCCGCGCCATCGCCGTCGATCCCAGCCAGAACGCCCTGGGCGGCCTCTACTGGATCGACGCCAGCGCTCCCAAGCTGACCGGGGCCTTCCCGACCTATCGCCGGGCCGTGGTGGCGCTGGACACCGGCGGCGCCATCAAGGGCGCGGTGCGGGCCGACCTCTACATGGGCACCGGCCAGGCGGCGGGAACCGAGGCCGGCCGCGTGCGTCACGACCTGCGCCTGTGGCGTCTGGTCCCTCAGCCGCAATCCTGATCCCCGGGGCCTGATCCGATGAGCAAGCGGCCGCCCGACGACGACGGCCAGCGCCTCTGGCGGCTGGTGGCCTCCACGGTGCGCGCCAAGGCCGGCGAGACGCCGTTGAAGATGCGCGCCAAGGTCAAGGTTCGTCCGGCCAAGGCCGAGCTGATGGGTCACGCCGCCGAGGTCGCTCCGCCGACCCGCCTGGCCTCGATCGCCCCGCTGCGCATCGATCCGGCCGACATTCCGGCGCTCAAGCCCAAGCCCAAGGCGTCCAAGCCGCCGCCCGAACGCATCGAGCCCAACCGCCATCGCCGCATCGCCAAGGCCCACGATCCGATCGGCGCTCGCCTCGACATGCACGGCCTCGATCAGGACCAGGCCCGAGCGACCTTGGAGCGGTTCATCCGCCGGGCGTTCGACGACGGCCATCGGGCGGTGCTGGTGATCACCGGCAAGGGCAAGGTCGGCCACGGCGTCCTGCGCCAGCGCACGCCCGAATGGCTGGCCGCTCCGGTCCTGCGCGAGATGATCGCCGGGGTGTCGCCGGCCGACCAGCGCCACGGCGGCGAGGGCGCTCTCTACGTGGCGCTGAAGCGTAAGGGGTAGATGGGCAGGTCTGCTCCCTCTCCCTCTGGAGAGGGGTCAGGATCAGCTGCCTCGCGACGCTTTCTCCGCGTGCCCAGAGGTCCCTTCGCGGGCTTCCAGCTTCTCGGCCACGGCGTCCAGCGACACGCCGGAAGCCGCCATCAGCGCCAGCCAGTGATACAGCAGGTCGGCGCTTTCCGAGGCCAGGGCCTCGGGACCCTGCGCCACGGCGGCGATCACCGTCTCGACGGCTTCCTCGCCCAGCTTCTTGGCGGCCAGGGCCGGATCGTTCAGCAGCTTGGCGGTGTAGGACGCGCTCGGATCGCCACCCTTGCGGCTCTCGACGGTGGCGGCCAGCCGCTCCAGGACTTCGAACAGCCGGCTCATGCGACCGCCCGCGCCGGATCCAGGCGCACCGGCACGCCGGCGGCGGCCATGGCGGCCTTGGCCTCGCCGATCGAGATCTCGCCGAAATGGAAGATCGAGGCGGCCAGCACGGCGGCGGCGTGGCCGTCGCGGGCGGCTTCGACCAGGTGCTCGGTCTTGCCCGCGCCGCCCGAGGCGATCACCGGCACGTTCACCGCGCCCGTCACCGCCTGCAGCAGCGGGATGTCGTAGCCGATCTTGGCCCCGTCGCGGTCCATCGAGGTCAGCAGGATCTCGCCCGCGCCGCGCTCGACCACCTTGGCGGCCCAGTCGACGACGTCGAGGCCGGTGTCCTTGCGGCCGCCATAGGTCCAGACGTTCCAGCCGGAGCCGTCCGGCCGGGCCTTGGCGTCGATGGCAACCACCACGCACTGGGCCCCGAAGGCGTCGGCGCCGGCGGCGATCAGGTCGGGGTTCTCGACGGCGGCGGTGTTGGTCGAGACCTTGTCGGCGCCGGCCAGCAGCAGGCGGCGCATGTCGGCCACCTGGCGCACGCCCCCGCCCACCGAGACGGGCATGAAGCAGACCTCGGCGGTGCGCGAAATGACGTCCAGGATCAGGCCGCGGCCTTCGCTGGACGCGGTGATGTCGAGGAACATCAGTTCGTCGGCGCCGGCCGCGTCATAGGCCGCGGCCTGCTCGACGGGGTCGCCGGCGTCGCGCAGGTCGACGAAGTTGACGCCCTTGACGACCCGGCCGTCCTTGACGTCGAGGCAAGGAATGATCCGGGTCTTCAGCATCAGAGCGCCGCCGCGACCAGGGCTTCGGAGGGCTTGATCGTGCCGGCGTAGAGCGATCGGCCCAGGATGGCGCCGGCGACCTCGACGCCCTTGCGGGCCTTCAGTCGCTCGATGTCGGCCACCGAGGCGACGCCGCCCGAGGCGATGACGGGGATCGAGACCGCGTCGGCCAGTTCGCCCACGCCCTCGACGTTGACGCCGGTCAGGGCGCCGTCGCGGCTGATGTCGGTGACGATCAGGGCGGCCACGCCCACGTCCTCGAAGCGCTTGCCCAGGGTGATGGCGTCGATGTCCGACAGGCCGGTCCAGCCGTCGATGGCGACCTTGCCGTCACGCACGTCGACGGCCACGGCGATCTGCTCGGGCCACAGGCGGGCGGCCTTGCGGACCAGGTCCGGATCGTGGACGGCCACGGTGCCGAGGATGACGCGCGACACGCCGGCCTCGATCCAGGCCTCGATGCCTTCCAGGGTGCGGATGCCGCCGCCCAGCTGCACCGGGATCGAGATCGACTCCAGGATCGACTGCACGGCGGCGGTGTTCACCGACTTGCCTTCGATGGCGCCGTTCAGGTCAACGACGTGCAGCCACGAGAAGCCGTCCTTGACGAAGCGCTGGGCCTGGTCGGCCGGGCTGTTGTTGAAGACCGTGGCCTTGTCCATGTCGCCGTGTAGCAGGCGCACGCACTGGCCGTCCTTCAGGTCGATGGCGGGATAGAGGATCATGGGCGCCATTCCAGGAAGTTGGCGAGCAGGGCGAGCCCGGCGGCTTGTGATTTTTCGGGGTGGAATTGTACGCCCGCGACATTCCCCTTGGCCACCGCCGCGACGAACGCGCCGCCGTGGTCGCTGGTCGCCACCACGTCGGCCGGATCGGCCGCCGCCAGGGCAAAGGAATTGGCGTAGTACATGTGGGCGCCGTCCTCGATGCCCGCGAACAGGGCGTGAGCGCGCGAGAAGGCGATCGCGTTCCAGCCCATGTGCGGGATGGTCAGCGAGGGATCGGCCGGGTGAAGCTTCTTCACCTGGCCGCCGATCCAGTCGAGGCCCGGCGTGACGCCGAACTCGAGACCTTCGGTGGCCAGCAGCTGATGGCCGACGCAGATGCCCATGAACGGCGCGCCGCGCTGGTGCACGGCCTCGTTCATGGCCTCGAACACGCCCGAGGCGTCCAGGCCCGCGCGGCACGAGGCGAAGGCCCCGACGCCGGGCAGGAACACCCGGTCGGCCTTGGCCACGAGGTCGGGATCGGCGGTGACGACGATGGAGGCGGCGACGCCGCGTCGGCGGGCGGCCTCGTTCAAGGCCTTCTCCGCAGATCGCAGGTTGCCCGACCCGTAGTCGATCAGGGCGAGAGTTTGCATGGAACCTACAGCACGCCCTTGGTCGACGGCGCCTGGCCGCCGGTCTTCGGATCGAACTCCACCGCCTGACGCAGGGCCCGGGCAAGCGCCTTGAAGCCGCTCTCCGCCACGTGGTGGGTGTTGTCGCCGTACAGCGTCTCCAGATGGATGCACGCCCCGCAGTTCATGGCGAACGCGTGATGGAACTCCTTGAAGAGCTCGGTGTCCATCTCGCCGACCTTGGGCCGCTTGAACTCGACCTTCCAGATCAGATAGGCGCGGTTGGACAGATCGATGGCGCAGCGCGTCAGGGTCTCGTCCATCGGGATGTAGGCGTGGCCGAAGCGCCGGATGCCCTTGAAGCCGTCCAGCGCCTTGTTGATCGCCTGACCCAGCACGATCCCGGTGTCTTCCACCGTGTGGTGCATGTCGATGTGCAGGTCGCCCTTGGTCTCGATCTTCAGGTCGAAGCCGCCGTGGCGCGCGAAGCTCTCCAGCATATGGTCGTAGAAACCAATGCCGGTGGAGATCGTCGAGGCGCCGGTCCCGTCGAGATCGATCCAGACCCGGATCTGGGTCTCTTTCGTCTCGCGGACCACTTCAGCGGTGCGGGCCATGCTTCGTCCTTGAAGGCCCGGGCGGGCCTTGGGTGGTTAGAGTCCGTTCTGGGCGGCCAGGTCGCGCAGCTTGACCTGCGGACGCGGACCATAGTGGGCGATGACCTCTGCGGCGGCCAGGGAGCCCAGCTTGCCGCAGTCGGCCAGCGAGCGGCCCTGGGAGAGGCCGTAGAGGAAACCTGCGGCGTATTGGTCGCCCGCGCCCGTCGTGTCCACGACTTTTTCCACGGGGAAGGCCGAGATTTCATGGACGCTGTCGCCTTGGGCGACCACCGAACCCTTTTCGCTTCGGGTGACGGCGGCGATCTCGACCCGCTTGGCCAGTTCCTTCACGGCCGCATCGAAATCGTCGGTCTGGAACAGGGCGCACACTTCGGAGGCGTTGGCGAAGACGATGTCGCACTGGGTCTCGACGAAGCCCAGCAGGGCCTCGCGGTGACGATCCACGACGAAGCTGTCCGAAAGCGTGATGGCGATCCTCCGGCCCGAGCCATGGCTCAGAGCGGCGGCCTTGGCGAAGGCGCGGCGGGCTTCCAGCGGGTCGAACAGATAGCCTTCGAGATAGGCGTACTGGGCGGCCTCGATGATGGCCGGGTCGACGTCGGCGGCGGTCAGTTCGACGCAGGCGCCCAGATAGGTCGACATGGTGCGCTGGGCGTCGGGGGTGACGTTGATCAGGCACTGGGCGGTGGCCGGGCCTTCCGCCAGCGGCGGGGTGGTGAAGGTGCCGCCGATGGCGCGCATGTCGTGGGTGAAGACGCGGCCCAGCTGGTCGTCGGCGACCTTGCCGATGAAGGCGGCCTTGCCGCCGAAGCTGGCCACGCCCGCCACGGTGTTGCCGGCGCTGCCGCCCGAGGCCTCGATGCCGGCGGCCATGGCGTCGTACAGGCTGGTCGCGCGCGTCGTGTCGATCAGCGCCATCGAGCCCTTGACCAACCCTTGCGCGTCCAGGAAGGCGTCGTCGCACTGGGCGATGACGTCGACGATGGCGTTGCCGATGGCGGCGACGTCGTAGAGGGCGGTCATGAGGGGTTCCGATAGGGACTGCGAAAAGAGAACCGTTGGCAAGTAAAGGAACGGGGCCGGCAAGGCAACGCGGGGCTTGCCCGATACGGTGCGGCTTTCTAACCCTGGGGGCATGAGCACCGCCCGCCCCGACGTCCTGATCCTGGTCCCCGCCGCCGACGAACCGCGCTTCGCCCAGAGCTGGCCGCCGCTGTTCGAGCGTCTGGCGACGCCCTTACGCACCCTGGGCCTGACCGTCGCGTCGCGCTCCTGGACAGATCCGGTCGATGCGGACGGGCAGGGGATCGTCCTGCCGCTGCTCAGCTGGGGCTATCACCATCGCGAGCCCGAATGGTACGCGCGGCTCGACGCCCTGGAGGCTGGCGGCATGCGCACGGCCAACCCGCCGTCGCTGCTGCGCTGGAACACGGCCAAGACCTATCTGCCGGAACTGGCCGCCAAGGGCGCGCCGGTGGTGCCGACGATCACGCTGGACAAGGTCACGCCCGAAGCCGTCGTGGAGGCCCGCGATCGCTTCCAGGTCGATGTCGTCGTCGCCAAGCCCCAGGTTTCCGGCGGCTCGCACCAGACGGTGAAGCTGGGTCGCGACTTCGACCTCTCCGGCGCGCCCACCGGCCCGGCCCTGATCCAGCCGTTCCTGCCGGCGGTGGGCGAGGAGGGGGAGCTGTCGCTGTTCTTCTTCGACGGGGTCTTCAGCCATGCGGTGACCAAGGTGGCCGTGCCCGGCGACTTCCGGGTGCAGCCGCAGTACGGCGGCAAGGTCAGCGAGATCGCGCCCGAGCCCGAGGCCCTGCACGCCGCCCGCATGGTGCTGGACGCCGTCGGAGCGCCCCTGACCTACGCCCGCGTCGACCTGATCCGCGGCCTCGACCACACCCCGCAACTGATGGAGCTGGAGATCATCGAGCCGGATCTCTTCCTCGAGCACGCCCACGACCACGGGGCGGCGTTCGCCAAGGCGGTGAAAGCGGCGCTTTAGGGGAGGGCAGGGAAGGGCATGGGCGTTCTTTAGGCGCTGGATGGGCCGCGGGCGACATGCGCACGATCGTTCGCCGGCGACGAGCCCGAAATCGGTTCGATTGCTTTTGGAGTTTCGATAGAGGCGGCCTATATCGTAAGCCATGCTCCCGACCCTTCGCCAGATGCAATATCTGAAGCTCCTGTCCGAGCACGGCTCGTTCAGCCGGGCCGCCGAGGCCTGCTATGTCACCCAGCCCACCCTGTCGGCCGGGATCCAGGAACTGGAGAAGATCCTCGGCGCGCCGGTGGTGGACCGCGCCCGCTCGGGGGTGATCCTGACCGCCGCCGGCCAGGAGGCCGTGCGCCGGGCCACCGCCATTCTCGCCCAGACCGAAGACCTGGTGCAGGCCGCCCGCGGGGCGGGCCAGCCGCTGGCCGGGCGTTTCCGGCTGGGCGTGATCCCGACCGTGGCGCCCTACCTGCTGCCGCGCGCCCTGCCGATGCTGCGCGACCAGTTTCCCAAGCTGCGCCTCTTCCTTCGCGAGGACCTGACCCAGCGCCTGATCGCCTCGCTGAAGGCCGGCTCGCTGGACGCGGCCCTGATCGCCCTGCCCTACGACATGAGCGGTCTGGACTGGGCCCATGTCGAGGACGACGAACTGCTGGCCGCCGCGCCGGCCAATCACCCGATGGCTCTGCAGGAGCGGGTCGATCCTTCCAGCCTCGACGGCCAGGAGCTGATCCTGCTCGAAGACGGCCACTGCCTGCGCGACCACGCCCTGTCGGCCTGCGGCCTGGAACCGCCCAAGGCCAATGGCGAGGACGAAAGCTTCGCGGCCACCTCGCTGCCCACCCTGGTGCAGATGATCGGCTCGGGCCTGGGCGTGTCGTTCCTGCCGGCCATGGCGGTGCAGGCGGGCCTGGCCGAGAACGCCCCGGTGACGGTGCGACCGCTGAACACGGCCCAGTCCAGCCGCGAGATCGTCGTCGCCTGGCGGGCCGGTTCCAGCCGCGCCGCCGAGGGCCGCCTGCTGGCCGAGACCCTGCGGGCGGCCTGAGGCCTCGGCGTCCCCGCCTGCGACAGCCCGTCGCATTCGATAGCATCAGATATATCTAAATAGCTCTTGACCGTCCGCGATTTCGATATATCTATCATTTCGATATAACGAAACTGCATCGAAAGAGCATACATGTTTGGACGTCATCATCATCCCCACCACGGCCGCCACGGCGGTCATCACAGCCGCCATCCCTTCGGCTTCGACGGTCGCGAACACGGCGGCGGCATGGGCGGTCGGGGCTTCGGCCGCGGCGGTCCGCGCGGCGGCGGCCGGTTCTTCGACCACGGCGACCTGCGCCTCGTGGTCCTGAAGCTGATCGCCGAGAAGCCCAGCCACGGCTACGAACTGATCAAGGCGGTCGAGACCGCGGCCGGCGGCGCCTACAGCCCCAGCCCCGGCGTGATCTACCCGACCCTGACCCTGCTGGAAGAGCTGGGCTACGTGGCCGCGACCGACGCCGGCGGCGGCAAGAAGCTCTACACCATCACCGACGAAGGCCAGGCCTTCCTGGAAGCCAACGCCCAGCCGGTGAACGGCCTCTTCGCCCGCATGGCCGAAGCCGCCTCGCGCAGCGCCGCCTTCGCGCCGCAGATCCTGCGGGCCCGCGAGAACCTCAAGACCGCCCTGCGGCTGAAGCTGCACGCCGGCAGCCTGTCGGCCGAGCAGATCGCGGCTGTCGCCAAGGCCCTGGACGACGCGGCCGCGGCGATCGAAGCTGTCTGACGTCGGGGAGCCAAGGAGCAGAGCCATGCAGAGCCACGCCCGCCTCGTCACCGACAAGGCCGCCCGCTACATGACCCAGCTGGCCAAGCACTGGGGCCACAAGTTCGAGGTCGAGTTGACCGAGACCACGGCGGCCTTTCCGCTGCCGCTCGGGCCCTGCCGCATGACCGCCGACGCCGAAGGCCTCGACATGACCGTCGAGGCTGACGACTTCGAGGCCCTGGAGAAGCTGGAGCAGGTGGTCGCCGACCACATCCTCCGCTTCGCCTTCCGCGAAAACGTCGAAAAGCTGAGCTGGACCCGCGCCCGCGAGGCCGGCCACATCAACCCGCCCAAGGCGCGGGGCGGACTGGGGCTGGGGCTCTAGGCGCCCCTACTCCGCCGCGAGTTTCGGTACAGCTAGTCGGCCGTTGATGGCGGCGAGAGCGTGAACGGCCTCGATGAAGGGCGGGCTTACACCCGTCTTTGAGAATTCCAGCAATTCGTTGAGACCGGACGCGCTGTTGAAGTGCAGCACTTCATAGCGACAAATCGGAATTTGCCGATTGTCCTTAAAGCGCCGATCTGGGCCGCCGTTTTTGTTGGGATGCTTCCAAGTCTGACCAATGACCGCGGCGTCCCTCGGCACCATTCCCTCCTCGATGAAGTTCGAGTCCTGCCATCGAAGCGTGAGATCCGCATAACCCACCGCGCCGACACTTTTGCCATGAACGACCAAAACCACGTCGGGCAGGAAGTAGAGGGTTTGAACTCCGACCTTGGCTGAAGGTGGGGTGAGGTTAGAAGCGAGGATGTTGGGTAGTTCGTAAGTAAGCGTGGTCGGCTTTTTGTTGACGATGTGACTGGCGCCGGCGTTTCGCTTCCAAGTCGTCAAATCACGCACCTCACCGCCAGCGGCGATGTGCCATTTCCCCGCACATCCGGTCATTGAATCGAAGGTTTCGGTCAGTCGCTCGTAGGCGGACCGGGCCTGTGGCTCGAGTTCGTAATAGAGAACCGACCGTCGCTGATAGCTGTCCAGCCATCTTGCAAAGAGCCAAGCCGGCAGCGTGAGAGCCCAAACGGCCATGGCTACGGTCGCGTCGGCGAATAGCAGAAGGCCTCCAAGGGCTATGCCGCACCAGCCGACAATCTTGCCGAGCGGTGTCTTCGCCAGCTTCATGTTGATATCGTCGAGTAGGTCGCCGACGCTGGTTTCTCGCATCAACAGGACGTCACCGGACTCCACTTCAACCATATCGACGCCGTCGATGGTTGTCGAAATAGGCTTGGGGGAGGTGTTCGCGGGTGGCCGACGTTCACCCGGCCGTCCAATTGTGGAGCGATAGCGCAGTCCACCAATCCCCGCTTGAACATAGTGGCCACGTGGTCCGACGCCTACGCGAAACCCTTTCACGCCAACCGATGCGCCGACGCCACCTTTTGAGAAATTGAACCTGAACGGCCCGGCGCTAACGCTCTTGCGGAAATAGAACGGCATCCGACCTGCCCCCCAGCCAGCGGACATTCATCTCAGCGCATGCCAACGCTTTGGGCAATGCTCAGGGTTGAAAATTCCCGCTTTGCTCTCGCCGAGAAAGATCAGTGAGCTTTCTCCAGCCCCGCCAGCAGCTTGGCCAACAGGCCATTCAGCGTCTGCTGCTCCTCGCCATCGAGCGCCGCCAACAAGCCCCGTTCGTTGTCGATGTGCAGCGGCAGGATCCGGTCCAGCAGCGCCAGCCCCTCGTTCGTCAGCGCGACCAGCGTGCCCCGCCGGTCGCTGGGATGCGGGCGGCGCTCGACGAGGGCCATCTTCTCCAGTCTGTCGATGCGGGCGGTCATGCCGCCCGACGAGACCATGGCCGTCTCGTAGAGGTCGGTCGGGGTCAGGGCGAAGTCGCCGCCCGCCCGGCGCAGGGTCGCCAGCACGTCGAACTCGCCGCGCTGCAGGCCGTGGGCCGAAAACAGCGGCGCCAGCCTGTCCTTGAGCACGATCTCGGCGGCCTCGCAGAGCCGGCCGATCAGCTCCATCGGGAACGGATCGAGGTCCGGCCGCTCACGCCGCCATTGGACCGAAGCCGCGCCTGCGCGGTCGTGACGCTTGGCTTTCGCCGTCATCGGATATATCTCACCGTCAAGATACTTACTTTCGAGATATATCGTGGTCCTCGCTTACGAAGAAGACGCCAAGTCGCGCGAACATGCGCTTCTTGCCGCCCGTGCCGCCAAAAGCGGCACCGTGCTTACCATCGCGGCGATCGTCGTGGCGGCCCTGAACCTGCGCCCTGCCCTGGCGGCGCTGGGTCCGGTGCTCGACACGGTGAAGGCCGCCACCGGCGCCTCGTCGGCCGCGGCGGGCCTGCTGACCACCCTGCCGATCTTCCTGATGGGTCTGGGCGCCCTGCTGGCAGCGCCGCTTCGGCGGATGCTGGGCGAGCGCATGGGCGTGGCCGCCGGCCTGCTGGCCATCGCGCTCGCCTGTGGCCTGCGCGCCCTGTGGCCCAGCCTCGGTGGCCTGTTCGTCAGTGCGGCGATCGTCGGGATCGGCGTCGCCGCCGTCCAGGCGCTGATGCCCGGTTTCATCAAGCGCTTCGCCGGCGATGACGCCGCCCGCCTCACCGGCCTCTACACCACCGGCATCATGGCCGGCGCCGCCGTCGCGGCCGCTGGCGCCTCGGGCCTGACCCGTCTGGCCGGCTGGCAGGCGATGTTCGGCCTGTGGGCCCTGCCGGCCGTGCTGGCCCTGCTGTTGTGGACGGGCGCGACCAAGCGCTCGGTCGCCGTTCCGGCCGGCGGTCCGCGCGTCGTTCGCCGCCACGCCCTGTGGAAGAGCCCCCGCGCCTGGCTGCTGTTGACCTTCTTCGGCGTCGGCACCGGCGCCTATACCCTGGTGCTGGCCTGGTTCCCGCCGTTCTACGCCAGCCGGGGCCTGACCGCCGACCAGGCCGGCTATGCGCTTTCCGCCCTGACGGTGTGCGAGGTGCTGGCGGGCCTGACGGTTTCGGCGGCCATCGCCCGCCGTCCGGATCGCCGTCCTCTCCTGATCGCGGCCCTGACCTCGCTGCTCAGCGGCATCGCTTGCCTGCTGCTGGCCCCCTGGCTCGTTTTGCCGGCCGTCTGCCTGCTGGGCGCGGGCATCGGGGCGATCTTCCCGCTGTCGCTGATCGTCACCCTCGACCACGCGGCCGACCCCGACCAAGCCGGCGACCTGATGGCCTTCGTCCAGGGCGGCGGCTACGTCATGGCCAGCGTCATGCCGTTCCTGGCCGGCTGGGTGCGCGACGCCTCGTCGGACCTGTCGGGCGCCTGGCTGCTGATGGCGGTCGGCGTGGTGGCGATGATGGTGATGATCGCGCGGTTCAAGCCGGGCGCGCGGGTCGGCTAAGAGCTAAAAAAGCCCGATCGACGGGCACAGGTCGGCGATCTTGCAGATCTCGCACTTGGGCTTGCGGGCGATGCAGACATAGCGGCCGTGCAGGATCAGCCAGTGGTGGGCGCGGGTCTGGTAGGGCCCGGGCACGATCCGCATCAGGTCGTCCTCGACCGCGTCGGGGGTCTTGCCGGCCGAAAGCTTCAGGCGGTGCGAGACGCGGAACACGTGGGTGTCGACGGCGATGGCCGGTTCGACGTCCAGCTCGTTCAGCACCACGCTGGCGGTCTTGCGGCCCACGCCGGGCAGGCTTTCCAGCGCCTCGCGGTTCAGCGGCACCTGCCCGCCATAGCGGTCCATCAGGATGTGGGCCGAGGCGATGACGTTCTTGGCCTTGGTGCGGAAGAGGCCGATCGAGGCGATGTACTTGATCAGCCCCTCTTCCCCGAGCTCCAGCATCTTTTCGGCGCTGTCGGCGACCTGGAACAGCGGGCCGGTGGCCTTGTTAACCTGGACGTCGGTGGCCTGGGCCGACAGGGCGACGGCGGTGACCAGTTCGTAGGGGTTGGAGTAGTTCAGCTCGGTCTTGGGGCGCAGTTCCAGGCTCTCGAAGCGCTCGAACAGGATGCGCACGCGTTCGCGCTCGGCGGGCGATATCCGCTTGGCGGCGGGGCGTTTCTTGACGAGGGGTTTTACGGCGGCCATCGGCGCGACCATGCCGTGATGCGGCCGGCTCGCCAAGGCGGCGCAAGCGGCGTAAATCCTGGTCATGGCCGCAGCCCTCTACATGGACGCCGTCATTCGCCCCAACCGGTCGCTCGGCAGGACCGGCATGGCCGTGGTGCTGGGCGTCGTCATCGCCTTCAACCTGATGGTGGCGGTGTTCCTGCTGGTGCTGGGCGCGCCGCCGGTGCTGCCGTTCCTGGGGCTCGACGTCCTGGCCCTGTGGCTCGCTTTGCGCGCCAGCAACCGGGCCCTGTCGCGCTCGGAGCGGGTGCGGGTCACCGCCGAGGCGATCACCGTCAGCCGCGAGGACGCCAAGGGCGCCAAGGTGGTCTGGACCTCGCCGACCGCCTTCACCCGTGTCGACCTCGACCAGCCCGGCGAGCACGAAAGCCGCGTGCGCCTCTTCATGTCGCGCCGCCGCCTGACCCTGGCACGGGCGCTCAGTCCGGACGAGCGGGTGGCCTTCGCGCATGCTCTGGAGCGGGCGATCAAGAGCGCGAGGGCCGAGCGGTGGTCTTGAGTCCAAGCCGCAAGAACCGGGCGGACGCCCTGCCCTGCCGGGGCTAGAGTGAACCGATGCCTCTCGACGTCTCGCCTTCCGAAACCCTCGCGCGCCTGGCCGAACGCTCGGCCGACTATCACCGCATGGCCGTCGCCCTCGACTGGCTGGCGCAGCGCTGGATGGACCGGCCGTCGCTGGACGAGGCCGCCGGCGCGGTGGGCCTGTCGCCGTTCCACTTCCAGCGCATCTTCACCCGCTGGGCCGGGGTCAGCCCCAAGATCTTCGTCGCCGCCATCGCCCATGCCGAGGCCCGCCGCTCGCTCGAAGCGGGGGCCAGCGTGCTGGACGCGGCCTATGACGCCGGCCTTTCGGGCCCCTCGCGGCTGCACGACCTGTTCATCGCCCAGGAGGCGGCGACCCCGGGCGACGTGCGCCGGCGCGGCGCCGGCATGACCCTGCGCTGGGGCTGGTCGCCGACCCCGTTCGGGCGCGGCCTGTTCGTGCTGGCCGAGCGGGGCCTGGCGGGCCTGGCCTTCTCGGACGGCGACGACGACTTCGCCTTCGCCGACATGCACCGCCGCTGGCCCGGCGCCGACTGGGTGCGCGACGACATGGCGGCGCAAGAGACCGCGCTGCGGGCGTTCGGGGCCGGCGAAGGGCCCCTGCCCGTGGTGCTGATCGGCTCGCCCTACCAGGTGCAGGTGTGGAAGGCGCTGCTGCGCATCCCGGCCGGCGAGACCGCCACCTACGGCCAGGTCGCCGCCTGGGCCGGCAAGCCCAAGGCCTTCCAGGCCACCGGCGGCGCCATCGGCGCCAATCCGATCTCGCTGCTGATCCCCTGCCACCGCGCCATCGCCAAGGACGGCCGCCTCACCGGCTACCACTGGGGCCTGGCCCGCAAGGCCGCGATCCTGGGGATGGAGGCGGTGTCGGTGCAGGAGGTGGCGTGACGCTTCCGCTTCGCATTCGGGAACAAAGCAGAAACATACGTCCGGACTCGACGTCGGCTTGAGCCACTCTGACCCGTAACCGCGATGCGGGCTGAGTAACGGGTGGAGCTATGGAACCGGAGGTACTGAAGGAGTTGGCGGTGGTGTTGTCGGCGGTGGCCGGCGTGGTGACGGCCCTGGCCGGACTGGTGTGGGCGTTTCGGCGGCGGCCCTGAGCCTTCCGCATGCGGAAGGCGTTTTGCTTGTGGAATCCGGACTGCGTAAGCAGTCCGGTGGAGGGCCGCCGCCAAGGCCTCAGGCCGTGCCGAGGAAGTCGCGCTTGCCCACGACCACGCCGTTCTTGCGCAGGATCCCGTAGGCGGTGGCCAGGTGGAAGTAGAAGTTCGGCAGGGCCTGAGCGGTCAGGTAGTCGAGGGCGTTGTGCTCGGTGGTCTCGCCGCGACGGGTGAGGGCCACGGTGCGGTCCTCGGCGCCGTCGAAGGCGGCCGGGTCCAGGCCTTCGACATAGGCGATGGCGCGTTCGACGCGGGCCGACAGGTCGGCGAAGCTGGTCTCGGCGTCGTCCCAGGCCGGAACCTCGAGCCCGGCCAGGCGGGCGCTGGCACCCTTGGCGAAGTCGGTGGCGATCTGCACCTGGCGGATCAGCGGGAACATGTCGGGATAGAGCCGCGCCTTCAGCAGGGCCTCGGGATCGAGCTTGTTGGCTTCCACATGGGCGGCGGCCTTGGCCAGCACGCCGGCGAGGCCCTTCAGCCCCTGGACGAAGACGGGAACGCTGACGCGGTGGGCGGTGATGGTCATGGAGGCTCCGGTGAGGCTTTGGCGCTGGATGTAGGGCGGTTTGGGGGAAAGGGGCAGTCCCCTGACGGCGCCCTTCTCCCCTTGCGGGAGAAGGTGGCGGCCGAAGGCCGTCGGATGAGGGGTTTCTCGGATGGGAGACGCCTCCGCCCGGCCTGACCGCAGCACGCGGCTTTCAGTTCTGAGAGACCCCTCACCCGACCTCCTTCGGAGGCCACCCTCTCCCGCAAGGGGAGAGGGAACGGGTTGGCGATCTCCCGTGACGATCCACGAAAGTTGATGGGGAGGCGCGGAGCGGCCGGGCGGAGCCCGGAGACCGTGATGTGTTTTAGCGTTTCGGCTTCGTCCGACCGCTCCGCCGCATCGTAGGCTCGAAGGACCGGGGGCGCGGGTGCTTTTTCAACCCTGGACCCGGTTGTCCCTCGGACGGGCAGGACCAATAGCCCCGCGGTGATCCGGCGGCGCCTCGGCTGATCCTGTTAGGCCGGTTTGAAACGATCCCGGCCCTGTCGACCCGCAAGTTTCGTCACGGAACGGCTGGCGGCCCAATCACGCCTTCTGAGCGATCCTGCAAACCCGCCCTTCCCATGACGCTTCAAGCGGCCCCGCTCGATGCGATCCACAGCCGCTAACTCGGGCCGGTACCAAGAGCCCTCCCCATGGCTGGGATGGGTTTGATTATGGGGCGGGTTGAGCAGGTGGGGATAAGTTGGGATTATAAAGTTGTAGGGCGTTGAGTTGGTTGGACTCTTTTCCGATTACGCCGTGTGAGCAGCGTGCGTAAGGCCGCCCCAACTCCGTAAAATCCCCGCGAAAGCGGGGACCCAGGCTTTTTCTGAAACGCGCAGCGCTCGACGATAAAACACCTGGGTCCCCGCTTTCGCGGGGATTTTACGGGGGAGAGAGCGGACAGGCACGGAGCCCAGTCTCGCCCCCTCCACCGCTTCGCGGTCCCCCTCCCCCGTTGCACGGGGGAGGAGTGGCACTGAAAGGTCTGAGAGACCCCTCACCCGACCTCGCTCCGCGAGGCCACCCTCTCCCGCAAGGGGAGAGGGATCAGGCGGCCTCGGCCTCGTCATACCGGGCCCGGGCCGCGCGGATGGCGTTGTGGTGGTCCATGGCCCAGGCGATCAGGGCGTTGAGGGGGCCTTGCAGCGACGTCCCCAGGGGCGAGAGGCTGTATTCGACGCTGGGCGGCTTGGTGGGGAAGACCTGGCGTTCGATCAGGCCGTCGCGCTGCAGGTCGCGCAGGGTCTGGGTCAGCATGCGCTGGGAGATGTCGGGCACGGCCCGGCGCAGCGCCCCGAACCGCTTGGGACCGGTGGCCAGCAGCGACAGCAAAAGCGTGCTCCATTTGTCGCCCAGGTGGTCGATGACGTCGCGCACCGGGCAGTCTGAGGCCGTGAATCCCTGGCCCTTCCAGCCGTCCAGCGCGTCGCAGAGCGCCTCGGGCGAAAGCGATGGTGGTTCCTTCAAGGTGCCTATCTCCCGGAAAACTGCCGTCTTTACGGCGGGGCCTTGCTCTCACATTTACACTAGGTCTCGAAAAGAGACCAGCAAAGGACGCCTTCGATGACTGCTCGACCCTTCCTCAATGACCGCCTTCTGGTGACCGGCGCCGGAGGCCAGCTGGGCCGCCGCATCGTCGAGTTGCTGCTCGAGGCCGGCGCCCCGCACGTGATCGCCACGACCCGTGATCCGAGCAAGCTCGCCGACCTGGCGGCCAAGGGCGTCGATGTGCGCGCCGCCGACTTCGACGATCCGGCCTCGCTGAAGACGGCCTTCGCCGGCGCCGACCGGGTGCTGCTGGTCAGCACCGACAGCCTGGGCCAATGGGGAACCCGCATCGCCCAGATCCGCGCGGCCGTCGCCGCGGCGGTCGAGGCGGGCGTGAGCCATGTGCTCTACACCTCGGCCCCCGGCGCGCGGCCCCAGGCCGGCGGCGGGGTGATCGACGACCACTTCTGGAGCGAGCAGGCGATCATCGCCGCCCCGTCCCTGAACTGGACGATCCTGCGCCACAACCTCTATGCCGAGACCATCCTGCTGGGCGCGGGCCAGGCGATCGCCGGCGGGACGCTCTACGCCGCCACGGCCGGCCAGGGCCGGGCCTATGTCACCCGCGAGGACTGCGCCGCGATCGACGCCGCCGCCCTGCTGGGCGCGGAAGGCCGCCAGATCCTCGACGTCTCCGGCCCGCAGGCCCTGACCCAGGACCAGCTGGCCGCCCTGCTGGCGCAGGTCTCGGGCAAGCCGGTCGCTCACCAGGACATCCCGCTCGACGCTCTGCGCGCGGGCCTCGCCCAGGCCGGCCTGCCGAGCGTCTATGTCGACGTCCTGGCCGACTTCGACGCCCAGGCCGCAGAAGGCCAGCACGCCATCGTCACCGACGCGGTCGAGCGCCTGACCGGCAAGGCCCCCACCTCGGTCGCGACCTTCCTGGCGGCCAACAAGGCGGCCCTGGGCTAAGCGTCGCCGACTGGGCAAGCGGAACGGTCTTCGGCGTCGCGGGGTTTCTAGCGGGTCCAATTTGCATTCCCCCTGAAGGAGGAACACCCGATGAAAGTCAGCGACGCCATGACCAGCCAGGTCTCGGTCGCCCGTCCCGGCGACAGCATCCGCAAGGTCGCCGAGGTGATGGCCAAGGTCGACAGCGGCGTGGTGCCGGTGGTCGAGGACGGCAAGGTGCTGGGCCTGGTCACCGACCGCGACATCGTGCTGCGCGTGGTCGCCGAAGGCCGCAGCTTCGACAGCCCTGTGTCCGAGGTGATGAGCGACGGCGAGGTGCTGTCGGTCAAGGAAGACGACATCCTGGCCGACGCCACCGCCAAGATGGCCAACAACCAGGTCCGCCGCCTGGTGGTGCTGAACGACACCGGCCGCCTGACCGGCATTCTCTCCCTGGGCGACGTGGCCAAGGACTACGGCGCCAAGCAGGTCGGCAAGACGCTGGAGGAGATCTCGCAGGACGCTGAGGCGGCGCACTAGCGTTTTTCCTTCTCCCCACGGGAGAGGGAACAAAGAAAAAGGGCGGCTCCTTTCGGAGCCGCCCTTCGTCGTTTTCGACGGTCGAACCGGTCTTAGACCAGGGTCGGGTCGATGGTCTTGCAGGCTTCCATCAGGCCCTTCACCGACTCGACCGACTTGGCGAACATCGCCTTCTCGGCGTCGTTGGTTTCGAACTCGATGATCTTTTCAGCGCCGCCGGCGCCGATGACGACCGGCACGCCGACATAGAGGTCCGACAGGCCGTATTCGCCGTTCAGGAAGGTGGCGCACGGCAGGACGCGCTTCTTGTCCTTCAGGTAGCTGGTGGCCATGGCGATGGCGCTTTCAGCCGGGGCGTAGAAGGCCGAACCGGTCTTCAGCAGGGCGACGATCTCGCCGCCGCCCTTGCGGGTGCGCTCGACGATGGCGTCCAGCTCTTCCTGGGTCAGGAAGCCGGCCTTCACGGCGTCCGGCAGCGGCAGGCCGCCCACGGTCGAGTGACGGACCATCGGCACCATGTCGTCGCCGTGGCCGCCCAGGGTCCAGGCGTGGATGTCTTCGACCGACACGCCGGTCTTTTCGGCCAGGAAGTAGGCGAAGCGCGCCGAGTCCAGGACGCCGGCCATGCCGATGACCTTTTCCTTGGGCAGGCCCGAGAACTGCTGCAGGGCCCAGACCATCGCGTCGAGCGGGTTGGTGATGCAGATGACGAAGGCGTTCGGGGCGTGGGCCTTGATGCCTTCGCCGACGGCCTTCATGACCTTCAGGTTGATGCCCAGCAGGTCGTCGCGGCTCATGCCCGGCTTGCGCGGCACGCCGGCGGTGACGATGCAGACGTCGGCGCCGGCGATGTCGGCGTAGTCGTTGGCGCCCTTCAGGGCCACGTCCTTGCCGAACACGGCCGAGGCTTCGGCGATGTCGAGCGCCTTGCCCTGCGGGGTGCCTTCGGCGATGTCGAACAGGATCACGTCGCCCAGCTCTTCGCGAGCGGCGATGTGGGCCAGGGTGCCGCCGATCATGCCGGCGCCGATAAGGGCGATCTTCGCGCGAGCCATGGTGTCTCCATCAGGCTGTGGACAGGAAATGTCGGGGCGCGGTCTACGCCCCTAGCGGCTTAGTCTCAAGCCCCCTTTCCCGTTTCGCTGCGCTGCGGCAAAACGATCACAACAACGACAAGGAGAGGCGCCGTGAGCAAGACCGATCCGGGACGGTTTTTCGAGGACTTCGAGCCGGGCCAGACCCTGGTCCACGCGACGCCGCGCACGGTGACGGCGGGCGACGTTGCTCTCTATACGGCCTTGTACGGCCCGCGTTTTTCGCTGTTCTCGTCGGACGCATTCGCCCGCGCCAGCGGCCTGGCCGCCGCCCCCGTCGATCCCCTGGTCGCCTTCCACGTGGTGTTCGGCAAGACGGTGCCCGACATCAGCCTGAACGCCGTGGCCAACCTGGGCTACGCCGAAGGCCGGTTCCTGGCCCCCGTCTTCCCCGGCGACACCCTGACGGCGACCTCCGAAGTGATCGGCCTGAAGGAAAATTCGAACGGCAAGACCGGGGTCGTCTATGTCCGCACCACGGGGACCAGCCAGCGCGGCGAGGCGGTGCTGTCCTATGTGCGTTGGGTGATGGTGCGAAAGCGCGATCTGTCGGCCGTGGTCGAGGGCCAGTCGGTTCCGGACCTGGCCAAGGCGGTCGCGCCTTCGGACCTGGTCGTTCCGGCGGGGCTGGATTTCTCGGGCTACGACTGGTCGCTGGCCGGCGCCCCGCACGCCTTCGAGGACTACGCGGTCGGCGAGAAGATCGACCACGTCGATGGCATGGCCGTGGAGGAAGCCGAGCACCAGATGGCCACGCGGCTGTGGCAGAACACGGCCAAGGTGCACTTCAACCAGTTCGAGCGATCGAAAGACCCGTCGGGTCGGCGGCTCGTCTATGGCGGGGTGGTGATCTCGACGGCCAAGGCCCTGTCGTTCAACGGCCTGCAGAACGCCGGCCTGATCCTGGGGATCAACGGCGGTCGGCACGTGGCGCCGTTCTTCGCCGGCGCGACGGTGTTCGCCTGGAGCGAGGTTCTGGACAAGGCGGATCTGGGCTCGGTCGGCGCCCTGCGGCTGCGGCTGGTGGCGACCAAGGATCGGCCCTGCGCCGATTTCCCCGACAAGGATGGCGAGGGGGTCTATGACCCGGCCGTGATCCTCGACTTCGACTATTGGGCGGCGGTTCCGAAACGTGACTGACTTCGATCTGCACCCGGCCTTCCCGGCCTCCTCCCACGCCGTCGGCGAGCTGCCGCTCTGCCACGTGCGCCTGCACGACGAGGCCCGCTATCCGTGGCTGGTGCTGATCCCCCGCGCCGACGGCCTGGTCGAGATCGAGGACCTGTCGGTCGAGGGCCGCATCGCCCTGACCGAGGAGATCGTCGCCCTTGGCGCGGCCGTCCGGGCCGTGGCGGCGGTGCTGGGCGTGGCGGTCGACAAGCTGAACGTCGGCGCCCTGGGCAACATCACCCCGCAGCTGCACGTCCACGTCCTGGGCCGCCGCGACGGCGATCCGGCGTGGCCGGGGCCGGTGTGGGGGCACAGCGCGGGGGTGAGTTATGCCGAGGACGTGCGGGCGGCGGCGATCGCTGCGGCGCGCGGGGCGCTCAACCTCTGACCCCTCTCCCCTTGCGGGAGAGGGTGGCCTCCGAAGGAGGTCGGGTGAGGGGTCTCTCAGAACTGTCGGACAGGGCTTTCGACCCCTCATCCGTCGGCTTCGCCGCCACCTTCTCCCGCAAGGGAAGAAGGATCAGAAGAGGCTCGCCGCGCCCAACCCCGCCGCGAAGGCCAGGGCCGTGGCGGCGGCGCCGGCCAGGAACCAGGGCCAGGCCGGGCGCTTCTCTACGATCACCGTCGGCGGGGCCGGCGGCTGTTCGGCGTAGCGGGCCATGGCGCGCAGGGCGCGGACGGCCTCGTCGGCCAGTTCCTTCATGCGGGCCACGGGCGAAAGCTCGCGGGCGATCCAGCGGCTGACGACGGGATTGGCGGCGTCCCACAGGTCGTGGGTCGGGTCGATACGGCGGGCCACGCCCTCGACCGTGACCATGGTCTTCTGCAGCAGCACCAGCTCGGGCCGCAGGGCCATCTCGAACAGGGCGGTGATCTCGAACAGCTGGGCCAGCAGCCGGCCCATCGACACGTCGCGGGCGTCGCGGCCGAACACCGGCTCGCCGACGGCGCGCAGGGCCTGGGCGAAGGCGTCCATGTCCTGGTGGGCGGGCACGTAGCCGGCGTCGAAATGCACCTTGGCCACCCGCGTATAGTCGCGGCGCAGGAAGCCGTAGAGGATCTCGGCCAGGTACTTGCGCTCGGCGGGGCCGAGGCGACCGACGATGCCGTAGTCGACGGCGGTGATGGCGGCCGGGGCGCTGACGAACAGGTTGCCTTCGTGCAGGTCGGCGTGGAAGAGGCCGTGGTCCAGGGCCTGGGCCAGGAAGCCGCGGGTGACGTTCTCGGCCAGGGCCTTGCGGTCCAGGCCTTCCTGTTCGAGCGCCTTGGGGTCCGACAGCGGCACGCCGTTCGCCCAGGCGAGGGTCAGCACCCGCTTGCCGACACCGTCCCAGACGACGGCCGGGGCGCGCATGTGGACGTCCTGGGCCATCGCCTCGCCGAGTTCGGCCGCGCCGGCCGCCTCGAAACGCAGGTCCATCTCCAGATCGAGCGCCCGGATCACCACCTCGACGAACTCGCGCGGGCGAAGGCGGCGGGCGGCGGGGACCAGGCGGTGCGACAGGTCGGCGGCCAGGCGCAGGGTCTCGCTGTCCTGCGCCACCCGGCGTTCGATGCCGGGGCGCAGCACCTTCACGGCCACCTTGGCGCCGTCGTGCAGGGTCGCCTCGTGCGCCTGGGCCAGCGAGGCGGCGCCGACCGCCTCGCCGAACGTCGCGTAGAGGCTTTCGATGCTGCGGCCGAGGTTGCGCTCGATCTCGGCGCGGGCGATCGGCGTCGGGAACGGCGGCAGCCGGTCCTTCAGGTGCGACAGGTCCTCGGCGAACACCGCGCCGAAGATGTCGGCCCGGGTCGACAGGAACTGGCCCATCTTGATGGCGACGGGCCCCTGGCCTTCCAGCACGCGGGCCAAGCGCTCGCCCGGACGGCCCTGGCGGCTCTTGCCGCCGGCGAACAGGCGCAGGAAGCGGCCGGCCAGCCGCGCCGACGGCGGCAGCAGCGGCTCGACCTCGCGCGGAACCAGGGCGTCGGCGCGCACCAGGCGCCAGCCGGCGCCGATCAGGCGGACGAACGCGGACAGGCGTTGCATGGGACTAGAGCGCCCAGCCCTGGTGCAGGGCCGCCACGCCGCCGGTGAAGTTGGTGTAGGTGGCCCGCTTGAAGCCGGCCGCCTCGATCATCGACAGGAAGGTCTTCTGGTCGGGGAAGCGGCGGATGCTCTCGACCAGGTACTGATAGGCGTCGCGGTCCTTGGCGACCCATTCGCCGACCTGCGGGATGACCTTGAAGCTGTAGGCGTCATAGGCCTTGGCGAGGGCTTCGGTCGCGGGGCGCGAGAACTCCAGGCACAGGAAGCGGCCGCCGGGCTTGAGCACCCGGCGCGCCTCGCGCAGGGCCGCGTCGATGTCGGTGACGTTGCGGATCCCGAACGAGATGACATAGGCGTCGGCATAGGCGTCGGGCAGCGGCAGGCGCTGGGCGTCGCCGACGGTCCAGGTGATCTCGGGCTCGCCGCCCTTCTCGATCCCGGCCATGATCATCTCGGCGTTGTAGTCGACGATGTTGATGGTCGCGTCCGGACCGCCGCGGCGCTGCTGCGCGTTGCGGGCCATCTTTGCGAAGCGGCGGGCCATGTCGCCGGTGCCGCCGGCGCAGTCGATGATGATCTCGCCCGGCTGCGGGTTGAGGCGGGCCGCGACCGCGTCCTTCCAGAGCCGGTGCACGCCGCCGCTCATCAGGTCGTTCATCAGGTCGTAGTTCTTGGCGACGCGGTCGAAGACCCCGCGCACCAGACCCGCCTTCAGGGCGGGATCGACGTCCTTGAATCCGAAAGTGGCGGAGGGCTTGCTCATGACGTCTACGGGTCGGGCTCTCTATATGATCTTCGCCTATTAGACCGCGCCTTGCGTCGCGTCACCGTCTTAAGGAGCCGTCTTGCCCGAACTGCCCGAAGTCGAGACCGTCCGCCGGGGCCTGGAGCCCGTCCTGTCCGGCGCGCGCCTGATCCGTGTGCGCGCCAACCGTCCCGACCTGCGCTTTCCCCTGCCCGAGGGCTTCGTCCAGCGGCTGACGGGCGCGAAGATCCTGCGGCTGGACCGGCGGGCCAAGTACCTGCTGGCCCCGCTCGACCGCGGCGACACGCTGGTGATGCACCTGGGGATGACGGGAAGATTTGAGATAGCAGCTCCCGAGGGCCAAAATCAGGAAAGAATTGGAAGGCCCGGCGACTTCGCCCGCGAGGTCAAGCCCGACGACAAGCACGCCCACGTCGTCTTCGAGACCGAAGAGGGCGCGACCGTCACCTATTACGATCCGCGCCGGTTCGGCTTCATGGACCTGATCGCCACCGACCGCGTCGATCGCCACCCCTGGTTCGCCACCATGGGTCCCGAGCCCCTGTCGGAGGCCTTCGACGCCAAGACGCTGGTCAAGGCCTTCGGCGGCCGCAAGCAGGGACCCAAGACCCTGCTGCTTGACCAGAAGACCGTGGCGGGCCTGGGCAATATCTATGTCTGCGAGGCCCTGCACCGTTCGGGGATCTCGCCGTTCAAGCCGTCGGGTCAGATCGCCGGCAAGCGGCTGGGGCCGCTGACCACGGCCATCAAGGAGGTGCTGGCCGAGGCCGTCGAGGTCGGCGGCTCGTCGCTGAAGGACTTCGCGGCCGCGGACGGGGCGCTGGGCTATTTCCAGCATCGCTTCCGGGTCTATGACCGCGAGGGCGAGCCGTGCCCGACCCCCGGCTGCAAGGGCGTGATCGCCCGCGAGGTGCAGGCGGGGCGTTCGACCTTCTTCTGCCCCGTTTGTCAGAAATGACCCTGACCGCGCCTTGCTGAGCTAGGGCGCGGCTTCCCGGTGGGTTCGATGTTCCGCTCGCTTCTCGTTGCTCTCGCCGCGCTGCTGGCGACGCCGGCTTTGGCCGAGCCCGCCATGTGGACGGTGCGCGACGCGGATTCCGAGATCGTGCTGTTCGGCTCGATGCACGTGCTGCCCAAGGACCTGGACTGGAAGCCGCCGGCGCTGGATGCGGCGCTGTCGAAGGCCGACGACCTGTGGTTCGAACTGCCTATGGACGCCGCCGCCGACCAGCGGATGCAGGCCCTGGCCGGCGCCTATGGCCTGCTGCCGCCCGGTCAGACCCTGACCTCGCGCCTCAAGCCCCGCGCCGCCGCCCGCCTGCGCAAGCTGGCCGATCGCCTCTCCGTGCCGATGAGCGAGCTGGAGCGCCTGCAGCCCTGGATGGCCGAGGTGCGGCTGACCACGGCCGCCTTCGCCCTGGACCAGGGCCTGGCCGAGGACGGGGTCGAGCGGCGGCTGCAGGCGGCCGCGCCGCCGACCGTCGTCCGCAAGGCTTTCGAGACCCCCGACCAGCAGATGGCCCTGTTCGCCGGCGCCTCGCAGGCCGACCAGATCAAGACCCTTAACGCCACGGTCAGGCAGCTGGAAAAGGATCCCGGCGCCTATCGCCGGCTGGTCGCGGCGTGGTCGAAGGGCGACCAGAAGGCGCTCGAGCGCGCCGTCGTCGGCGGAATGCGGAAATCTTCGCCCGCCCTCTATCGCCGTTTCATCGTCGAGCGTAACGCACGGTGGATGGAGGCCCTGCAAGCGCGCCTGGCCGGGTCCGGCCGGACGGTGGTGGTGGTCGGCGCCGGGCACCTGCTGGGTCCCGACGGTCTGCCCGCCCGCCTGCGCGCGCTGGGCTATGACGTACAAGGGCCGCGATAGACGGCCAGGACTTGAGGAAGGACGGCCGATGGCCTTTGAGACCCTGATCGTCGAACGCCCCGAAACCGCGCCCGGCGTGGCGCTGATCCGCCTGAACCGGCCCGAGGCCCTGAACGCGCTCAACAGCGTGCTGCTGACCGAGCTTGGCCAGGCGCTGGCGGACGCCCAGAACGACGACGGCGTCGGCTGCATCGTGCTGACCGGCTCGCCCAAGGCCTTCGCCGCCGGGGCCGACATCAAGGAGATGTCGGAGAAGTCCTATGCCGAGATGTTCAAGGCCGACTTCTTCACTGCCCAGGCCCGGGCGATCGAGACCATCCGCAAGCCGATCATCGCCGCGGTGGCCGGCTACGCCCTGGGCGGCGGCTGCGAGCTGGCGATGATCTGCGACTTCATCCTGGCCGCCGACACGGCGAAGTTCGGCCAGCCGGAGATCAATCTCGGCGTCGCCCCCGGCATCGGCGGCACCCAGCGCCTGACCCGCTTCGTCGGCAAGTCCAAGGCCATGGACATGATCCTGACCGGCCGGATGATGGACGCGGCCGAGGCCGAGCGTTCAGGCCTGGTCTCGCGGGTCTTCCCCGCCGACCAGCTGGTCGACGAGGCCCTGAAGGTCGCGGCCAAGATCGCCGCCCAGTCGCCGCTGGCCGTGGCGATGAACAAGGAGCTGGTCAACGCCGCCTACGAGACGACCCTGACCACCGGCGTGGCGCTGGAGCGCCGCCTCTTCCACTCGCTGTTCGCCTTCGACGACCAGAAGGAAGGAATGGCGGCCTTCGTCGAGAAGCGCAAACCGGCGTTCAAGGGTTCGTGAAGCTGGGCCGTGGCCCAGCGGCGAAGAATCCCCATGTGGATGGATTGACCCGATCCCGGGGTTCCCGTATATCCGCGCGCTCTTGATTTTTCCTGCTTCGCGGCCGCCCGCGTGGCTGTCCGTTTGAAGGTCCAACTCATGGCCAATAATCCCGGCGCCAAGAAAGCGATCCGCAAGATCGCCCGTCGCACCGAAGTGAACACCGCTCGCCGTTCGCGCGTGCGCACCTTCCTGCGCAAGTTCGAAGACGCCCTGGCCGCCGGCGACGTCGCCGTCGCCAAGGCCGCCTTCGTCGAGGCGCAATCGGAACTGATGCGCGCCGTTTCGAAGGGCGTCGTCCATCCGAACACCGGCTCGCGGAAGGTGTCTCGCCTGGCCGCCCGCCTGAAGAAGCTGGACAAGGCCGCCGCCTAAGTCCAGATCGCGAACGAACGCCGTTCGTTTAGCGAAATCAAAGACTTGTAAGAGCCGATCGGGGAAACTCGGTCGGCTTTTGCTTTGTCTATGTACCCCTATACCTGCCCCTCAGGTCGTCGAACGAAACTCTCTAAAACGGCATTCCCTTGACGAGCGAGGAGGTCTCGCGAGTCAACAGAAATATCCGCGATCGGACGCAAGTTTTCCGTTTGACCGGCGGGGGCCGGTGGCTAGTTTAAGCGTCTCAACGCTCTCCCAGTCTTTGACGACAGCGGCGGCGGCGAACACCATGCGTTCGCCGGTTAAGCCCCTGTGTGTCTTCAATAAATGTGGGGGTAGTGTTTGAGCACGGTCGTGCGCCATGGGGGGCTTGCGACCGGCAATCTGTAATTGTGTGTATGCAGGCGCGAGGCGGTGAACTGATGTCGATCAAGGTCGGGGTGGCCAGTCAGGAATTGTCGGCTGCGTATGCGGCTGTCACGCGCGAGCCTGCTGGCATCGTCTGGAACAAGGTCTGCGTCTCGCTGAAGCGCGAACTGGGCGACGCCGCCTTCGGTTCGTGGATCGCGCCCGCCGTGCTGCGTGAAACGCAAGGCGGCGACGTCGTCCTCGTCACCCCCACGGGCATCGCCCGCGACTGGATCCGTCGCAGCGCCTGGCGCCGCATCGGCGAGCTGTGGGCCGCCGGCGACGCCGTGGGCCGCCGCCTCGATCTGAAGTCGCGCCTCGAATTCGAAGCCTCGGCCGACGCCGCCTCGGCCACCGCCGGCGCCGTCTATGTCGAAGCCAAGGCCCAGCCGATCGAGATCGTGCTGCCGGTCTCCAGCGACGTCCCCGCCGCGCCCGCCCCGGCCGCCGGCAAGACCTCGCCGGTCCAGGGCCTGCAGGAACGCTTCACCTTCGACACCTTCGTCCCCGGTCCGGCCAACGAATTCGCCCACGCCGTGGCGCGCCGCGTCGCCAGCTGGGCCGACGGCCACTTCAACCCGGTGCTGTTCCACGGCCCCTACGGCTTCGGCAAGACGCACCTGCTGAACGCCCTGGCCTGGGAAGCCATGCGCAACGCGCCCAACAAGCGCGTCGTGTACCTGACCGCCGAGCGCTTCCTGTCGACCTTCGTGCGGGCGGTGATGGATCGCCAGACCACGGCCTTCAAGGACGAGCTGCGCGGCGCCGACCTGCTGATCATCGACGACGTGCACTTCATCGCCGGCAAGCAGTCGAGCCAGGAAGAGCTGTTCCACACCCTGACCGCCCTCGTCGAGGACGGCCGCCGGGTGGTGTTCTCGGCCGACCGTCCGCCCTCGGCCATGACCGAGATGGACGCCCGCCTGCGCTCGCACCTGTCGGCGGGCCTGGTCTGCGGCCTGGAGCCGGCCGACCGTTCGCTGCGCCTGGGCATCCTGGAGCGCAAGATCGAGGCGCTGGGCCGCGCCCAGGGCTTCGTCGGCGCCGTGCGTCCCGAAGTGCTGCAGTTCCTGGCCGACCGCTTCACCGACAGCGTCCGCGAACTGGAAGGCGCGCTGAACACCCTGACGGCCCGGGCCGGCGAGCGCCTGCCGCGCCTGACGCTGGACGAGGTCCAGGCGATCCTGCGCCCGCACCTGCGCGGCGGCGAAAAGCGGATCACCATCGACGACATCCAGAAGGCCACGTCCGAGCACTACGGCATGAAGCAGGCCGACCTGCTCAGCGAGCGCCGCAACCGCGCCATCGCCCGTCCGCGCCAGGCGGCCATGTGGCTGGCCAAGCAGCTGACCACCCGCTCGCTGCCGGACATCGGCCGTCGCTTCGGCGGTCGCGACCACACCACCGTCCTGCACGCCGTGCGCCGCATCGAGGCCCTGCGCCAGGACGACGCCGTGCTCAGCCAGGACCTGGAGACCATCACCCGCAAGCTGCGCGGCTGATCGGACTTCCGACGTCGAGATGAAGGGGCCGCTCCGCAAGGGGCGGCCCTTTTCGTTTGGGCGACAGGCGGCGACCGTCATAACCATGGTGCTCGCCGATGGGGGGGGACTGGAATGAAACGGATAGCCTGGCTCTTGCTGCTGATGGCGATCACCGGGTGTTCGCCGCCGTATACGAACCCGCACGCGGGCCAGCCCGTGGCGCGGGACGAGATCAGGCTTTCGATGGCGCAGGTGAATCCCGGCAACGCCCGGGCGGATGCCGCCAAGGCGCTCGGCCGCGGAGACCATCACCTGCTGGGCGTCCATGGCTACAGCGCCCTGGTTCCCGGCGTGGACGACCCCGCCGCTGCTGGTCGGCCGGTCCTGTTCATCGAGGACACTGGCGACCAGATCCGTGACTTCGGGCATGCACGGTTCAACAAGAAGGCCGCCGCCTACGCCCTGGTCTACAATCAGGAACTGCTCAGGTCTGAGAACTAGGCCGGTCGCGCCCGCCTGAGCGTCAGGTTGATCCGCCCGCCGCCCGGTACGAGCCGCGAGGAGCCGGGCAGGATCCGGTCCACGCCGTGGAAGGCCAGGCGCGCGG
The DNA here is from genome assembly GCF_058807655.1 of Caulobacter sp. GW821-FHT12A07. Lineage (NCBI taxonomy): Bacteria > Pseudomonadati > Pseudomonadota > Alphaproteobacteria > Caulobacterales > Caulobacteraceae > Caulobacter > Caulobacter sp. GW821-FHT12A07. Next base: position 178,575 of record NZ_JBXAQX010000002.1, read on the forward strand.
GGCCCGACAGCCGGCAGACGTCGCCGGAGGCCAGCCGCACGCTGCGGGTCGGGTCCTTGCGCGAGGTTCCGCCGATGCGGAACACCGCCGTGTCGCCCAGTGAGATCGACAGCACCGGAAAGCGCGGGTCGGCCTCGTCGCGGTCCTGGTGCAGGCCCATGCGGGCCTCGGGGCCATAGAGGTTCACCAGGCAGGCGTCGGGCGGGACTTCGGCGTCGCCCAGCCGGGCCCAGAGATCGAGCAGGGCCTGGGGGATTTCCGGCCAGGGCGCGTCCGTGCCGGGATGGCGGTCGGCATAGCGGTAGCCGTCGGCGTCGCTGGTCCAGCCCAGGGGGCCGAGGCTGGTCATGGCCACGCTCATCGCCTTGCCATAGGGCGTGGCGTAGTGGGCCGGCGGCGCGATCGCGGCGGCCGCCAGCACGGTCTCGACCAGCGCCTGCTGGGCGTCCGGCGACAGCAGGCCGGGCCAGAGATCGAAGCCGGGTACGAGGCTGACGGGGTTCATCATTACGCGGAATTAATGCCGCCCAGCGGCCGGATGGGTGTTGGTTTCGCGCCAAGCGGCCGTTGGCCGCACGATCGTTGCATACCAGGGCCGTACATGCGTCGTCTTCTGTCCACCGCCGCGGCGGTCGCGTTGCTTTTCGCCTCCGAAGCCGCTCTCGCGGCGACCACCGGCGCTCAAGGGACCAAGGGCGCGACGCCCGCCACGGTCACCACCCAGCTGCCGCGCAACGCCCATCCGATCCACTACGACCTCTCGTTCACGCCCGACGCGGCCAAGATGAGCTTCACCGCCTCGGTGAAGATCGCCGTCGAGGTGACCCAGCCGACCCGCACCCTGACCCTGCAGGCGGCCGACCTGACCTTCGCCAAGGCCGCGATCGACGGCAAGCCGGCGACCGTCAAGGTCGACGACGAGGCCCAGACCGTGACCTTCACCCTGGCCGCGCCCCTGGCCAAGGGCCAGCATCTGCTGAGCGCCGACTACGCCGGCAAGATCTACACCCAGGCCGCGGGCCTGTTCGCCCTCGACTACGACACCGAGGAGGGCTCCAGGCGCGCCCTCTACACCCAGTTCGAGAACTCCGACGCCCGCCGGTTCATCCCCTCGTGGGACGAGCCGTTCCACAAGGCCACGTTCAGCGTCGAAGCGACCATCCCCACCGGCCAGATGGCCCTGGGCAACATGCCGGTCGCCAAGAGCGTGGATCTGGGCGGCGGCAAGACCCGCGTCACCTTCGCCACCTCGCCCAAGATGTCGACCTACCTGCTGTTCTTCGGCCTGGGCGAGTTCGACCGCGCCAGCATCAAGTCCGCCGGGGTCGACATCGGCGTGGTCACCAAGAAGGGCGACCTGCCCAAGGCCAGGTTCGCCCTGGAATCCGCCGGGCCGCTGGTGGCCTGGTACAACGACTATTTCGGCGTCGATTACCCGCTGCCGGTGCTCGACCACATCGCGGCGCCTGGCCGCAGCCAGTTCTTCAGCGCCATGGAGAACTGGGGGGCGATCTTCTATTTCGAGTACGCCCTGCTGATGGATCCGGCGATCTCGACCCAGCGCGACGCCCAGAACGTCTACACCACCATCGCCCACGAGACCGCCCACCAGTGGTTCGGCAACCTGGTGACCATGGCCTGGTGGGACGACCTGTGGCTCAACGAAGGCTTCGCCTCGTGGATGGAGGGCCGGGCCACCGAGAAGTTCCATCCCGAATGGAAGTCGGAACTGGGCGCGGTGGCCGGGCGCGAATACGCCATGAACCTCGACGGCCTGTCCTCCACCCACCCGGTGGTGCAGCACGTCGAGACGGTCGAGCAGGCCAGCCAGGCCTTCGACGGCATCACCTACCAGAAGGGCGAGGCGGTGATCCGCATGCTCGAGGGCTATGTCGGCGAGGACGCCTGGCGCAGCGGCGTGCGCGCCTACATCAAGGCCCACGCCTACGGCAACACGGTCAGCGACGACCTGTGGAAGGCGGTCGAGGCCTCGGCCGGCAAGCCGATCACCGCCATCGCCCACGACTTCACCCTGCAGCCGGGCGTGCCGCTGATCCGCGTCGAGGGCGGCGCCTGCCAGGCCGGCAAGCAGGTCCTGACCCTGACCCAGGGCGAGTACAGCAAGGACTTCCCGAACAAGAAGCCCCTGTCCTGGCGCGTGCCGGTCAACGCCAAGGCGCTGGACGGCTCGACGCTCGCCAAGACCGTGGTCGAGGGCGGCAAGGCCAGCCTGACGGTCGAGGGCTGCGGCCCGGTCGTCGTCAACGCCGGCCAGAGCGGCTACTACCGCACCCTCTACGCGCCGGCCCGCTTCCAGGCCCTGGCGGCCGATTTCGGCAAGCTGCCGGCCATCGACCAGCTGGGCCTGCTGTCCGACGCCTGGGCCATGGGCACGGCGGGCCAGCAGGGCGCGGCCGACGCCCTGGACCTGATCGCCGCTGCGCCGGCCGACGCCGATCCGCAGGTGCTGTCCAAGGTCGCCGGCGTGCTGTCGGCCATCGACGGCTACTACCAGGGCCAGCCCGAGCGCGCCGCCTTCCGCAAGCTGGCCGTCGCCCGTCTGTCGCCGATGCTGGACCGCGTGGGCTGGACGCCCAAGGCCGGCGAGCCCGATCCCATCGCCATCCTGCGCGGCGACCTGATCGCCACCCTGGGCGAACTGGGCGACCCGGTGGTGGTCGCCGAGGCGCAGCGGCGCTTCGCCGCCGACAAGACCGATCCGTCGGCGATCCCCGGCCCGCTGCGCAAGGCGATCCTCGGCGTCGTGGCGGTCAACGCCGACGCGGCGACCTGGGACGCCATCCACGCCCGGGCGGCGGCCGAGAAGACCCCGCTGGTCCGCGCCCAGCTCTACAGCCTGCTGGCCTCGGCCCGCGACGAGGCCCTGGCCCGCAAGGCGCTGGACCTGGCCCTGACCGCCGAGCCGGGCGAGACCAACGCTTCGAGCATGATCTCGGGCGTGGCCGGCCGCCATCCGGACCTGGCCTTCGACTTCGCCGCCGCCCACAAGGACGCGGTCAACGACAAGGTCGACAACGGCGCCCGCACCCGCTTCATCCCGAGTCTGGCCACCGCCTCGGGCAAGCCGGAGACGGCCGCCAAGCTGAAGGCCTGGGCGGCGGCGAACTTGGCCGAAGGCTCGCGCAAGGAGGCCGACAAGGCGATCGCGGCCATCGAATATCGGGCCAAGGTGCGGTCCGAGCGCCTGCCGGCGATCACCGCCTGGGTCGCCAAGGCCGGCTGAACGGGCCTTTCAAAGCATCGCCGCAGCGTCGACAGCCCGACGCTGCGGCCTTCTGTCTTGCAGATTCCCCTTCTTTCCCTGCGGGAATGGGCTTGCGGGTCGCTGCGTATCCCCCATATCGGGCATCGAAGCGGGGTTGACGGGCTCGTCAACTTCGATTGAACCCTCTCCTTTCGCCCGTTCGCGGGCGGCAGGATTTTGGATCAACGCGACCAACGGGGACGGACCGAGAAAAACCGGGGCGCTTTCATGAGGCCCTTGTCACCGCCGTCCGCCATTCGAGGAGCTGCAGGCACCACACATGAGCAAGATTATCGGTATCGACCTTGGCACCACGAATTCGTGCGTGGCCATCATGGACGGCAAGAACCCGAAGGTGATCGAGAACGCCGAAGGCGCTCGCACCACCCCGTCGGTGGTCGGCTTCCTTGAGGACGGCGAGCGCCTGGTCGGCCAGCCCGCCAAGCGCCAGGCCGTGACCAACCCGACCAACACCCTGTTCGCGATCAAGCGCCTGATTGGCCGCAACGCGAACGACCCGGTGGTCGAGAAGGACAAGGGCATGGTGCCCTACGAGATCGTCAAGGGTCCGACCGGCGACGCCTGGGTCAAGGCCCACGGCAAGGACTACTCGCCCCAGGAAGTCTCGGCCTTCATCCTGCAGAAGATGAAGGAAGCCGCCGAAGCCCACCTCGGCGAGCCGGTCTCCAAGGCCGTCATCACCGTTCCGGCCTACTTCAACGACGCCCAGCGCCAAGCCACCAAGGACGCCGGCAAGATCGCCGGCCTGGAAGTGCTGCGGATCATCAACGAGCCGACCGCGGCGGCCCTGGCCTACGGCCTGGATAAGAACGACGGCAAGAAGATCGCCGTCTACGACCTCGGCGGCGGCACCTTCGACGTCTCGATCCTTGAGATCGGCGACGGCGTGTTCGAGGTGAAGTCGACCAACGGCGACACCTTCCTGGGCGGCGAGGACTTCGACCTTCGGATCGTCGACTACCTGGCCGACGAGTTCAAGAAGGAGCAGGGCGTCGACCTGCGCAAGGACAAGCTGGCCCTCCAGCGCCTGCGCGAAGAGGCGGAAAAGGCCAAGAAGGAGCTGTCCTCGACGGCTCAGTACGAGGTCAACCTGCCGTTCATCAGCATGAACGCCTCGGGCCCGCTGCACCTGAACATCAAGCTGTCGCGCGCCAAGCTGGAAGCCCTGGTCGACGACCTGATCGCCCGCACCATCGGTCCGTGCGAACAGGCCCTCAAGGACGCCGGCCTGAAGAAGAGCGACATCGACGAAGTGATCCTGGTCGGCGGCATGAGCCGCATGCCCAAGGTCCAGCAGGCGGTGCAGGACTTCTTCGGTCGCGAACCCCACAAGGGCGTGAACCCCGATGAAGTCGTGGCGCTGGGCGCGGCCGTTCAGGCCGGCGTGCTGCAAGGCGACGTCAAGGACGTGCTGCTGCTCGACGTGACCCCGCTGACGCTGGGCATCGAGACCCTGGGCGGCGTGTTCACCCCGCTGATCGAGCGCAACACCACCATCCCGACCAAGCGCTCGCAGACCTTCTCGACCGCCGACGACAACCAGTCGGCCGTGACCATCCGCGTGTTCCAGGGCGAACGCCCGATGGCCGTGGACAACAAGATCCTCGGCCAGTTCGACCTGGTGGGCATCCCGCCGGCGCCGCGCGGCGTGCCGCAGATCGAGGTCACGTTCGACATCGACGCCAACGGCATCGTCCAGGTCCACGCCAAGGACAAGGCGACCAACAAGGAGCACTCGATCCGCATCCAGGCCAATGGCGGCCTGTCGGACGCGGACATCGAGCGCATGGTCAAGGAAGCCGAGGCCAACAAGGCCGCCGACGAGCAGAAGAAGAAGCTGGTCGAGGCCAAGAACCAGGGCGAGGCGATCCTGCACTCGACCGAGAAGGCCCTGGCCGATCACGGCGACAAGGTCGGCGCGCCCGAGAAGGCCGCCATCGAGACCGGGATCACCGAACTGAAGGCCGCTCTGGAAAGCGAAGACGTCGAGGCCATCCAGGCCAAGACCCAGGCGCTGATCCAGGCCTCGATGAAGCTGGGCGAAGCCATGTACGCCTCGCAGCAGGACGGCGAGGGCGCTGACGGCGCGCAAGCCGCCGCGGACGACGGCGTGGTCGACGCCGAGTTCGAGGAAGTCGACGGCAACGACAAGCCGGCCGCGTGACCAAGGGTCGCGGGGAACCCGGGCGCGAACGTCTTGCGCCGGGGTTCCCCGTCCCCCACCTCATCCGGGTGTCAGTAGCGATCAGGCCGATGTCGAAAGCTCTTCCATCGCCGCGCTCCCCAGGGGCGCATAGCGCGTCCCGTCGTTGCAATCGCAGGGTTGCGTCGGTAGATTTCCCTAATCTTATGGTTGGGGGATATCATGAAGCGTCTCGTCGTCCTGCTGCTGGGACTGATGCTGCTCGTGCCGACGGCGGCGAGCGCCGCGCGCTTCGGCAAGCGGGAAGAGGTCCAGCGGATCGCGCCGGTCTCGCTTCCCGGGCCGAGCGGCGAGCGCCTCTATCTGGGCAACAAGATCACCACCTACTGGCTGGGCGGCGGCCTCTATCTGAAGGACGACGGCTACGTCTTGGGCGTGGCCGGGGACGACAAGGCCTACTACGTCCTGACGCCGGAAAAGATCGCCATCGCCCAGAAGGCCGGGCTTCTGCCCGACCCGCTTCCCGCCTATCAGATCCATCCCATTCAATATCTGCTTGGCTATTCGTTCTGGCTCGTTCTGGTCGTTGTCATCGCCTGGAGCCTGATCCAGTCGGCCTGGCAGAAATCCCGAGCCGTGACGCGGCGAAAGCCTGGAACAGCGTTAACCTGACGCGGAGCGGTCGAGCCGTTTTCCGCGGCGAGATGTAAGGCCGATGCGCGACTATTACGAAATCCTCGGCGTGAACCGGACCTGCGACGACGCGGGCCTGAAGTCCGCCTTCCGCAAGCTGGCGATGCAGCACCACCCCGACCGCAACGGCGGTTGCGAGGACGCCAGCGGGCGGTTCAAGGAGATCAACGAGGCCTATTCGGTTCTCTCCGATCCGCAGAAGCGCGCCGCCTACGACCGCTTCGGCCACGCCGGCGTCAACGGCCCGCAGGGCGGTCCCGGCGGCGGCCAGGGCTTCGACGCCAGCGACATCTTCGGCGACGTGTTCGGGGACGTCTTCGGCGAGATGTTCGGCGGCGGCCGTCGCCAGTCCAATGGCCCGCAACGGGGCCAGGACCTGCGCTACGACCTGGAGATCAGCCTCGAGCAGGCCTATGCCGGCGCCGAGGTCGAGATCACCGTCCCCGCGGCCATGACCTGCGAGGTCTGCGACGGCTCCGGCGCCAAGCCCGGCACCAGCCCCACCGTCTGCGGCTCGTGCGGCGGCGCCGGCCGCGTGCGCGCCACCCAAGGCTTCTTCTCGGTCGAGCGCGCCTGCCCCCGCTGCGGCGGCTCGGGCCGCCTGGTGCTCGACCCCTGCGCCGGCTGCCATGGCCACGGCCAGGTCCGCAAGGAACGCATCCTGTCGGTGCGCATCCCGGCCGGCGTCGACGACGGCGCCCGCATCCGCCTGGCGGGCGAGGGCGACGCAGGGCAACGCGGCGGTCCGCGCGGCGACCTCTACCTCTTCCTGTCGGTGACCCCGCACGAGCTCTTCGAGCGCGACGGCCTGGATCTGCTCTGCACCGTGCCGGTGCCGATGACTGTGGCCGCCCTCGGCGGCGAGATCGAGGCCCCGTGCCTGAAGGGCGGCGAGACCTGCGACGGCACCTGCCGCGTCAGCGTCAAGGTTCCCGAAGGCGCCCAGACCGGCAAGACCGTCCGCCTGAAGGGCAAGGGCATGCCGTCGCTGCGCAACCGCCAGCGCGGCGACCTGGTGGTCGAGCTGTTCGTCGAGACCCCGACCCACCTGTCGGCCCGGCAGAAGGAGCTCCTCAAGGAGCTGGCCGGCCTGTGCGACGACAAGCAGAACCCCAAGTCGGCCAACTTCGTCGGCAAGGCCAAGCGCTTCTGGGAAGAAGTGACGGGCAGCTGAGGCCGGACGGCCCCGATGTGGTTGCAGGATGGGCCCGCCCTTGTGGCGGGCCTTTTCGCGTCTGAACGGGCCTAGAGATCGGTCCGGCGATCGGCCTTCAGGGCGCGGATCAGGCCGAAGCCGTAGCCCTCGGGTGTTTCCTTGATGGCTTCGCAGGTGTTCAGCCGTCCCGCGATCCCGACCTTGCACCGGATGACGGCCGAACCGCCGACCTCGTCCTTCTGGGCCCGCTCCGGATAGTACTCGGCCATCTGATCGGCCGTCGGCTTGCGCAGCCAGTCGGGCCTGTAGGTGCTCTCGTCGCCGCTCATGCCGCCCCCGCGTTCGGCGAGAACTTATGGCTGGGTTATCGACGGGGCAATCGTCCGGCGCATGGTTCTGAGGCGCTCGCGTCACGCGGTCGGATAACTTGCAAATTCTGCAAGTAATTACCGCGTGCGGATCCGAAAAACCCCCGTCGCACCCCTTAACGAAAACCGCGACGCTCTGTAGTTTCCGGTCGGATGAACGCCCCGGTTTCTCCGCCCACTCAGACCTTCGACGCCACCGGCGCCACGCCGGTGATGCAGCAGTTCTTCGACATGAAGACCCGGCAGCCCGACGCGCTGCTGTTCTTCCGGATGGGCGATTTCTACGAGCTGTTTTTCGACGACGCGATCCGCGCGGCGGCGGCGCTGGGCATCTCGCAGACCTTCCGGGGCAACCACAACGGCCAGCCGATCCCGATGGCGGGCGTGCCGCACCACGCGGCCGAGGCCTATGTGTCCAAGCTGATCCGCATGGGCTTCAAGGTCGCCGTCTGCGAGCAGATGGAAGACCCGGCCGAAGCCAAGAAGCGCGGCTCCAAGTCGGTGGTCCGCCGCGACATCGTCCGGGTGGTCACGCCGGGCACCCTGACCGAGGATGGCCTGCTGGACGCCCGGGGGGCCAACCGCCTGGCGGCCGTGGCCATCCGCGCCGGCCAGGCCGCCGTGGCGTCCGTCGAGCTCTCCACCGGCGAGGTCGAGTGCTTCTCGACCGGCAAGGACGGGGTCGGCCCGCTGCTGGCGGCCCTGTCGCCGTCCGAGACCCTGATCGCCGACCGCCTGCTGGCCGACGATCACCTGGCCCAGACCCTGAAGATCTGCGGCGGGCTGATCCAGCCCATGCCCTCGGCGCTATCGGAGCCGCAGGCCTCGGAGACCCGGGTCAAGCGCCTCTACGGCGTCGACACCCTGGACGGTTTCGGCGGCCTGTCGCCGGCCGAGGTGGGGGCTCTGGGCCTGATCGCGGCGCACCTGGAGATGACCCAGGCCGGCAAGCTGCCGGCCCTGCGCGCCCCGCGCCGCGCGGCCGAGGCCGACGTCATGTCGATCGACCCGGCCACCCGCTCCAGCCTGGAGATCGACCGCACCCAGGGCGGCGACCGCAACGGCTCGCTGCTGGCGGTCATCGACCGCACGGTCAGCGCCGGCGGCGCGCGCATGCTGGCTGCGCGCCTGGCCCGGCCTCTGCTCGACCCAGCCGCCATCGACCAGCGCCTGGACGCCGTCGAGTGGTTCGTCGATCACCGCTCCCTGCGTGAGCGTCTGCGCGAGCAGTTGAAGGGCGCGGGCGACATGGCCCGGGGCCTGGCCCGCCTGGCGCTGGGGCGCGGGGGTCCGCGCGACCTGGCCTGCCTGCGCGACGGCCTGAAGACCGGCGAGAAGCTGGCCGGCATGGTCGGCGGTTCGGGCGACCCGCTGTCGCCGCCGCCGGTCGAGCTGGAGGGCGCGCTCTCGGCCCTGACCCCGTCGCTGCACCAGGGGATTTCGCAGCTCCTGAGCACCCTCGAAGCCGGCCTTGGCCCCGACCTGCCGGCCCTGGCCCGCGACGGCGGCTTCGTGGCCCCGGGCGTGCGTCCGGAGCTCGACCAGGCCCGCTCCCTGCGCGACGACAGCCGCCGGGTCGTGGCCGCGCTCGAGCAGCGGCTCATTCAAGAGGCGGGCGTCCCGCTGAAGATCCGCCACAACGGCGTGCTCGGCTATTTCGTCGAGGCCACGGCCGGCAAGGCCGACCCGCTGTTCCAGCCGCCGCTGAACGCCACCTTCATCCACCGCCAGACGCTGGCCAACCAGGTGCGTTTCACCACGGTGGAGCTGGCCGATCTGGACGCCCGCATCGCCCAGGCCGCCGAGCGGGCTCTGGCCATGGAAGTGGCCGCCTTCGAGGACTGGCGCGCCGAGGCCGCCGCCCTGGCCGCGCCGATCCAGGCCGCCGCCGAGGCCCTGGCCCGCCTCGACGTCGCCGCCGCCCTGGCCGAATGGGCCGAGGACGCCGGGGCCGTGCGCCCGGTGGTCGACAAGTCGCTGGCCTTCGAGGCCAAGGCCGCCCGCCACCCGGTGGTCGAGGCCGCCGTGCGCCGCGCCGGCGACCCTTACACCCCCAACGACTGCCGGCTGGACGCCGCCGGCGAGGTCGCCGCGCGTCTTTCCATCGTCACCGGCCCGAACATGGCCGGTAAGTCGACCTTCCTGCGCCAGAACGCCCTCTTGGCGATCCTGGCGCAGTCGGGCTGCTACGTGCCGGCCAAGAGCTTCCGGCTGGGCGTGGTCGACCGGCTGTTCAGCCGCGTCGGCGCGGGCGACGACCTGGCCCGGGGCCGCTCGACCTTCATGATGGAGATGGTCGAGACCGCCGCCATCCTGACCCAGGCCACGCCCCGCAGCCTGGTCATCCTCGACGAGATCGGCCGCGGCACCGCCACCTATGACGGCCTGGCCATCGCCTGGGCCTGCGCGGAGTCGCTGCACGACACCAACCGCTGCCGCGCCCTGTTCGCCACGCACTATCACGAGCTGGCGACGCTGGAGGAGCGGATGGCGTACGTCTCCAACCTCAGCCTCCGGGCCAAGGAGTGGAACGGCGACCTGGTCTTCCTGCACGAGGCGGCCGACGGTCCGGCCGACCGCTCCTACGGCGTGCAGGTGGCCAAGCTGGCCGGGGTGCCGCCGCAGGTGGTCGCCCGCGCCAAGGAGGTGCTCGACCGCCTGGAGAGCAAGACCGAATCACCGGCCAAGCTCGACGACCTGCCGTTGTTCGCGGCCTCGGCCCCGGTCATGGCGGCGCCTGCGGTTTCGGCGCCCAGTGTCGTCGATGCGGCCCTCAAGGACCTCGATGTCGACGGCATGAGCCCGCGCGAGGCCCTGGAGGCGCTTTATCGTCTTAAGGGTCTGCTCAAGGCTTGAGATCAATCATAGGAGCATGGCGGCGGCCGCTCACGGCGGCTGCTTTGGCCGTCTCGTTGGGGTAACCATATAACCGCCATGCCCCGTCGCCTTCGCCCCACGCCCCTGGAACATGTCGTCGACGGCCACGCCCTGCGCGCGCGCCTGTCGGCCGCCGCGCTGGACGCCATCGGCGACGAGGCCGCCCAGCGCGCCCGGGCCATCGAGATCCTCAAGCAGGCCCTGTTCCGCGGCCGGATGATCGCCAAGGAGCGGCTGGAGAACGGCGCCAGCGGGGTCGAGACCGCCCGCCTGCTCAGCGGCGTCACCGACGAGGTGATCACCGCCCTCTACGACTTCACGACGGTGCACGTGTTCCGGGCCCGCAACCCCACCGAGGGCGAGCGCCTGGCCCTGCTGGCCGTGGGCGGCTACGGCCGCGCCACCCTGGCGCCGTTCAGCGACATCGATCTCCTGTTCCTGCGGCCCTACAAGCAGACGCCGCACGTCGAGAGCGTGATCGAGTACATGCTCTATGCGCTGTGGGACCTGGGCTTCAAGGTCGGCCACGCCTCGCGCACGATCGAGGAATGCGTCCGCCTGTCGAAGGAGGACTTCACGATCCGCACCTCGATCCTCGAGGCGCGGCGCCTGACCGGCGACGAGCGCCTGGCGGCCGACCTCAAGAGGCGCTTCCGCGACGAGGTCATGAAGGGCACCGGCCAGCAGTTCGTGGCCGCCAAGCTCAAGGAGCGCGACGACCGCCAGGCCCGCGCCGGCGCCAGCCGCTACATGGTCGAGCCCAACGTCAAGGAAGGGAAGGGCGGTCTTCGCGACCTGCACACCCTGGTGTGGATCGCCGAGTACCTGCATCCGGTCGACAAGCCCGAGGACGTCTTCAAGCTGGAGCTGTTCTCCAGCCGCGAGACCAAGGCCTTCATCCGCGCCTTCGATTTCCTGCATGCGGTGCGCGCCCACCTGCACTTCACGACCGGCCGGCCCGAAGAGCGGCTGACCTTCGACCTGCAGCCCGAGATCGCCCGCCGCATGGGCTATGGCGACCGGGGCGACGCCCCGGCGGTCGAGCGCTTCATGCGCCGCTACTTCCTGATCGCCAAGGAGGTCGGGGCCCTGACCCGCGCCTTCTCGGCCAAGCTGGAGGCCGAGCACTTCAAGAACGAGCCCAAGGGCATCTCGCGCTTCCTCCCGGGCGGCAAGCCCAAGCGCAAGGCCCTGGACGCGCCGGGCTTCTACGAGGACGGCGGCCGGCTGAATATCGAGGGGCCGGAGGTCTTCGAGCGCGACCCGGTCAACCTGATCCGCCTGTTCAAGATCGCCGACGAGCGCGACCTGGATCTGCATCCCGACGCCTTCACGGCGGTGACCCGCAACCTCGGCCTCATCACCTCGAAGGTGCGCCGCGACCCGCACGCCACCCAGGCCTTCCTCGACCTTCTGGCGCGGGGCAAGCGCAGCTACCGCACCCTGACCCTGATGAACGACGCCGGCGTGCTGGGCCGCTTCATCCCGGAGTTCGGCCGGGTCGTGGCCCAGATGCAGTTCAACATGTACCACTCGTACACGGTGGACGAGCACACCCTGCGGGCCGTCGGCCTGATCGGCGACATGGCCGCAGGCCGCCTGTCGGAAGACCATCCGCTGGCCGTGTCGATCATGCCGCTGATCGAGGACCGTGAGGCCCTGTTCCTGGCCATGCTGCTGCACGACACCGGCAAGGGCGGGGTCGGCGGCCAGGAAAAGGCCGGGGCCCGATCGGCCCGCAGCGCCTGCGAGCGCCTGGGCGTCGAGCGCAGCAAGGTCGAGCTGGTCGCCTGGCTGGTCGAGAACCACCTCGTGATGAGCGATTTCGCCCAGAAGCGCGATGTGTCGGATCCCGGCACGGTGGCGGCCTTCGCGCGCATCGTCGAGAACCCCGAGCGCCTGCGCCTGCTGCTGGTCATCACCGTCGCCGACATCCGGGCCGTGGGGCCGGGGGTGTGGAACGGCTGGAAGGGTCAGCTGCTGCGCGAGCTCTACAACGCTACCGAGGCCGTCTTCCGCGGCGGGCGCGGCAGCGACGCGGCCATCCACGTCCAGCGCCACCAGGAAGCCGCCGCCGCCGGGGCGCGCGAAACCCTGGTCGCCGCCGATCCGGCCGCAAAGGGCTGGGCCGCGGCCATGGAGGACGCCTATTTCGGGGCCTTCGGCTCGCAGGACCTGCTCGACCACGCCGCGCTCGCCCGCCGCGCCGCCATCCAGGGCGGGGCCGCCGCCGAGGGCCGGGTGGCCTCGGGCTCCAACGCCGCCGAGGTCGTCATCGCCGCCAAGGACCGTCGCGGCCTGTTCGCCGACCTCGCTTTGGCCATCTCGTCCCTGGGCGGCAACGTCGTCGGGGCGCGGGTCTTCACCTCCCGCCAGGGGCAGGCGCTGGACGTGTTCTACGTGCAGGACGTCACCGGCGCGCCGCTCGGCTGCGAGAACCCGCGCGCCCTGCGCCGCCTTGCCGACGCCCTGGAAGCCGCCGGGCGCGGCGAGGGCGTCAGCGTCGAGAGCCGGCGCGGCGCGGAACTGGCCCGCACCGCCGCCTTCGCCATCGCCCCGACCGTGGTGGTCGACAACGAGGCCTCCAACGAGGCCACCGTCGTCGAGGCCTCGGGCCGCGACCGGCCTGGTCTGCTGCAAGCCCTGGCCCGCACCCTGGCCGACAACGGCCTGTCCATCCAGTCGGCCCATATCGACGGTTATGGCGAGCGGGCGGTCGACGCCTTCTACGTCCAGACCGCCGAGGGCGGGAAGCTGGGCGACAGCCGCAAGATCTCGACCCTCAAGGCCGACCTGCTGGCGGCCCTGGAGCAGAACGAAGCCGGCGCGCCCAGCACCCGTCCGGGCCTGAAGCGGGCGCGGGCCAGCGTGGCGCGGTAGACCCCCTCAGTCGCTCCGCGACAGCTCCCCCAGAGGGGGAGCATCTTGACGCCGCGCCGACCAGATCCTCCCCCTCTGGGGGAGGTGGCCCGGAGGGCCGGAGGGGGTCTTCTGGTGCAGTTCCGGTGAAACCTCGATGCAGCCTCCGCGCCGTAGCTTGACGCCTGTTCTCCGAGCGCCCAGAAGCCGGACGTGACCGACACTCCCGCCGCCGCGCCCGAACCGACGCCTGCTCCCGCCGCCAAGAAGGGCGGAGGACTGTTCAGGTCGTCGGCGATCTATTCCGGCCTAACCCTGGTCAGCCGGTTCATGGGTTTCGCGCGAGACCTGGCCGTGTCGTACCGGATGGGCGCCAGCGCCACCCCGGCGGCCGACGCCTACAACGCCGCCCTGGCCTTCCCGAACCTCTTCCGCCGGTTCTTCGCCGAGGGCGCCTTCGCGGCGGCCTTCGTGCCGGCCTACGCCAAGTCTCTGCAGCGCGACGGCGAGGAGAAGGCCGACATCCTGGCGGCCGACGCCATGGCCACGCTTGCGGCCTCGACCATTATCATCACCGTGATCTGCCAGTTGGCCATGCCGTGGCTGATGATGCTGATCAGCCCCGGCTTCGGCTGGGGCACCGAGAAGTACAAGCTGGCGGTGCTGCTGACCCAGATCACCATGCCCTACCTGCCGTGCATGGCGATCGTGGCCCACCTGTCGGGGGTGCTGAACGCCCGCGACCGCTTCATCCTGTCGGCCGGCGCGCCGATCCTGCTGAACATCTTCACCCTGGCCTTCATCCTGCCCCAGACCACGGCGGTCTCGGCGGCGACCTGGGGTTCGGTCGGCGTGGTGGTGGCGGGCGTCGCCCAGGCCGCCCTGCTGACCTGGGGCGTCAACAAGTCGGGGGCCAAGGTCCACTGGCGGCTGCCGCGCCTGACGCCGGAAGTGCGCGAACTGATCGGCAAGGCCATTCCCGGCGCCCTGGCGGCCAGCGCCACCCAGGTCAACATCTTCATCTCCGGGGCCCTGGCCAGCCACGTTCCCGGCGGCCGCACCTGGCTGGCCACCGCCGACCGCCTGTACCAGCTGCCGCTGGGCCTGGTGGGCGTGGCCATCGGCGTCGCCCTGCTGCCGCGCCTGTCGCGCGCCGTGCACTCGGGCGACCGCGAGGACGCCCAAGGGGCGATGGACCAGGCGGTCGCCCTGGCCATGGCTCTGACCCTGCCGGCCGCCGCCGCCCTGGCGGCCATGCCGGGCTTCCTGTCGGACGGCCTCTACACGCGCGGCGAGTTCACCGCCTTCGACGCCAGCCAGACGGCGGCGGCCCTGTTCTTCTACGGCCTGGGCACCCCGGCCTTCGTGCTGCAGCAGCTCTATTCGCGGGCCTTCTTCGCGCGCGGCGACACCAAGAGCCCGATGCGCTTCGCCCTGATCTCGGTGGCGGTCAACATCGGCCTGGGCCTCCTGCTGTTCCAGCTGATGGGGGTGAAGGGCATCGCCGCCGCCACCGCCGTGGCCTCGTGGCTCAATGTCGGCCAGATGGCCTTCGGCCTGTGGCGCAAGAAGGACTACAACCCTTCGCTCGACACTTGGTCGCGCCTGGCGCGGATCCTGGCCGCCAGCCTGGGCATGGCCCTGCTGCTGGCCGCCGCCTCGCACTGGCGTCACCTGATCGAGGCCCCGCTGCGCGGTATCGGCCTGACCGGCCACGCCATCGGCGCCAAGGAGTTCGCCCTGGCCCTGACCTGCCTGACCGGCGCGGCGCTCTATCCGCCGCTGCTGTTCCTGTTCGGCGGGGTCAAGCCCAGCGAGCTGAAGGCGGTCCTGCGGCGGGGCAAGGCTTGATCCGAGGCCTCAGGCCCGGTAACGAGCACGCATGGCTTGCATCGGTTCCAACGCGCCGCGATGGCGTGGCTTGTCCTGAACCTGATCGCCGCGTCCCCGGATGCGGCCGGCGCCTTCGCGCGCCTCGCCATATCGCCCGTTTCCGACATCCAAGGCTGAAGCCATGACCGATCAAGCTCCCGTCGCCTATACGGGTCCGTCCCGCGTGCTGTCCGGCGTCCAACCCTCGGGCGCCCTTCACCTGGGCAACTATCTCGGCGCGCTGGTGAAGTTCGCCCGCCTGCAGCACGAGATCGACACCTTCATCTTCGTCGCCGACCTGCACGCCATCACCGTCTGGCAGGAGCCCGAAGCCCTGGCCGACCAGACCCGCGAGATCGCCGCGGCCTATCTGGCCGCCGGCCTCGACCCGGCCAAGGCCACCATCTTCCCGCAGTCGGCCGTGCCAGAGCACGCCGAACTGTCCTGGATCTTCCAGTGCGTCGCGCGCCTGGGCTGGCTCGACCGCATGACCCAGTTCAAGGAGAAGAGCGGCAAGCACAAGGAGCGCTCGAGCGTGGGCCTCTACACCTATCCGGTGCTGCAGGCCGCCGACATCCTGATCTACAAGGCCACCCACGTGCCGGTCGGCGAGGACCAGAAGCAGCACCTGGAGCTGACCCGCGACATCGCCCAGAAGTTCAACCACGACTTCAAGGCCCCGGGCTTCTTCCCGCAGCCCGATCCGCTGATCCAGGGTCCGGGCGCGCGGGTCATGAGCCTGCGCGACGGCTCGGCCAAGATGAGCAAGTCCGATCCGTCGGACTACAGCCGCATCAACCTGACCGACGACGCCGACGCCATCGCCGGCAAGATCAAGAAGGCCCGCACCGACCCCGAGCCGCTTCCCGAGACCCTGGAAGAGCTGGCGACCCGCGCCGAGGCCGACAACCTGGTCGGCATCTTCGCGGCCCTGTCGGGCCGCTCGAAGGCCGAGGTGCTGGCCGACTACGCCGGCAAGGGCTTCGGCGCCTTCAAGCCGGCCCTGGCCGAACTGGCGGTCGAGAAGCTGGCTCCGGTGGGCGAGAAGATGCGCGGCCTGCTGTCCGACAAGGGCGAGCTCGACCGTATCCTGGCCGCCGGCGCCGAGAAGGCCCGCGAGGTCGCCGCCCCGACGGTGGCCGAGGTCAAGAAGCTGGTCGGCTTCTGGGGCGCCTGATCGCAGACCCTTCGGAGGGGGCGCGACGCCGCGCCCCCTTGTTCTTCACTCATTCAAGCGCCACATCTCGCCCATGTTCATCCAGACCGAAACCACGCCCAACCCCGAGGTCCTGAAGTTCCTGCCTGGCCGCGAAGTGCTGGGCCCGGATTCGCCTGGGGGCGCTCGGGAGTTCCGAACGCCGGAGGAAGGCGAGGCCTCGCCGCTGGCCGACGCCCTGTTCCGCCTGGGCGACGTGACCCGGGTGTTCTTCGGTCCGGACTTTCTGACCGTCACCAAGGGCGAGGACGCCCAGTGGCCGCACCTGAAGGCGCCGATCCTGGCGGCCATCATGGACCACTTCACCAGCGGCCGCCCGCTGCTGCTGGACCAGGTCGAGAGCGGCCACGACGACGACGGCGTCTATGACGAGGAGGCGGCTCAGATCGTCTCAGAGATCAAGGAACTGCTCGACACCCGCATCCGCCCGGCCGTGGCCCAGGACGGCGGCGACATCGTGTTCAGCAAGTTCGAGCCGGCCACGGGCGTCGTGTGGCTGCACATGCGCGGCGCCTGCTCGGGCTGCCCGTCGTCCTCGGCGACGCTGAAGTCGGGCGTCGAGAACATGCTCAAGCACTATGTGCCGGAAGTGACCCGGGTCGAGCAGACGCTCTGATTTTCGGTCCCGGCGCGCATCGCCGGCCTTGCCGTGATCCGCTGGGAACACCATACTGTAACTCTATAAGTTGCTATTATGGCTCCCTATAAGGATTGCTGATGTCCAAGCTCGACACCGCCGCCCTGGCCCAACTGTTCACCGAGGCGCGCACGCGCAACGGCTGGAAGTCCGACCCCGTGCCCGAAGCGGTGCTGCGTGAGCTGTACGACCTGGTGAAGTTCGGCCCGACCGCCGCCAACTCGACCCCGGCCCGCTTCGTCTTCGTGACCAGCCCGGAAGCCAAGGAAAAGCTGGCCGCCCTGTCGTCGGGCTCGAACGGCCCGAAGATCCGCCAGGCCCCGGTCACCGTCATCGTCGGCTACGATCTCGATTTCCCCGAAACCCTCGACAAGCTGTTCCCGCACGCGCCGGGCGCCAAGAACTGGTTCGGCGACCCCGTGGCCAAGGAATGGGGCGCGTTCCGCAACAGCTCGCTGCAGGGCGGCTATTTCATCCTCGCGGCCCGGGCGCTCGGCCTGGACGTCGGGGCGATGTCGGGCTTCGACAACGCCGGCGTCGACGCGGCCTTCTTCGAAGGCACCAACATCAAGAGCAATTTCATCGCCTCGATCGGCTACGGCACCGACGAGAACCTGTTCCCGCGCAGCCCGCGCCTCGACTTCGAGGAAGCCGCCTCGATCGTCTGACGTGCGACCCAAGGCGCGAAAATCGCACGATGGCGTGCGATTTTCGCGCTTCGGCGTTAGAACCTCGTCATGACCCTTCGTCTCGCGCTCCTCGCCGCCCCGCTGGCCCTGCTGGCCGCCTGCGGCCCCGCCGAAAAGACTCCCGCCAAATCCGCAGCGGGTCCTCAGGCCGAGCAGGAAGCGGGCAAGCCGGCCGACGGTCCCGTCGCCGTGAAGATCACCCCCTATGTCGGCGGCCCGCTGCAGGTGGGCGCCGCGGGGGTGGGACCGATCACCGCCGCCACCGCCTTCGACCAGCCGACCATCGCGGCCCTGTTCCCCAAGGCCCAGGTCAAGAGCGCCTTCATCCATGTCGGCGAGGGCCCGCCCGGGCCGATCATCGTCGTCGAGCAGGACAAGGTCCCGCTGCTGGAGATCGGCAAGGGCGCCGACGGCGGCATTTCCGAGATCCGTCTGGCGGCCGGCGACGTGCGCGGTCCCAAGGGCGAGGGCCTGCTGGCCAAGTGGGAGGCCCTGGGCTTCACCGTCGACCAGTGCCGGGCCGGCGAGGGCCGCACGGTCAATGCGGTGGTCTGCGTGCGCCCCGAGGCCCCGACCGTGTCCTACGTCTTCGGCGTGCCCGGCTGGACCAAGGGCGGCGTGCCCGACGAAAAGACCCTGAAGGCCAAGGCCCAGCTCAACGAATTCGTCTGGCGTCCGGCCGAGACCGCCCAGGTCGGGGCCGCCTGACCTTGCGCGTTCTTTCCGTCGACACCTGCCTGGCGGCCGCCTCGGTCGCCGTGATCGAGGACGGCCGCGTCCTGGCCGCCCGCACCGAACCCATGACCCGCGGCCACCAGGAGCGCATCGCGCCCCTGGCCAAGGACATCGCCGCCGAGGCCGGGATCGCCTTTTCCCAGCTCGACCGCATCGCCGTCACCGTCGGCCCGGGATCCTTCACCGGCCTGCGCGTGGGGCTGTCCTTCGCCAAGGGCCTGGCCCAGGCCCTGTCGATCCCCTGCGTGGGCGTCAACAGCCTGGAGGCCCTGGCGGCCTCGTCGGAGGCCAAGGGCTTCGTCGCCGCCGTCCTCGACGCCAAGATGGGCCAGGTCTATCTGCAGGTCTTCGACGGCGGGACGGCCCTGATGGCTCCCGACGCCCTCGACCTGGGCGCGGCCACGGCCCGCCTGGCGGAGCTCTATTCCGGCGGTCCGGCGACCCTGGTGGGTTCCGGCGCGCCCCTGCTGGAGGGCGTGCTGCCCGAGGCGACCGTCCTGACGCCCGCGTCCGCCGACCCCGTCGCCATCGCCCGCCTGGCCGCCGCCCGGCCGGCGCCGACCCATTCGCCCCGGCCGCTCTATCTGCGCGCGCCCTACGCCACGATGCCCGCCGCATGAATCTGCGCCCTGTCGGACTGGAAGCGTGCTGGGACCTGGCGGACCTGCACGAGAAGGCCTTCGACCGCCCCTGGAGCCCGACCGAGTTCGAGGCCCTGTTCAACTCGCCCGGGGTCTTCGCCGTGCTGGGCGGTTCGGGCGAGCCGGAAGCGCCGCGCGGCTTCATCCTGTGCCGGGCGATCGCCGGCGAGGCCGAGATCCTGACCATCGCCGTCGATCCGGCCGCCCGCCGGCGCGGCTGGGGCGCGGCCCTGGTCGAGATGGCGGCCGGGATCGCCACCGAGGCCAAGGCCTTCGACCTGTTCCTGGAGGTCGCGGCCGACAATCTGGCGGCGATCGGGCTCTACAAGGCGACCGGCTTTTCGCAAGTGGGTCTCAGGAAGGGCTATTATCCCCATCCTGACGGCGCCAAGGACGCCGTCGTCATGCGGCGGGCGCTTAACACTTAAGAAGCGATTGCCTATTGTGCCGCGAATCCCCCGACGGAGATTGCGCTTTGGACCGCCTCGAAAAGCTCTGCATCGAAAAAGGCATGCGCATGACCGACCAGCGTCGTGTCATCGCTCGTGTGTTGTCGTCGGCTGACGACCATCCCGACGTCGAGGAGCTGCACCGCCGCGCCCACGCCATCGACCCGCACATCTCGATCGCGACGGTCTACCGCACCGTCCGCCTGTTCGAGGAGAGCGGCATCATCGAGCGCCACGACTTCCGGGACGGCCGCTCGCGCTACGAAGAGACCCCGACCCATCACCACGACCACCTGATCGACATGAAGACCGGCAAGGTCGTCGAGTTCGTGGACGAGGAGATCGAGGCCCTGCAGCACGCGATCGCCCGAAAGCTCGGCTACAAGCTGATCGATCACCGGCTCGAACTCTACGGCGTGCCGATCGAAGAGTGATTGACCTGGATCAAGACAAAGGGCGCGGGTTCACCCCGCGCCCTTTTCTTTTGGGTCCGACCCTGGCGCCCCCGGGGTGGCTTTGGGAGCGGCTCAGGTCCGGACGAAGTCGAGGAACACCGGGGCGCAGTCGCCCAGCTTCTTTTCCTCGTAGCGGGTGGTGACGTGGTCGGCCGGGATGGCCTGGCGGTTGGAGCCCTCGTCCGCGAAGCGGAAGGAAGGGTCCGCCAGCACCCGCTCGATCGTCCACTCGGCGTAGTCGGCCCAGTCGGTGGCGAAGCGGAAGGCCGCGCCGGGCTTCAGCACCCGGGCCAGCTCGGTCACGAACTCCGGCTGGATGATCCGGCGCTTGTTGTGCCGGGCCTTGTGCCAGGGGTCGGGGAACATCACGAACAGGCGGTCGATCGAGGCGTCGGGCAGCCAGCCGACCACGTCGCGGGCGTCGCCCTCGTGGATGCGGACGTTGGAGAGGGCCTGTTCCTCGACGTGGCGGACGGCGCTGGCCACGCCGTTGACGAAGGGCTCGGCCCCGATCACCAGCACGTCCGGACGGCGGCCGGCCTGGGCGGCCATGTGCTCGCCGCCGCCGAAGCCGATCTCCAGCCAGACTTCCTTGGCGTCGGGCATCAGGTCGCGGGGCTGGAAGGCCTCGTGCGGCACGCTGATGGTCGGCAGCAGGCTGTCGAGCAGAGCCTGCTGGCGCGGCTTCACCGGCCGCGACTTCAGGCGGCCGAACGAGCGCAGCGGCCCGTGGGGCTGTTGGGGATTGGTCATGGGGCGGGTCTTTAGAGGCTTGAAGGCGAAAAGAAAACGGGCCCCGGTCTTGTGACCGAGGCCCGCTCTTCAATTCCGAAGGAGGGAAGGGCCTACGCCAGGCCCTTCAGCTCCGACACCAGGTCGGTCTTTTCCCAGGAGAAGCCGCCTTCGTTGTCCGGCGTGCGGCCGAAGTGGCCGTAGGCGGCGGTGCGGGCGTAGATCGGGCGGTTCAGCTGCAGGTGCTCGCGGATGCCGCGCGGGGTGGCGCCGCCGATCAGCTCGGGCAGCAGCTTTTCCAGCACCGCCGGATCGACCTTGCCCGTGCGGTGCAGGTCGACGTGGAACGACACCGGCCTGGCCACGCCGATGGCGTAGGCGATCTGGATCGTGCAGCGCTCGGCCAGGCCCGCGGCCACGACGTTCTTGGCCAGGTAGCGGCAGGCGTAGGCGGCCGAGCGGTCGACCTTGGTGGGATCCTTGCCCGAGAAGGCGCCGCCGCCGTGCGGGGCCGCGCCGCCGTAGGTGTCGACGATGATCTTGCGGCCGGTGATGCCGGCGTCGCCGTCCGGGCCGCCGATCTCGAAGCGGCCGGTCGGGTTGACCAGCCACTGGGTCTTCTTGGTGATCAGGCCTTCGGGGAAGACCGGCAGGATGTGCGGCTTGATCAGGTCGAGCACGCGCTTGGAGGTCGGGGCCTTGCCGTCGATCTTCTTCTTGTGCTGGTGCGACACGACGATCGAGACGACGCGCTGCGGCACGCCGTTGCCGTCGTATTCCAGGGTCACCTGGCTCTTGGCGTCGGGCTCCAGCTCAGACAGCTCGCCCGAATGGCGCAGCTCGGCCAAGCGCTTGAGGATGTTGTGGCTGTACTGCAGGGTCGCCGGCATCAGCTCCGGGGTCTCGGTGCTGGCGTAGCCGAACATGATGCCCTGGTCGCCGGCGCCTTCGTCCTTCTTGTCGGTGGCGTCCACGCCCTGGGCGATCTGGGCCGACTGGCCGTGCAGGTAGCAGGCGTACTTGGCCTTCTCCCAGTGGAAGCCCTTCTGCTCGTAGCCGATGTCCTTGATCGCCGCGCGGATCTTGGGTTCCAGGGACTTGATGATGTCCTTGGTCAGCTGCTTGTTGGCGGCCTTGTCGCCGCCCGGCTTGCCGGCGCGCACTTCGCCCGCCAGGACGATGCGGTTGGTGGTGACCAGGGTCTCGCAGGCGACGCGCGCTTCGGGGTCCACGCCCAGGAACGCGTCGACGACGGTGTCGCTGATCCGGTCGGCCACCTTGTCGGGATGGCCCTCGGAAACGCTCTCACTCGTGAAGATGTAGGACGAACGATTCAAGTGGAACGCTCCGGCTAGGACCAGCGCCCACGCGGCGACCGGCCCCGCGAGCATGCCGGGGAACATATAAAGATAAGTTTATGTCCGCAAGTCGGCCGAAGCCGACCCGCGTACGGCCTTGAAGCCTAGAGCTCTTCGTCCGCCATGGAGCGCACGAGGTCCAGCAGCCGGCGGCGAACCGGGGCCTTGGTGAGCTTGGGGAACAGGCCAGCCAGCTCCAGACCCTCGGGGGTCATCAGGAACTCGTGGACCTGCAGGTCGTTGCGGACCTCGCCGTCGCCGGGCTCGGACGGATCGGCCAGACCTTCGAAGAAGTAGGCCACGGGGGCCTGAAGGCTGCGGGCGATCTCGTAGAGCTTGCTGGCGCTGACGCGGTTGGCGCCTCGCTCGTACTTCTGCACCTGCTGGAAGGTCAGGCCCAGGCTCTCGGCGAGCTTCTCCTGGCTGACGCCCAGGATCTTGCGGCGCATGCGGATGCGGGCGCCCACGTGCAGGTCCACGGGGTTGGGCGAGCGCTCGATTTCGGTGGGGGATTCAATGGCGACGGTCATGCTTAGGCATAGACCTGAGATTGCGGTTTTAGTTCAGCCTATATCTTTCATGTCGGCAAACTTGCGGCCGCGGTTACGCGAACTTCCGATACAGATCGCCACCGACGCGAGAATGAACGCCAAAAACGGCCAATCCCCCACCTTGGGCGCGAATGTGTCGCGGCCGGTCGCGGGAAGGTTGGCGTCGATCACGCCGCGCTGGCCAAGGTCCAGGCGCTGGCCGCCGACCACCCGTCCCTGGGCGTCGATCATGGCCGAGACGCCCGTGGGCGTGGCGCGGATCATCGGCCGGCCGGCCTCGATGGCGCGGTAGCTGGCCAGGTTCAGGTGTTGCAGCGGGCCGGAGGTGACCCCGAACCAGGCGTCGTTGGAGACGTTGACCAGCGCCCGCACGCCCGGATCGGGGCGGGCCAGGCCCGGGAACAGGCTTTCGTAGCAGATCAGCGGCTGGACCTTCAGGCCGGGCGCGATCGCCAGCGGGGCGGGGCGGGGACCGATGGCGAAGCCGTCGCCCAGGTGGGCCATGCTCTTCACGCCGATCGCGGTCAGCAGGCCCTCGGCCGGCAGGTACTCGCCGAACGGCACCAGCCGGTGCTTGTCATAGATTCCGACCACCGAAAGGCCGCCCGCATCGCGGCGCAGGGCCACCAGGCTGTTGTAGTAGGTCGGATGCTCGGCCGAGCCTTCGTAGCGGTAGCCGCCGATCAGCAGCAGCTGGCCCGGTTGCAGGGCGTCGGTGATCGCCTGGCGCACCCAGGTCCCGGGGGCCAGGTAGTCGTCGACGGCGGCGGGCAGGGCGCCTTCGGGCCAGACCACCACCTCGGCCGGCTTGCCGTCGGCATAGGGCTGGGCGGTGAGCGTCACATAGTCGCGGACGATCGCCTGGAAGCTGGCGGCGTCCCACTTGGCGGCCTGCTGCACATTGGCCTGGACGATGCGCACGCGGGGGGCGACGGCGGAGGCGGTAAACTCCAGAGCGTTCAGCAGCCGCCAGGCGCCGTGGGCATAGAGGCCGACCAGGGCCGCGGCGGCCACGCCGAGCGCGATCCTGCCCGAACGTCCGGCGCGCCAGACGGCCGGGGCGGCGGCGATCGCCAGGGTGGCGAAGGTCAGGCCGTAGGCGCCGATCAGGGCCGCGGCCTGGGACGGGGCCGAGCCGGCCCGCCAGGTCTCGCCCGGCAGGTTCCAGGGAAAGCCGGTCAGCACGTGGCCGCGCACCCACTCCAGCGCCGACAGGGCGGCGGCGAAGGCCAGCACGCGCACGGCGCCGGCGGGGCGGAAGCGGCGATAGAGCAGGGCGGCCAGGCCCCAGAACAGCGCCAGGCCGGCGGCCATGGCGGCGACGGCGAAGGGGGCCATCCAGCCCTGGTTCGCCGCGTCGACCATGAAGGCCTCGCCGATCCACCAGGTGCCGAGGCCGAAATAGGCCAGGCCCGCCAGCCAGCCGCGCAGGAAGGCCGAGCGCAGCGGCCGGGGTCCGTCGATCCCGTCCAGCAGCCATAGCAGCAGGGCGTAGCCCAGCAGGCCGGGCAGGATCCCGAACGGCGGATGGGCCAGGGCCGCGGCAAGGCCGGCGACCAGCGCCAGGACGCGGTCGCGCCATGCAGAGCGGGTGGTCAGCACGGAAAGCTTCAAGTGACGTCCACCGCGTCGAGCGGGACGTCGGCTTCGGCCGTCTCTTCGGCGCGGCGCACCCGCACCCGCAGCACCCGCCGGGCGTCGGCTTCCAGCACTTCCAGGTCGAAGCCGGCCGGATGGCGCACGATCTCGCCCTGTTCGGGCACCTGGCCGGCCAGGGCGGCGACCAGGCCGCCGACGGTGTCGACCTCTTCCTCGTGCTCGGGCGGGGCCAGGGTCTCGCCGACCATCGCTTCGAGATCCTCGAGCGGCGTGCGGCCCTCGGTCTCCAGCGCGCCGTCGTCGGTGACGGTGACGCTGACGCTCGCGGCGTCGTCGTGCTCGTCGTCGATCTCGCCGACCACGGACTCGATCAGGTCTTCCATGGTGACGAGGCCGTCGACCCCGCCGAACTCGTCGATGACCATGGCCAGGTGGATGCGCTTGGTGCGCATCTTCAGCAGCAGGTCGGCGGCCCGCATCGAGGCGGGCACCAGCAGCATGTCGCGGCGCAGCTGTTCGAGGATCCGGTCCTCGGGCTCGGGCCGCAGGTCGCCGTCGGCCAGCAGCAGGAAGACGTCCTTGACGTGGACCACGCCGATCGGGGCGTCCAGGGCCTCGCGATAGATCGGCATGCGCGAATGGCCGGCCTCGACGAACTGGGCCACGACCACGGCGAAGGGGGTCTCGACCTCGACCGCCACCACATCGGGGCGGGGGGTCATGACGTCGCCCACCTTCAGCGTCTTGAAGGCCTCGGCCTGGTCGACCAGGTCGGGGGCGGGGGGCGTGTCGGGATCGATCGGTCGCGCGGGCTCGGCCGGCGCGCCGCCGCGACGCAGCTTGCGGAAGAACGCCCGCAGGCCTCGGCTAAGTCGAGCCGGGCCGGCGGGCGTGGAACTCTGGTCGTCGTCGGGCATGCCTTTAGGTGTCTACCCCTCGTCGGTCGCCGACGCATCGTCGGCGTAAGGATCGGGAACGTCCAGTCCCGCCAGGATCTCGCGTTCGAGCGCTTCCATGGCCTCGGCCTCGTCGTCGCCCTCGTGGTCGTATCCTAAAAGATGCAGCACCCCATGCGCCACAAGATGTTGCAGGTGGTGAGCCAGGGGCTTGCCCTGCTCGGCCGCCTCGCGGACGCAGACGCCGTAGGCCAGGGCGATGTCGCCGATCTGGCCTTCCGGATTGGCGGTCGGGTCCTGAGGCGCCGGGAAGGACAGCACGTTGGTGGCGTAGTCCTTCTGCCGGAAGTCGCGGTTCAGCGCCTGGACGCTGTCGTCGTCGGCCAGCAGGATGACGATGCCCTTGCCCTCGATGTCCTCGTGGGCGTCCAGCACGGCCTGGGCGGCGCGCCAGACCAGGGCCTCGGCTTCGGGCTCGGCCTTGGTCCAGGCCTCGTCTTCGATTTCGATATCAACGGTGATCATCGGGGAGTCGCCAGCAGGGCCGCGTCGGCGTCGTAGGCCTTGACGATGCGCTCCACCAGCGGGTGGCGCACGACGTCGGTCGCGGTGAAGCGGGCCACGTCCACGCCCTCGACCCCTTCCAGGATCGAGACGGCGTGGGCCAGGCCGGAGTCGCGGGGGTTCAGCAGGTCGATCTGGGTCGGGTCGCCGGTGACCACCATGCGGGCGCCTTCGCCCAGGCGGGTCAGCACCATCTTCATCTGCAGGCGCGAGCAGTTCTGCGCCTCGTCGACGATGACGAACGCATGGGCCAGCGTGCGGCCGCGCATGAAGGCGATCGGGGCGACCTCGATCTCGCCCTTGTCGCGGCGGCGGCGCAGCTGCTCGGCGCCCATGATGTCGGTCAGGGCCTCCCAGACCGGGGCCATGTAGGGGTCGACCTTCTCGTTGAGGTCGCCCGGCAGGAACCCGAGCTTCTCGCCGGCCTCGACGGCGGGGCGGGTGACGATCAGGCGGTCGACCTCGCCGCGCAGCAGCATGCCCGCGCCCTGGGCGACGGCCAGGAAGGTCTTGCCGGTGCCGGCGGGACCCAGGCCGAAGACCAGCGGATGCCGGGTCATCGACTCCATGTAGCGGGCCTGGTTCTTGGTCTTGGGCGAGACGGCGCCGCGGCGCACGGCGCGCGGCGAGGCCTGGCCGCCGGCGCTGTGGGCTTCGCCCACGGCCACGCGGATGTCGGCCTCGACCACCTCGTGGCCGGCGTCGGCGCGTTCGGCCAGGGCGATCAGGGCGCGCTTGGCCGACGAGCGGCCCTTGACGTCGCCGGTGATCTTGATCCCGCCGCCCGGGGTTTCGAGCAGGACCTTGAAGGCGTCCTCGATCAGGGCGGCGTGGCGGCCGGACGGGCCGGTGACGGCGACGACGGCGTCGTCGGAAAGCGGCAGGAACTCAGGCGTGCGGCTCACGCGGTCTCCAAAACAGATTCATTGGCGAGCACGCCGGCCAGGCTCATCTTGGCGGCGCTCTCGATACGGACGGGAACGATCGTTCCGATCAGGTGCTCCCCGCCCGAGGCGTGGACGGCTTGCAGATAGGGGCTGCGGCCGACGATCTGGCCGGGGTGGCGGCCGGCCTTCTCGAACAGCACCGGCAGGGTCTTGCCGACCTGGCTGGCGTTGAAGGCCCGCTGCTGCTCGTCGAGCAGCTGGTTCAGGCGGTCCAGGCGCTCGGACTTCACGGCCTCGTCGACCTGGCCGGGCATCGCGGAAGCCGGCGTGCCGGGGCGGCGCGAATACTTGAACGAGAAGGCGCTGGCGAAGCCGACTTCGCGGACGAGGTCGAGGGTCTTCTCGAAGTCGCCGTCGCGCTCGCCGGGGAAGCCGACGATGAAGTCGCCGCTCATGGCGATGTCGGGCCGGGCGGCGCGGATCTTCTCGATCAGCTTCACATAGCTCTCGGCCGTGTGGTCGCGGTTCATGGCCTTGAGGATCTTGTCCGATCCGGCCTGCACCGGCAGGTGCAGATAGGGCATCAGCTGCGGCAGCTCGCCGTGGGCCTCGATCAGGTCGTCGCCCATGTCGCGCGGGTGGCTGGTGGTGTAGCGGATGCGGTCCAGGCCGGGGATCTTCGCCAGGCGACGGACCAGCTTGGCCAGGGTCAGGCCGCCGCCGTCATAGGCGTTGACGTTCTGGCCAAGCAGGGTGACCTCGCGCACGCCCTGGTCGGCCAGGCGCCTGGCCTCGTCCTCGATGGCTTCCGGAGGCCGCGACCACTCGCCGCCGCGGGTGTAGGGCACCACGCAGAAGGTGCAGAACTTGTCGCAGCCTTCCTGCACGGTCAGGAACGCGGTGACGCCATCGACCTTGCGCTCGGCCGGCAGGGCGTCGAACTTCTCGTCGGCCGCGAAGTCGGCGGCGAGCCTTTCGCCCGAGGCCCGGTGGGCGCGGGCGATCAGCTCGGGCAACTGGTGATAGGCCTGCGGCCCGACCACGAGATCCACCGCTCGCTGGCGGGTCATGATCTCCTGGCCCTCGGCCTGGGCGACGCAGCCGGCCACGGCGATGGTCATCTTGCCGCCGGCCTGGGCCTTGCGGTCCTTCATCAGCTTGATCTGGCCGAGTTCCGAATAGACCTTCTCGGTGGCCTTCTCGCGGATGTGGCAGGTGTTGAGCACGACGAGATCCGCGCCCTCGGGATCATCGACCACGCCATAGCCCAGCGGACGCAGGACGTCGGTCATGCGCTCGCTGTCGTAGACGTTCATCTGACAGCCGTAGGTCTTGATATAGAGGCGCTTTTGCGGGGTCTCGCTCATCCGGCGAGGTTATGGGGTCGAGCGGCCCCGCGCGCAAGGTCGCCATGGTCACACCCAGCGCCCGAACCCGCTGGAGAAGCCCCAAAAGAAAACGGCGCCGGAGAGGTCCCCGGCGCCGTCGTTCTTCGATCCTGGAAAGATCAGTAGCTCTCGTCGTGGCGCTTGATCGCCGCGCGGATCAGTTCGGCGGTCTCGTCCGGATCGGCCCAGCCGGTGATCTTGGTCGACTTGCCCTTTTCCAGATCCTTGTAGTGCTGGAAGAAGTGGGCGATCTGCTCGGTCAGGATGGTCGGCAGGTCGCGCCAGCTGTTCACGCCCGTGTAGAACGGGTGCAGCTTGTCGACCGGCACGGCCAGGATCTTTTCGTCGCACCCGGCCTCGTCGACCATCATCAGGGCGCCGATCGGGCGGCAGCGGATGATCGCGCCGGGCACCACCGGGGTCGGGCCCACGACCATGATGTCGGCCGGATCGCCGTCGTCGGCCAGGGTGTGCGGGATGAAGCCGTAGTTGGCCGGGTAGAACATCGCCGTGTGCAGGAAGCGGTCCACCATCAGGGCGCCGCTTTCCTTGTCGATCTCGTACTTCACCGGCTCGCCGCCCTGCGGGATCTCGATGACGGCGTTCAGGTCGTAGGGCGGGTTCACGCCCACGGCGATCTTGGAGAGGTCCATAGTGACTCTTCGTTGTGGGAAGGTTCCCGCGGGGAGGCGGGCCTCAAGCGGCCGCCTGTATAGGCCACAAGTGTTGCGATGCGAAAGAGGGGGCGTGCTCGCGCCTCGACTTGGCCGCAGAAAGCATATCGGATCTACGACCGCGCCCGTTCAGTGACCGTGAGAACAGCGCGATGACGTGGTTTACGGACGGCGGGGACGGGGCGCGCCGACCGCTGTCGGGGCCCGTTCGCTAGGGGCTTCCACCCGCTCGCCTATCGCGCTATATAGCTCCTACATCGTCCGTTAGCGCTAGATGGCGCTTTCGAGCGGCGGCCCGAAAGGCTGCCGCTTTTTCTTTGGTCGCTCGCCAGCTTGGCTTTCTGGTCGGCTCGGGCGGCCCGCGAATTTGAGAAGAGAACCGTGCGCGGCAAGACGCGAGAAGACCTGGACCTGATCGAGATTCTCGATCCCGTCGCCGAGACCGTCGGCTACGAGATCGTCCGCCTGCGCCTGATGGGCGGGGCCGAGCAGCGCCGCCTGCAGATCATGGCCGAACGTCCGCTCCAGGAAGATGGAACGGGCGGCGACATGAACGTCGAGGACTGCGCCAAGCTGTCCCGCGCCATCTCCGAGGTCATGGACGCCGCCGACCCGATCGCCGGCGAATACACCCTGGAAGTCTCCAGCCCGGGCGTCGACCGCCCGCTGACCCGCCTGAAGGACTTCGAGACCTACGCCGGTCTGGAAGTGCGCATCGAGCTCGACCGCGTGGCCGAGGGCCGCAAGCGCTTCAAGGGCGAACTCGCCGGCGTCGAGGACGACCAGGTCGGCCTCAACATCGAGGGCGAGGACGACGTCACCGTCTATTTCCCGTTCGCCTGGATCGTCGACGCGAAGCTCGTTCTGACCGACGAGCTGATGAAGCGGGGCGCCGACCAGCGCGCCGCCCGCGTGGGCGCCGAGAACGACAACGATTTGTCCGAAAGTGAAGAGGACTGACCATGGCCATCGGCATCGCCGCCAACCGGCTTGAACTGCTGCAGATCGCCGACGCGGTCGCCCGCGAGAAGGGCATCGAGAAGGAAGTCGTCATCGAGGCGATCGAGGAGGCCCTGCAGAAGGCCGCTCGCGCCCGCTACGGCGCCGAGCACGACATCCGCGTCAAGATCGATCCGCGCACCGGTGAGACCACCCAGAAGCGCGTGATCGAAGTCGTCGGCGACGACCACGAGATGGAAGGCGAGATCGGCAAGGTCCAGATCTCGTCGGCCAAGCGCACCTGGCGCGACGCCGAGATCGGCAAGATCTACGAAGAATCCCTGCCGCCGTTCGAGATCGGCCGCGTGCAGACCCAGATGGCCCGCCAGGTCGTCATGCACAAGGTTCGCGAAGCCGAGCGCGAGCGCCAGTACGAAGAGTACAAGGACCGCTCGGGCGAGATCGTCAACGGCAGCGTCAAGCGCGTCGAGTACGGCAACGTCATCGTCGACCTGGGCCGCGGCGAAGGCATCATGCGCCGCGACCAGTCGATCCCGCGCGAGAACTTCAACGTCGGCGACCGCATCCGCGCCTACATCTACGACGTCCGTCGCGAGACCAAGGGCCCGCAGATCATGCTGAGCCGCGCCCACGGCGGCTTCATGGCCAAGCTGTTCGCGCAGGAAGTGCCGGAAGTCTACGACGGCGTCATCGAGATCCGCGCCGTGGCCCGCGACCCGGGTTCGCGCGCCAAGATGGCCGTCATCTCGAACGACAGCTCGATCGACCCCGTCGGCGCCTGCGTCGGCATGCGCGGTTCGCGCGTGCAGGCGGTGGTCGCCGAGCTGCAGGGCGAGAAGATCGACATCATCCAGTGGTCGGAAGATGAAGCCACCTTCATCGTCAACGCCCTGGCCCCGGCCGAAGTCTCCAAGGTCGTCATGGACGAGGAAGACGAGCGCGTCGAAGTCGTGGTGCCGGACGAGCAGCTGTCGCTGGCCATCGGCCGCCGCGGCCAGAACGTCCGCCTGGCCTCGCAGCTGACTGGCTGGCAGATCGACATCATGACGGAAAGCCAGGAGAGCGAGCGCCGTCAGAAGCAGTTCGCCGAGGCCACCGCCCTGTTCCAGGAAGCCCTGGACGTCGACGAGGTCATCGCCCAGCTGCTGGTCACCGAAGGCTTCACCGCCGTGGAAGACGTGGCCTATGTCGAGTCGCATGAAGTCGCCTCGATCGAGGGCTTCGACGAAGAGACGGCCGAAGAACTGCAGGCCCGCGCCCGCGAGTTCCTCGAGAAGGAAGCCGCCGCCCTCGACGCCAAGCGCGTCGAACTGGGCGTCGAGGACGACCTGCTGGCCATCGAGGGCGTGACCCTCGCCATGGCCGTGGCCCTGGGCGAAGGCGACGTGAAGTCGGTGGAAGACCTGGCCGGCCTGGTGCCCGACGACATGCGCGGCTGGTTCGAGAGCAAGAACGGCGAGCGCGTGCGCGAGCCGGGCATCCTCGAAAGCTTCAACCTGTCGCCCGACGACGCCGAAGCGCTGATCATGCGCGCCCGCATCGTCATGGGCTGGGTCGAGGCTCCGCCGGAGCCGGAATACGAAGAAGAAGAGGCTCTCGAGGGCGAGGCTGACGCCGAAGCCGAGCTCGAAGGCGAGATCGAGGCGGAAGGCGAAGAAGCCCCCGCCGAAGAGGCCGCCTCCGAAGAAGCCGCCGAAGAGCAGTAAGAAACCCCGGCCCCTCCGGCCTTCGGAGGGGCCGCTTCCTTTCAGGACCCCGTCACGGACTTCATGATCGACCAGGCCGCCCCCAAGACGCACGCCGAAGCCAACCGCCAGCGCAAGGACGTCGTCCTGGGCGAAGCGGTCGACGAGGCGCGCCTGGTGCGGTTCGTGGCCGGTCCCGACGGCGTGGTGGTGCCCGACGTGGCCCGCAAGTTGCCGGGTCGGGGCATGTGGGTCGCGTCCGATCGCGAGTCCATCGCCGCGGCCGTCAAGAAGAACGCCTTCTCGCGTTCGGCCAAGACCAAGCTGGCCGCGCCCGCCGACCTGCCCGACCAGGTGGAACGGCTGCTGGCCAAGCGGGTTCTGGACGGGCTGGGCCTTGCACGACGCTCCGGCGGCATTATCTCCGGGTACGAAAAGGTTCTGGCGGCCCTCGCCTCGGGCAAGACCGCCTGGCTGATCGAAGCCGCCAATGGCGCCGAAGACGGCCGCCGCAAGGTGTTTTCAGCCGCCCGCAAAGCGCCTAACACGCCCAGAATCCTCGGGATGTTCACATCCGACGAATTGGGTTTGGCCTTGGGCGGGGAGAATGTGATACACACGGCGCTCCTCACGGGGCGAGGCACGGATCGCTGGACTTTGGATGTCGAGCGGTTATCAGGCTTCCGTCCTCTCATGCCGCCGGACTGGGTGGTGCGTCAGAACGAGGAGCCCTAGGCTTCGATGCGTCCTCGGATGACTTCATCCGGCGGTGCGAAAGGTCTAGAACCTGAATGTTGGAGCAAGCCGCCTAAGGCGTCGCGCTCTTGAGCGAAGGGCCGGGAAACGCGCTTCCTATTGGAGGTACGTCCAGGCCCCTTTCTCGTATGGATTGATCGGTTTTTGGGCCGGGAACCCGCCCGGCGGAAGTACAAGCGAGCGCATGAGCGACGAGAACGATAACGGTCGGCCTGGTTCCAACCCCGGTGGGCGAGCCCCCATCACCCTGAAGCCCCGCCAGGGCTCGGTGAGCGCGGGCGTTGTGAAGCAGAGCTTCAGCCACGGCCGGACGAAGACGGTGGTCGTCGAGACCAAGCGCACGCGTCCGCATGCGCCCGCCGCCGGCAACCTCGCCGCGCCGTCGCAGGCCGAGCGTCGCTACGACGCTCCGCGTCCGCAAGGGCAGGGCGGTGGCGGCGGTTCGTCGGCCGGCGGTCTGTCGCAGGACGAGATGCGCGCGCGTCAGCGCGCCATCGAAGCCGCTCGCGAAAACCAGGAGCGTCAGGCTTCCGAACGCCGCGCCGCCGAGGCCCGCGCCGCCGCCGAGGCGAACGCGGCTCGGGAAGCCGCGGCCAAGGCCGCCGCCGCGAAGGCCGCGGCCGAAGCCGCTGCTGCGAAGCCGGTCGCTCCCGCGGCCGCTGCTCCGGCGGCCCAGGCCCCTGTGGCTCAGGCTCCCGTGGCCCAGGCCCCGGTGGCTCAGGCCCCGACGCCCGCGCCGACCCCGGCTCCCGCCGCTCCGGTCGCCCCGCGCGCCGAAGCGCCGCGCAGCGAGGGCCCTCGCCCCGCCGCCGCGTCGCCCGGCCAGACCCGCACCTACGAACCCAGCCGTGAGCGCCGCGACGATCGTCCGACGACCACGACCTATCGCCCGACCCCGGGCGGCGATCGTCCGCACGGCGACCGTCCTCAAGGGGATCGCCCGCAAGGCGATCGTCCGCAGGGCGACCGCGCGTTCAACCAGCGCGCGCCGCGTCAGGACGGTCCCTACAATCAACGCGCCCCCCGTCAGGACGGCCCGTACAACCAGCGCGCTCCGCGTCCGGACGGCGACCGTCCGCGTGGTCCGCGTCCGGAAGGCGGCGCTGGCGGCGGCGGTGGTTACCGTTCGGGCGGCGACCGCCCGCAGGGTGATCGTCCGCAAGGCGACCGTCCGCAGCAGACCGTCCGCTATTCGGCCCTGGCCCCGCGCCCGGCGCCCGGCGGTCCCCGTGGCCCTGGCGGCCCCGGTGGTCCGCGCGGTCCGCGTCCCGGCGTTCCCGCCTCGGCTCCGGCGACCCCGGAAATCCAGCGCGCCACCCGCTCGGCCCCGCGGCCCGGCGGCGGCCTGACCGATCGCCGTCCGGACGAGGACGACGATCGCCGCAAGGCCAACAACGCGCCGAACAAGGCCGTTTCGCGCGCCAAGGGCGCTCCGCAGCGCCGTGAAGGCCGCCTCACCATCCAGGCCGTGGCCGGTGATGGGGAGTCCGCCGACCGCATGCGCTCGCTGGCCTCGGTTCGCCGGGCCCGTGAACGCGAAAAGGAAAAGCGCCGTGGCGGCGCGGTCGAGCAGGCCCGCGTGGCCCGCGAGGTCGTGATCCCCGACGTCATCACCGTGCAGGAGCTGTCCAACCGGATGGCCGTGCGCGGCGTTGAGATCATCAAGTTCCTGATGCGTCAGGGCGTGATGCTGAAGATCAACGACGTCATCGACAACGACACCGCCGAGCTGGTGGCGACCGAGTTCGGTCACACCGTGCGCCGCGTGTCGGAAGCCGACGTCGAAGAAGGCTTCATCGGCGCCGAGGACCACGACGATCACCTGGAGGCCCGTCCTCCGGTCGTGACCATCATGGGCCACGTCGACCACGGCAAGACCAGCCTGCTCGACGCCCTGCGCGCCACCGACGTGGCGGCCGGCGAGCACGGCGGCATCACCCAGCACATCGGCGCCTATCAGGTTCGCCTGAAGGACGGCCAGCGCGTGACGTTCCTCGACACGCCCGGTCACGCCGCCTTCTCGGCCATGCGCGCTCGCGGCGCCAACATCACCGACATCGTCGTGCTGGTGGTGGCCGGCGACGACGGCGTGATGCCGCAGACGATCGAGGCCATCAAGCACGCCAAGGCGGCCGAAGTGCCGATCATCGTGGCCGTGAACAAGATGGACAAGCCGGGCTCGGATCCGACCCGCGTGGTCAACGAGCTGCTGCAGCACGAGATCGTCGTCGAAAGCCTGGGTGGCGACACCCAGATCATCGAAGTCTCGGCCAAGGCCCGCACCGGCCTGGACGACCTGCTCGACGCCATCCTGCTGCAGGCCGAGGTTCTCGACCTGAAGGCCAACCCCGACCGCACCGCCGACGGCGTTGTGATCGAGGCCAAGCTGGACAAGGGTCGCGGCGCGGTCTCCACCGTGCTGGTCAACCGCGGTACGCTGAAGCGCGGCGACATCGTCGTCGCCGGCAGCCAGTTCGGCCGGGTTCGCGCCCTGCTGAACGAGCGCAACGAGCAGCTGACCGAAGCTGGTCCGGCCACGCCGGTCGAGATCCTGGGTCTGGACGGCGTTCCCTCGCCCGGCGAAGCCTTCGCCGTGGTCGAGAACGAAGCCCGCGCCCGTGAGCTGACCGAGTACCGCATCCGCCAGAAGCGCGAGAAGACGATGGCCCCGGTGGGCGCCGGCGCTTCGATGGCCGACATGATGGCCAAGCTGCAGGACAAGAAGCTGAAAGAACTGCCGCTGGTCATCAAGGCCGACGTGCAGGGTTCGGCCGAAGCGATCATCGGCTCGCTGGACAAGATGTCGACCGACGAGGTCCGCGCGCGGATCATCCTGTCGGGCGCCGGCGCGATCAGCGAAAGCGACGTCATGCTGGCCAAGGGCGCCGGCGCGCCGGTCATCGGCTTCAACGTCCGGGCCTCGGCCCAGGCGCGAGCCCTGGCCGAACGCGAAGGTGTCGAGATCCGCTACTACGCGATCATCTACGACCTGCTGGACGACATCAAAGGCGTGCTCTCGGGCATGCTGGCCCCGATCCAGCGCGAAACCTTCCTCGGCAACGCCGAGGTCCTGCAGGCCTTCGACATCTCGAAGATCGGCAAGGTCGCCGGCTGTAAGGTCACCGAAGGCGTGGTCCGCAAGGGCGCCAAGGTCCGGATCATCCGCAACGACATCGTCGTGCTCGAACTCGGCACCCTGCAGACGCTCAAGCGCTTCAAGGACGAGGTCAACGAGGTGCCGGTCGGTCAGGAATGCGGCATGATGTTCGCCGGCTTCCAGGACATCAAGGTCGGCGACACCATCGAGTGCTTCACCGTCGAGGAGATCAAGCGCCAGCTCGACTAAGAGCCCGGCGACCTGGGTCACCGAAAATGAGAAGGGCGCGGGTCTTCGGATTCGCGCCCTTTTTCTTTGCCTCGCCCAAAATGAGCCTCGGGCGGGTGGACGCGGGCGGCGCAACCCCTAAGGGTGACGCCCGCGGCGCGGGGGCGCGCCAGGGCGCATCACCTGGGGGCATCAATGGCGTCGGACCTTTTCATCATCCTGTCTGAAGTCAGCCGCGACTGGTCGCGCTCCTGGGCGCTGACGGCCGCCGGATCGGACGGCGCCGGTCCCGGCGGCGACTGGGGCGGGCTGGACTGCCGCGTGGGCATCGCCCCGGCCCGTTACGGCGACAACCAGCTGTGGCGGCGTCACGGCACGGACGGCAAGTACTGGTTCGAGGCGGTCGCCCTGCGGCATCCGGAGGCGGGGGGCGTCGGCGGCGCCCTGCACTTCAGCGGCGTCCAGGGCCAGGGGCCCATCCGCGTCGTCCCGTTCGAACAGAACGCCCAGGGCTTCTACTGGGATGTCGACGTCGCGCTGGCGTCCACGCCCATACTGGCCAAGCCCTGGGGCGATCAGCTGCTGGAGGTGGCCGGCAACGGTCCCTATGACGAGCGCAGCCGTGTCTGCGTCTACGAGTACGACCGGCATCACCGCGATCACCAGACCTGGCGCTTCCGGCCCTACCGGCCAAGCTTCAGCGCGCCCCGGATCGCCTATCGGACCAGGAGCCTGGCGCCGAACGACAGCAAGCGCGTGGCGGTCGAGACCTTCGACAACCGGGGCGGCAAGGCGCCGCGCCTGTTCAGCGCCACTTTGACAGGGTCGGGCGCCGCGCAGCACCGCTGGCGGACCGAGGTGGGGTCCGAACAGGCCCTGGCCTGTCTGACGGCCCTGGGCGGCCGGATCGAGCTCGACGAGGTCGCCAGCTTCCGCCGCGAACGCCTGCAACTGTCCTGCGGGCTGGAACCCCGGTTCGTGGGCGCGCCGGCCGGGCTGGTGCTCGGCGCCGACGTCAGCGCCGCCGTGGGCGTCCGCGGCCAGATCACCGTCGAGATCGAGGTGCCGGCCGAAACGCGCTACGAGGTCTCGCTCGACGCCCTGCAGGCGACCTTCAAGGCCGACTGGCGCGCCGCGATCGATCGCCTGGCCCCCGATCGCGCCACGGCGGCGACCTACGACCTGGCGGGAAGCTACGAGGTCTCCGGGGTCTTCGATTTCGCCCTGCGGGTCGAGGAGCCGCTGGTCGGCGGCAAGACCCGCCGGCTGTGGCGCGCGGCCGACCACGATGTGGTCTCGCTGAGCCGCGGCTGACCGACCGATACACGCCGGACTGGAATTCGCCGGAATTGAGCGCTAGCCCTTCGTCCATGCGTATTCGAGCCCTCATCGCCCTGAGCGCGGCCGCCGCTTCGCTGGCGGCCTGCGCCACCGCCGACCGCTACGACGCGGCCGGCGACGTGCACGCCCTGCTGACGTCGATCCGCAACAACGACCGGGCGACGTTCGACAGCCTGGTCGACCACCAGGCCCTGAAGGGCGCGATCGAGACACGCCTGGTGCAGGAGGCGCGCGGTTCGGGCCTGAAGGGCGGCTGGCAGGCCGCCGCCATCGCCCTGGCCGGCCCTGCCGCCGACGTCGCCGGCGAGGCCCTGATCCGCCCCGAAGTGTTCCGCGCCGCCGCCAACTACTACGGCTACACGCCCGACCGGCCGATCCCGGGTCGGATCGCCATCGCCTCGGCCCTGCGGCCGGCCGGCGACGGCCGGGTCTGCGCCGCCAAGAAGGACGGGCCGTGCCTGCTGACCTTCACCCGCGAAGGCGGCGCCTGGCGGCTGTCCGGATTCGACGCCCAGGCCGTCGACCTGCGGGCCAAGCGATGAGGCTTGGGTTTGCGCTGCTTCTGGCCTCCACGGCGCTCCTGAGCGCCCTGGCGGGGCCCTCGGCGGCCGCCGAGCGGCGGATGTTCTCCTACGATCCGATCTCGGCCGACGCCAAGCGGCTGACCGGGGCGGGCCTGACCGTGCTGTTCGACCAGAGCCTGCTGGGCGCCAAGCCGGTCAAGGTGCTGGCCACCGGCGTGCCGGCTCAGGCCCTGCTACGCAAGGGCGGCGAAAAGGACCTCGGCAAGGGCGGGCTGGCGGCCATGAGCGGCGTCGACGCCAACGCCGCCCTCTACGAGGTCGACGGCAAGGCCGAGCAGGGCAAGGTCTATGTCCGCGCCTTCTGCCCGGGCTCCAAGCGCCTGTGGCTGAGCTTCAGCCGCATCGCCGTGCGCCAGGACCTGCGCATCCAGGCCTTCGGCGACGATCCCACCGCGCCGGGCCAGGCGCGGCTGTGCGGCACGCTGGACTTCTCCTACCGCGGCGAATGGCGCCTGCCGAGCGGCGGCCCGCCGGACCCCACCGAGGACTGGACCGACAGCCTGACCGGCGTGCGCTGAGGCCGGTTGCGACCATCGAGCGTCCGGGGCGGGTTTTCATCCGCGTCCGGTTTGGTTAGGGTCGCGGCCATGATCGAGATCGAACGCGGACCGGGACGCTTCCAGCGCCGCCGCTCCCTTGGACCGACCGGACTCGTACGCAGCGCCTGACCGCTAGGGATCAGGCGGGGCGCCTCCGTGCGCCCGACGGGCGGCCTCAGCCGCCGCGCTCAAAAAGACAGGCGGCCCTTTCAAGACAGCGACCAGGGCCGCCGCACAGATCAGTCTCGACGAAGAACACGACCTCCATGACCATCGACACCCAAGACGCGGCCATCCAGGATTGGGCCGGACGCTTTTCCGCGCGCATGGCCGGCATCCGCGCGAGCGAGATCCGCGAACTGCTGAAGCTGCTGGAGCAGCCCGACATCCTGTCGTTCGCCGGCGGTATTCCCGACCCGGCCCTGTTTCCCGCCGAAACCATCCGGGCGGCCTATGGCGACATCCTCGCCGACGGCGCCCAGGCCGCCCAGGCGCTGCAATACACGGTCAGCGAGGGCCACGGCCCGCTGCGCCGCTGGATCGCTGAGCGGATGACCCGCGACGGCATGCCGTGCGAGCCCGAGAACGTGCTGCTGACCGCCGGCTCGCAGCAGGCGCTCGACCTGCTGGGCAAGCTGTTCCTCGACCCCGGCGCGACCGTGATGGTGGCCCGGCCGACCTATCTGGGCGCGCTGCAGGCCTTCAACGCCTACCAGCCGGCCTATCTCGACCTGCCCGAGGGCGCGCTGGCCGGCGACGCGGCGGCGCAAGGCGCCGTGGCGGCCCGCGAACCGCGCCTGGGCTACTTCGTGCCCGACTTCGCCAATCCGACCGGCGTCAGCCTGACCCTGGCCGAGCGCGAGGCCCTGCTGGACCTCGCCGACGCTCAGGACTTCCCGCTGATCGAGGACGCGGCCTATCGCGAGCTGCGGTTCGGCGGCGAGGCCATCCCCTCGCTGCTGGCGCTGGACATCGCCCGCAAGGGCTCGATCGAGGCCGCGCGCACCCTGTTCTGCGGCACCCTGTCCAAAACCCTGTCGCCGGCCCTGCGCATCGGCTGGATCTGCGGTCCCAAGGCGGCGATCGAGAAGCTCGTCCTGCTCAAGCAGGGCGGCGACCTGCACGTCTCGACCATCAACCAGATGGTCGCCCACCGCGTGGTGTCGGAAGGCTACGACCAGCACCTGCACCGCCTGCGCGGGGCCTATGGCGGCCAGGCGCGGGCCATGCTGGCGGCGCTCGAGCGCCACATGCCCAAGGACGTCTCCTGGATCTCGCCGGAAGGCGGCATGTTCGTCTGGCTGACCCTGCCCGAGAGGCTGGACGGCAAGACCCTGCTGGAGCGCGCCCTGGTCGAGGCCCGCGTGGCCTTCGTGCCCGGCGCCCCGTTCTTCGCCGAAGCTCCGGCGCAGAACACCCTGCGTCTCAGCTATTCGCTGCTGCCGCCGGAGCAGATGGAGGAGGGCGTGCGGCGTCTGGCGGGGCTGATCGCGACGCCGCGCTGACCCCCTCCGGCCCTCCGGGCCACCTCCCCCAGAGGGGGAGGATCTGGGCGGCGAAGATGCTCCCCCTCTGGGGGAGCTGTCGCGGAGCGACTGAGGGGGTTTTGCGGAGCCCAGACATGGAAACGGCCGCTCCCTTTAGGGAAGCGGCCGTTTTGGTGGAGCTAAGCGGAGTCGAACCGCTGACCTCTTGAATGCCATTCAAGCGCTCTACCAGCTGAGCTATAGCCCCGAGGCCCCCTCGAAAAAACGAAAGCCTTGGTCTCCCGGATGGTCGCCCGGGAAGGCGCGGAACCTATGTCGAGGCCTTTCCGGGATCAAGCCCCCTCCGCAAGGCGAGGCTCAAGTTTTCCGGCAAGTCTTCGGACGGCTCCGAAAATGGAAACGGCCGCTCCCTTTAGGGAAGCGGCCGTCTTGGTGGAGCTAAGCGGAGTCGAACCGCTGACCTCTTGAATGCCATTCAAGCGCTCTACCAGCTGAGCTATAGCCCCAAGGCTCTTCCGAAAATCCGAAGACTTCCGTCTGAATTCCTTAGTCTCTTCGACGGTTCCGAGTGGCTGCCCCCCGAAGAGGCGCGGAACCTATGCCGAGGTTTTTCCGGGATCAACCCCCTCGGCGAACTTTTTTTCGGGGTGCGACGAAACGCTGTGGAGAACCCGAAAACCCGGGGTCGGATCACTCCGACCCCGGCGCATTCGCCGCTTAGCGGTCGTCGTCTTCTTCGCCCGGGAGGCCTTCGATCTCGTCGCCGAGATCGTCGTCGTCCTCGTCTTCCAGGAACGGAACGTCGTCGGCTTCGTCCTCGGCGAGATCCTCGTCCTCGGCGAAGTCGACGCCCAGGTCGTCGCCGCCCGGAGCCGGAGCCGCGGTCGGATCGCCGTCCTCGTCATCGGTCTCGACGACGTCGGCCTCGGCGGCCTCGTCGATTTCCGGGGTTTCGTCGACTTCGTCCTCGAAGCCGTCCTGCTCCTTGGGAGCCGGGACTTCCTTTTCGTCTTCGGCGTCGTAGTCCGGCGTGATGGCGCGGGCGCGCACGCGGCGGGACTTCAGCGCCTCTTCCGGATCGAACTGCTCGCCGCATTTGGGGCAGACGGCCGGACGGCGGTTGAGGTCGTAGAACTTCGACTGGCAGCTGGGGCAGATTTGTTTTGCGCCCAAGTCGGGATTTGCCAAGGTGGCGACCCTTTGATCCTGATGGGAAAAGCGGCGGCTGACTTGCCATGACGAAGGGCCGCTGTCAAAAGCAAACCCCTTCGCGAAACACCTATGTTGCAAGGAGCCGGTTTCGGCATGACGACGGCTGGATTGAAGAGCACGCCCGGCGGAGCCCTTCGCGGTACGGTTCGGGCGCCTGGCGACAAGTCCATTTCGCACCGTTCGATGATCCTTGGGGCCCTGGCTAGCGGCACCACGACCATCGAGGGACTGCTGGAAGGCGACGATGTCCTGGCCACGGCCCGGGCGATGCAGGCCTTTGGCGCGCGCATCGAAAAGGAAGGCGTCGGCCGCTGGCGCGTCGAGGGCAAGGGCGGCTTCGCCGAGCCTTCGGACGTCATCGACTGCGGCAACGCCGGCACCGGCGTGCGCCTGATCATGGGCGCGGCCTCGGGCTTTTCCATGTGCGCCACCTTCACCGGCGACCATTCGCTGCGCGGCCGTCCGATGGGCCGGGTCCTCGACCCGCTGGCCCGCATGGGCGCCACCTGGCTTGGCCGCGACAAGGGCCGCCTGCCGCTGACCCTGAAGGGCGGCGGCCTGCGCGGCCTCGTCTACACCCTGCCGATGGCCTCGGCCCAGGTGAAGTCGGCCGTGCTGCTGGCCGGCCTGCACGCCGAGGGCGGCGTCGAGGTGATCGAGCCGGAAGCCACCCGCGACCACACCGAGCGCATGCTGCGCGCCTTCGGGGCCGAGGTGATCGTCGAGGACAAAAAGGGCGTGCGCCACGTGCGCCTGCCCGAAGGCCAGAAGCTGAAGGGCACGCACGTGCAGGTGCCGGGCGATCCGTCCTCGGCCGCCTTCCCGCTGGTCGCGGCCCTGGTCGTCCCCGGCTCGGAAGTGACCGTCGAGGGGGTGATGCTCAACGTGCTGCGCACGGGCCTCTTCACCACCCTGCAGGAGATGGGCGCGGATCTGGTGATCTCGAACGTCCGCGTCGAGAGCGGCGAGGAGGTCGGCGACATCACCGCCCGCCATTCGCAGCTCAAGGGCGTGGTCGTGCCGCCCGAGCGCGCGCCGTCGATGATCGACGAATATCCGATCCTGGCCGTCGCGGCCGCCTTCGCTGATGGTCCCACCGTCATGCGCGGCATCGGCGAGATGCGGGTCAAGGAAAGCGACCGCATCGCCCTGACGGCGGCGGGCCTGCTGGCCTGCGGCGTCACGGTCGAGGAAGAGCCGGAAGGCATGACCGTGGTCGGCACGCGCGGCGGCAACCATCCGGTGCGCGGCGGCGGCAAGGTGATCACCCACGGCGATCACCGCATCGCCATGAGCCAC
Organism: Caulobacter sp. GW821-FHT12A07; assembly: GCF_058807655.1. Classification (NCBI taxonomy): domain Bacteria; kingdom Pseudomonadati; phylum Pseudomonadota; class Alphaproteobacteria; order Caulobacterales; family Caulobacteraceae; genus Caulobacter; species Caulobacter sp. GW821-FHT12A07. Next base: position 220,488 of record NZ_JBXAQX010000002.1, read on the forward strand.
CTGATCCTGGGCATGGCCGCCCTGGAGCCGGTCGAGATCGACGAGCCTGGCATGATCGCCACCAGCTTCCCGGGCTTCGTGTCGCTGATGACGGGCCTGGGCGGCTCGATCGTCGAGGCCTGATCCATGGGCTTCGTGATCGCCGTCGACGGCCCGGCCGCCTCGGGCAAGGGCACCATCGCCTCGCGCCTGGCGGCCCACTACGGCCTGCCGATGCTGGACACCGGCCTGCTCTACCGGGCGGTCGGGGTGCGGCTGCTGGAGGCCGGCGGCGACCTGGACGACGCCGGGGCCGCCGAGGCCTCGGCCCGGGGCCTCGACCTTGCCGAACTGGAGCGGCCGGAGGTGCGCACGCGCGCCGCCGGCGAGGCCGCCAGCCGCGTGGCCGTGCATCCGGGCGTGCGCTCGGCCCTGTTCGACCTGCAGCGGACCTTCGCCAGCCAGGACGGCGGCGCCGTGCTCGACGGCCGCGACATCGGCACCGTCATCTCCCCCGAGGCGCCGGCCAAGCTCTATGTCACGGCCAGTCCGGAGGTCCGCGCCGATCGCCGCTGGAAACAGCTGACCGGCCAGGGCGAAAGCGTCTCGTTCGAAGAGATCCTGGCCGACATCCACAAGCGCGACGAGCGCGACGGCGGCCGCAAGGACGCGCCCATGGCCCAGGCGCAGGACGCCACCTTGCTTGATACGTCGGAAATGACTATATCCCAGGCCTTCGATGCGGCTCTCCGCATCGTCGAGACGGCGCGCGCCCGGTGGGGAAACCCCAAGGGCTAATCTAACGCCCGCCTCGCCGCCGCTTTGGAAGCGCCGGATCGCATCAAAAATCCACTTCACCCGGAATCCCGAGAACCGTCATCTGGCGGCGCTCATCGCAGGGCTTCCCACAACCCAGAGACCAAAGATCAGCATGGCTGACGATATGAGCTTCAACCCCACGCGCGACGATTTCGAAGCGCTCCTGAACGACTCCATGGGCGGCCGCGACTTCGCCGAAGGCTCCGTGGTCAAGGGCGTCGTTGTCGGGATCGAGAAGGACTTCGCGATCATCGACGTCGGTCTGAAGACCGAAGGCCGCGTCCAGCTGAAGGAATTCGGCGTCGACGAAGCCGGCAAGGCGACCATCAAGACCGGCGACACCGTCGAAGTCTTCCTCGAGCGCCTCGAGAACGCCATGGGCGAAGCGGTCATCAGCCGCGAAAAGGCCAAGCGCGAAGAAGCCTGGACCCGCCTGGAAGGCGTCTACGCCAAGAACGAACCCGTCATGGGCGCGATCGTCGGTCGCGTTAAGGGCGGCTTCACCGTCGACCTCGGCGGCGCCTCGGCCTTCCTGCCGGGCTCGCAAGTCGACATCCGTCCGGTCCGCGACGTCGGCCCGCTGATGGGCAAGGAACAGCCCTTCGCCATCCTGAAGATGGACCGTCCGCGCGGCAACATCGTCGTCTCGCGTCGCGCCATCCTGGAAGAAGCCCGCGCCGAGCAGCGCACCGAACTGGTGTCGCAGCTGCAAGAGGGTGAAATCCGCGAAGGCGTCGTCAAGAACATCACCGACTACGGTGCGTTCGTCGACCTGGGCGGCATCGACGGCCTGCTGCACGTCACCGACATGAGCTGGAAGCGCGTCAACCACCCGAGCCAAGTGCTCGCCGTGGGCGACACCGTGAAGGTCCAGATCGTCAAGATCAACCCGGACACCCAGCGCATCTCGCTCGGCATGAAGCAGCTGCAGTCGGATCCGTGGGACGGCGTCGAAGCCAAGTACCCGGTCGGCGCCAAGTTCACCGGCCGCATCACCAACATCACCGACTACGGCGCCTTCGTGGAGCTGGAAGCCGGCGTTGAAGGCCTGGTGCACGTGTCGGAAATGTCGTGGACCAAGAAGAACGTCCACCCCGGCAAGATCGTCTCGACCTCGCAGGAAGTCGACGTCGTGGTCCTGGACGTCGATCCGTCCAAGCGCCGCGTCTCGCTGGGCCTGAAGCAAGCCCTGGCCAACCCGTGGGAAGCCTTCGTCGAGGCTCACCCGATCGGTTCGACCGTCGAAGGCGAAGTCAAGAACGCGACCGAATTCGGTCTGTTCGTCGGCCTCGACAACGACATCGACGGCATGGTGCACCTGTCGGACATCGACTGGAGCGTCGCCGGCGAAGAAGCCATGGCCCGCTACAAGAAGGGCGACCTGGTCAAGGCCAAGGTGCTCGACGTCGACATCGAGAAGGAACGCATCTCGCTCGGCATCAAGCAACTGGCCGGCGACCCGATGTCGGGCGACACCTTCCGCAAGGCTCAGACCGTGACCGTCACCGTCACGGAAGTGACCTCGGGCGGCATCGAAGTCCGCTTCGGTGAAGACGACGCCCCGATGACCGCCTTCATCCGCAAGTCGGACCTGTCGCGCGATCGTCAGGAACAGCGCCCCGAGCGCTTCGCCGTGGGTGACCGCGTCGACGCTCAGATCACCAACGTGGACAAGGCCGCGCGCCGCGTCTCGCTGTCGATCAAGTCGCTGGAAATGGCCGAAGAGAAGGAAGCCATCGAGCAGTTCGGCTCGTCGGACTCCGGCGCTTCGCTGGGCGACATCCTGGGCGCCGCTCTGCGCGAGCGCGCTACGAAGGACTAAGCTCTCGCCTAACGGCATGAGCTGAAGACAGGCGGCGGCCGGAGTGATCCGGCCGCCGCTTTTCTTTTGCGGTTACTCCGGGCGCCCCCGCAGTCTTTGGGAACCGGTTGCAACCTTTTCCTTGAAGATTCCATGCCGCTTGGGCAAAGGTCGCGGCGCGCCGCTCCCTCGGCGCAGGGGACATCGATGATCAAGTCTGAACTCATCGCCAGGCTCGCGAACGAAAACCCGCACCTGACGCAGAAGGATGTGGAACGCGTCGTGGGCGTGATCCTCGAACGCATGATCGGCGCGCTGGAAGGCGGCGGCCGCGTGGAGCTGCGCGGCTTCGGCGCCCTGTCGGTCCGTTCGCGCCCGGCCCGGGCCGGCCGCAACCCGCGCACCGGCGAAACCGTCGACGTCCGCGCCAAGCACGTGCCGTTCTTCAAGAGCGGCAAGGAACTGCGCGCCCGCCTGAACGCGGAATAGTCGGGAAACCGACTCACTTGCCCCTGCGGGCGAACCGCTTCAGCCTCTCGGCGTTGGATGTGCCGAGAGGGATTTTCGCATGAGCATCGTCAAGGAATTCCGCGAGTTCATCGCCCGCGGCAACGTCATCGACCTGGCCGTCGGCGTGATCATCGGCGCGGCCTTCAACGGCATCGTCAAGAGCCTGGTCGACCAGGTGATCATGCCGCCGATCGGCCTGCTGACCGGCGGGCTCGATTTCTCGAAGCTGGAATGGGTGCTGCGCCCCGAGGATCCGGCCACCGAGGCGGTCGAGAAGGTCGCCATCCAGTACGGCGCCTTCATCAACACCCTGATCCAGTTCTTCATCGTCGCGGCCGTGGTCTTCCTGCTGGTCAAGCTGGTCAACCAGATCCGCCGCGCCGACGCCGCCGACCCGGCTCCGGAAGCCCCGCCGGCCCCGACCCCGGAAGAAAAGCTGCTGACCGAAATCCGCGACCTGCTGGCCAAGCCGGCGGTGGCGGCTGCGGCGCGGGCGGCTGAAAAGCCTGCGCCGGCCGCGCCCAAGACCGCTCCCGCCAAGAAGCCGGCCGCTCCGCGCAAGCCGAAGGCCTAGAAAAGGAAAACCTCTCCCATGGGGAGAGGGAGGGGCCCGCGCCGAAGGCGTGGGAGGGTGAGGGGGTAAGACGTCGACCGTCTCATCTCCTTCGACCCTGCCCTGTCCGGAAAGGTCCCTAACCCCTCACCCTCCCATGCTGCGCATGGGCCCCTCCCTCTCCCTATGGGAGAGGTGGGATGTGGTGGGAGAAGGATCGTGATCAGAAATCCACCGCTACGCCCTTGCGCTCCCAGTCGCCGAAGCGCGTGGGCTCGGGGCCGTCGCGGCCGCCCTGTTCCGCGGGAAGCGACGCGGCCGCCTCGGCCTCGCGGCGAGCGGCTGCCTCTTCCAGGGCGCGGCGGGCGGCGGGGCTGAGGTCCTTGCCGGGAGCGGCGCCCAGGCGGGCCAGTTCCGGGTCCTGAACCTCGGAAAGCGGGGAAGAAAGATCGTCGGACATGCGCTTTCATAGCACGCAAGCGTCGATGGATCATCCAAGGGGCTTGCGCTCGCGCTCATTGCGGGGCACGGCGGGGCGGTGACTCAGGAATTGAACGACGGCCTTCCCGCTCGGGAAGCGGCCCTCGCCCTACTCGACGCGGCCCTTTCGCGCCGCGGCGGCCTCGACGAGGCCGCGACGACCAACGCTTTCCGCGCCTTGGAGCCGCGAGAGCGCGCTTTCGCGCGCGCTCTGGCCATGGCCGCGCTGCGCCGTCTGGGACCCGTCGACCGTGCCCTCGCCGCCAAGCTCAGCAAGGAGCCGCCGCCCCGCGTGCGCAACCTGCTGCGCCTGGGCGCGACCCAGGCCTTCTATCTCGAGGTGCCGGCCTTCGCCGCCGTTGCGACGAGCGTGGAGCTGGCCGGCGCCAACAAGGCCAGCCGTCCGTTCAAGGGGCTGGTCAACGCCGTACTGCGCGGCCTGCTGCGTGACGGCGCGCCGTCCGATGATCCGTCCGACCTGACGCCGCCGTGGCTGTTCGCCCGCTGGGTCGGCGCCTGGGGCCAGGACGACGCCCGCGCCCTGGCCGCCGTCGTGGCCGAGGAGCCGGCCACCGATCTTTCCCTCAAGCCCGGAACCGACGTCGCGGCCCTGGCCGAGGCCCTGGAGGCCGAGGTGCTGCCGGGCGACACCCTGCGCACCCGCCGTCGCGGCGACGTCGCCGCCTGGCCGGCCTTCGAGGACGGCAGCTGGTGGGTGCAGGACGCCGCCGCCGCCGTTCCCGCCCGCCTGCTGGACGTCAAGCCCGGCGAGACCGCCGTCGATCTTTGCGCGGCTCCTGGCGGCAAGACGCTGCAGCTGGCCGCCACGGGCGCCAAGGTCGTGGCCGTCGACCGTTCGGCCTCGCGCCTCAAGCGGGTCGGCGAGAACCTGGCCCGCATGAACCTCCAGGCCGAGGTGGTGGCCGCCGACGCCGCGACCTGGACCGACGAGCGCGTCTTCGACGCCGTGCTGCTGGATGCGCCGTGCTCGGCCACCGGCACCTTCCGCCGCCATCCGGACGTGCTGTGGGCCGCCCGCCCGGGCGACATCGCCAGCCTGGCGACCGTGCAGTCGGCCCTGCTGGACAGCGCGGCCAAGCGCACCGCCCCCGGTGGCCGCCTGATCTACTGCGTCTGCTCGCTGGAGCCGGAAGAGGGCGAGGCCCAGGTCGAGGCTTTCCTCACCCGCCATCCGGAATTCGCGCTGGCCCCGATCGGCGCCGGCGAGGGCGGGGCGCCGCAGGCCAGCCTGACGGCGCGCGGAACCCTGCGCCTGCTGCCCCATCACCGCGAAGGCGGCCAGGACGGCTTCTTCGTGGCCCGCTTCGTCAAGGCCGCATAAGGCTGCAACTCAACCGCTCGCTTGTAGCGCGAGCCTTTGCCCGGTAAGCCAGGAACACCATGACCGCGCCGATCATCGCCCCGTCGATCCTCGCTTCCGACTTCGCAAAGTTGGGCGCCGAAGTCGCCGCCATCGAGGCGGCCGGCGCCGACTGGGTGCATGTCGACGTCATGGACGGCCATTTCGTGCCGAACATCACGCTCGGCCCCGACATCGTCAAAGCCATCCGGCCGCACGCCAAGATCCCGTTCGACGTGCACCTGATGATCAGCCCGGCCGATCCCTATCTGGAAGCCTTCCGCGAGGCCGGCGCCGACATCATCAGCATCCATCCGGAAGCCGGTCCCCACCTGCACCGCTCGCTCAAGCGCATCCGCCAGCTGGGCGCCAAGGCCGGCGTTGTGTTCAACCCCTCGACCAGCCTCGACCACGTCGAATGGATCCTCGAGGACGTCGACCTGGTGCTGGTCATGTCGGTGAACCCCGGCTTCGGCGGCCAGAGCTTCATTCCCGGCCAGCTGCGCAAGGTCGAGGCCCTGCGCAAGCTGATCGACGCCCAGGGCCTGGACGTCATCGTCGAGGTCGACGGCGGGGTGACCCCGGTCACCGCGCCCCAGTGCGTCGCCGCCGGCGCCACGGCCCTGGTGGCCGGCTCGGCGGTGTTCAAGGGCGGCCCGGACGCCTACGCCGCCAACATCCGCGCCCTCAAAGGGGACTGACGCCACCGCATGACCGGCGCGCCCGACACGCCTTCCGCATCCCAGGCCGCCGGGCGTCCCGCTGGACGTCCTGTGCGCCGGGGATCCGTGTTGGCGCGGTCGATCGCCGCTTCGGCCCGCGCCGGCGTCGAGCGCGAGTGGTTCGGCTCGCCGCCGCACCGGGCGCTGATCTCCTCGCCGCGTCCCGTCGGCCTGGCCGCCCGGCCGCATGATCCCCGTCCGGTGCAGGTCCAGCGCGGCCGCCAGCTGCTCGATGGCGTCCTGACCCTGCACGACGAAAGCCTGAAGGTCGGGGCCGAGGGCGATCCCTTCGACACCCCCAGCCCCTCGCGCGCCTTCGCCGTCGCCCTGCACCGCTTCGACTGGCTGCCCGGCCTGCTGGCCCAGGGTCCCGAGGGCGCGCGGCGCGCCCTGCGGCTGATCCAGGACTGGCGGCGGGTGTTCGGAACCTGGAACCAGTTCTCGTGGTCGGGCGAGTGCCTGGAGCGCCGCACCTTCCACCTGGCCTGCGCCGCCAAGACCCTGTCGCCGGGCGCCTCCGACGCCGAGGCGACGGCCCTGGCCCTGGACATAGCCCGCGGCGCTCGCCAGCTGCTTCGGGCCTCTGACGCCCCCGACCGCGTCCTGGAACGGGCGGTGGTGGTGACGATCGCCGGCACGGCCCTGGTCGGCAAGGCCAGCGACCGCCTGATGGCCGAAGGCCTGCGCCGGGTGCTGCGCTGCCTCGACACGGTCGTCCTGGCCGACGGCGGTCACGCCTCGCGCTCGCCCGAGGCCGGGCTGGAGCTGCTGTTCGACCTCCTGACCCTCGACGACGCCCTGGGCCAGCGCGGCCGGCCGACGCCGGAGGCGATGAGCCGGGCCATCGACCGCCTGTCGTCCGGCGCGCGCTTCTTCGCCCTGGCCGACGGACGGCTGGCGGCCTTCCACGGCGGCGAGGCCATCGAGCCGGCCCGCATCGCCGCCGCCCTGGCCCACGACGACCACGGTCCCCAGCCGCCGATGGACATGCCGCACGCCGGCTTCCAGAAGATGCAGGGCGGCACGATCCAGGTGATGGCCGACGCCGGCGTCCCGCCCGCGGGCGCGCTCAGCCGTTCGGCCTGCGCCCAACCGGCCGCCTTGGAGATCATCTGCGGCAAGGACCGGCTGATCACCTCCAGCGGCTGGAGCCCCGAGGCGGCCAACGCTCAGGCCTTCCGTCTGTCCGACGCCGCCTCGACCGTGTCGGTGGGCGGCGGCTCGGCCGGCCGTCCGCTGTCGGGCTTTCGGGCCGCGGCGCTGGGTCCCTGGCTGGTCGACGGCGCGACCAGCGTCGAGTCCCGCCGCCACGACGCCGAGCAGGGCGTCTGGCTCGACATCGTCCATGACGGCTGGCGGCGCCTGGGCCTCAAGCACGCCCGCCGCCTGTTCCTCGACATCGCGGCCGACGAGCTGCGCGGCGAGGACAGCCTGATCCCGATGGCGGAAGCGAAAGTCGACGGCCCGCGCCGCTATCATCCGTTCAAGATCAGCTTCCACCTCCACCCCGACGCCCGCGCCTCGCTGGCCCGCGACGGCAAGAGCGTGCTGATCAAGGGGCCGTCCAACATCGGCTGGTGGCTGCGCAACGATGCGCCCGACGTCGCCGTCCTGGCCGCCCCCCACTTCGACCACGGCCACGCCCGCCAGGCCGGGGTGATCGTCCTGAAAAGCCAGGTCCGCGCCGAGAAGGGCGCGAAGATCCGCTGGAAGCTGGCCCGGGCGGCGGATCACTAAAGATCCTTCTCCCCTTGCGGGAGAAGGTGGCGCCGAAGGCGTCGGATGAGGGGTCTCTCAGATCTCCGCCGCCGCGCCTGGTCGGGCCGCCGTCGCGGCGGACAGCGCCTTCGACCCCTCACCCGACCCGCTTCGCGGGCCACCCTCTCCCGCAAGGGGAGAGGGGCTAGTCGAGGCTTCGCCCCTTCGTCTCCGGCAGCAGGAACGCCGTGGTCAGCACGCTGATCAGGGTGAAGATCACCGGGTACCAGAGGCCCGCATAGATGTTCCCCACCGCCGCCACGATGGCGAAGGCGCTGAAGGGCACGAAGCCGCCGATCCAGCCCGTGCCGATGTGGTAGGGCAGGGACAGCGCGGTGTAGCGGACCTTCGTCGGGAAGAGCTCGACCAGCGCCGCGGCCAGCGGGCCGTAGAGGGCGGTGGCGCCGATCACGAACACCAGCAGCACGCCGAACACGCCCCAGATGTTGATCCGGGCGGGATCGGCCGCGGTCGGATAGCCGGCCTTGGCCAGCGCCGCCTTGATCGCGGCCTCGCCGGCGGCCTTCACCGCCTTGGCGTCCTTGGCCGGCAGGCCCTCGGCGCTTTTCGAGACGATGCGCGTCTCGCCGATCTGGACGACGGCCGGGGCGCCGGCCGGGCCGGTTTGGTTGGCGTAGGAGACGCCGGCATTGGCCAGGGCGCTCTTGGCGATGTCGCAGGACGAGACGAAGGCGGCCTTGCCGATGGGGTCGAACTGCAGGGCGCAGTCCCCGGGGGCGGCGGTGACGCTGACCGGAGCCCTCGCCGAGGCCTCCGCCAGGGCCGGGTTGGCGGCGCGCTCCAGCAGGTGGAAGCCGGGGAAGTAGAAAACGAGCGCCAGGGTCATGCCGCCCAGCATCACCGGCTTGCGGCCGATCCTGTCCGACAGCCAGCCGAAGACGACGTAGAGCACCGCGCTGACCGCCGCGGCCCCCATCATCAGGCCGTTGATCGTGCCGGGCGCGACCTTGAGGAACTTCTCCATGAAGGTCTGGATGTAGAAGAAGGTGGTGTACCAGACCGCGCCTTGCGCCGACATGACGGCGAAGAAGGCCAGCAGCACCAGCTTGAGGTTCTTCCATTGGCCGAAGGCTTCGGCGTAGGGGGCCTTGGACGCCGCGCCCTCTTCCTTCATCCGGGCGAAGGTGGGGCTTTCGCTGAGCTTCAGGCGCATCCAGACCGAGACCGCCAGCAGGCCGATCGAGACGGCGAAGGGGATGCGCCAGCCCCAGTCGTCGAAGGCCGCCGGCCCGATGAGGGCGCCCAGCAGCCAGCGGGTCGCCAGGATGACCAGCAGCGCCGCGAACAGGCCCAGCGACGCCGAGCTCTGCACCCACGACGTCGCCCGGCCGCGCTGGCCCGGCGGGGAATGCTCGGCGACATAGATCGCCGCCCCGCCATATTCGCCGCCCAGGGCGAAGCCCTGCACGCAGCGCAGGATGATCAGCAGGATCGGCGCGATGATCCCGGCCTGCTTGAAGGTGGGCAGCAGGGCGATGGCGAAGGTCGCGCCGCCCATCAGCAGCACCGTGGCCAGGAACGCGCCCTTGCGGCCGGCCTGGTCGCCGATCTTGCCGAAGACCAGGGCGCCCAGGGGCCGGAAGGCGAAGCCGACGCCGAACAGGGCCAGGGCGGCGATATAGCCGGCGGTGTCGGACAGGCCGGTGAAGAAGGTCTTGGAGATGACCTGGGCCAGGCTGCCGAAGATGAAGAAGTCGTACCACTCGAAGGCCGTGCCGGCCGACGAGGCCGCCACCACCGTGCGCATCGACGCGCCTTTCTTGTGAGCCGCGCCCGATACCGTTTCCGTCATTCGGAAATCCCCCTGATTGATCGGAGGATTAGCCCGGAACGCGGCGTCCTGGGAAGCCTTCGGAGAACGTCGTCAGGCGACGGCGGCCTGGGCCGTGGCGGCAGCCCCAGCGGCGGCCTCGGCGACGCGGACGATCTCCGACAGCAGGGCCGTGGGGGAGATCGGCTTGGCGGCCACGCCGTTCATGCCGGCGGCCAGGTAGGTGGCGCGCTGGTGGGCCAGGACGTTGGCGGTCAGGGCGACGATCGGCGTGGCGCCGGCCGGGCCTGGCAGGGCGCGGATGCGGCGCGAGGCCTCCAGCCCGTCGACGCCGGGCATCTGCACGTCCATCAGGATCAGATCAAAGCCGCGCTCGGCCGCCTCGACGCCCGACAGGCCGTCCTCCGCCGTCTCGACCGAGGCGCCGAGCATCTCCAGGATCCGGCGGGCGACCATGCGGTTGGTGGGGTTGTCCTCGACCACCAGCACCTTCAGGCCTTGCAGCATCTGTTCGTCGACGGCGTCGCCCTGGGCGGGCTGGGCCACCGACGGCGCGGCGATGGTCAGGCGGAAGGTCGAGCCTTCGCTCTCGACGGAGGAGAAATCGACCTCGCCGCCCATCATCTGGGCCAGGCGACGGGTGATGGCCAGGCCGAGGCCCGAGCCGCCGAACCGGCGGGTGGTGCTGGCGTCGGCCTGCTGGAAGCGCTGGAACAGGCGCGCCTGGGCGTCCTGGGCGATGCCGACCCCGGTGTCGGCCACCTCGAACGCCAGGCGGTCGGCGCCCTCGCGGCGCAGGCGCAGGGTCACCGAGCCCGACAGGGTGAACTTCACGGCGTTGCCGACCAGGTTGAACAGCGCCTGGCGCAGGCGGGTGGGGTCGGCCAGCACGATCCCGACGTCCGGGGCGTCGACGATCAGGGCCAGGCCCTTGTGCTCGGCCTGGCCCTTCAGCAGGCGCGCGACGCTGCGCACCAGGTCGGCCGGGTCGATCGGCTCGGGCGTGACGTCCAGGCGTCCGGCCTCGATGCGCGAGAAGTCGATGATGTCGTCCAGCAGGGTCGAGAGCATGCGGCCGCAGGCCAGGGCCTCGCCCAGCAGGTGGTCGGCTTCCGAGGAGAGCCCCTGGCGCTTGAGCAGGTGGATGATCCCCAGCACCCCGTTCATCGGCGTGCGGATCTCGTGGCTCATATTGGCCAGGAACTGGGCCTTGGCCTCGTTGGCCGCCTGGGCGGCGCGCTCGGCCTCCACCAGGGCCAGTTCGGCGCGCTTCTGTTCGTCGATGTCGAGCACCAGGCCATAGGCCTTGCGCACCCGGCCCGAGGCGTCGCGGCGCACCTCGTGGAACAGGCGGATCCAGCGCTCCTCGCCGTTGGGGCGCACGACCCGGGCGTCGAAGGCCCGCTCGCCCCAGCGGCCGACCGCGCCGGCGGCGTAGACGGCGGCCACGTCCTCGGAGCGGATCATCGGCCAGATGGCCTGGCGCACGTCCTCGAAGGTGATGCGGCGGCCCAGGATGCGGTGGAACTCGGGCGAGCCCCAGAACGAGCGATCGGCGTGGTCGATCTCGTAGACCCCGGCCTGGGCGGCGCCGAGCGCGGTCTTCAGCCGCCGGGCGTTGGCGCGGGCCTCGCGGCGGGCGTCGGCCAGGGCGGTGACGTCGTCCATATAGGTGATGACGCCGGCGATCGCGCCGCTGGCGTCGCGCCAGGGGCGGGCCTCCCAGCGCAGCCGGTGCTCGACCCCTTGGCCGTCGGTGAGGCTGTCCTCGCGGCGCACCACGGTCTGGCCGGTGAGGGCGCGCTCGACGGCGGCGACGAAGCGCTTGCGCGCCCCATAGGTCAGTTCCTGCAGCGACTTGCCGATGACCTCGGCCTCGGTCGCCTGGAAGATCTCCAGGAAGCGCGGGCTGACCACCTTCAGGCGCAGGTCGCGGTCGTAGAGGGCCACGGCGAAGGGCGCGCTCTCGACCAGCCGGCGGGCCTTCTGCTCGCCCCAGCGGGCGAGATCCCGGTCGCGGGCGACCTCGGTGATGTTCTGCGAGATGCCGCGCAGGGCGAAGACGCCGCCGGGCCGCGGCTCGGTCTGGAAGGTGGCGCGGAACGAGAACTTCTGGCCCGTCGCGCCGCGCATGTGGTGCTCGATCGTGCCGCCCTGGCCGGTGCGCACGGCGCGGGTGAAGGTCGAGCGCACGCGGCTGCGCTCGGGCTCGTCGAGCTGGGCGTAGAAGGTTTCGGGCGTCGAGACCTGCTCGGGGCGCAGGCCCGTCAGGCTGAGGATGTCGCTCGACCACTCGATGCGCTGGGTGACGGGATCGAAGCTCCACACCCCGACGCCGGCCGCCGAGGCCAGCATCTCGCGGGTGCGGCGCGAGACGGCCTGCTCGGCCTTGCGGGCCACCTCGGCCGAGACGTCGCGCAGGGTGCCGACCATCTCGCCGGCGGGACCCTGGCGCACATGCGCCTCGAGCCAGACGCGGCGCTCGTCCTTGCAGACCATGCGCACGCGCAGGACCGTGCCGCCCATGGCGCGGATGACCTCGCCGGCCTGGATCAGTTCGGCGTGGTGCTCGGGATCGATGAACTTCAGGGGCGGCTGGCCGATCAGCTCGGCGGCGGTCCAGCCGGTCAGGCGCGTCCAGGCCGGATTGACGGTGACGAAACGGCCCTCGACCACGACGGCGAACAGGTCGTGGGCGTTCTCGAAGAACCATTGCGCGCTCTCGGCCTGGCTCAAAGGCGCGGGCGGCGTGTCTGGCGAGCGCGGCGAGGACAATCCCAGCTCCCGGCGGAAGGTGAGGCGGATCGTCGCGCCCAAGGGTAAACTTTAGGTTGGCGCCGGCTCGCGTCAGGCGAATATTTCCTGATCCCGTTCCGCGCGCTCAACGAAAAACCCCGCCCGGATCGCTCCGGGCGGGGTTCATGCGCTTTTCGCCGGTGAAGACGAGAAGGATCAGTAGCGGACGTTCAGGGTCAGCAGGGCCTGGCGGGCCGGCGCCGGGTCGGCGTGGTGCACGCCGTTGGTGCGCAGGATGTAGCGCTCGTCGCTGAGGTTCTGGACGTTGAGCTGCAGGTCGACCTTGTCGTTGACCTTCCACGAGGCGAAGGCGTCGTAGCGGGTGTAGGCCGGGGCGAAGACGCCGGTGGCGCCGCCGCCCGCGCCGCCCTGGTTGCCGCCGAAGCTCTTGGAGGCGCCGTAGACGCCGCCGCCGATCGAGATCTGCGGCAGGACGCGGTAGGTCGTGAACAGGCTGTAGGAGTGCTTGGGCGTGTTGGCCAGCGGGTCGCCGATGTTGACGCTGGTGATGGCGCCGCGGACCAGCTCGCTGTCCATGTAGGTGTAGCCGGCGAACACCTGCCACTTAGGCGTCACCTTGCCCGAGGCGCCCAGCTCGACGCCCTGCACGCGGGTCTTGCCGGCCTGCTCGTAGGTGCTGGTCGTGGCGTCGACCAGGATCTGGGCGTTCTTGCGCTCGGTGCGGAAGATCGCGCCCGACAGGGCCAGCTGGTCGCCGAACAGGTTCCACTTGGCGCCGAGTTCGACGTTGGTGGACTCTTCGGGATCAAGCAGTTCGTTGGCCAGGTTGCCGGTGCCCGAGCCCGAGGCGGTGTTCTGGTCGCCGCCCGAGATGGTCGGCGGGGTCGAGGAGGTGGCGTAGGAAGCGTAGACGCTGCTGCTCGGGGTGGGCTTGTAGACCAGCCCGACCTGGTAGTTGACGAAGTCCCACTTGGCGGCGGCGAGGCTGGTGTAGGTGACGGCCGTGATCACGCCGCTCGAGGAGGCAGCCGTGGCGTTGTAGCCGTTGGTCTCGTACTCGTCGTAGCGCAGGCCGAGGTTCAGCAGCAGCTTGTCGGTCAGGTTGACGGTGTCGAAGCCGTAGAGCGCGGTGGTCTTGGTCACCGAGCGCGAGGACGGGCCGCGGGTGATGATCCCTTCCCAGGCGTCCGACGGGTTGGGGGCGTAGAGGCGGGTGCAGTCGCCGACGCCGGCCGTGGTCACGTTGTTGGTGAAGCCGGTCGGGCAGGTCGAGCCCTTGGTGGTGTAGATCACGTACGAGGCGTTGTCGTTCACCTCGCGCGACACTTCCAGGCCGATGTTGAAGCTGTTCTTCAGAGAGCCGAGGTCGAACTTGCCGCTCAGGTCGGTGACCGAGGCGACCGTGGTGGTCTCGTTCCAGCGCGACTTGGTGCCCCGCTTCATCCACCATTCGCCGGCGACGAACTGGGCCGCGCCGCCGTCGCCCGGGTTGGTCACCAGGTAGTCGTTGACCGACTGGCCGATGCGCACGGCCTGACGGACCGTCAGGTTGTCGTTGATTTCGTGCTTGATGATGAAGGTGCCGATGTCGGCGCTGGTCTTCTGGAAGTCGCGATCGAGGCCGTAATAGGCGTCGCGCGAGACGTCGAGAATGCCGTTGGCCGGACGGGTGCGGCTGTCGGTGCCCGCCACGCCCCAGGTGCGCTTGCTGGCCAGCGGGATGCCGTAGTCGGGGTCCTGGTCGGTGTCGAGGTGGTAGTAGGTCAGCGTCGCCTGGGTGGGCGTGCCGATGCCGAAGGCCAGCGACGGGGCGATGCCCCAGCGCTTGAAGTCGACGCTGTCGCGGCCGGGCGTGTCGCCCTGCGTGCCCATCAGGTTGAGGCGGAAGGCGGCGTTCTCGGCGAACGCATAGTTGGCGTCGACCGTGCCGCGGAAATAGTTGTCGGTGCCGGCCGCCAGGCCGCCGCGGACGAAGTCCTGGGCCTTGGGGGTCTTGGTCGACAGGTTGATGCTGCCGCCGCCCGAGCCGCGGCCGCCGTAGGCCGAGTCCGCGCCCTTGACGACTTCGACCTGCTCCAGCGCGAAGACTTCGCGCGACTGGCCGCCGCTGTCGCGGATGCCGTCGACGAAGATGTTGTTGCCCGAGGCCTGGCCGCGGATGAACGGACGGTCGGCCAGGGGCTGGCCGCCTTCGCCGGCGCCGAAGGTGATGCCCGGCGAGGTGCGCAGGATGTCCTGCAGCGAGGTCGAGGCGGTCTGTTCGATGATCTGCGACGAGATCACCGTGATCGAGCGCGGGGTGTCGACCAGCGGGGCGGTGTACTTGCCCGACTGCATGTCGGTGGCCTTGCGGGCGTCGACGGCGATGCCGGACACTTCCTGCACGTCGGCCGCGCTCGGCGCGGGGGCCGAGGCCGGGGCGGTGGCGACCGGGGCCGCGTCCACCGCGTCGGCGGCGAAGGCGGCGGGCGCCATGGCCAGACCGGCGACACCGGCGACGGCGGCGGCGCCCAGGGCGCGGCGGGCGTGGCTGCGAACGCCGGCGGCGGCGGGCGAGGAAGGCTTTTGCATCTTTTAGTGAGACCCCAGCTCGGGTCGCGGAGGGAAGGATCCGCGGCCCCTGTCCTGAAATTGCGAGGCGTTATTAGTTGCGCCTTTGCTGGGGTGCAATAATAATCAGTCGCAGGATGAGCCCGGTCGCCGCTGCGTGCGGCGACCGTGACCATATTGCAACGTTTCGCCTTGGTATCAGGCGCCGCGGGCCACGAACCAGCCGTTGCGGAAGCCCTGGTCGGCCTTGCCATAAAGGAAAGGCTCGCCCTCGGGGGTGGTGAAGCGGCCGCCGGCGGCGACGATCAGGGCGTGGCCGGCCGCGGTGTCCCACTCCATGGTCGGGCCATGGCGCGGATAGATGTCGGCCGCGCCCTCGGCGATGCGGGCCAGCTTGATCGACGAGTCCATCGGGGCGCGCAGGCTGAAGCCGTACTGGTCGGCCAGGGCCGTGGCCTTGTCTTCCTTCATGGTGTGGCTGACCAGGGCCAGGGCCTCGCCCTGCGGCCAGGCGCGGGCCCGCACCGGCGTCTCGGCGCCGTCCGCGCCCTCGCGCTTGAGCACGCCGCCGTCGGCCGTGAACCAGACCTCGCCGGTGGCCGGGGCGCAGACCGCGCCGGCGACGGGAACACCCTGGTCGATCAGGCCGATGTTGACGGTGAAGTTGGGGTCGCCGCGGACGAAGGCCTTGGTGCCGTCCACCGGGTCGACCAGGAAGAAGCGCGGGCCGATCTGGTCGGGCGTGCCGTATTCGCAGGCATGCTCCTCGGAGATGGCGGGGATGTCGGGGAACTGCTGGGCCAGCAGGGCCAGGATCACCTTCTCGCCGGCGCGGTCGGCCTCGGTCACCGGGCTCTCGTCGGCCTTGCGCACCACGTCCAGCTCGGTCCGCCAGAACGGCAGGATCACCTCGGCGGCGGCCTCGACGATGCGGGCCAGGTCGCGGCCGATGTTCGCCGGAATGGGGGCGGAGCTCATGCTTGTCCTCGGGGGTCGTCGCCGACGAAGTCCAGGGTCACGACGCGGGCGTCGATCGTCTGCTTGCCGGCCTCTTCGAAATTCACGGTGACGCGATGGCCGGTCACGGACTGCACCTGGCCAAGGCCCCAGTCGGGCTGGCCGGGATGGCGCACCAGGACGCCGGGTTCGAGAAAGGGATCCATCACACGCACCTGATAGAGGCTGGCGGCGCAAAGCGGGAGCGGTTTTAGGCGTCCAGACGCCCTAAAAGTCGTCGTTGCGGCCTGGCGGTCCCGTTTGCCAAAGTCCCAAATCACGCCAAAGATCGCGCCATGACCGACACCGAAGCCACCGCCTCGCCCGCGCCCGCCGCCACGCTTGACGTCAACGGCCCGGATTTCGCCGCCCTGGTGGCCGCGCGCCTGTGTCATGACTTCATCAGCCCGGCCAGCGCCATCGTCTCGGGTCTGGACCTGCTGGAAGACCCCAGCGCCCAGGACATGCGCGACGACGCCATGAGCCTGATCACCAGCTCGGCCCGCAAGCTGGCCGACCTGCTGCAGTTCACCCGCGTGGCCTTCGGCGCCTCGGCCTCGGCCGAGAGCTTCGACTCCCGCGAACTGGAAAAGCTGGCCCAGCAGGGCGTCTTCGCCCACGTGCGTCCCAACCTGACCTGGGACATAGCGCCGCAGTCGCTGAACAAGGCCGCCTCGCGCGCCCTGCTCAACATCGCCCAGATCGCCGCCAGCGCCCTGCCGGCCGGCGGCGTGGCCACGCTGCGCGCCGTCGTCGCCGACGGCCGCACCGCGATCACCGCCGACGCCGTCGGCCCCCGCGCCCGCCTGCGCCCCGAGGTGCTGGCCGGCCTGAAGGGCGAGCCGCTGGGCGAAGGCCTGGGCGGTCCGTGGGTGCAGGCAGCCTATCTCTACGCGGTGGTCCGCGCCGCCGGCGGCCAGCTCGGCGTCGAGATCGCCGAGGAGCGCGTCAGCATCGCCGCCTGGACCCCCGCCGACTGACCGTACGTTTTTCGGCGCCGTCACCGCTCCTTAACCCGGATCGGCCAATCCTGATCGTCTAGGATTTGGAGCGCGTCTGGCGGCGAAACCGCGCACACTTTCGCCTGACGCGCTCTCCGATTTGGAGCGTGCCGTGAAGACCTGCCTCGTCGTCGACGACAGCCGGGTGATCCGCAAGGTCGCCCGCCGTGCGTTGGAAGACATCGGCTTCGACATCGCCGAGGCCGCCGACGGCATGGAGGCGTTGGCCTGGTGTCGCGCGGCCATGCCCGACGCTGTCCTGCTCGACTGGAACATGCCGGTGATGAACGGCCTGGAATTCCTGCAGCGCCTGCGCGAGGAACCGGGCGGCGACGCGCCGGTGGTGGTGTTCTGCACCGTCGAGAACAAGGTCGAGAACATCCGCCTGGCCCTCGATCACGGCGCCGACGAATACATCATGAAGCCCTTCGACGGCGAGATCATCGCCGCCAAGTTCGCCGAGGCGGGCCTGCTATGACCCCCGAGGACATGGACCTGTTGGCGGCCCTGGGCCGCACCCGCGCCGGCCTGAAGGTCGAGACCGACAAGCACTACGTGGTCGAAAGCCGCCTGGCGCCGCTGGCGCGCCGCGAGGGCTATCCCTCGATCGAGGCCCTGGTGGCGGCCCTGCGCGCCAAGCGCGAGGAGCGGCTGATCTGGGCGGTGGTCGAGGCCCTGACCGTCAACGACACCGCCTTCTTCCGCGACCGCGCCACCTTCGCCTTCCTGCGCGACACGGCGCTGCCGGAGCTGTCGCGCCGTCGCAAGGACGGTTCGGTGCGGATCTGGAGCGCAGCCTGCTCGACCGGCCAGGAGATCTATTCCCTGGCCATCGCCGCCGACGAGGCGCGCAATCTCGAACAGGGCGTGCGTTTCGAATTCTTCGCCTCGGACCTCTCCGAGCGCTGCCTGGAGAAGGCCCAGAGCGGGCTCTACACCCAGTTCGAGGTGCAGCGCGGCCTGCCGATCCGGCTGCTGATCAAGCATTTCGAGAACCACGACGAGACCTGGGCGATCTCGCCCCGCATCCGCCAGGCCGTGCGCTGGCGGCGCATCAACCTGATGTCGGACCTGTCGGGCATGGGCGCCTTCGATCTGGTCATGCTGCGCAACGTGCTGCCGGGCCTGGACCCGTCGGTGCGCGCCCGCCTGATCGAGAACCTCGCCGCGCGCCTCACCGAGGACGGGCTGCTGGTGCTGGGCGAGGCCGAGAGCCTGGCCGGCGTGACCGAGGCCCTGCATCCGGTGGCCGGCCGTCCCGGCGTGTTCGCCCGCGATCCGGCCTACCGCGCCGTCGCGGCCTGATTTTCAGCTGAACCTCAGCCTAGGCGGGGCGCCGGCCGCGTGACCGCCTGGGCCATGCCGTCGCGTTGACCGCGCAGCCACGACACCAGCGTCCGCCACGCCGACGGCGGCGGTTCCGGCGCATCGACCATGGCGCGCGCCAGCTTGCCGAACAGCAGGGCTGTGGCGCCGGGCGCGGCCAGGGCGCCGCGCGTGTCCAGCCTCTCGACCACCCGCCGCGACATCTGCCGGTAGCGCACGGGCGGGGCGGTTTCGCGCGGCTCGGGCGTGCGGCAGTCGGAGAAGTCGAGCGACAGGCCGCAGCCGGCCTCGATCGCCCGCGAGACGGCGGCCCGGTAGTCGGCGTCGCGGCCCAGGCGGTCGACGTCGATGACGAGGTCGGCTTCCGGCAGCGCCTGCAGGTAGGACAGGATGTAGATCGACAGGAAGGCGGCGAACGACACCTTGGCCGGCGCGCGCTTCAGCCGCCGCCGCACCGCCGCCAGCCGTCCGGCGAAGCCGTGGCCGCGCGAATCCGGCACCTTCAGGTCGCCGCGCAGGCTGTCGGCCTCGGCGAACTCCGCCATCAGCACGTACTGGCAGATCTCGAAATAGGTCGGCCGGGGGCGCTTGCGCAGGGAGTAGAACGACAGCCACTGCTGCAGCGGGTCGCGGATCAGCACGATGTGGAAGCCGCCGAACCGGCGCCGCAGCCACTCGATCTTGCCCAGGGTGCGGCAGCAGGCCAGCACGGGGACTTCGCCCCGGGCCTGGGCGTGATCGACGAGGCCGGCGACATAGGCCTGCTGCTCGGGATCGTCCTGCTCGGGGGCCAGACGATAGCCGTCGAGGGCGAAGCGCTCGTGATAGCCGGCCACGCCGCCTTCGGCGGTGATCAGGTCGGAGAACTCCGCGAGATAGGGGCGGTCGCCGCCCGGATGGCGCAGCCGCGTGTGCTCGGGCGTCTCGCGGGCGATGATCTCGTGGGTCATCGTCTCGAGGTGTTCGTGCCAGGGCTCGTAATAGGCCCGCACGCCGGCCAGGGCGCGGAACCGGCTCCAGATGTAGGTGCTCGAGCAGCGCCAGCCGCTGTGCACGAACACGGGGGGAAGGGCTGAATCGAGGGAAGCGAACGGAACCGACATGCCAACAGCGTGGCTTGCGGACTTGGCCTGGTTATCTCCCCGAAGACAGAAAATCCGGGCCTTTTGTGTCGGTATTGCAAAGTTTGATGCGCGGGCGAGCGCCGCGCCCGTTTCTGGACGTCGTCTGCGTAACGTGGCGATCCGAATGGAAAGGGGCCCGCCTCAGGGTTGAGACGGGCCCCTCGCATTCAGTCGAGGCGACGGGATCAGTTCTTGGCGTCGCGGGCGGTGTCGGTGACGGCCTTGCCGGCCGACGAGACGTCCTTGCCGGCGCCTTCGACGGTGTTGCAGGCGGCGACGGTCAGGCTGGCCGCCAGGGCGGCGAAAATGATCAGCTTGCGCATGGGGGAGGTTCTCCGCTTTTCGCCCTCGTGGGCGGATGATGGATCGCCCAGAGCAAACGTGGCCGCGCGGTCTAGGTTCCGGCCTGATGCTGGGGCGCCGGCAGGGCCTGGGGCGTCGGGAACACAAGCCGCACAAGGAGTCCGCCCATCGGGCTGACATCGAACTTCACCGTGCCGCGCAGCTGGCGGGCGAAGGCGGTCATCAGGGTGCGGCCCACCCCCTCGCCGGGTCCGGACGGGGCGCCGGGGCCGTCGTCGCCGATGGCCAGCTCGGCCTCCTCGCCGCGCACGAAGAAGTCCACCGTCAGCGCGCCGCCGCGCTCGGCCAGGGCGTGCTTCTGGGCGTTGGTGATGGCCTCGACCGCGAACAGGGCCAGCGGCGCCAGGCGGTCGGGGTCGATGACCAGCGGGTCGGCGTGGACCTCGGTGCGCACCGCGCCGGGGCCGTTGATGTCGCCGGCCAGCAGCAGGGCGGTCAGCTCCTCGAGGAACGGCCGCAGGTCGACCCGCTTGAGGTCCGGGCCCTGGTAAAGAGCGCGATAGATCTGAGCCAGGGCGGTGATCCGCTGGCGGGTGTCGTTCATCGCCGTGCGCGCCGCCGGGTCGGTCAGCGCCCGCTGCTGCATGTTGAGCAGCGAGGTGATGATCTGCAGGTTGTTCTTCACGCGGTGGTGGATCTCGCGCATCAGCGAGTCCTTCTCCGCCAGGCTGTCGCGTAGCGAGGCGTCGCGCTGGACGATGCCGACGGCCATGTCGTCGAGCGTCTTGGCCAGCTCGCGGATCTCCGGCGGCGCCCGCTCGGAGGCCTGCACCGGGCGCACGGTGAAGCGGCCCTTGGCGTAGATCGCCGCCACCCGGCGCAGATAGACGATCCAGCGGATCACCTCGCGCTCGGTGGCCCAGAACACCGCCAGCAGGGCCAGGGCGAAGGCCAGCAGCGGCAGCAGCATGCTGGAGATCGGGTTCAGCGAGGCCCAGGAGACGATGCCGGGAGCCGGCGCCGACAGGATCACGAAGACGTCGTCCTCGACCAGCGAGGCGGCCGAGAACAGCCGGCGGCGGCCCTGGGCGTCCTTGCCCGACCACAGCACCGTGCGGCCCTGGTCGATCTCGTCGCGCAGGCCCGGGCGCGCCTCGCCGAAGGCGCCGGGCGTGGTCGCCGAGAACACCTGGCCGCGCGAGTCCGCCAGGCCGATCTCGGCGCCGTCGGGCAGGAAGCGGTTGGCGGTCTCGGGCTTGAGGCTGGACAGGGTCAGCACCGCGGCCATGGCCCCGTCGAACACGCCGGACGAGTCCTCGGCGCGAACGGCGGTCAGCACCGAAGGCTCGCCTGAATAGATCGCGCCCGGCGTCGGGGCGACGGCCAGATGGGCGCCGGCGGCCAGGTCGAGGAACCAGGGGCGATGGGCGCGCTCGGGGTCGCGCGGCGTGGTGCCCGCCGCGCAGGCCACGCGGCCATAGGCGTCGAAGCGGATCAGGTTGGCGTAGCCGGGCAGGCGGGCCTTCACCGCGTCGAGCCGGCGCGCGCATTCCAGGCCCACCGAGCCGGGACCCAGGGTCTGGAGCAGCACGCCGGCCGCCTCGATGCGGGCGCGGGCGATGGCGGCGCTGCGGCCGGCGGCGAGCTCGAGGCTCTGCCGCCGGGCGTCGCCCTCGTGCTTGAACACGAGGGCCGACTGCAGCGCGCCGATCAACAGCACCGGCAGCAGCGCCAGCGTCAGGGTCAGCAGCAGGCGGACCCGGATGGTGCCGACGACCTCCGCCGCGCGGCCGTACACGCGCTTCACCGCTGGGTGCTCAAACGCTCCGCATCGGCCAGGATGGCGTGCATCGCGTCGCCGGCGGCGGCGCCGTCACGCTCATAGCCGCCCGACTCGAGGATGGCCTGCAGGGCCCGACGGGCCCGGCTGACCCGGCTCTTCACCGTGCCGACCGCGCATCCGCAGATGTCGGCCGCTTCCTCGTAGGCGAAGCCGCCGGCCCCGACCAGGATCAGGGCTTCGCGCTGTTCCGGCGGCAGCATGGCCAGGCTCATGCGCAGCTCGTCCAGCGCCACCGGCGCTTCCGGATCGTCGACCGCCACCAGGGTCCGCTCGGCGGCCTCCTGGTCGAGCTGGCTCTGACGCCAGGAGCGACGCTTCTCCGAATAGAACTGGTTGCGCAGGATCATGAAGGTCCAGGCCTTCATGTTGGTGCCCAACTGGAAGCTGGCCCGGGCGTCCCAGGCCTTCATCATGGCGTCCTGCGCCAGGTCGTCCGCGGCCGTCGGATCACCGGTGAGGGTGCGCGCGAAGGCCCGCAGATGCGGGATGAGGGTGACGAGCTCTTTCTTGAAGGTCTCGTCACGGACCGGATCGATGGGCGACCGGCCGACTTGCGCTTCGCTCATGCTCAACGCTCTCCCGAAGGCTTTTCAGCCTTGCGCAGAATGTCGAGGAATTCGTCCGGGATGGGCTCGTTGACCACCTCGTCGAACATCTGGCGAAGCTTGACGCCGATGGCCTGCTGACGAAGCCGCGCCTCGTCGAGCGAGGCGGATCCCTTGCGTTGATCTTCCATGGGTACGTGTTCGATCATGTCCTCGACGCCGGTTGTGCGCAGCGTCCGCCCCCTGCGGCCGAATTTATAAATGCTGGAGGTCAACGCCAGATTCCGCATCGGGTTCCATAAGCTTGAGCGTAGAGTGCCAAAAATCGAGTTGCTGCGGAACCGTCGTCGCGCAGGGCACGTTATGCTCCCGATCGAACGGCATAGCTTTGCCGTGATGGACGACCTTTTTTGTTTCGAAGACACTCTACGGGAGGGGTCATGAGTCTTCTTGCCCGACTGGCGCCGCACCTGCCCTACGTTCGCCGTTACGCCCGCGCGCTGACCGGGGATCAGACCACCGGTGATCACTATGTCCGCGTCGCGCTGGAGGCCCTGGCCGCCGGCGAACGCTCGCTCGATGCCGCGCTGTCGCCGCGCGTGGCGCTCTATCGCGTCTTCCACGCCATCTGGCTGTCCTCGGGCGCCCAGCTTGAAGCGCGTCGCGACGACCTCTCCGACGACGCCTCGCAGCGCCTGCTGCGCATCGCCCCGCGTTCGCGTCAGGCGTTTTTGCTGACCGCCCTCGAAGGCTTCACGCCGACCGAGGCCGCCCAGATCCTCGACTGCGACTTCGGCGAGGTCGAGCGGCTGATCGCCGACGCCCAGAGCGAGATCGACGCCGAACTGGCCACCGAGGTGCTGATCATCGAGGACGAGCCCGTCATCGCCGCCGACATCGAGGCGCTGGTGCGCGAGCTGGGTCACGACGTGATCGACATCGCCGCCACCCGTGGCGAAGCGGTCGACGCCGTCGCCCGCAAGACCCCGGGCCTCGTTCTGGCCGACATCCAGCTGGCCGACGGCTCGTCGGGCATCGACGCGGTGAAGGACATCCTGGCCCGCCTCGACGTGCCGGTGATCTTCATCACCGCCTTCCCCGAGCGCCTGCTGACCGGCGAGCGTCCGGAGCCGACCTTCCTGATCACCAAGCCGTTCCAGCCGGAAACGGTGAAGGCCGCCATCGGCCAGGCGCTGTTCTTCCATCCGCGCCGGACCCGCCAGGCGGCCTGACGCGCGAGGCTGAAAAAGACGAAGGCCCCGGCGAGCGATCGCCGGGGCCTTTTTCTTTGTCGAAAACGCGAAGACCTTAGTGGGCGGGCGCGGTCTTCTCGGCCGGGGTCTGCTTGGGCGCGGTCTGCACGGTCGTGCCCTGGGCGGCTTCGGCCGGGGTGTCGGCGCCGGTGTTGTGCTGGACCGAGGCCAGATCGCCCGAGCGCATGCCCCAGGCCCCGAACAGGGCGATGGCCGCCAAGACGGTCGAGATCACCAGCACCCAGAAGATGTGGCGGCCCCAGCGGCCCTGGCGGGCGCGCGTGGCCTTCAGGGTGGGGCTGTGTTCGGTATTGATGTCGGTCGCCATGGGGACCTCCTGACTTAATTCGCGACGGTCCAGGCCGCGCCTTTCGAGGCGGCGTGGTCGGCGTCGAGCCAGGCGGTGGCGAAATGCTGGACGGTGCCGACCGCCAGCGCCATGCCCAGCACCGTCGCCAGGGCGAGCAGCCGCGAACTCCGGGCCTGCTTGCGTCGACGCTGGGTTTCGAAGACCAGTCCGCCATGCGCGGCTTGATAGGCGCGGATCATCACGTCGCTCCCCATTCGCCCGCGATGTCGCGGGTCGAAGAAACAACGTTCCGCGCACGGCCATGTTCCAGCCAAGGCGATCGTCGAGGGGGCGGAATATCCGCTCGCCGAGGAGGCGAAAAATATTTCGGATTGTTGGGAACGCCGCCTGGGGGAGGTCGTTTACTCTTTGCGGAGGCGGCGACGCCCCCCCGACTTGAGGCTGGTGAAAGCCAGCCTGTCGCCTCCGCACCCCCCTTTTCTGTCATGCCTCAGGCGGACCGGACCACCGGCCCGCCTTTCTTCATGCGCGGTCCGATGGACCTGGGGTCAGCGCTTGGGCGGCGCCTCGAGATCGATGCGCACGTCGGCGCGGCGGCGCAGGGGCCTGGCCTCGCCGTCACGGGTGATCGCGCCCGCGTCGCCGGCCGCCGAGACCTCGAACGACACCTGGCGGAAGCCGACCTTGGCCAGGGCGGCGGTGACCTCGCTGGCGCGGCGTTGCGACAGGGCCAGATTGGCGTCGGGCGCGCCGACCGCGTCGGCCAGGCCCACCACGTGGACGTTCTTGGCCGTGCAGCCCTTGGCCAGGTCGGCGGCGCCGCGCAGCACCTGCCGGGCCTCGCGCGTGATCGCCGCGGAGTCGCGGTCGAAATAGATCGACACCGAGAAGTCGTCACAGGCGGCCGGCAAGGCCTCTATCTGCGATCGCGACTTGGGCCAGGGCCCGGTGGCGCACCCCGTCATCGTTGCTCCGATCGCCGCAGCCGCGATCCAGACGCCAGCCTTGTTCATTCGTAGCCCCTCTTCGTGAAACCCGCCGATCGCGAACATGCCAAAGGCGGCCGACGCGCGTCGACCGCCTTCGAAACCCTGTTGGACGACGCCGCCTCAGCGGGGGCTGCCGTCTTCCCAGAAATAACGACCGCTGCGCGAGTCGTAGTAGTAATACCGTCCGGCGCGCTCGTCATAGTACTGGCGACGATTGACGTTGGTGGCGCCGCAGCCGCCGTCTTCGCGACAGCCCTTCACGGCGCCCGCGGTGCCGCCGATGGCCGCGCCGATGGCCGCGCCCGTGCCTGCGTCGCCCGCGCCGACATTGTTGCCGATCACGGCGCCGGCGAGGGCGCCGAGGGCCGCGCCGCCGGCGGCGTTGCGTTCGGTGTTGCCGGTGGCGGTGCAGGCGCTGGCGAGCAGGCCGACGCCGACCAGGGCGATCATTGTGGTTTTCATCGTGGCTCTCCGTTCGAGCGTGTCCCGGCCAGTCAAACGGAGCACCACCACCGGAAGTTCCGGC
Organism: Caulobacter sp. GW821-FHT12A07; assembly: GCF_058807655.1. Taxonomy (NCBI): domain Bacteria; kingdom Pseudomonadati; phylum Pseudomonadota; class Alphaproteobacteria; order Caulobacterales; family Caulobacteraceae; genus Caulobacter; species Caulobacter sp. GW821-FHT12A07. Next base: position 245,785 of record NZ_JBXAQX010000002.1, read on the forward strand.
GAGCCGCTCGACGGTCGGCTTGGGAGCTCTGGGGGAACTCCGGGGAACCCTGGCCAAGCGCCGCCGTTAGCTCCGGACGGCGGCCGTTCGGGACCGCGCCGTCGGGAGCCTCCATGCGCGTCGAACTGGTCGCCAACAGCGCCTCGGGATCGGTCGGACGGGACGGACCCGCCCAGGCTGAGGCCATTCTGGCCGAGCACGGCGTCGACGCCAGGGTCCATGCGCCGGCTGGCGGCGAGCTGGAGCCGTGCCTGAGCGAAGCCCTGGCCCGCAAGCCCGACGTGCTGTTCGTGCTGGCCGGCGACGGCACCGCCCGGGCGGCGGCCGAGATGGCCGGTCCAGACGGGCCGCTGGTCGCGCCTTTGCCCGGCGGCACCATGAACATGCTGCCCCGCGCCCTCTATGGCGAGCGCGCCTGGCCCCAGGCCCTGAAGGCCTGCCTGACCCACGGCGAGGAAAAGATGATCTCCGGCGGCGAGGTGGCCGGCCGCCTGTTCTTCGTCGCCGCCATCCTGGGCAGTCCCGCTCTGTGGGCCGAGGCGCGCGAGGCCGCGCGCCAGGGGCGGGCGGACCTCGCGATCATGCGCGCCCAGCGGGCCCTGCGCCGCGCCTTCTCCAGCCGCCTGCGCTACGTGCTTGACGGCCGGCCCAAGGAGAAGGCCGAGGCCCTGACCCTGATGTGCCCCCTGGTCTCCAGCGGCATGGACGCCGACGAGCGGGCCCTGGAGGCCGCGGCCCTCGACCCGACCAACGCCCTCGACATCTTCCGCCTGGGCGTGAAGACGGTGACCGGCGACTGGCGCAACGACCCGGCGGTCAGCGTCCAGCGCTGCCGGATCGGCCGGGCCTGGGCCGGCGGGCGGATCCCCGCCATCCTCGACGGCGAGCCGGTGCGGCTGGACGATCACGTCTCGATCCGTTTCCGCCCCAAGGCCTTCCGCGCCCTGGCCCTGAAGGACGACGCCCCGTGACAGGGCCGGTTTCACCCGTCTTCAAGATGGTCCAGGTCTCCGACGTCCACTTCGGCGGCGAGCACCCGCAGGCCGTCGAGGCGGCGGTCGAGTGCATCCATGCGGCCAGGCCCGACCTGGTGATCGGCGCCGGCGACCTGACCAAGGACGGCGCCCAGGTCGAGTTCGACGCCGCCCGCGCCTGGTTCGCGCGCCTGCCCCAGCCGCAGCTGCTGGCGCCGGGCAATCACGACACCCCGTTCAAGGGGCCGATCGAGATCCTGGAGCGGCTGGCGACGCCCTGGCGGCGCTATGAGGCGCGGTTCGGCGACGCCGATGGCCTATCGTTCCGCGACGAGCGGGCGGCGGTGTTCACGCTCAATTCGGCGCGCGGCGCCCAGATCCGTTGGAACTGGTCGAAGGGAGCGGTGTCGCGCTCGCAGACCAGGGCGGTGACCCGTCGCCTGCAGGCCGAGCCGGCCGGGCGGCTGAAGGTGGTGGTCTGCCACCATCCGCTGATCGAGATGATGGGCGGGCCGATGACCGCCAAGGTGCGCGGCGGCGAGGCCGCGGCCCTGGCCTTCGCCGAGGCCGGAGCGGATCTCGTCTTGACCGGGCACATCCACGCCCCGTTCGTGCACGCCTATCCCTATGCCGGCGGCTGCACCCAGGCGGTGGGCTCGGGCACGCTGTCGGTGCGCGAGCGCGGCGTGCCGCCCAGCTTCAACATCATCGAGGCCGACGAGACCGAGATGCGGATCACCGCCATGGCCTTCGAGCGCACCGGCTTCGTGGTCTGGCGCACCTGGGCGGTCAACCGTCGGCCCAACTGCAAAACCCCCTGAACGCAAGAAGGGCGGGACCTTGCGATCCCGCCCTTCTCGAGGTCGGCCCTCGATCGGTCGATTAGACCGGGTACTTCCAGGCTTCGCCCTGGCCTTGGGCCGCGGCGTACTGGGCGTCGGCGAACGCCCAGTTGGGCAGGGCGTCGAACCAGGCTTCCAGGAAGCCCTTACGGTTGTTCTGGTGGTCGAGGTAGTAGGCGTGCTCCCACACGTCGCAGACCAGCAGCGGGGTCACGCCCGGCTTGGTCATGGCGCCGTCGGCGTCGTGGGTCGAGATCAGCGACAGCTTGGCGCCTTCGGCGACCAGCCAGGCCCAGCCCGAACCGAAGTGGCCGACGCCCTCGGCGACGAACTTTTCCTTCAGGCCGGCCAGGCCGCCGAAGGTCTCGTCGATGGCCTTGGCCAGGGCTTCGCCCGGACCCTGGGTGTCGGCGCTCATGCAGTCCCAGAAGAAGGCGTGGTTCCAGGCCTGGGCGGCGTTGTTGAACACCTTGCCCGGGCCGGCGTCGGCGATGACGGCTTCCAGCGAGCGGGTGTCGCCTTCCGGCAGCAGGCCGTTCAGGGCGTTGACGTACGCCGCGTGGTGCTTGTCGTGGTGGAAGTGCAGCGTGTTGGCCGAGATGGTCGGCTGAAGCGCCTCGTAGGCGTAGGGCAGGTCGGGCAGCTTGAACATGGTTGCTCCATGGCGAAACGCCCCCGGGAAATGGGCCGGGGGCGGTTGAAAGCTAGACGGCGGCGCGGAAAAAACTTCAGCGGAAGTTTCAGCGCCGGGGCGGTGGTTGTCTCGAAGCCATGAAGGCCTGGGCGACGGCCGCCGTGAAGGTCGGGTTCCTGAGCGCGAAGACGCCGGCCGCCAGGGCCGCGCCGATCGACAGGATCGGCCGGTCCTTGACGATGTCGACGATGCGTTCGGCGAAGCCGTTCACTTCCGGCGTCGGGGTGTGGCGGACGCGCTTGGCCTCGGCCCGGTTGGCGGCGATCAGGCCGGCCACGGCGACGATGAAGGCCGTCACCGCGGCGACCACGGCGGCCGCGCCGGCGGGCGTCAGGAACGGGGCCAGCACCGCGAACAGCGCGAAGGCGGCGGCGAACACGCTCACGGCAGCGGCCGCGGCGATCGCCGCGGCCGCTGCCAGCGTCATCAGGGTCTTTTCGAAGATCACTTGTTGTGGCTGCGGCCGCCCGCGAGCAGGAGGCCCAGGAGAACGCCGACGCCGAGACCGGCCAGGGTGGCGGTGATCGGACGTTCGCGCACGCGCTCGGAGACGTACTTCTGGGCGTCTTCCAGCTGGGCGCCGGCGGTGTCGGTGTAGGTGCGGCTCTGGGCGCGCAGGGTGTCGAAGCCTTCGAGGAGGTTCTTCTCGAGGCGCTTGGCGGCGTCGGCGAAGCTGGCCTTCGCGGCCGACGCGGCTTCGGCGAAGCTGCGTTCGGCGTGCTCGGCGGCCACGCCGGCGGCGGCCTGCGCCTTGTCGGCTTCTTTGAGAGCAGGATTCAAGGCGTTCGCGGGCATGATCTCGTCTCCGGTTCGCGGCAGGCTGTACGGGAATGCAGCATCAAGCTGCGCCCCGTCAACGCGGAGCCCGTGCGGCCAGTTCCCATCTTAGCGTCACCGCGAAAGCTTCACCACAGAAGATCGCGTGCGAACGCCCCAATACGGGGTGATCGCCGCTCGCGCGTGACGGGAAGGCGGTCTATGTTCGAATCATGGCGGACGCGGATGCAGAACGAGCATCGGATCAGGAGGCCCGTAGACTGCGGGCGGCGACGGCTCTGGCCGAAGCGTGGAAGGATGCCGACGACCCGCGTCTCTCGCGCCTGACCCGGCTGGCGGCGCGGCTGTTCGAAGCCCCGCGCGCGGCCCTGCTGCTGATCGAGGTCGACCACATCCGCCTGGCCGGACGCGTCGGCCACGCCAATCCGACGATTTCCCGACAGACGCCGCTGGCCGACATCGTGCTGCGCTGCAGCCGCTCCTCGCAGCACGCCGACGTGGCCGGCGGCGCCGGCTTCCTGGCCTGCGCGCCGCTGCGCGACCCTCGCGGCCTGGTGGTCGGCGTTCTGGCCGTCGAGGACGATGCGCCGCGTGGCGAGGCCGCGCCGGACCTGCTCGAGGCGCTGTCCGAACTGGCCGACCTGGCGGTCGAGGAACTGATCCGCGGCGCCGACCAGGCGCGGGCCGAGGCCGAGCGCCTGCTCGACGGCGAACGCCTGGCCCTGGCCCTGACGGCCGCGCGCCTGGGCGAGTTCGAGTGGAACATCAAGACCGACCACCTGCGCATCAGCGAGCGGATGGCGCGGATCAGCGGGGTGCCCGCCGGCGAGATGCCGGCCGAGGAGGGCAAGGCCATCTGGCCCTATGTCCATCCCGACGACCGCGAGATGACCCGCGACGACCTGCGGGCGCAGCTGCACGAAGGCGGCCGCTACGAGGTGGAGTATCGCCGCGCCGCCAGTCCCGACGGTCGCGAACGCTGGAGCCGCGGCTGCGGCGTCATGGTGCTCGACGGCGAGGGCAAGCCCGACCTGCTCATCGGCGTGGTGCAGGACATCACCGACCAGCGCGAGGCCGACGAGCGGCGCGACAACCTGGTGGCCGAGCTCGACCACCGCATCAAGAACCTGCTGGCGGTGGTGCAGTCGGTGGCCGCCCAGTCGGCCCGCAAGAGCTCGTCGCTGGACGCCTTCCTCAAGACCTTCGCCGCGCGGCTGAAGTCGATGAGTTCGGCCCACGACCTGATCAGCGCCGCCCGCTGGCGCGGGGCCACCCTGGGCCGGATCGCCGCCGCCGAACTGGGCGGGCTGGCCCCCAACCAGACCCGCTGGGACGGGCCGGAACTGTTCCTGACGCCGCGTGCGGCGGCCGCCCTGTCGCTGGCCCTGCACGAACTGGCGGTCAATGCGGTGAAGTACGGCTCGCTGTCGACCGAGAGCGGCCGGGTCGAGATCGTCTGGCGCCGTTCGCCCGACGGCGGCTTCAGCCTGGAATGGCTGGAGACCGGCGGCCCGGTGACCAATCCGCCGACGACGCGCGGCTTCGGCGCCACCCTGGTCGAGGACGTGGTCGGCCGCGAGCTGGGCGGCGAGGCCAAGATCGACTACCGCCGCAGCGGGGTGTCGGCGATGATCCACGCCGCGCCGGCCGCCCTGGCCGACGGTCCCGAGCCGGAACCGGTCGAGGCCGAGCCCGAACGGATCGTCGAGACCATCGGCGGCGGCGACGAGAATTTCCGCGCCGGGGCCATCGCCGGCCTGAAGGTGCTGATCGTCGAGGACTCGCTGCTGCTGGCCATGGAGCTGGAAGCGGGCCTGGAGGACAGCGGCGTCGAGGTGGTCGGCTGCGCGGCCGAACTGGGCGAGGCCCTGGCGATGCTGGAGCAGGAGTTCGACGCGGCCGTGCTCGACGCCGACCTCAACGGCCAGTCGGTCGCCCCGGTGGCCGAGGTGCTGCGTAGGGAAGGCCGGCCGTTCGTGTTCGCCACGGGCTACGCCGACAAGGCCGCTCCGATGGGCTTCGACGCCCCGATCGTGCGCAAGCCCTACAATGTCCACCAGATCGCCCGGGCGCTGGCCTCGGTGACTGGGCGGGGGTAGGCGCTAAGCGCCTACTTCCGGATCCGCATCAGGCATTCCTGCGCCACCGACGCCACCAGCTTGCCGTTGCGGCTGAACATCTGGCCGCGCACCAGGCCGCGGCCCTGCGAGGCGCTGGGGCTGTCCTGGGCGAACAGGGTCCAGTCGTTGAAGTCGAAGGGGTGGTGGAACCACATGGCGTGGTCGAGGCTGGCGGCCTGCAGGCCCGGCGTCGTCCAGACCAGGCCGTGCGGGCGCAGGGCGCTTTCCATGAAGGCCATGTCGGAAGCGTAGGCCAGAGCGGCCTGCTGCATGCGGATGTCCTCGCCCAGCGGGGCGACGGCGCGCATCCAGACCTGCTTTTCGCTCGACTTCTTCTCGGGCTTCACCGGGTTCTGCGGGTCGATCCAGCGCAGGTCCACGGGGCGCGGGCGCTCCATGAAGGCCAGCATCTTGGGATGGATCTGGTCGCCCAGGCTGCGCAGATACTCGGCCTCGGTGGGCAGGGTTTCCGGCGCGGGCACGTCCGGGGCCTCGAACTGGTGCTCGAGCCCGACTTCCGGCGTCTGGAACGAGGCGGCCAGGTTGAAGATCTGCTCGCCGTGCTGGATGGCGGCCACCCGGCGGGTGGTGAAGGTGCCGCCGTCGCGGGCCCGCTCGACCTCGTAGAGGACGGGAGCGTTCACGTCGCCCGGGCGGATGAAGTAGGCGTGCAGCGAGTGGCAGACGCGGTCGGGCACGGTCTTGTAGGCCGCCGTCAGGGCCTGGGCGATGACCAGGCCGCCGAAGATGCGCGGAAAGCCGTCATTGGGGCTGATCCCGCGGAACAGGTTCACCTCGATGGCTTCGAGGCTGAGGATTTCGGCGAGGTTCTCGGGCGTCTGCATGGTGCGCTGCGATAAGCTTCACGGATCGATAGGGCAAGGCTGCCCATAGCGTCAGCCTTGCGCCGCATGGTCGCGGCGCCCATGCTTTGCCCATGCCGCCTATCGTCCATCACCCCGCCTTCCGGGCCGAAATGCCGCCCGGGCACCGCTTTCCGATGGACAAGTTCTCGAAGCTGGCCAGCCTGCTGGAGGCCGAGGGCTTGCCGGGGCCGGAGGGTTTCCACAAGCCGGAGTTCGCGCCGCTCGAGGTCCTGCGCCTGGCGCACACGGACGACTATGTGCGTGGCGTGGTCGAGCTTTGCCTGCCGCCCGACATCGTGCGCCGCATCGGCATGCCCAACAGCGACAGCGTGGCGACCCGGGCCCGCGCCGCCACCGGCGGCACCATCCTGGCCGCGCGTCTGGCCCTTCAGCACGGGATCGCCTGCAACACCGCCGGCGGCAGCCATCACGCCGAGGCGGCTTCCGGCGCGGGGTTCTGCGTGTTCAACGACGTGGCGGTGGCCGCGCGGCTGCTGCAGGCGGAGGGGCGGGTGAGCCAGGTGCTGGTCGTCGACCTCGACGTCCACCAGGGCGACGGCACGGCGCGGATCTTCGAGGACGATCCCAGCGTCTTCACCTTCTCGATGCACGCCGAGAAGAACTTTCCCCACCGCAAGGCCGCCAGCGATCTCGACGTCGAGCTGCCCGATGGGACGGACGACGGCGCCTATCTGGCTCGGCTGGACGCGATCCTGCCGGACCTGCTGGCGCGGGTTTCGCCCGATCTCGTCTTCTTCAACGCCGGGGTCGATCCGCATGCGGACGACAAGCTGGGCCGGCTGTCGCTGACCAACGCCGGCATCGTCGCCCGCGAGGCGCGGGTGCTGGGGGCGTGCCTGTCGCGCGAGATCCCGGTCGTCGGGGTGATCGGCGGCGGCTACGACCCCGACCTCGACCGCCTGGCCGACCGCCACGCCATCCTGCACCGCACGGCCGCGGCCCTGTCCGGAAAAGAAAAGGGGCGGCCCGTCGCCGAGCCGCCCCTCCCTTACGCGTACTGAGCTTCAGAAGGCTTAGAAGGCCGTCTTGAGGCTGAGGATGGCCGAGCGCGGGGCGCCGACATAGGCGTAGGTGCGCCCGTAGCCGGCCGCGCCGTAGGTGGCGCTGGTCTGCGTGCCGGCCAGGTTGCCGTAGTAGAACTCGTCGAAGATGTTGTTCACGTTCAGCTGGATGTACGACTTCTTCCAGCCGTCGCCGCCCAGGTCGTAGCGGATGTCGGCGTCGAACACCGTGTAGCTGCTGACCTTCTGGTCGTTGACGTCGGTCATGTAGCGATCGCCGACGAACTTGCCCTGGAAGCCGACCTGGAACTTGCCGAAGTCGTAGGTCAGGCGGCCGCCGAAGGTCCACTTCGGGGTCTCGACCACCTGCTTGCCGGCCGTCTGGGCGTAGCCCAGGGTGCTGCTGACATAGAGGTTGTCCTGCAGCTGGGCGTCCGTGTAGGCGACCGAGGCGTAGGCCGTCATCTTGTCGTCGACCTTCCACTCCACCTGGCCGTCGAAGCCGTTGATCTCGACGTCGCCGACGTTGCGGTCGATGTAGGTCGAGGTGTCGTTCGGGTCGATGGTGGTGACGATCCGGTTCTGGATCGCGGTGTGGTAGATGCTGGCGCTGGCCATCACCGCCGGGATGCGGAAGCGGTAGCCCAGCTCGATCGTCTGGCCGGTTTCCGGATCGGCGCTGCCCAGGGCGCCCGTCGTGGTCAGGGCGTACAGGTTGTCGACCTTCGGCGCCGACATCTGCTCCGAATAGCTGGCGTAGACGGTGTGGGCGTCGGCCAGCCTGTACGACAGGCCGATGTTCGGCAGCACCGCGTCATAGCTCTTCGAGGCCGAGAACGGCGAGAAGTAGGTCGTGCCGTTGACCACCACCTTGGAGGCCACCGCGCCGTCGGCCTTGGTCGAGGTCGAGGTCGGGCTCAGCGTGGTGCAGTAGGCGGTCGAGGACGAGCCGGCCAGCGAGTAGCAGAACTGGTTCAGTTCGCGCTCGAGGGTCGGGGCGCGCACGCCGATGTTGGCGATCAGGCGCTCGTCGAGGAATTCGCCGCGGTATTCGACGCTGAACTGCTTGAAGGTGGCCACCGAGGCGCGGTTGCGCTTCTGCACCACTTCGCCGTCGCCGTTCAGGATGGCCGTGCCGTAGCCGTCCTTGCCGCCGAACACGTCGTCGGGATTGCCGCTGCTGTCGAGCAGGCTGTACTCGCCGGTCTGGCGGGTGTGGGCCTCGTCCCAGGCGTAGGAGAAGCGGACGCGGTGGTGATCGGCGACGTCCCACACCAGCGAGCTGTTGACGTCATAGCGGCGGGTGTTGGTGTTGCTGGGCGAATAGACCGTGACCGTGTCCAGCGTGTCGCCATCGCCGTTCAGGTCGACGCCGCTGGAGGCGTTGCTCTTCAGGACGACGTTGGTCTCGGAGAGGTTGGTCGCGCCGCCGCCGTTGGCGAGGGTGTAGTTGAACGACGGGTCGATCGTCAGTTTCAGGTTGTCGAGCAGGGTGAAGCGCGACTGGCCGCGGATCGTGCCCGTGTTCGACGGGTTGATCTTGATCCCGTAGTAGCTGGTGTTGGCGGTGGCGGCGGTGTCCTTGGTCCCGGCGGTCGACGAGACGGCGGTGTAGGCCGTCGGATAGTCGTAGTCCGCGCCATAGACGGCGACGTCGGCGGGCAGCGAGGTGGTCGAGGTCGTGCCGCCCAGATTGGACAGATAGTCGCCGTAGTAGCTGTTGTTGCGGTTCTCGTTGTAGTTCACCGACAGGGCCACGAAGTCGCCCGGCTTGACCAGGTCCTGCTCGATGCGGGCGTTGAACTGCTTCTTCTCGAGGTCGCCGGCGCCCCTGAACTTGTCGTACTTCTGGTAGCTCAGCGAAGCCCAGGCGCGGGTGCCCAGCGGGCCGAACTCGCCGGTCTGCACCAGGCCGAAGACGCGGCGGTAGTTGTCGGTGCCGACGCCCGCCTTCATCACCACGCCGGCGTCCTTGGTCGCCTTCAGGGTGGTGTAGTTGATGACGCCGGCGGTCGACGAGGCCGTCACGGAGTCGGCGTCGGTCGAGCCGGTGTTGACGTTGGCCTGCGAGATGACCTCGGGGTCCATCTGCTGGTTCGAATAGATCGCGTAGTTGCCGCCGTCGTTCAGCGGCACGCCGTCGAGCAGGAAGCCGATGTGGGCGCCGTCCTGGCCGTGCAGGCGGATCGTGCCGCCCGACGAGCCGTACGGGTCGCTGTTCGAGAACACGACGCCGGGCACCAGGTTCAGCGACTGCAGGATGGTCTGGCCGTCGGCCTGACGCGACAGGAACTCGTTGGTGATCGTGTACTTCGCCTTCGGCGCCGTCTCGGCGACCATGGCGCCGTCGATGGTCTTGGGGCCGTTGGAGGCGGTGACGACGACGGCGTCGAGTTCCGTGGTGGCGGTGGATTGGGCGTAGGCGCCGGCGGCCGAAAGCAGGCCGCTGAACAGCGCCGTCGTGGCCAGACAGGCCAGCTTGGTCTTGTTCATCTCTAAGATTATCCCCTTGCCCGCGGCAACTTTTGCGAAGTGCAAAGTAAGTCCTTGCGGGATCGAGACTTTTAGAGACCGTAATTCAATGTTTGATGACGATATTCGAGCGAATATGGGGTCGAAAACCGGCGATATTGCTGCATAGATGATGCAAAAGAAACGGTTCGATATTTGCAGAAATAGGTAAGTATCAGTTTATTTCGAATCTATTCTATGGCGCTGAATATTGCGCCATGCCCCGCCGGGTTTGTGCCGGCGGAGCTACGCGGCGCTCACTCAGAAGCTCGGCGACAGCGAGCCGGCGACGATGACGAGCGGCAGGACGGCGAGCACCAGGCTGGCCAGCGAAGCGAAGGCGTTGTTCGAGAAGGTCATTGTTCTGATCCCTGAGTTTGTTTCCCGGCGCGATGTCCGCGTCCGGTGAAAAGGGGTATAGGCCGGGCGAGGGATGAACACCCGTTACCTATGCGTCATGACGCCGTTTTAAGAAACTATCTCGCGTGTAATGTGCATTACACGGGATTAATGTCGGCGCTAATTGGCAATTACCTGGATGATTATTGCTATCTTGGCTGGCGGCGACGTGGCGCCGTCTTGCGCCGCGCCGCCGCCTGGAGGGCAGATCAGTCCTCGGCCCCGGTCAGCAGGAAGTGGCCGCGCAGGGCCGCGATCGGGGCGGCGCGTTGTTCCTGCCAGGCCTCGACATGGACGTTGGCGATCCGCCGGCCGACCTTCTTGATCTGGGCGCGGGCGTAGGTCGTCAGCGGCCGGCCCGAGCGCAGGTACTCGATCGAGACGTCGATGGTGCGCGGCTGGCGTTTCAGGGTCTCGGCGATCGACAGCTGGGCCAGGGCGGTCATCTCCATGAACGCCCCCAGCACCCCGCCGTGGATGGCCGGCAGCATCGGGTTGCCGACGATGTCGGGCGAGAACGGCAGGATGGCGGTCATCTCGTCGCCGGCCAGTTCGGCGGTCATGCCGATGAACTTGGCGTAGGGGATGGCGCCGAGAACGGCGACCAGGCGGCTTTGAGCTTCGCTCATTGGCCGTCCTCCTTCTTGCTGGAGCCCTGCTTGCTCGAACCGGGCGGCTTGAGGTTGGCGCCCGCCTTCTTGCCGGCGCTGGAGTCGAGCATGAAGGCGGCCTGGGCGGCGGCGATCGGATCTTCCGGATCGGTCTCGTAGGCCACGGCCCGGACGAAGGCGACCGAACGGGTCAGCTTGTAGCAGTGGGCGCGGGCCAGGATGTCCTTCCCCGGCTCGGCCGGCCGCATGTAGTCGATGCGCAGGTCCAGGGTGGCGATCGAGGTCCAGGTGCTCATGGCCGCGTGCACCGCTTGCCCCGAAGCGTGGTCGAGCAGGGTGGTCACCACCCCGCCGGCGATCACCCCGGTCTCCGGGTCGCCGACCAGCTCGGTGCGATAGGGGACCTTCAGCACGGCGACGCCGTCGCCGATGTCGAGGGTGGTGAAGCCCAGGGCCTTGGCCTGGGGGCTGCCTTCGTTCATCGCCTTGGCGATGAGGCGGTGCTGCTCGTTCAGATCCGTCTCGCTCATGCCGCTCTCTAGTCTTGGAGGGATAGGCTTACAGGATCGCGCGTTGTCTTATCCAGCCGTGATCAAGCCGCAGGATCTTCTCTGTCCGAAGCCCGCCGGGCTCTACTGCCCGCCCGGCGACTTCTATATCGACCCGGTCCGCCCCGTGGACCGGGCGGTGATCACCCATGGCCATTCCGATCACGCTCGCGCCGGCCACGGCATGGTGGCGGCGACGCCGGAGACCCTGGCGATCATGGCCGAACGCTATGGCGAGGACTTCACCGGCCAGCGCCAGGCGGTTCCCTACGGCGAAAGCTTCACCCACAACGGCGTCGAGGTGAGCCTCGTCCCGGCCGGCCACGTGCTGGGCTCGGCCCAGGCGGTGGTGCGCTGGAAGGGCCTGACCATCGTCGTTTCCGGCGACTACAAGCGCCGCCGCGATCCCACCTGCGCGCGGTTCGAACCCGTGCCGTGCGACATCTTCGTCACCGAGGCCACCTTCGGCCTGCCGGTCTTCCGCCATCCCGACGACAAGGGCGAGATCGCCGCCCTGCTGAAATCGGTCGAGCAGTTTCCCGAGCGCGCCCACATCGTCGGCGCCTACGCCCTGGGCAAGGCTCAGCGGGTGATCAGCCTGCTGCGCGAGGCCGGCTGGGACCGGACGATCCATGTGCACGGCGCCATGGAGCGGCTGAACCGGCTCTACGAGGCCCACGGCGTCGATCTTGGCCCCCTGGCGCCGGCGACCACCGAGCGCGGCAAGACGGGCGACTTCGCGGGAAGCATCATCGTCGCTCCGCCCTCGGCCCTGGCCGACCGCTGGAGCCGGCGCTTTCCCGATCCGGTCGACTGTTTCGCCAGCGGCTGGATGCGGGTGCGCGCCCGCGCCCGGCAACGCGGCGTGGAGCTGCCGCTGATCATCTCCGACCACGCCGACTGGGACGAGCTGACCGACACTCTTTCCGAGCTGCGGCCCGGCGAGGTGTGGATCACCCACGGCCGCGAGGAGGCCCTGGAGCGCTGGTGCGCCCTGGAGGGCATCCCCGCCCGCGCCCTGCGCCTCGTCGGCTATGACGAGGACGACGGGGAATAGGGCGCCGGGATCAGGAGATCAGGTCGGGACCCGGCGGCGTGGCGTCGCTCTTGGCCTTCTTGCCGCCGCCGCCGAACTTGTTGCGGAACCAGGTCACGAGGCCGCCGAAAGCGGCGATGATCAGCACGATCCCCTTCTTGCCGAAGGCGATCAGCAGGGCCAGCAGGCCGAATTTCTTGGCCGCGGCCACGCCCGCGCCGGCGGCGATCAGGCCGGCGACGCCGAACTCGGCGACCTTGTCCTCACCCTGCTTGAAGTCGACATAGCGCGAGCCCTGGTCGAACTGGGCGGTGGCGGCGATGCGGCCGGCCATGGCGTGCAGCTCGGGCAGGGCCTCCGGCGCGGCCACGGCGTTGAGGCTGATGACGCCCTTCCGGCCCAGCACGCGGATGTCGTAGTTCAGAGAGTGGGCCTCGCCGCCACCGATCTCCAGGTCGCGGGCCCAGATCAGCACGTGCTTGCCGGCGTCGTAGCTCGGTCGCTCGGCCCAGCCGTTCAGGTGGATGGTCTTGTAGCCGGCCTTCTCGCGCGAGGCGTTCTCCTCGTCTTCGCCCTGGCGCAGATCGACCAGCAGCTTGTCGTAGTCGGTGGTCTTGGCGTCCTCGTCCGCGACATAGCCGACGTCCTGATAGGTGACGATGACGCCCCAGGACTCGTCGTCCAGCGGCTTGAAACGGGCCGGCAGGATCATGCCCAGCACGCCGTCGGCCACGTCCGGCGGGTTGCCCCAGCCCTCGGTCAGCACGCGGCGGGCGGCGGCGGCGTCGAGGAAGTAGAAGTCCGGACCCAGGTCCAGCGAGGCCTTGCCTTCGCTCAGCGCCACCTTGCCGGTGCGACGCGGCAGGCTGTCCTGCCAGCTGATGTCCGGCTTGCCTGCGACGACCTCGGGGTCGGCGGCCAGGGCGGTCGTGGGCAGGACGATCGCCGGCAGCAGGGCGGCGGGCAGGGCGACCGAGGCGACGGCCGCGGCGGTGGTCGTGAAATGACGCATGAATTGTTCCCCCGAACGTACTAGCGCTTAGCTATAGCTGGGCCGCGGGCGTCGGCAAGGGGGAGGGGGACCATGGCGAAGGGCATGATGCGGCTGGAAGCCGGCGAGGTGGTCACGACGCTGGATCACCTGCACGCGCGGATCTCCGAACGGTTTCCGGCCTCCGGCCTGTCGCGGGTGTGCGCGCGGCTGACGGCGACGGCGCGGGAGACGGCCAGGCGCGCGCGGCGGCTGTCGCGACCCTATCTGGCCCTGCGTCTGCCGGTGGCGGCGATCGTCCTGGCGGCCCTGGCCCTGCCGACCTGGCTGATCGTCCGGACGGACTGGCTGGCCGGCCTGCGCGGGACCGACGTGCTGCACGCCGCCGAGGGCCTGGAGCCGGCGGTGAACCTGGCCCTGCTGTCGGCCGGCGCGGTGTGGTTCCTGCTGTCGCTGGAGGCCCGCTGGAAGCGCGCCCGCGTGCACAAGGCGCTGCACGAGCTGCGCTCTTTCGCCCACGTGGTCGACATGCACCAGCTGACCAAGGACCCGACCCTGGTGATGGGGCCGCGCACGGCCTCCTCGCCGGCCCGCGAGATGAGCCGCTTCGAGCTGGCCCGCTATCTCGACTACTGCGCCGAGATGCAGGCCCTGACCGCCAAGCTGGCCGCCCTCTACGCCGGCGAGAACGACGACCCGGCGATCCTGGCGGCCGTCAACGACATCGAGACCCTGACCTCCGACCTCGGCCGCAAGATCTGGCAGAAGATCATGATCCTGGGTCAGCTCGACGAGGCGAAGGCCTGAGGCTCACACCACCTTGAACGTGCCCCGCGCCCTCGCCACCGGCCTGCCGTCGGCGAGGACCGTGGCCTCGGCGTAGCAGAGGCTCTTGCCGGGCTTGATGAAGTCGGTGTCGAACGCCAGCCATTGGCCAAGGCTCGGCGCGGCCAGATAGTCGACCCCCAGCGAGACGGTGACGAAGCCGTTGAAGGCCAGGCCCTCGCGGCGCATCCGAACGCCGCACGACAGGCCCATGGCGTTGTCGGCCAGGGCGGCGATCAGACCCCCGTGCGGCCCGCCGCGCGAATTGGCGTGGACCTCGCGCGCCTCCAGTCCCAGCACCCAGCGGTCGTCGCGGATGTCGGCATAGATCGGCTCCCAAGGCGCGGTCAGGGGGCTGGCGCGGGTGTGTGGGACGAAGGGGTCGGGCGGCTGGAACGTCATGGTCGTCTCCGAGGCCAGGCTCTCCATTGGAGTTAAACGAATGTTTGAATTGCGTGCAAGCCGCGCCATGGCTTGAACCTGCGTCCGGGCGCGACATTCTCTTTCCATGCGCGCCTTCGCCCACCTTCTCGACCGCCTGTCGCTGACGGCCTCGCGCAACGCCAAGCTGACCCTGATCGAGGACTTCCTGCGCGGGACCGCCGATCCCGATCGCGGCTACGCCCTGGCGGCCCTGACCGGGGCGCTGTCGTTCGACGCCGCCAAGCCGGCCTTCATCCGCAAGGCCGTCGAGGCGCGGATGGACGCCCAGCTGTTCGCCTGGTCCTACGACTATGTCGGGGATCTCGCCGAGACCGTCGCCCTGGTCTGGCCCGAGCGGCCTGGCGCCAATCGTGAGCCGGAACTCTCGGAGGTGGTCGAGGCGCTGAAGGCGACCTCTCGCGCCCAGGCTCAACAACTGATCGAGGGCTGGCTCGACGCGCTGGACGCCGACGGCCGCTGGGCGCTGCTCAAGCTGATGACCGGCGGGCTGCGGGTGGGGGTGTCGTCGCGCCTGGCCAAGCAGGCCTGCGCCAATCTCGGCGGGGTGCCGATCGGCGATATCGAGGAGGTCTGGCACGCGATCGAGCCGCCCTATGGCGACCTCTTCGCCTGGCTGGAGGGACGCTCTGAACGGCCTTCACCCGACGCCCCGGGACGTTTCCGGCCCGTGATGCTGGCCCAGGCCATCGACGAGGCGGTGGATTTCGAGAAGCTCAAGGCCGCCGACTACGCCGCCGAGTGGAAGTGGGACGGCATCCGCGTCCAGGCGGTCAGCGAGCGCGGCGAGCGGCGGCTCTACACCCGCACCGGCGACGACATCTCGGCGACCTTCCCCGATGTGCTCGACGCGCTGGACTTCGAGGGGGCTCTCGACGGCGAACTGCTGGTCATGCGGGGCGGCGCGATCGCCAGCTTCGGCGACCTGCAGCAGCGGCTGAACCGCAAGACCGTCGACGCCAAGCTGATGGCCGCCTATCCGGCCGGGATCCGCGCCTACGACCTGCTGCTCGACGGCGAGGAGGATCTTCGGGCCCTGCCGTTCGTCGAGCGCCGCCAGCGCCTGGAGGCCTTCGTCGGCGGGCTGAAGACGTCGCGGATCGATCTTTCTCCGCTCCAGCCCTTCGAGACCTGGGAGGAACTGGCCGCTCTGCGCGCCGATCCCCCGGCCGGCGATCCGGCCATCGCCGAGGGCCTGATGCTCAAGCGCTGGGACAGTTCCTACGAGCCCGGCCGCCCCAAGGGGCCGTGGTTCAAGTGGAAGCGCGACCCGCATCTGGTCGACGCGGTGCTGATGTACGCCCAGCGCGGCCACGGCAAGCGGTCGAGCTTCTATTCCGACTACACCTTCGGCGTCTGGCGCGAGGACGAGACCGGCGAGCGCAAGCTGACCCCGGTGGGCAAGGCCTATTTCGGCTTCACCGACGAGGAGCTGAAACTGATCGACAAGTTCGTGCGCGATCACACGATCGAACGGTTCGGGCCGGTGCGCTCGGTGCGCGCCGATCTCGAGTTCGGCCTGGTGTTCGAGGTGGCGTTCGAGGGGCTGCAACGCTCGACCCGCCACAAGTCGGGCGTGGCCATGCGCTTTCCCCGCATCAACCGCATCCGCTGGGACAAGCCGGCCCGGGAAGCGGACGAATTGACCACTCTTGAGCGGATGTTGGACTGACGGGTCCAGGATTCACCGATCCTTCGCCTATCGGGGATAGGCGGGGGATCATGGTGAAGTTTCTAGACTCGCTTCTGCCCCACCTGCCGGCCAATGCCGACGAGCGCTACAGGCAGATCGTCATCCGCCTGGGCCTGACGGGCCTGCTCAGCTGGGCCCTGCATCTGGCCGGGCATGGGAGTCTGATCCCGGCCTGGCTGGGCGTCAGCGCCCTGGTCCAGGGGCTGGAGTTCGTCGCCGTCCGGCCCTTCGCCAAGGGTCGCTTCCCGACCCGCAACATCCGCTTCCACGCGGCCCTGGCCATGGTCGCCATGGCGGTGATGGCGCTCGCCCACGCCGCGGTGGTGACGCTGATCTGGACCAACGGGGCCATGCCGCTGGTGGTGATCAGCCTGCTGGTGCTGGCGGGCGGCATGCTCAACAACGTCGCCTCGGGCGTCGATTGCCGGCCGATGTTCTATACCGGCGCCATCCCCTACGCCGTCAGCCTGGCGGCCATGCCGTTCTGGTTCTGGGGCGGCCAGCCGCACGGCATGATCCTGATCCTGGCGGTGACGGCGGTGTTCTTCCTGCTGGTCGTCCACGCCATCTGGAGCCGCGTGCACCAGGCCCGCCGCGCCGTGATGGCCGCCCGCGAGGAGGCCGACCGCCGCCGCATCCAGGCCGAGGACGCGGTGGCCGACCGCGCCGCCATGGCCGCCATCGTCAGCCACGAGCTGCGCACGCCGCTGTCGGCGATCCTGGCCGGGGCGCATCTGATCCGCGCCGGGGTCAATCCGGCCCAGACCGGCGTCACCGCCGACCTGATCGTCGACGCCGGCCAGCTGATGACCGGCCTGCTGACCGACATGCTCGACCAGGCCAAGATCGAGGCCCGGGCCATGAGCCTGGAGGCGCGCGACTTCGACCTGCTGGCGGCGATCCGCGACGCCACCCGCTTTTGGACCGCCGGCGCCAAGGCCAAGGGCCTGACCCTGCGCGAGCCGCCCGCCGAACAGCCCGCCGTCTGGGTGCGGGGCGACCCGTTCCGCCTGCGCCAGATCCTCAACAACCTGCTTTCCAACGCCGTGAAGTTCACCGAGGAGGGGGCCATCACCCTGCGCCTGCTGGCGGCTCCGGCCGACGAGGGCTGGGTGAAGGTCGAGATCGAGGTGCAGGACAACGGCGCAGGCATCGCTCCGGACGCCATGGAGCGGCTGTTCACGCCCTACACCCAGGCCTCGCTGGAAACGGCCCGCACCTATGGCGGCACCGGCCTTGGGCTGACCGTCAGCCGGCAGCTGGCGCGGCTGATGGGCGGCGAGCTCGACGCGCGTCCGGGCGAGCAGAAGGGCGCGATCTTCCGCCTGACCCTGGCCCTGCCTCAGGGCGCCGAGGAGACCAAGGTCGCCGCCGCCAACGACCAGGGCGCGGCCCCGCCGGAGGTCACGGCCCTGCGGGTGCTGGCGGTCGACGACCACGAGGTGAACCGCCGCACCCTGGCCCTGGTGCTGGAGCCGCTGGGCGTGGTGCTGACCACGGCGCCGGACGGGCTGGAGGCGCTGAAGCGGCTGGAGGCCGAGCCCTTCGACGTGGTGCTGATGGACGTCAACATGCCGGGCCTCGACGGCCGCGAGGCCACGCGCCGCCTGCGGGCCGGCGACAGCGCCAATCGCGACGTGCCGGTGATCGGCTTCAGCGCCGGCGTCGCCGACGAGGAGGTCCAGGCCTGCCGCGCCGCGGGCATGACCGACTGGCTGGCCAAGCCGCTCGACATCGGACGCTTGTATGAGGCGTTGGAGCGCGCGCGGGGCTAGGGGGCGGGTCGGCTAGTGGGTCATGTCCGGCGCGCCGCCGCCGGGACCGGTCTGGAACAGCCTGCCCTTCTCGGTGACCAGCACGACCAGCAGGCCGGCCAGGCCGAAGCCGAAGAAGCCCAGTGTCAGCGGACCGACCGTGCCGTCGAAAAGCTGGCCGATCATGAAGCCGCCCAGCGCCCCGCCGATGGTGGTGATGAACCCCTGGATCGAGGCCGCCGCGCCGGCGATGTGGCCCAGCGGCTCCATGGCCACCGCGCCGAAGTTCGACATCACCAGGCCAAAGCAGAACATCATCGACCCCTGCAGCAGGGCGAAGGTCCAGACCGTCTCGTGGCCGGTATGGGCGACGATCGCGTGGATCCCGGCGAAGGCGATGAAGCCCAGCAGCGCGCCGTGCGAAACCTTGCGCATGCCCAGCCGCTCGACGATGCGGGCGTTGACCAGCGAGGCCACGGCGATGCCGCCGGCGATCCCGGCGAAGATCAGGGTGAACCACTCGCCCGCCCCCAGGGCGTCGACGAACACCTGCTGGGCCGAGTTGATGAAGCCGAACAGGCCGGCCAGCACCAGGGTGGCGGCGATCGTGTAGCCGATGGCCGTCCGCTCGGTCAGGGCCTGGCGGAAGGCCGACAGAATGGCCTTGGCCGAGATCGGCGTGCGGTCCTCCGGGTGCAGGGTCTCGGGCAGCTTCAGGGCCGTCCAGGCGATCACCGCGCCGCCGAACAGCGCCATGACGCCGAAGATCCAGCGCCAGGGCGCGACCAGCACGATGGCCTGGCCGATCGAGGGGGCCAGGATCGGCACGGCCAGGAAGACGATGAACGACAGCGACATGACCTGGGCCATGCGACGGCCCGAATAGCAGTCGCGGACGATGGAGACGGCCAGCACCCGGGTGGCGGCCGCGCCGACGCCGGTCAGGGCCCGGGCGACCAGCAGCATCTCGAACGAAGTGGTCAGGGCGCAGGCCAGGCTGAACAGCACGTAGAGCGTCAGGCCGGCCAGCAGCACGGGCTTGCGGCCGTAGCGGTCGGCCAGCGAACCGTAGGCGATCTGGGCGACGCCGAAGCCCAGCAGGTAGGCGGTGATCACCCACTGGCGCTCGTTTTCGCCGGTCAGGCCCAGGCTGGCGCTGATCTGCGGCAGGGCCGGCAGCATGGAGTCGATGGCCAGGGCGTTGGTGGCCATCATCGCCGCGATCAGGGCGACGAACTGGACGAAGCCCATGCCCGGATGCGGCGAGGTTTGGCCCGAAGTTCGGGGGGCAGTGGCGGCGGTGGTGTCCCGGGGCATGACGCGATCTCTTCGGCCGTGAACGCGCGAGGCGCCGGCCGGCGCGAAACGCAACGCCCGGCATATAGGCCGCCTGGCGATGCGCGCCAATGGAGAGAGCGCTAGCGCGCCATCTGGAACTGGATGCTCACCGTCTGGCCCTCGCCGACCCGCGAGGCGCCCTCCTGCGACTGGCCGAGGCTGGCGACGCGCAGCAGGGGCTGCGACGCAGCCTGGCCCGGAGGTCCGTTGCGCAGGGCGGCGAGCACCGGCTGGGCGCCGGTCAGGGCCTGGTGGAAGGCCGCTGAACGCGCCAGGGCCAGGGCCGCGGCCTGCTGGCCCTCGGCGGTGAAGGCGTCGAGATTGGTTTGGCTGACCACGTTGACGAGGGCCAGCTTGGCCTCGCCCTCGGGGCAGGCGGTCGAACTGGCGCCGCCATAGGCCAGGCAGGGCAGGCGCCTGGCGAGCGAGGCGGCGACCTCGCCGGCGATCTTGCGGCCGCCGGCCGACAGGTTGGCCGTGCCCGGCTCGAACAGCGCGTCGGCCGAGAACGACAGGGCGTCGCCGCTGGTGTCGCCCGCCAGGGGCGCGCCGGCGTCGCGCAGGTCGGCGTCGAGAAAGCCCATCAGCGTGCGCTGGGCGTCGTCGGCGGCCACGGTGTTCGCCGCGCCCTGGGCCGGCGGGGCGTAGGAGAAGCAGCGACGGTCGCTTCCGGTCCCGCCGATCAGGCTTTCGGGTACGCACAGCACACGGGCCTTGTCGTCGACCTCGACGGTGGCCTCATGCGGGGTCAGGGCCGTGGCGGTCTGCAGCAGGGCGGCGGTCTGCGGATGCTTGGCCTCGGTCAGCGCCTTGGTCGACTGCCGATACTGCAGAGCGAAGTAGCTGAGCATGATGATGAAGATGAAGATCACCCCCACCATCATGTCGGTCATCGAGACGTAGTAGCTTTCGCCCTCTTCGAGGTCGGGCGTGCGGCGCCGGCGGGCGCGGGCCAGGCCCGCCATCAGGCCAGGCTCGATTCAGCGGGAACGGCGGCGGGGCGCGTCGCGGCGCCGGCGGTCAGGGCGGCCTCGATCCGCGACAGCACGGCCAATTGCTCCAGCATGACCTTCTCGGGCGGGGCGAAGCGGACGCAGCCGTCCAGCTGGGCGAAGAAATGGGCTTCCAGCGCCTCGATCGCCTTGCGCCGGCGGCGCGCGGCCAAGCGCAGGACGATCGAGCCCAGAACGCCGGCGATCGAGGTCCAGAACTTGGTCGCCGCCACGGCCAGCAGGTTCATCAGCGCCGCCTGCATGCCGGCGCCGCCCTGGCGCTGCATGGCGTCGACCGCCTCGGTCAGGGCCGCGACGATGCCCATGAAGGTGATGACCAGGCCGATGGCGACCAGCAGATTGGCCCACCATTCGAGGGTGCGGGCTGGGCCGTCGGCATGCTCGAAGGCGTCGATGGCGTGGATCGGCGCGGCCAGCCGCCCGTCGCCCGTTTCCGCCAACTGGCCGCGATAGGACGCCCAGCCGAGTTCCAGCGTCGGGTGGGCCGAGGCGCTCAGGCGCTTGTCGATCGCCGGGAAGGCGTCGGCGAAGGCCTTCTGGAGGTCCGCCCCGCGCAGCTCCGACAGCAGGTCGCTGCGGCGTCGCAGGTCGTCCTTCAGCGGCGCGTATTCGAAATGGCCCGACTGGAAGATCAGGCCGATCGCCAGCGCCAGGATCGCCCCGGCCATGATCAGGGCGGCGCTGGGCGCGCTGAAGACCGAGACGACGAAGCTCGTGACGGGATCGTGCATCTGGTCTCTCGCGCAATCGGAAGCCGCGGGTAGTACGGCGGTGCGGCGCCAATGCGGCGCAGCTCGACGGTGACGGCGGGCCTCAGGCCTCTGGTGGCCTCAAGCCTTTGGTGGAACGGGCTGCGCCGGGCCGTCTTCGGGCGCCGGGCGGGGCGCCTGGAGGGCTTCAACTCCCATGTGCTCGATCTGGTTCCTCAGGGCGTGCAACTGCTGCAGCGCCGCGGCGGTCTCGCCCCGGGCGATGCCGATCTGCTGGCGGCTGTAGTCGGCGTCGTTGGCCAGGGCGGCCAGATTGACCCGGGTCTTGATCAGCTCCTGCTCGCGGTCGGCCATGCCCTGCTGCACCTGGATGCGCTTTTGGCGTTCTTCCGCGAGCTGGGCCTTCAGCATGGCGATCGTCGCCTGGGCGGCGATCGGCAGGCCGTCGGTCGGCGTGTGCATGAAGTCGACGGGGCGGCGCAGCAGCCAGAGCTTGACCAGGTCCTCGCGCGAGATGGCGCTGGGACCGGCGTCCTGCCGCTTGGCGCGGATGATCGCCTTGCCCAGCAGGCGGTCGCGGTCGGTGCCCAGGGCGTCGGCCAAGGCGTGGGCCTCGTCGGCGTGCTCTTCGGAGGTCACCTCGAAGATCGTCCTGACGATCTCGACCTCGGAGAAGCCGAGGTTGGCCAGCAGGGTGTCGATATAGGGCAGGCTGTAATAGGAGAGCTTGCGGCCGCTGGTGTTGAGGCCCCACAGCGTCCTTACCGACACCGGCGCGTGCAGGATGGGGGCGGTGAAGACCAGCTGCCCGCCCGGCTTGAGCACCAGGGCCGCGTGGATCAGCTCCATCTCGGCCGCGATGCTGATTTCCAGCGAGTCGCAGAACACCAGGGCGTCCAGCGTCGGCTCGCTCGACTTCAGGAAGGTCTCCAGCGGCTGGGCGACCACCTCGCCGGCCAGGCGGCCCAGCAGCGGCGTCGAGGTCGCCGCGTCGGCGCTGTTGACGAAGGTCACCGGCGAGCAGCCGTGATCGACCGCGAGATAGGCGAAATAGGGATCGCTTTCGCTGACCACGGCGCAGGTCGCGCCAGGCGCCAGGCCTTCGACAGCCTGGGTGAGAGCCCACTGGGTGGCGCGTTCGTGCCCCTTGCTGGCGATGACGCCGCCGTCGTCCAGGTGATAGTCGAAGCGCGGCTGGACCAGGTCGAACTGCAGGGCCTTGTCGCAGGCGCCGTCGTCGGCGCGGGCGCGGATCAGCGGCCAGACGGGTTCGACGCTGTCGGCGACGAACTTCTCGGGCACGCCCTGGTAGTCGAAGCGCTCGCAGAACGCGCTTTCTGCCGCCATCACCTGTTCGAGCAGGGCCGCCGGCGCCTTGGCGGCCACGCGCAGCTTGGGAATGGCCGACTCGTTGATCGGCGGCGTGGCGAGCAGGGCGGGGTCGAAGGCCTCGCCGGCATGGTTCAGCGCCTGGCCCAGATCGCTCGACAGGCTTTCGGTGCGGCCCACGAACGAGCAGTGGTCCACATAGGGCGCCATGGCGTGGCTGCAGGGGCCTTTGGGGAAGGTCGCCAGCATGCGCTCGACGAAGGTGGGGAAGTGGTCGGAAGCGGCGGCGCCGACGCCCGACTGACCCCATCCGAATTCCATTTCATGCAGCCAGAGCGACGCCAGCCAGCTGACCGGATGGCGCACGAAGCAGAACGACGCGGGCCTGGGCGAGAGCGCGCCGCCGGCGTTGGCTTGGGCGGGCGTCAGGTGAAGAGGGTAGAGGCGATCCTGGATCAGGCCCGCACGCCAAAGCACGTGCGAAACCCAATGGCCGCCCGTCCGGCCGATGTGGAAGAAAACTGAATTCGGAAGGACTACCGACAACGCTCATACGCTCCGTTTACTCTACCGGAGCTTTGCTATAGCGCCGGCGTCAAACTGGAGCTTAAATCTGCGTGTAGGTGCGCGCAACCTTGACTTCAAAAAGTGGGCGCGACGCGAGTAGCTCTCCTAGCCGTTGAAACCGCGGATCGCCTCGATGATCACGGCCTGGTCGGCCTCGGCCAGATACGGATGCATCGGGAGGGCCAGAACCGTTTCGGCCTTGGCCTCGGTCACCGGCAGGCCGCCCTCGCCGCGCGGGAAGGCGGCGTACGGGGCCTGCACGTGCATCGGCACCGGATAGTAGACGGCGGTCGGCACGCCCTTGGTCTTCAGGTGGGCGGCCAGGCCGTCGCGGTTCTCGTGCTCGATGACGTACTGGGCCCAGACCGAGACGCCGCCGTCGATGACGGCCGGCGTCGCCAGCACCGAGCCCTTCAGGCCCTCGGCGTAGCGCTCGGCCACGACCTGACGCAGGTCGATCTCTTCCTGGAAGATGGCCAGTTTCTCGATCAGGATCGCGGCCTGGATGGTGTCCAGACGCGAATTCATGCCGATGCGGGTGTTGAGGTACTTGGGGTCGTGGTCGAAGGTCTTGCCTTCGAGGTCCGGACCGACCGCCTTGCCGTGCACGCGGTAGCTGTCCATCAGGTCCCACAGCACCGGATCGTTGGTCAGCACCGCCCCGCCGTCGCCGTAGCAGCCGAGCGGCTTGGCCGGGAAGAAGCTGGTGGTGGCCACATCGGCCCAGTGCAGCGGGTGCTTGCCGTCCAGGGTGCAGCCGAAGCCCTGGGCGCTGTCGGAGATCAATTTGAGACCTTCCCGGTCGCAGATCGCCTTGATGGTCGGATAGTCGGCCGGCTGGCCGAACAGGTCGACGGCGATGACCACCTTGGGGGTCAGCTCGCCCTTGGCCTTCACGCCGGCGATGGCGGCTTCCAGCTTGGCGGGATCGAGGTTGAAGGTGTCCGGGAGCACGTCGACGAACACCGGCGTGGCGCCGACCCACGGCACGACTTCCGGCGTCGCGGCGAAGGTGAAGGACGGGCAGAACACGGCGTCGCCCGCGCCCACGCCCCAGGCCATCAGCGGCAGGGCGATGGCGTCGGTGCCGTTGGCGCAGGACAGGGCGAGCTTTGCCTGGCCGAACGCGGCCAGCTGGCTCTCGAACTCGCGCACCTGCGGGCCCATGACATAGGCGCCGCTGTCCAGCACCTTGGCGATGGCGACATCGATCTTGTCGCGGATCCGGCGCTGCTGCGCGGCGAGGTCGATGAAGGGCATGCTCATGGGCGGGCTCTTAGAGGCGGGGCGGCTCGGTTTCGAGCCAATTGATGTAACCGACTGTTTCTCGGCTGTCTGTCCTGGGATCCTTCTCCCCTTGCGGGAGAAGGTGGCGGCCAAAGGCCGACGGATGAGGGGTCTCTCAGACACCGGACGCTTCACCCGGCCTCACCGTCTTTGCGGCGGAAGGCTCCGAGAGACCCCTCACCCGACCTCGCTGCGCGAGGCCACCCTCTCCCGCAAGGGGAGAGGGGCTATTGGAACGAACCTTCACCGCGCTTCGTTGACCGGCCGGCGCGGGGGCGCCATCGAGAGATCCATGAGCAAGCCCAGTACCGTACCCGCCGACCTCAACCTTCCGTCCATCGCCAACATCAAGGCCGACGAGACCATGTTCGGGCATTTCCTCGACTGGCTGGGCAAGGTGGCCGTCAATCTGGTCGTGGCCGCTCTCATCCTGTTCGTCACCTTCTGGGCGGCCGGCTGGCTGGCCGGGATGGCGAAGCGGGCTTTGAGCCGGGTGCATCGCACCAATCCCGACCCGACGCTGGAGAGCTTCGTCTCGTCGCTGGTGCGCTACGCGGTGGTCGCCATCGGCCTGGTGGCGGTGCTGCAGCAACTGGGCGTGCAGGCGACCTCGATCATCGCCGTGCTGGGCGCGGCCTCGCTGGCCATCGGCCTGGCCTTGCAGGGCGCGCTGTCGAACGTGGCGGCCGGGGTGATGATCCTGCTGTTCCGTCCCTATCGCGTCGGGGACGTCATCGAGACGGCCACCCGCCAGGGCACGGTCAAGTCGCTGGACCTGCTGTTCACCGAGATCGCCACGCCCGACAACGTCAAGGTGATGATCCCCAACAGCAAGGTGTTCGGCGACGTCATCCTCAACTACTCGACCCACCGCAACCGCCGCGCCGACGTGCTGTTCAAGGTGCCGCTGAAGACCGACCTGGTGGTCGTGCTGCAGAAGATGCGCGAGCGGGCCGAGAGCGATCCCAGGGTGCGCAAGGATCCCGCGCCGATGATCGAGGTCGTCGACCTCTCCGAAGTGTTCGCCCAGGCCGCCATCCGCGTCTGGACGGCCAAGGAGGACTTCGGACCGGTCAAGACCGACCTGATGCTGGCCGCCCACCTGTGGGCCGAGGATCCGACGCGGATCCTGCCTCCCCCGCGTCCGTCCAAGGCCCCGGACCCGTCGCCGGCCATGCCCGGCGACAAGGACCATCACCTGTTCAAGCTGAAAGCGCCGAGGAGAGGTCGGAAATCAGATCCGAGCAGTCCTCGATCCCCACCGAAAGCCGGATGAGGGTGTCGCTGATCCCCAGCGCCTTGCGCTGATCGGCCGGGATCGAGGCGTGGGTCATGATCGCCGGATGCTCGATCAGGCTCTCTACCCCGCCCAGGCTCTCGGCGAGCGTGAACAGGCGCGTGCGCTCCAGCATCCGCCGGGCCGTCGCCTCGTCGCCTTTGAGCTCCACCGAGATGATCCCGCCGTAGCCGCCATGCATCTGCCGGCGGGCCAGGGCGTGCTGGGGGTGGCTCTCCAGGCCCGGATAGATCACCCGCTCGATGTCCTTGCGGGTGGAGAGCCACTGGGCGATCTCCAGGGCGCTGTCGCAGGCGCGCTGCATGCGCAGCGCCAGGGTCTTGACCCCGCGCAGGGCCAGGAAGCTGTCGAACGGCCCCAGCACCGCGCCGACGGCGTTCTGCAGGAACTTCAGCTTGTCGATCAGTTCGGGGTTGTCGCCGACCACGGCCACGCCCGCGACCACGTCGGAGTGGCCGTTCAGGTACTTGGTGGCCGAGTGCATGACGATGTCGAAACCCAGCTCCAGCGGCCGCTGGACGTAGGGCGACGCGAAAGTGTTGTCGGCCACGGTGATCAGGCCGCGGCGCTTGGCCAGGGCCGCGATGGCCTCCAGGTCGGCCAGGCGCAGCATCGGGTTGGTGGGCGTCTCGACCCAGATCATCTTCGTCTCGGGCCGGATCGCCGCCTCTATGGCCGAGACGTCGGCCATGTCGACGAAGCTGAACGACAGGCCGGCCGAGCGCTTGCGAACCCGCTCGAACAGCCGGAACGAGCCGCCGTAGAGGTCGTCGCTGGCGATCACGTGGGCGCCGCTGTCGAGGATCTCCAGGATCGTCGAGGCCGCCGCCAGGCCCGAGGCGAAGGCGAAGCCGGCGCTCCCGCTCTCCAGGTCGGCGATCGACCGCTCGAAGGCGAAGCGGGTGGGGTTCTGGCTGCGGCTGTACTCGAAGCCCTTGTGCTCGCCCGGGCTCGACTGGACGTAGGTCGAGGTGGCGTAGATCGGCACCATGACGGCGCCGGTGCTGGGATCGGGGAACTGGCCGCCATGGATCGTGCGGGTGGCGAAGGCCAGGCGGTTCTTGCCGGGAATGTCGGTCATGCGCGCTCGTTGTCCGGACGATGAAACTGGCGGCGTCTGCCGCGACGTCGCGCAAGGTCTATCGTCGTTACGCCAGAACATGAACCCCGTTCTGGCGCCCCCTTCTGGCGAACGCGCGTGCGGCCGGGCGCACCCCCGGGGAGGGGGCGGCCCGGCGCATCGTCAACGCGGCGCGATGGGCGTCGGGTTCGGTCCGTTGGCGGCGTTGTAGTCGAGCTGGTTGTTGCCGTACGAGGTGATCGTCCCGGTGCCGACGAACAGGCCGGTGGCGTTGCCGAACACCTGGCTGCCGGCCAGCGTCACCAGGCCGCCGTCCGAATGGACGCCGGTGGCGTTGAAGCCGATCGTGGAGCCGGCCACCTCGAGGGTGGTGTTGGCGCCGACGATGCGCACCGCCGCCCGGGTGTTGTGCGACAGGTTGCTGTTGCGGAGCACCGCCTGGACCTTGCCGCTGGTGCCGCTGCTGTCGGCCCGGAAGCCGGCGCCGTTGCCGGTGATCTGGCTGTGATCGACCGACACCGCCACCGAGGTCGCGCCGGTGGGGACGATCAGCACGCCGGTGCCGGTGGTCGCGCCGCCGTTGCCCGAGATCTGCGTGTTGACGATCGCCAACTGCAGCGAGTTCGTGCCGGGCGCGGCGTAGACGCCGACGCCGCCGTTGGCGCCCGCGCGGAAGTCGTGGATCAGGCTGTTGCGGATCGTCACGTTGGCGGCCGATAGGATGTTGACGCCATTGACGCCGGTGCCGACGCCCTCGATCTCGAGGCCGCTCAGCAGGACGATGTCGGTCGCCGCGGCGTTGACGTTGATGCCGCTGGTGCCCGAGACGAGCACGCCGGCCTCCAGGCCGTCGCAGATGATCGAGATCGACTTGGTGATCGTGACGCCGCCGAAGCCGCCGGGGTCGATGCAGTTGATCTCGCCGCCGGCGGCGGTCTTGGAGATTGCGCCCGCGAAGGTCTTGCAGGGGGCGGTTCGACTACAGGGATTGACGTCGTCGCCGACCCCCGAGACCCAGGTGCGGGTGGCTTGAGCGCTCGCGATCTGCGGCGCCGCGGCGATCCCCAGCGTGATCGCGGCCAAGAACAAGGCGAAGTTTTTCATTTGCGTTCCTAGCTCCTGAAGGCGCCAGTAAACGGCGGGCGCCACGCACTAACTCAACCGAAGCTAGCACGGGGAAAGCGCGCGCGCAGCAGCGTTGATAAGCTTAAGCATTTGTATCGATTCAATTTTAAATGGATCCAATAACGTCGTTATGCATTGCGTGAGCGCGACCTGTCATTCAGGTGCGCGAGGGGCGAAGATGGCGGATCCTTGTTTCATCGTCGGTTGCCCTCGTTCGGGAACGACCTTGCTCAGCGTCCTGCTCGATCGGCATCCCGATCTGATCATCACGCCGGAGACGGCCTTCTATGACGAGATCGCGCCGCATCTGCCCTTGATCGCCCCAAAGGCGCTGAGGCGGCTGCTGGGCGGCTGGCGGCGATTGGCCGAACTGGGCCTGGAGCCCGAGGCGGTGATGGCGGCGCTGCCGGACGCCGTCGCCCGGCCGCCCGACGGGGCGGCGGTGTTCGGGGCCGTGCTGGAAGCTCGCCGCCAGGCCAGCGGCAAGCCGCTGGTCGGCGAGAAGACGCCGCAGCACCTGCGGCATGTCCCCCGGATCCTGGTCGATTTTCCGGCCGCCAGGGTCGTCTGCATGATGCGGGACGGGCGCGATGTCGCCTGTTCCTTGCGCGACATGCCTTGGTGGGGCGGCGGCGCCGTCGGCGGCGCGCGCCTGTGGCTGGAGGCCGAGGAGCAGTGCGGCGACCTGGAAGCGACCTATCCCGACCGCTTCATGAGCGTGGTCTACGAGGAGCTGGTGACGGCGCCCGACCGCGTGCTGTCGACCGTGATGGCCTTCCTTGGCCTGTCCTTCGATCCGCGCCAGCTCCGGGCCGAGACGCCCTCGGGCGTGGTGCTGCAACGGTCCCTGGCCTGGAAGGGCGAGGCGCTGAAGCCGGTGCGGCCCGTGCGTCGCGATCGGCTGGCCGCTTCGCCGCCGCAGGAGGTCGCCGAACTGGTCCGACTGATGGGGCCGGCCCTGCGTCGGCGAGGCTACGCCGTGACGGGCTCCGGAGCGCTGGCCGCACCCGCGGTCGCGTCCAGGAGGATCGAGCCGTCGGCCTCCCAGATCGGGATCAGGGCGAGCGTCAGGCTTCCGCAGGCCGATCGACCGGTCGAGAGGTCGAAAGCCACGGCGCAGGCCGGGCAGTGAAGCCGGCCGGCCCGCGCGCCGCCGTCCATCAGATCGACGCCGTAGTGCGGGCAACGGGAGTCCAGCGCCGCCAGCCGGCCGTCCTGGCGGGTCACCATGAGCCGACGCCCTTCCAGCTCGACCACGAGGCGGCCGCCTTCGGGCAGGTCGGCCGAGGCGGCGACCGCCACCGGCCCGGAGGCCGGCGCCGGTGAACGCACGACCGCGCGCGCGGGGGAGGGGGCGGGCGGCTGCGGCGTGGCGGGACCAAGGTTGTCCTCGCGTCTGACGTGCTCGACCGACTCCAGGTCGCCGGCCTCGATCGCCTTCGACGAGCGCCAGAACTCGCGGGCGTAGAAGGCCTCCGGGGCGAAGGTCGGACGACCTGCATTGAGCCGCAGCGACACCGCCACGCGGGTGCGGTCGGTGACGTTCAGGTGGGTCCCGTGCAGGATCTCCGGGTCGAAGACCAGCATCTCGCCGGCGGCGAGGGGGACGAAGGTCGGCGGCGGCAGCGGCTGGCCGGCCTGGAGGTAGAGCGTCCGGCGGTCGCAGACCAGGCCCGCGGTCTCGACCTCGGGATAGAGCACCATGCCCGCCTCGGCCGGCACATCGACCATGGCCCACCAGATGTTGATCCCGTCGCGGGAGTGGCCCGTCCAGCTGTCGATATGCGGGCCGTGGGCCCACGCCGCCGGCGGATGGTGGCGGTGGTAGCCGGCCGGGTCGTAGAGCGGATCCTTGGTCCGGCGCGCCTGGGCGATCGGACGCATCGCCGGACTGACCCGGCCGATGCCGGGGTTCTCGGCCCCGGCGGCCGTGCGGCGGGCCACTTCGTAGGGCAGGTTGATGCGCAGGATCAGATAGTCGTCGACATAGAAGTCCTGGTCCCAGCCGAGCACCGACCGGCCGACCCGCACGGCCATGCGCAGGAGGTCGGGCCGCAGGGCTTCGAGCACCCGGTCGCGGATCGCGCCGATGTCCCCGACCTCGATTTCCTCGTGCAGAACGCCCAGCCCTCGCTTGCGTAGTCGCTCGCCGGCGGTCGCGCCCCGAAGATCGCCTACCGCGGCGATGAGCTCATCGACGACCCGGGCGTGCAGGGAGCGCAGACCGGTCAGGTCCGTCTCGTTGCAGATCCGATGGAGCCCGGTCGATGAGGGTGGCGTCATGGGGATGTCCTTGGCGCTTCGCGGCGCTTTTTTGTTGTTCTACGACCTGGAAGAAACGCCTCACCCCGCCAAGGGTGACGGCTCTCATCCGGTTGATGTCGGGACGGGCTTCCTGGCGAGCCGTGGCGAAGGCCTCGGGCGCGCGGGCGCGGGTGATGACGGCGGCGACCGGGTCGGCCTCGCGCATCAGGTCGATGTCCCAGTCGCCCATGCCGGCCGTGGCGACCATCGCCTTGCCGCGTTCGTCGTAGGACAGGTGGATCGAGTGGGTCCCGAAGGCCAGGCAAGGCAGGAAGGCGTGCAGGCGATAGGTGACGTTCAGGCGGCAGCGGCGAAGCGCGGCGATGTAGCGGTCCACGGTGTCGAAATAGACGTGCGGCGTGTCGGGGAAGCCCGCCGCGAACTCCAGGTCGAGATAGTCGTGGCAAACCAGGCGCACGACGTTGCCGTATTCGGCGAGCAGGGCGTCGATCAGCCGCCGCACGTCGTTGGCCGTCCGCCATTGCAGCGACGGCGGCACGCTCATGCGCTGGGGATGGCGGATGGACAGCAGGACCTGGTCGTTCTGGGGCTCGGGCGCCGCGTTCTGCTCCATGAAGGTGGTCGGGCAGCCGGCCATTTCGACGCCCGCGGCGCCCAGCTCGGCCAGCAGCCGAGCCGAAGCGGTATCGCGGACCATGGCCACCTCGGCCTTGGCGGCGAGCTGGCGGATCACGGCCGGGGCCAGGGAATCGCTGCGCTCGGTCCGGTCCCCGGATTCGTCGTAGATCCGGCCGTGCGAGAGGCCGATCAGCATCAGCGGCTTGCGCAGAGCCTCCAGGGCGCGGGGGTCGACGGTGATCTGGCCGTTCTCGAACAGGTTGCCGCCGCCGACGATGACGCCGTCGGCGAAGCGGTTGATGTCGTAGACTTGGCTGGCCGTCAGGCCGCCGCGCCCGCCGGACGCGATCGCGGGGAGGTTGACCACCGACAGGTCGGTTCCGAACACGTCGAAAAGGAGGTCGAGGGTCGCGCGATTGATGAGATCGTTGCCGATATTCGGCGTTGCCGGGCGAATGCAAAAAAGAGTTGTCATACGCGCGATCTGCCTTTTGAGATTATGAAAATCCGGCGGGCGGTATAGGCGTCTGATCTCGGTTATTCTGCCGGTAAGGGGGCGGAACGACAATATGCGCCGATGGCGTCGAACGATTGATCGGCGTCGATAGGAAACGCAATCGATACAGTGAAGGTTCCACGTGCATGGAGACCTGTGTTTGACGCATATAAGGCTTACGGTGAGCATCCTCGCCAAGAACTCCGCGCGGCGTCTCGAAAGGCTTCTCGCCGAGGTTGCGCTTTTCGCCGATCAGATCGTCGTCGGGGTCGATGTCGATTCAACCGACGGGTCCCTGGAGACGGCCTCGCGCTTCGCTGATGTCGTGTTCCGGTTCCGGCATGACGGGCAGATCTCGGCGGCCCGGATGATGATCTTCGACTATGCGACCGGCGACTGGATCCTGGTCATCGACGATGACGAGCGGCTGGAGGACGGCCTGGCGGCCCTGCTGCCCGAGCTGATGGCCGATCCGGCCGCCACCCATTTCTGGTTCGCCCGCAAATGGGTCGTGGACGAGCAGGAGGCGGCCTTCCTGTTCGTTCCGCCCTGGTATCCCGACTGGCAGCTGCGGCTGTTCCGCAACGACCGCAGCCTGGTCTGGAAGCCGAACCGTCCGCACAGCGGCTATCACGTGATGGGGCCGGGCCTCTACGAGCAGCGGGCCGCCCTGCTGCACTACGAGCCGGTGTGGTGTTCGCCCGAAGAACGTCAGGCCAAGATGGAGCGCTACCGCGCCTCGCATCCGCGCGGCGCCTGGGAGAGTCACTACGTGATCCCGGAAGGCCTGCCGACCCGTGTGTTCCCGGCTCCCGCCGAGCCGCCGGCGCCGGTGGAGAAGCCGGGAGACCCGGCCGAGCGGATCGTGCCGGAGGTGCTTCAAGCCGCGGCCGCCCAGCCCGGCTGGGGCGTCGAGGTGCTCGACGTCGACATGGTCGCCGCGACCCACCGCCGCCACGCCGTCGTCGCCACCGTGCGGGTGCGCAATACCGGAACCCTGGCCTGGTGGCCGGCCTGGGGCATCCGTTCGGCGTCGATCTACCTGACCTACCACCTGCGTGATCCGCAGGGGAAACTGCTGGCCTGGGAGCAGGAGCGCGCCCTGACCCTGACGGTGACCCCGCCGGGCGCGGAGGCGACCTTCGTCCACGTCTTCACCGCCCCGGAAATGCCCGGCGACTATCTGCTGGAGTGGGACATGGTCAGCGAGGGCGAGGTCTGGTTCGCCGAAAGCCAGCCCCGGCCGCCCGTCTACAGCCCGTTGCATGTGGTGTGACGGGCGCGAGCGGCGGAGGCCTCAGGCTTCCAGTCGCAGATGGTTGAGCAGGTCCACACGGGTGATGACGCCGAGGAACTCCTCGCCGTCGACCACCAGCGCCACCTCGTCGCGCTCGAAGACGTCGGGCAGCGCCTCGACGCCCTGGTGGGCCTGCAGGGTGTTGATCCGGCGGGTCATGGCGTCTGCGACCGGGGTCTTGAAGCGGGCGCCGCGATGGTCGTCGCCGCCTTCGACGGCCGCCAGGATATCGCTCTCGTCGAGAATGCCCACCAGCTTGCCGTGATCGACCACCGGCAACTGGCTGATGTCGCTCGAGCGCATGCGGTTGTAGGCGGTCAGCAGGGTGTCGTCCGGCCCGATGGCGATGACGCCGCCGTCGGCGTAGCGCTTGGCGATCAGGTCGCGCAGGTCGCCGTGAAGCTCGCGCTGGTCGAAGCCGTGGGCGGCCAGCCACATGTCGTTGAACATCTTGGTCAGGTATTTGGCGCCGGTGTCGCAGACCAGGGTGACCACCCGCTTCGGCTCGGTCTGCTCGCGGCAGTAGCGCAGGGCCGCCGCCAGCAGGGTGCCCGACGACGAGCCGGCCAGCACGCCTTCCTTGCGCAGCAGCAGGCGGGCGGTGTCGACGCTTTCGCGGTCGCTGATGGAATAGGCCTTGGAGACCAGGTCCATCTGGGCGTTGTCGGGGATGAAGTCCTCGCCGATGCCCTCGACGATCCACGAGCCGGCCTCGCCGTAGGTTCCGGTGGCCACGTAGTCGCAGAGGATCGAGCCGACCGGATCGGCCAGCACCATCTTCGTCTTCGGCGACTGCTCGGCCATGTAGCGGCCGACGCCCGTCAGGGTGCCGCCCGAGCCGACCCCGACGACCACGGCGTCGACGTCGCCTTCCATCTGGGCGAGGATCTCCGGACCGGTGCCGACATAGTGGGCGCGCGGATTGGCCGGGTTCTCGAACTGGTTGGCGTAGATCGCCCCGGGGATCGACTGGGCCAGGGCCTGGGCCATGTCCTGGTAGTATTCGGGGTGGCCCTTGCCGACGTCGCTGCGGGTCAGGCGCACGTCCACGCCCATGGCCCGAAGATGCAGGATCTTCTCGCGCGCCATCTTGTCGGGGACGATCAGGATCAGCTTGTAGCCCTTCAGCGCCGCCACCTGGGCCAGGCCCAGGCCGGTGTTTCCGGCCGTGGCCTCGATGATCGTGCCGCCGGGCTTCAGCGAGCCGTCGGCCTCGGCCGCCTCGATCATCGAGCGGGCGACGCGGTCCTTGATCGAGCCGCCGGGGTTCTGGCTTTCCAGCTTCAGGAACAGACGGCAGGGGCCGGTGTCGAGGTTGCGCACCTCCAGCATCGGGGTGCGGCCGATCAGGTCGAGC
Organism: Caulobacter sp. GW821-FHT12A07; assembly: GCF_058807655.1. Taxonomy (NCBI): domain Bacteria; kingdom Pseudomonadati; phylum Pseudomonadota; class Alphaproteobacteria; order Caulobacterales; family Caulobacteraceae; genus Caulobacter; species Caulobacter sp. GW821-FHT12A07. The sequence goes on from NZ_JBXAQX010000002.1 coordinate 279,669, forward strand.
GCGGAACCGGCGACCGGCGGGGGGGCGAATTTGGGGTCGTTCATGGCGCGACTCCGCGACAGGAAGAAAGGATATCCTGTCTAACGCGCAAAATCAGAAACGGGAAACGTCGTTCTTCAAGCTTGGCCGCGGGGCTCAGGCCCCGGCTTCAGGCTCCAGCTTCAAGCCCCACTGGCGGCCAGCCGGTCCATGCGCCATTCGAGGGCGAACTTGCGGCCGACGCCGGCGTCCTCGAACACCACCTTGCGGCGCTCGCCCTCGAGCTCGGGCGCGTTGTGGATCATCACGAACGGAAAGCCGTTGCTGGCCAGGAAGTTCTGCACGAAGCGGGAGAACCGCACGGCTTCCTCGGCGGAGGCCAGGCAGATGTCGACGGCGATATCGGCGGCTTTCATGGGCGCGCTCCTCGACGAGGTTTCCCGACCCTAACGCACGAGTTCGCGTTTGCGAACCACCTTCGCAGTTGCAAAAAAGAACGGCCCCGGACGAATCCGGGGCCGCGCCTTGTGAAATAAGGGTTTTTGGCCCTTACAAAATCGCCGGACTACAGGATGGCCCGAACTACAGGATGGATTGGCCGGTGCCCGCCCAGTCCTTCAGGAACTGTTCCAGGCCCTTGTCGGTCAGCGGGTGCTTGAAGAGGTCGGCGAACACCGCCGGCGGAATGGTGACGACGTCGGCGCCGACGATCGCGGCTTCCTTGACGTGGGCGACGTTGCGCACCGAGGCGGCCAGGATCTCGGTCTCGTAGCCGTAGTTGTCGTAGATCGTGCGGATGTCGCGGATCAGGTCCATGCCGTCGAAGCCGTAGTCGTCCAGGCGGCCGATGAACGGCGAGACGTAGGTCGCGCCGGCCTTGGCGGCCAGCAGGGCCTGGGTCGGCGAGAAGCACAGGGTGACGTTGGTGTTGACGCCTTCGTTGGCGAAGTGATTGCAGGCGATCAGGCCGTCGCGGGTCAGCGGCAGCTTGATGACCACGTTCGGCGCGATGCCGGCCAGCTTCGTGCCTTCGGCGATCATGGCGTCGGCGGTGGTGGCGGCGACTTCGGCGCTGATCGGGCCGGGGACGAGGTCGCAGATCTCGGCGATCACCTCGAGCATCGGGCGGCCGGCCTTGGCGATCAGGGTCGGGTTGGTGGTGACGCCGTCGACGAGGCCCGTGGCGGCGGCGTCGGCGATGACCTTGGTGTCGGTGCTGTCGAGGAAGATCTGCATGGCTCTGCGCGGGCCTTTTCTTGAAGGGATTTGCGGTCGGTTTAGCCCCTCGGGAACCGAGGCGCCAGGATTTCAGATCTCGCCGTCGGCCAGCTGGCGCAGATAGCGGTGGTAGCCGGTCTTGGGCGACGGGCCGGCCAGGGCGCGCAACTGGTCGGCGTCGATGAAGCCCATCTGGAAGGCCACCTCCTCGACGCAGCCGATCCGGAAGCCCTGGCGCAGCTCGATGGCGCGCACGTACTCGGAGGCTTCCATCAGGGAGTCGTGGGTGCCGGTGTCGAACCAGGCGTAGCCGCGGCCCAGGCGCTCGACCGTCAGGGTTCCGGCGTCGAGATAGGCGCGGTTGACGTCGGTGATCTCCAGCTCGCCGCGGGCCGAGGGCTTCAGCGACCGGGCGATGGCTGGAGCCAGGCCGTCATAGAAATAGAGGCCGGTGACGGCGTGGCGCGAGCGCGGCTTGGCCGGCTTTTCCTCGATGCTCAGCGCCTTGCCTTCGGGGCTGATCTCGACGACGCCGTAGCGCTGGGGATCGACGACCGTGTAGCCGAAGACGGTCGCGCCGGAGGGCCGTTGGGCCGCCGTCTGCAACAGGTCGGCGAAGCCGGCGCCGAAGAAGATGTTGTCGCCCAGCACCACGGCGCTGTCGGCGCCGTCGAGGAACTCTTCGCCCAGGATCAGGGCCTGGGCGATGCCTTCGGGCGCGGGCTGGGGCTTGTACTCGATGCGCAGGCCCAGCCGCGAGCCGTCGCCCAGCAGGCGGCGGAAGGACTCCTCGTCATGGGGATTGGTGACGATCAGCACCTCGCGCACCCCCGACAGCATCAGGGTGGTCAGCGAGTAATAGATCATCGGCTTGTCGTAGACCGGCAGCAGCTGCTTGCTGACGGCCAAGGTCAGGGGCGCCAGGCGGCTGCCCGAGCCTCCGGCGAGGATGATGCCGCGTCTCATGCGTTCAGTCCCTCCGCGATGATCTGGTCGGCCGCGCGTTGCACGGCCGGCTCCCAGGGCTCGGCCCGCCAGCCGAACACCGCCGCCACCTTGCCGCTGTCGAGCGCGCCGTTCAAAGGGCGAGCGGCGGGTTCGGGAAAATCCCGCTTGGCGATCGGCGACAGCCGCGCCCTGGTTTGCGGGTCACGGGCCAGGGCGGCGGCGGCCAGGCCGTGGCGCGAGGTCGCGCCGGCGTTGGTGAAATGGAACAGGCCGAAGGCGTCGTCGCCGGCCGGCGCCGAGGTCCAGCGAGGCGCGGCGGCGAGCAGGAAGTCGGCCAGGGCGAGCGCGTCGGTCGGGCAGCCGTACTGGTCGGCGACCACCCGCAGCTCGTCGCGCGTGCGGCCCAGCTGCAGCATGGTGCGCACGAAGTTGCGGCCAAAGCGCGAGAACACCCACGAGATCCGCACCACCACGCCCTTGTTCCAGGCCAGGACGGCGGTCTCGCCGTCGCGCTTGGTGACGCCGTAGACCGACAGCGGGTTGGGCGCGTCGTCCTCGCGATAGGGGCGGTCGAGGGTTCCGTCGAACACGCAGTCGGTCGACAGATGCACCAGCGGCAGGCCGCGCGCCGCGCAGGCCCGGGCCATGGCGGCCGGCGCCAGGGCGTTGGCGGCGCTGGCGGCTTCCGGTTCGGCCTCGGCCTTGTCGACCAGGGTGAAGCCGGCGCAGTTGAGCACGAGGTCGCAGTCGGCCCCGGCGATGGCCGCCTCGATCGCGGCGAGGTCGGAAAGGTCGACGTCCTGGCGCGACAGGGGCGTCAGGGCGGCGCGGCCCGCCGCCTGGTCGATCATCGCCCGCGAGACCTGGCCGGTGGCGCCGAACTGCAGGATGCGGATCACGGGTTAACGCCCAGCCGCTGGCCGGCGAAGCCCTTGGCCTGGATGGTCTCCCACCAGGCGTCGTTGTCGAGATACCAGCGCACGGTGCGCTCCAGGCCTTCTTCGACGGTCATGGCCGGAGACCAGCCCAGCTCGCGCTGCAGCTTGCCCGCGTCGATGGCGTAGCGGCGGTCGTGGGCGGGGCGGTCGGTGACGTGGGTGATCAGGCTCTCGCGCGGCGTGTTGCCGGGACGGACGGCGTCGAGCACGGCGCAGATGGTGCGCACCAGGTCGATGTTGGCGCGCTCGGCGTCGCCGCCGATCAGGTAGGTCTCGCCCGGCGCGCCGGCTTCCAGCACCCGCAGCAGGGCGCCGGCGTGGTCCTCGACATGCAGCCAGTCGCGCACCTGCCGCCCGTCGCCGTAGACCGGGATGGGCCGGCCGGCCAGGGCGTTGAAGATCACCGTCGGGATCAGCTTTTCCGGATGCTGGCGCGGGCCGTAGTTGTTCGAGCACGAGGTGACGATCACCGGCAGGCCGTAGGTGCGGCCCCAGGCCCGGGCCAGCAGGTCGGACGAGGCCTTGCTCGACGAATAGGGCGAGGTGGGATCGACCGGCGAGCGCTCGTCGAAGGGCGGGTCCTCGGGACCCAGGGCGCCGTAGACCTCGTCGGTGGAGACGTGGACGAAGCGGAAGCGGGCGGCGCGGTCGGCGGGCAGGCGGGCCAGGTGCGCGCGGGCGGCCTCCAGCAGCACGGCCGTGCCGACGATGTTGGTGCGCACGAAGGCCAGCGGACCGTCGATCGAGCGGTCGACGTGGGACTCGGCGGCCAGGTGCAGCACCGCGTCCGGGTCGTGGCGGGCGAAGATCGCGGCGACGGCCCGCGGATCGGCGATGTCGGCCTGCTCGAAGGCGTAGCCCGGGGCGTTCTCCACCTCGGCCAGGTTGGCGAGGTCGCCGGCATAGGTCAGGGCGTCGAGATTGACGACCGCGTGGCCGGCCTCCAGCGCCTTGCGCACCAGGGTCGAACCGATGAAGCCGGCGCCGCCGGTGATCAGGAGTTTCACGCCGGGTCTCCGGAAGACGTCGGGAAGCGGGCGCCCAGCCGTTCGCGCAGGAAGGCCAGCAGGTCGCCGCCGGTGAACAGGAAGCCTTCCATGCCGGCTCGCCGCGCGGCCTCGACGTCGCTGTCGTTGTCGCCCACCAGCACGCAGTCCTCGGCCGAGAGGCCGTTTTCGGCCAGGCCGCGCAGGATCATGCCGGGATTGGGCTTGCGGTCGGGGTGGTCGTCGCGGCGATAGGCCTCGACGACGGCGTCCTTGTGGAACGGGCAGTGGTAGAAGGCGGCGATCTCTCCGCCCAGGCGCGCCAGTTCGGCCTGCATGTGGGCGTGCAGAGCGTGGACCGCGTCTTCGCCGTAATAGCCTCGAGCCACGCCGGACTGGTTGGTGACGACGATGCAGCGGACGTCGGCGGCGGTCAGGGCCGCGATCGCCTCGCGGGCGCCGGGGATCCACTCCAGATCGGCCGGATCGTGGACATAGCCCCGGTCGACGTTGAGGACGCCGTCGCGATCGAAGAAGACGGCCTTCAGTGGTTTCGGATCAAGCATCGCCTCACGCAATTACGCGACGGCCCCGCCTGTCACAAGCCGAGGGTTGCGCGGCGGCGGCCGGCCGCTAGAAAACCCTCGACCCCATTGGAGAACCGCATGACCGTTCCGGCCCGCATCGTCCGCCTTCGCGATCAGCTCAAGGCCTGGGCGCTGAACGACGCCTTTCCTCTGTGGTGGAGCGTCGGGGCGGACCATGAGAAGGGCGGGTTCTTCGAGAAGATCGCCCTGGACGGGACGCCGGTCGAGGCCCCGCGCCGCGCCCGCGTGCAGCCCCGCCAGATCTATTCCTACGCCGCCGCCGGCGTGCTGGGCTGGGACGGCCCGTGGCGCGAGGCCCTGGCGCACGGCCTGGAGTTCTACCTGGCGCGCTATCGCCGTCCCGACGGCTTCTTCCGCACCCTGGTGGCCTCGGACGGCGCGCCGCTGGACGACAAGGTCGACCTCTACGATCAGGCCTTCGGCCTGTTCGGCCTGGCCATGGCCAGCCAGGCCCTGCCCGAGCGCGAGGACCTGCCGCGCATCGCCGTCGAACTGCGCGAGGCGCTGCGCACGACGCTGAAGCACCCGATCGCCGGCTTCGAGGAAAGCGTTCCGCGCACCCTGCCGCTGCTGTCCAACCCGCACATGCACATGTTCGAGGCCTGCCTGGCCTGGGTCGAGGCCGGGGGCGATGCGGGCTGGCGCGCCCTGGCCGACGAGATCGCCGAACTGGCGCTCTCGAAGTTCATCGACCCCAAGAGCGGCGGCCTGCGCGAATATTATGACGGCGACTGGAACCCCGCCGACGGCGTGGCCGGCCGCATCGTCGAGCCCGGCCACCAGTTCGAGTGGGCCTGGCTGCTGCTGCGCTGGGGCGCGCTGGCGGGCCGCGAGGACGCCAAGGCCGCGGCCTTCCGGCTGATCGAGATCGGCAAGGGTCCGGGCGTCGATCCGGCCCGCGGCGTGGCGATCTTCGCCCTGCTGGACGACATGAGCGTGCACGACGCCGTCGCCCGTCTGTGGGCCCAGACCGAGTGGATCAAGGCCGGGGTGCTGGCCGCCCAGACGACCGGCGACGTCGCCTATCTGGAGACCGCCGCCGACGGCGCCGAGGCGCTGCTGAAGTATTTCGACGTCGCCGTGCCGGGGCTGTGGCGCGACAAGCTGCAGGCCGACGGGACCTTCGTGGACGAGCCGGCGCCGGCCAGCTCGTTCTATCACATCGTCTGCGCGATCCTGGAGCTGGACCGCGTGGTCACAGCCATGTCGTGACGAGCACGGTGGCGGCCTCGCCGGCCTTGACCAGGGTCGGCGAGTGCAGGTCGGCGCGGGCGCCGACGGCGAAGCTGTCGTTCTCGGCCTGAAGCACGCCGCCCAGCACCTGGATCGAACTGGCCGGCAGGCTGGCCGTGACCCCGGCCTCGAAGCGCCACAGCACGACCTCGGCCTTGGGCGAGCGGGTGACCGGCTGGCGCTCGACGCCGCCCGAGAAGGCGACGGCGTGGCGGTGGGCGATGTCGCGTCCGCTGGCCTTCAGCACGTCGACCAGGGTCTTGACCGCCTGGGCGTCGTCGCGCCGGCAGACCAGCACCGCGTCGCTCTCGGCGACGATCAGCAGGTCCTGAACGCCGATGGCGCCCACGAACGGGCCGTTCGAGCGGACGAACACGCCCTTGGTGTCGATCAGGTGCACGTCGCCCGTGGCGGTGTTGCCCGAGGCGTCGCGGATCGAGGCCTCCCAGATCGCATCCCAGGCCCCGAGGTCCGACCAGGTGAAGGCGGCCGGGGCGACCGCGGCCTTGGTCGTGCGCTCCATCACCGCGTAGTCGAGCGACTTCTTGGTGGTGGTGGCGAAGGCTTCGGGGTCGAGATAGAGGGTGATGCCCTCGCGCGCGCCCTTTTCGACGGCGCCGATCGCGCCGCTGCTGATGGTCGGCTCGTAGGCGTCGAGTTCTTCCAGCAGGGTCTTGGCGGAGAAGGCGAAGTTGCCGCTGTTCCAGTAGTAACCTTCTTCGACATAGCGCTTGGCCGTCGCCAGGTCGGGCTTCTCGACGAAGGCGTCGATGGCCTTGACGCCGCTGGGCAGGGCCGCGCCGGGCTTGATGTAGCCGAAGCCGGTCGCCGGGCCGGTCGGTTGCACGCCGAAGGTGACGATCAGGCCGGTCTTGGCCGCCGAGATGGCGGTCATGGCCGCGTCGCGGAACACCTCGACCTCGGCGATGTGGTGGTCGGCGGCCAGCATCAGCACGACGCCGTCGGGCGACTGGGCCCGGACATAGGCCGCCGCCGCCGCGATGGCCGGCGCGGAGTCCCGGGCTTCCGGCTCGATGATCACCACCAGGTCGGCCCCGACCTCGCGGCCCTGGCGCTCGACCAGTTCGGCCATGTGACGACCGGTGACGACGACGATCTCGCGCGCGCCCGGCAGGTTGATCACCCGCAGGATGGTTTCCTGGAAGCTGGAGCGTTCACCGATCAGTTTCAGGAACTGCTTGGGCCGGTCCGCGCGTGAAGAGGGCCAAAGCCGCGTGCCCGATCCGCCGCAGAGAATTACCGGATAGATGGCGTCGACCAAGGATTCCCCCGAACTTCCACGCGGATACATTGCGCGGACTATATGACAATCCTCAGTCGGTCCACCGCGTTTGCCGGTCGTTAACCAGGGGCGGCGCGAGAAACTCTATACAGGCGTTTTAGCGCGCAATTCGGTCAGCCAGGCGTCAGCCGAAGCGTCCGACGGCATCCGCCAGTCGCCCCTGGGCGAAAGCGCGCCGCCCGACGAGATCTTCGGGCCGTTGGGCAGGGCCGAGCGCTTGAACTGGTTGTTGAAGAACCGGCGCAGGAAGAGCTCCAGCCATTTCTTGATTTCCTCCAGATCGTAGGCGCGCCGCGCGGCTTCCGGCAGGCCGACCGGCCAGGCGCCCTTGTCGGCGTCATGCCAGGCGCTCCAGGCCAGGAAGGCGATCTTGGACGGGGCCATGCCGTAGCGGGTCATGTAGTAGAGATTGAAGTCCTGCAGGGCGTAGGGGCCGACGAAGCTCTCGGTGGCCTGCACCGCCTCGCCCGGCACCAGCTCCGGCGAGATCTCGGTGGCCAGGATGTCGTCGAGCAGGGCGGTGGTCGCCGCATCAACGTCGCCGGAGTGCGAGACAAAGCGGATCAGATGCTGGATCAGCGTCTTGGGCACCCCGCTGTTGGGGTTGTAGTGGCTCATCTGGTCGCCGACGCCGTAGGTGCACCAGCCCAGGGCCAGCTCCGACAGGTCGCCGGTGCCCACCACCATGCCCTTGTGGTGGTTGGCCAGGCGGAACAGGTAGTCGGTGCGCAGGCCCGCCTGCACGTTCTCGAAGGTCACGTCGTAGACAGCTTCCCCTTTCGCGAAGGGGTGGTCCATGTCGGCCAGCATCTGCCGGGCCGCCGGGCGGATGTCGATCTCCTCGGCGGTGACGCCCATGGCCCGCATCAGCGCCCAAGCGTTGCTCTTGGTGCGGTCGGAGGTGGCGAAGCCGGGCAGGGTGTAGGCGCGGATGTCCGAGCGCGGCCGGCCCAGCTGGTCCATGGCCTTGGCGGCGACGATCAGGGCGTGGGTGGAGTCGAGGCCGCCCGAGATGCCGATCACCAGGCTCTTCGACCCCGTCGCCTCGATGCGGCGGGCCAGGCCCTGGACCTGGATGTTGTAGGCCTCGTAGCAGTTCTCGCGCAGCTTGGCGGGATCCGACGGCGTGAACGGGAAGCGCTCTACCGCCTGCGCCAGGGCTAGATCGCCGGCCGGCGGCGCGAAGTCGAACGGGATCACCCGGAACGGAACCTTGGGCGGGGCCAGGGCCATGGCGTCGCCGAAGCTGCCCACCCGCATGCGCTCCTGGCGGATGCGCTCGACGTCGACGTCAGCGAAGGTCCAGGTCGGGCCGGTGGCGAAGCGTTCGGTTTCGGCCAGCAGGGCGCCCATCTCGTGGATGTCGAGGTGGCCGTCCCAGGCGACGTCGGTCGAGCTCTCGCCCGCCCCGGCCGCCGAATAGACATAGGCCGCGATCGCCCGGGCCGACTGGCTGGCGCACAGCAGGCGGCGGGCCTCCGACTTGCCGATGGTGATGTTGCTGGCCGACAGGTTCAGCAGGATCTCGGCCCCGGCCAGGGCCTGGGCGGTGCTGGGCGGATTGGGCGTCCAGACGTCCTCGCAGATCTCGATACCCACCGTGAACGGGCTCTCGCCGCCGGTCCGCAGGAGGACGTCGGTCCCGAACGGAACGTCCTGGCCGGCCAGGCGCAGGCTCTTGCCCGTCACTCCGGCGCCGGGCGTGAACCAGCGGCGCTCGTAGAACTCGCGGTAGTTGGGCAGGAAGCTCTTGGGAACGATTGCCAGCACCCGCCCGCCCTGGATGGCGACGGCGGTGTTGTAGAGCCGGCCCGCGTCGCGCAGCGGCGCGCCGACCACGAACAGCGGGGCGAGGGTCTTGCTCTCTTCGGCCAGGGTGGCGATCGCCGCCTCGACGGCGTCCAGCAGCACGTCCTGCTGCAGCAGGTCGTCGATGGAATAGCCGGAGAGGCCCAGTTCCGGGAAGGCGATGACCGCCACGCCCTGGTCGTGGGCCTGGCGGACGAGGTCGAGCACGCTTTGCGCGTTCGCGGCCGGATCGGCCAGCTTCACCTTGGGGACGGCCGCGGCCACGCGAACGAAGCCGTGGCGATAGGGCGAGAAGAACGACGGGCTACCCAAGAGGCCGACCTTTCGAGGTTATGCTGAAAATGAGCATAAGTCTGAACCCTGCTATAGCCGTTCCGCCGGCCGTTGCATAGCGGCCGCAGCTTTCGGGCGTTGCGCCCGGGTTGCTTGACCCTGGCGGCCTCGCATGTCACGTGCGGGCCGCGCAGGCGCCCCCCGCCGTCCACAGACATATAAAGCCGAAGAGCCAGAGCCCCATGCCCGTCTCGCCGATCAAGATGGCCGACGCCATCCGCGTCCTTTCGATGGAGGCCGTGCACAAGGCCAAGTCGGGTCACCAGGGTATGCCGATGGGCATGGCCGACGTGGCCACCGTGCTGTTCAGCAAGTTCCTGAAGTTCGACGCAAGCAAGCCCGACTGGGCCGACCGCGATCGCTTCGTGCTGTCGGCCGGCCACGGCTCGATGCTGCTCTACTCCCTGCTTCACCTGACCGGCTACAAGGCCGTGACGATGAAGGAGATCGAGAACTTCCGTCAGTGGGGCTCGCTGACCCCGGGCCACCCCGAGGTGCACCACACCCCGGGCGTCGAGACCACCACCGGCCCGCTGGGCCAGGGTCTGGCCACCTCGGTCGGCATGGCGATGGCCGAAGCCCACCTCGCCGCCCGTTTCGGCAAGGATCTCGTCGATCACCGCACCTGGGTGATCGCCGGCGACGGCTGCCTGATGGAGGGCGTCAGCCATGAGGCCATCAGCCTGGCCGGCCGCCTGAAGCTGTCGAAGCTGACCGTCCTGTTCGACGACAACAACACCACCATCGACGGCGTGGCCACCATCTCCGAGACCGGCGACCAGGTCGCCCGCTTCAAGGCCGCCGGCTGGGCCGTGAAGGTCGTCGACGGCCACGACCACGGCAAGATCGCCGCCGCCCTGCGCTGGGCGACCAAGCAGGACCGTCCGACCATGATCGCGTGCAAGACGCTGATCTCGAAGGGCGCCGGTCCGAAGGAAGGCGACCCCCACAGCCACGGCTACACCCTGTTCGACAGCGAGATCGTCGCCGCCCGCGCCGCCATGGGCTGGGACGCCGCGCCGTTCACCGTGCCGGACGACATCGCCAAGGCCTGGAAGAGCGTCGGCCGCCGCGGCGCCCGCGTCCGCAAGGCCTGGGAAGCCGCCGTCGCCGCCTCGGACAAGGGCGCGGAACTGACCCGCGCCGTGAAGGGCCAACTGCCGGCGAACGCCTTCGAGAAGCTCGAGGCCCACATCGCCGCCGCCGTCGAGAACAAGCCGGTCAACGCCACCCGCGTCCACTCGGGCTCGGCCCTGGACCAGCTGATCCCGGCCATCCCGGAAATGATCGGCGGCTCGGCCGACCTGACCGGTTCGAACAACACCCTGGTCAAGGGCATGGGCGCCTATGACACGCCCGACTACGCCGGCCGCTACGTCCATTACGGCGTGCGCGAGTTCGGCATGGCCGCGGCCATGAACGGCATGGCCCTGCACGGCGGCGTGATCCCCTATTCGGGCACCTTCCTGGCCTTCGCCGACTACAGCCGCGCGGCGATCCGCCTGGGCGCCCTGATGCAGGCCAAGGTCATCCACGTGATGACCCACGACTCCATCGGCCTGGGCGAAGACGGCCCGACCCACCAGCCGGTCGAGCAGGTGGCGTCCCTGCGAGCCATCCCCAACCTCCTGGTCTTCCGTCCGGCCGACGCCGTGGAGGCCGCCGAGGCCTGGCAGGTGGCCCTGCAGCAGAACACCACCCCGTCGGTGATGTGCCTGTCGCGCCAGAAGACCCCGCACGTGCGCACGTCGGCTGGTGAGAACCAGGTCGCCAAGGGCGCCTACGAACTGCTGGCCGCCGACGGCGAAGCGGCCGTGACGATCTTCGCCACCGGCACCGAGGTCGGCCTGGCCGTCGCCGCCCGCGAGATCCTGCAAGGTCAGGGCAAGCCGACCCGCGTGGTCTCGGTTCCCTGCTGGGAGCTGTTCGACCAGCAGCCGGCGGCCTACCGCAAGGCGACGATCGGCGACGCTCCGGTGCGCGTGGCCGTCGAGGCCGGCATCCGCCAGGGCTGGGAACGCTTCATCGGCGAGGACGGCAAGTTCGTCGGCATGACGGGCTTCGGCGCCTCGGCCCCGTTCGAGCGCCTCTACAAGGAGTTCGGCATCACCGCCGAAGCCGTGGCCGCCGCCGCGGCCTGAAGCCTCTAGACGGTCGGGTGAGCGTCGTTTCCGACGCTCACCCGTCGATCCATTCGACCTGCGCGTCCTCGAGCCTGGCGTAGCGCAGGGCGGCCAGGGACTGGGCCGCGAAGTGGCGGTTCTCGAGCCATGTCGCGACCTCGTTGATCGAGGCGAAGCCGGCGGCCTCTCCCCGTAGCGAAGTCTCCCACCCCCAGCGCGGACCCAGGGCCTGGGGCGCGCCGAACGGCTGGCGGGTTCCGTCCTGGCGGGCGATCGCCCCGGCCAGCGCCTGTTCGCCGCGCGCGGCGATCTCCGCGGCCACGGCCTGCGGGATCACGCCCCGGGCGACCTTGGAATTCAGCTCGGCCAGCATCCGCTGGCGCCAGACGACGTAGTCGATCTCGATCGGCCCGATGTGCGGCGCCAGGACCTCCGCGGCGATCAGCGTCGCCTCCAGCGAGAACGGCTGCTGGCCCAGGAAGTCGAAGCCGGCCGGACCGTGCGACGAGCCGATCTCGCGCTCGGGATCGGTGCCGTAGCTCGCGCCGGCGTTGGAGTCATGGTGCATCGAGGTGCCGATGCTCTTGGTGTGGCGACCGATGACGGCGATCGGGCGGTTGACGCAGGCGACCTCGCGGGCGAGGCCGGCGGCGACGCGATAGGTCACGTATTCGCCCAGGCGCTGGACCATGAACACGCCGGACATTTCCCGCCGGACGCGCTCGACCAGGTCGCGCTTGATGACGATGGCCGGGGTGTGGCGCACGTTGGCCGAGTGGATCATCCGGCGTCCGATCGTCGGGCCGTCGGCCAGCAGGACGGTGTCGCCGAAACTGGTCGGGTCGATCGAATTGGCCAGGGCCTCGCTCGGGAACGAAGGCCAGTAGTAGCGCAGCCGGCTGCCGATGATCATCTCGGCGCGACTGTTGTCGGCGACGGCCTCGATCGTCTCGAAGCGCGAGATCGTGGTCTGGTCGTCGTCGCCGAAGTGGCTGAGCCATTCGCCCCGGGCATGCTGGTAGCCGAACTCGGCGTTGCGCCCGTAGTCCAGGCGGGCCGGCGGCCGCACCAGCTTGAGGTTCGACGCGTCGAGGCTCTGAAGGAACGCCCAGGTTCCGTCGTCGGAGTGGTTGTCGCTGACGATGATCTCGACGTCGTCGCCGCAGACCTCGAGCATGTAGGGAAGCGTCGTGCGCAGCGGCTCTTCGCCGTTCAGCGTCGGGATGACGATCGAGTGACGCGGCGCGCTTTGCGGCGCGCGGGGGCGCCGGCGGGCGACGACCTTGATCTTCGCCGTGATCAGGCCAAGGCGCGGCCCGCCTGGCGCGGGAGCGTCGAGCAGGCGCGAGTCCAGGTGCAACGTCGTGATCGGGGCGGCGTCGGCGGCGGGGATCGTCGCGGTCAGCGTGCTGGGGCCGGCGGTGGTCACCTCGGCCTCGGCTATCACGCGGTCGCCCAGGCGCAGTCGCGCGCCCTGGCCCTCGCAGCCGGCGTGGGTGCCGACCTCGATGCTGATCTCGTGGTCCTGGCCGGGCGAGAGCGGAATGCGCAGTTGCGCCGTCTCCGAGGTCGTCCAGCGATAGGCCCCGAACTGGCTGGGGGCCGCGCCGCTCCAGCCGTCGCCGAAATAGGCGATACGGTCGATGTCGAGCGCGGTGCGGCCAGGCGTGCCGACGGCCGGTCCCCAGTGCGTCGCCAGGGCGGCGGCGGTTTCCTGCAGCATGGCGTCGGTCAGGGCGTCCGGCGCGGCGAGCGGCGCGTCGAAATATCCGGCCAGGCCATGGGCGAGCCAGTGATCGAGCTTGCGCCTCAGGACCTGCGCCAGCCAGCCGGGCGAGGCGGCCAGCTTGTCGGGATAGCTGTAGTGGAAGGCCAGCCAGGCGGCGTTGCCGTCGTCGAAGGCGTTCTGGTCCTCGAAGGCGGCGGGATCGCGCACGCCCTGGGCCGCCGCGAAGCGGTTGAGGTGGCTGGCGCCCAGCGCATGCAGCGGCTTGCCCCAGAACAGGGCCTGCAGGCCCACGCTGGAGCTGACGGTCGCCACGCGGTCGACATGGCGGATGATGTTCTGGCCGGCGCCGGGAAGGGACGACAGGCCGGGCGCCGAGACGAAGTTGGCGTGGCGGCGTTCGAAGAAGTCCCGTTCGGCCTGGGTGAACTTGCGACAGTCGGGATGTTCGGTGGTGGTGATCGTGAAGTCCGCGGGCGTGTTCTCCAGCACCTCGAGCAGGGCGTGGGCCTGGGAGCGGAAGCGGCAGGCGGCGTCGTAGAAAAAGACCCCGTTCGTGTGCCCGGCGACCAGCAACACGGGGCGGCCGTCGGCCTTCAGGCGCGCGGCGGTCTCGACGGTGTTGTCCAGGGCGTCGAAGGCGCTGGCCAGGCCTCCGCGCAGCCGATGCAGCGCGGCGAGCGTCTCCGGGGCCGTGGTGCGGGCCGGCTCGGCCGCCTGGGCCATGGCCGACCAGCGATGGAAGCCTCGCGGATCGAGATAGTAGGTGAGCGGGAAGGGCGCCCGCGAGAAGACCGAGGTCTCCTTGTGCAGGATCAGGGCGCCGGGAAACAGCAGACGCAGGTGCGGGGCGGGCGCCCAGGTGACGATGACGTCTGGGGTAAAGTCCGCCAGGCAAGGGCGCAGGGCGTCGGCCAGCGCGTCGCGGGTCTCCAGGGCCAGGGCCAGTTCGGGGTCGTCTCCCGCCGTGGTCTCCGCGGCGGCGAGGGCGTCGAAGCGGCGCTGGAACAGGGTGTTGATGTCCAGCTGCGGGTCGCGGAGCCGATCGAGGAGAGCGTCCTCGGCGACGGTGAACAGGGCCTGTTCAGGGACGGCGCAGTCGAGCGCGATCTGCGCAAAGCGATCGTGCACCAGCATGCGCGCGTCGCATCCGGCTTCGCGCAGGGCGAGCAACCACGCAGAATCTTTGTGAATATGCGGAGAACGCCACAGAAATGCCGCCTGATCGGTAACCGGGTCTTCGTAGAAGAGGACCCTCATGGAGTTCGGCATGGCTGGCCTTCCGAAGTTACAGCGGCGAGGCGACATAGCGGGCGGTGCAGGTGTTGTCACCTCGCCTCGCAGGGGGTGAAAGCCATTGCGCGGGCTCTGCGCGTCACCTATACAACCGCAAAGTTACGGCCGGTGAACTGATGAGCCAAAGCAATTCCCTTATTCGCGGGTTTAGTGATGCCGGCAGCGATATCCAAAAAGGTCTGAAATTATATAAGACCTGGGGGTTCTTGGCGTATCAGGATGTAGTTTCCAGGTACCGTAGATCTCTATTTGGCCCGCTTTGGATCTCGGCAGGCATGTTGACGACTGCCGCTGCGCTGGCATTGGTCTTTTCGACCATCTTCCATGTGCCGCTGACCGAGTTCTTGCCGTTCGTGGTGGCCGGCCTGGTCGTCTTCACGTTCATCGGCGTGCCTTTCACCGAGGGCGGCGACGTCTACTTGCAGGCGGCGAGCACCATCAAGGCCTACCCGCTTCCGTTCAGCTTCCACATCTTCCGCCTGGCGGCCCGCAGCCTGATCGTGTTCGGGCACAACCTGCTGGTCTTCGCGGCGGTGAAGCTGATCTTCAGCCACAACCTGCTGGTCAATCCGCAGGTGATCCTGGGCCTGTTCCTGGTCTCGGTGTTCGTGGCCGCGAGCAGCGTGGTGCTCGGCGTGATCGGCGCCCGCTTCAAGGACGTCCGGCTGCTGGTCCCCTATGTGTGGACCATCGTCTTCTATCTGACGCCGGTGATCTGGACGACCAAGTCGATCCACGACGCCCGCAGCTTCATCTACAAGTACAACCCCTTCTATTATCTGCTGGAGACCGTGCGCAATCCGCTCCTCGGCATCTACGTGCCCTGGAACATTTTCACGGTCGCCCTGCTTATCGACCTACTCGCCGTGGTGGCGGCCGTCGTGTCGCTGGCCATGTTCCGCAAACGCATCGCGCTCTGGGTATAATGCGAGACACTTCGACCATGGTCGCTCCCAAGGTTCTTCTCAGCGCCCGCGGCGTTCGGCTGACCTATCCCGTCTACACGATCCAGGCGAGTTCGCTGCGGAACACCGTGCTGAACCTCGCCACCGGCGGCCGCGTGCTGCGCGACGCCGGCAACGTGGTCCACATCCAGGCCCTGGACGGCGTCAGCTTCGACCTCTTCGAGGGCGACCGCCTCGGCCTTTATGGCCACAACGGTTCGGGCAAGACGACGCTGCTGAAGGTCCTGGCCGGCATCTACGAGCCGACCCACGGCGAGGTCGTCGCCCACGGCCGGGTCTCGTCGATGATCGAGATGGGCCACGGCATGGATCCCGACGCGACCGGCGTCGAGAACATCAAGATCATGGGCCGCTATCGCGGCTTCAACGGTCGCGAGATCAAGGCCAAGATCGACGAGATCGCCGAATTCGCCGACCTCGGCCCGTTCATCAACCTGCCGGTCCGCACCTATTCGGCCGGCATGACGATGCGCCTGCTGTTCGCCACCGGCACCTGCTTCGACCCGGACATCCTGATCCTGGACGAGTGGCTGGGCGCGGGCGACGCCTCCTTCATGGAGAAGGCCCAGCAGCGCATGGAGAACTTCGTGTCGCGCTCGCGGATGCTGGTGCTGGCTTCGCACAGCCACGACCTGCTGACCCGCGTCTGCAACAAGCTCTGCGTGCTGCACGCCGGTCGGGTGGTCTACTTCGGCGACCCCAAGGAATATTTCAGCAAGCTCTGAGCACCCTCCGGGGTCTGAAAACGAGGACGCCGCCGACATCCTGGATGTCGGCGGCGTTTTCGTTTCCGGACCGGCGGGGATCAGCCGCCGATGCCGTCGATGATCTCCTGCACGGCGGCGCTGACGCGTCGTGGATCGACGATGAAGTTGGCGTGGCCGGCGCGGCGGCTGCGGTCGCTGTCGGCCATGAAGCTTTCGCCGAAGACGTACGAGACGTCGAAGCCGCGGATCTGGGCCATGCTGGCCACGATGTACATGACGTAGTCCTGGTCGGCCAGGCAGACGACATGGCTGTCGGGGCTCATGAAGCAGCAGTTGTAGAGGCCCGCGCCTTCGGCCCCCAGCACGATCTTGGACTCGCGGAAGAGGCGGATCTCATCCTCGATCGAAAGCTTGTCGGGCGAGACCAGCTCGAAATCGTGCTCGTCGATCAGCACCTGGGCGATGACGTCGAAGTTCAGCATGTTGCGCCAGGTCGTACGGGCCTCGCGCGAGATGATGATGCGGCGGAACGGCGTGATCGGCTCGGGGCAGACCTTCGCGATCATCTCCGCATAGACTTCGGCGTACAGCGGCGTGAACACCGCCGGGAACAGCTTGGGGACCAGCAGTTCCTCGGCGACGTAGTCGTAGTCCGGATGCATCAGCACGATGCGCGAGCTGTCGACGCCGCAGATGTTGAGCATCTCGATCTGGTATTTCTTCAGATCGTGGGGCGCGAGCACGCAGTAGTCCGTGACGCCCAGGTGCTTCATCAACTGGATGCGCGGGAAGCACTGCAACAGGAAGTGCGAGTGGAAGGTGTGGACGATGGGGTGGAAGGTCAGGAGCAGGGCCTTGCCCTGGACCTCCCGCGTCGGCCGGCGCGGACGCGGCGGCGAGACGCCCGGCGCGCTCCGGTCTAAGTAGGGCGAGGCCTCGAAGCCCCCCGGCTCCTGGTATTCCTTGACGATCTCGTCCTCGCCGGTGGCGATGACGTAGGTCGAGTGGAAGCTGTCGCGGCTGCGGATGACGCGCCCGCCCTTGGCGCTCAGGATCACGTGGCGGACATCGATCATGTCCGAGATCTTCGACGCCTGCTCTTCGGGCAGAGCAGCGCTGGAGCTGATCACCGTCGGCGGACGCAGGTCCACCCGGTCGTGGGCCCGCACCAGGATTTCCTTCACGTCGTCGCGCCCGGCCTCGCCGGTGATCTCGGCGAGCGCGCGGATGCGATGCTGCACCTGGCGGTCGTCGTGCCAGTCGCTGAGCTCGAGCCCGCCGGCGTAGCCGGTCGCGACCACGACGCCGCGGAACTCTGCGGCCGGACCGTCGCCGTGCCAGTAGAAACGCGTCATGCGACGGGCGTCGGGATTGATCTCGCCGAGCCGCTCGTGAAGGCGGGCGACGGCGCCAGCCTGGCCCGCGAAGAGATAGAAGGTCTCGGCCGTCGTCGCCGGCGACAGGGCCAGGAGGTCGCGGGCCATCGCCTCGTCGGCTTCGGTGCGGGCGCCGACGTCGAGGAAGGCGACGCAGCCCACGGGCTGCCCGCTGTGGCTCAGGCGCCCGGGCACCTCGACCGCCGGGGCGGTGATGAATTCCGAGGTGTTCAGCGCCAGCGCCTGGCGATCGTCGGCCATGGCGCCGGTGTCGCCGTCCAGGCGATAGGCCGGTACGTTCTTGGTGTTCAGCAGGCCGATTTCGCCGATCTCGACGTCGCCGCCCGCGCCCAGGACGTAGGCTTCGGGGAACGGACGATGGCGGCCCTGATAGGTCAGCTGAAGGACGGTCGCGTGCACGACGGCGGCCAGGAACGTGTCCGCGTCGCGGCGGCCGTTCAGGGCGCTGGCGAACAGTACGTTGAAGTAGCCGTCCAGGCTGTCGTTGACGACGTAGCCGCTGAGCAGGCCGGTCGGCACGCCGGCCAGGAACTGGTCGAGCGACTTGTCGGCCGGCTTGGCCAGTTTGTAGGCCAGTTCGAACGACGACAGCTTCTGCTGGAACAGGGCGTCGGCCTCGGGGGCGTCCAGGCCGCGGAAGCCCGAAATGATCTCAGAAATATCCACGTCACTCCCCCTGTGCAGGGTTTCTGCGCGTCGCGGCCGCGCGTGTTTCGAGGAAGGGCGCGGTGATCTCGACCACCCCGCCCGCCTGCAGGTTGAGGATGCCCATTTCGAAACGGACCTTGCCGGCGTAGTCGTGATGCAGCGTGCGGCGGATGGGCAGCCAGGCATCTGACGGCGGCAGATTGAAGTTGTAGGCGTCCAGCACGACCTCGCCCTGGGGCGTGAGCGCCACGAGCCGCACGGCGACGTTGGCCGTGGCGTGCAGGCTGCGGAACTGCGCGCCGTACTGGAAGCCGCCGATGGCGCGGTAGCGGTCCACGACCTGATGGAAGGCCGCGACGAAGGGGCGCTCGATCTTGGTCGAGACCCGCAGCACCTCACCGGGCTTGGCCTCGATCGCGGCGTTGGCGGGATCGGTATGGGTCTTCCAGGCGCTCTTGCGGTCGAAGCCCTTGTCGAAGGCGGTCTCCTTCAGCAGGCTTTCGGGCTTGTCGTCCACCGACAGCTTCAGGTTCTTGATCTGGCGTTCGGGATCGCCCTTCCAGGCCACCGCCAGGGCGGACGGCTCCAGATGCCGGTCGGACGGCGGCTGCTTGTGTTCGACCAGGATCTTGAAGGTCACCAGCCGCGGTCCGGCTGTCTCCACGACGCACAGCCGCCAGATGTCCAAGGGCGCGTCGAGAGACACCAGGGCGGCGGTCATGCCGGCGGCGAAGCCGTGGCCGGGGGACGTGGCCAGGCGCAGGCGGCCGTCTTCGGTCTGGCGCATGTCATTGGCCAGGGTGACGGCGAAAGTCGTCTTGGCGTCCCAGCGGAACGGATGGCGCAGGTCATGCTTGCGAGCGTACAGGGAGAGCAGCGTGGCCGCGGCCTTAGGTCTCAGCTGTCCGATCCGTTCGCCGAACCAGGCGCGGCCGTTGTCGCCCACGCCGTCGATGATGGCGCGCGCCATGTCGCCGTCGAGCGTTTCGGAATAGTGAGCAGTCAGCAGCGGCAAGTCCTTCGCCGCCTCGCCGACGACGCGACGCAGATCCGCCAGGGTCGTGGGGCGACGCAGGCTTCTGGAGAATATCGTGGCCGGCTTGGACGGGTTTCGAGCTGTCATGCGGGTTTCTGGCCTTCGCGCGGCGCGGCGCGTCTACTGTGAGCGCGCTTGAGTTTGTTGACGGGCGTATTGATGAGCGCGGCGGCCGCGCCGAGGAGCGCGCTCTTGAGGGCGGCCTTGCGCAGGGCGTCGGCCTCGAGCGGAGAGACGACGACGGCCAGCGAGGGGCGGACGAGAAACCGGGCCTGCTCGGAACCGTGTCTGGAGGCCTCGATCGCCAGCTTCAGGTCGCCGTGTTCCGGCCGCCAGCTTTCGACGCGCGCCAGAATCCAGACGTGGATCGGCAGGCGGCGGTCGATCAGCAGGACATGATCGCCCCGTTCCACCGCGTTCGCGGCCAGCCGGACGTTCACGCGGTGGAGATCGCCGATCGGATGGATGTCGTTGGCCAGGAACACGGCCTTGGAGGCCGCCGCCGAAACCGTCCTGGCGGGGTGCCCGGGGTTGGCCTCGACGACCGCGTGCAGCAGAACCTCAAGACCCGCCCGCGTCGGCGCGCCGCTCTCCATGATCGCCGCGGCAAGGGCTTGGGCGGCCTGGCCGTCCATCGAACTCGCCTTCAGGGACTCGACGAGCTCCCGGTCGGGCCGAGGCTCGTTGAGCGCGGCCGCGAGCGCTTCCAGCGGCGGTCGGCGATCGCCGTAGAGGCGACGCAGATCGCTCAGCCGGATCGAGCGGAGGCTGCTTACCGCCGTGTTCGCGCGCCGCTTCAGGTCCATGGCGATCATGGCGGGACCGCCTCAGCCGAGGGCGAAGGTGCGGGTCCACTCCACCATGCGCCCGATGCCGTCACGCGCGCTGACGGCCGGCTTCCATCCCAGGAGGGCCTGCGCCTTGGCGATGTTGGCGACGAACACGCGCTGGTCGCTCGGACGGGACGGCGTCTGCTCGTAGCGCAGCGGCACGCCGACATATTCCTCCAGCAGCGCGAACAGTTCGAGCAGCGAAAGGCTGTTGTCCATGCCGCCGCCGATGTTGAAGGCCTGACCCTGCGCCTTGTCGATGTTGGCGATCGCCGCGAAGTACAGGGTCTTCATGTCCTCGGCGTGGAGCACGTCGCGGACCTGCTTGCCGTTGCCGGCGATGGTGAACGGCGGGACGTTCGACGATCCGGCCTGCTCGACGGCCTTCTGGCAGAACCAGCCGACCCAGCCCTGGTCGGTCGTGGCGAACTGGCGGCCGCCGTACATCGACGAGTGGCGGAAGACGACCGTGCGGATCCCGAAGATCCGGTGGTAGTCGAGCATGTACTGGTCGGCGGCCCCCTTCGAGGCGCCGTAGGGCGAGTGGAACTCGAGGGGCGCGGTCTCGTCGAAGCCCAGCGGCAGCTCGGTCGGGTGATAGCGGGTGGCCCGCTCCTCGTAGGGCGTCCATTCGAGATCGCCGTAGACCTTGTTGGTCGAGGAGTAGATCACGATCGCTTCGGGCGCGTGCTGGCGGACGGCTTCAAGCAGGTTGAAGGTGCCGACGGTGTTGATCTCGAAGTCCTTGCGGGGACGATCGATCGACGTCGTCATGGCCACTTGGCCGGCCAGGTGGAAGACGGCGTCGGGGCGCACGCGCGAGACGACGTTCACGAGGTCCTCGGCGCTGCGGGTGTCGCCGTGCACGAACTCGAAGGGGCCAAATTGCTTGAGCCACTGCAGGTTCTCGGTCGAACCCGTGCGCGAGAGGTTGTCGAACACCCAGACCTGATGGCCGTCCTGAATGGCCTTGGACGCGAGGTTGCTTCCCAGGAAGCCGCACCCGCCGTTGACCAGAATCTTCATAGACGTGCACTCCGAGAGGGTTCGTACTGTGCGGTGAGCGCCATGCCGTCCGCCAGGGACGTTTTGGCGCTCCAGCCGAGAGTCTTGCGCGCGAGGTCCGCCACGCCCACGACGGACATCGGTTCGCCCGGACGATAGGGCTTGGCGCCCCAGTTCAGCACGCCCTGGCCGCCCATGGCGTTGGCCGCGGCATCGCCCAGCGCCCGCAGCGTCACGGGCCGGCCCGAGGCGAGGTTGACGACGAGGCCGTCCTCGCCTGCGCCGTCGGCCATGGCCACGCAGGCCTCGGCGACGTCGCCGACATAGGTGTAGTCGCGGATCTGTTCGCCGGCGGTCAGGTCGAGCGCCACGCCGTCGCGCGCCGCCGCCATCACCTGCGGCACGAACTTATGGCTGCCCTCGAGCGGACCATACATGCCGAAGACCCGCGCGGCGACGAATCGTTGGCCCAGGGCCTTGGCGCGCTCGCGCGCTACGATCATGCCGGCGGCCTTGCTCGAACCGTAGGCGCCGACCGGATTGAGCGGCGTCTTCTCGTCGATCGGGCCGTCGGCCAGACCGTATTCGTTGCTGGTGCCGATATGAACGAACTGTCCCAGCCCGGCGGCGGCCGAAGCCTCCACCAGCCGGGCGGTGAAGCCGACGTTGAAGGCCAGGGCCTCGGCGGTGTCGTTTTGGCGATAGTCCACGCCGTAGGCGGCGCAGTGGACGACGGCCTGGACGTCCAGATCGCCGATCACCTTCCGGAGGGCGTCGCGGTCGCTGCCGAAATCGAGGTCGATCGGCGAGGCGCTCGGGCAGAGCGCCTGCAGACGGTCCAGCACGCTGGTTGAGCGTGCTGCGGCGTGAACTCGCCACCCGGCGGCGGCCAGGGCGCCGCAGACGTGCGCGCCTAGGAAGCCGGAGGTCCCGGTGACGAGAACGCCGCGGCCCATCGGCCTTAGGCCTTCTGCCGGATGAGGCTGCCGATCTGGTCGATCATGTAGTCGAGGTGGCCGGTGGTCAGGCCCGGATAGACGCCGATCCAGAAGGTGTCGTCGACGATGATGTTGGCGTTGGTCAGGTCGCCGACCACGCGGTACTCGCGGTCCTTCATGTAGGGCTGGCGGATCAGGTTGCCGCCGAACAGCAGGCGGGTGGCCACCTTGACGCTGTTGAGGTGCTTGACCAGCTCGTCACGGGTGAACGGCGCGCCCTTGCGCACGGTCAGCAGGAAGCCGAACCACGACGGGTCGCTGTTGGGGGTGGCTTCCGGCAGGATGAGGAATTCCTCGAACTGCTTCAGGCCGGCCTTCAGGTAGTCGAAGTTGTCGCGGCGCGCCTTGATGAAGTCTTCGAGGTGATCCATCTGGGCCAGACCGACCGCCGCCTGCATGTCGGTGATCTTCAGGTTATAGCCCAGGTGCGAGTAGGTGTACTTGTGGTCGTAGCCGTAGGGCAGGTCGCCCAGCTGCCAGTCGAAGCGGCGCTTGCAGGTGTTGTCCATGCCCGGTTCGCACCAGCAGTCGCGGCCCCAGTCGCGGACGGCTTCCATCGCCCGGCGCACGGCCGGATCCGAGGTGAACACCGCGCCGCCTTCACCCATGGTGATGTGGTGGGCGGGGTAGAAGCTGACGGTGCCGACGTCGCCGAAGGTGCCGACAAGCTTGCCGTTGTAGGTGGCGCCCAGGGCGTCGCAGCAGTCCTCGACGACCCACAGGTTGTGCTTTTCGGCCACCTTCATGACCGCGTCGAGGTCGAAGGGATTGCCCAGGGTGTGGGCCAGCATGATGGCCTTGGTCTTGGGCGAGATCGCTTCCTCGAGCTTGCTCATGTCCATGTTGTAGGTCGGGATGTCGATGTCGAGGAACACCGGCACCAGGCCGTTCTGCAGGCTGGGATTGACCGTGGTCGGGAAGCCGGTGGCGCAGGTGATGACCTCGTCGCCCGGCTTCAGCGCCCGCTCGCCGTGCATGTGCGAGGTCAGGCCCGTCAGGGCCACCAGGTTGGCCGACGAGCCCGAGTTCACCGTCTGCACGCCGCGGCGGATACCCAGGAACTTGCTGAGCTTGGCCTCGAAGGCGGTGTTGAAGCGGCCGGTGGTCAGCCAGAAGTCCAGCGAGGAATCGACCAGCGACACCATGTCGGTGTGGTCATAGACCTTGCCGGCCACGGCCACGGCCGACTCGCCGGCCACGAAGGGCTTGGGCGCATGCGCGACGCGCGCGTACTCGGCGGTCAGCTCGAGGATCTGCTTGCGGAGCTCTTCGGCGGATTTGGGGGCGTCGGCCATCAAGTAAGTTCCTAGCGCGCCGCGATGGCGGCGAAATATTCCGAAATCTGGCGTTGCGACACCGCGACGAGGTCGTCTCCGCGGGCTTCGGCCTTATACCACTCGACGGTCTTGGCGATCGTCTGGTCGAAGTCCCAGGTCGGCGCCCAATTCAGCAGGCGGCGGGCCTTGGACGAGTCGAGCTTCAGGTACCCAGCCTCGTGCGGATGCTCGCCGGCGTCGACCGCCCAGCGGGCGCCGTCGCCCCAGGCCAGGCAGGTGGCTTCCACCACGTCCTTGACCGTCCGCTCGGAGCTGGCGTCGGGACCGAAGTTCCAGCCGTTGGCGAAGGTCTCGCCCTTGTCGCCGGCCAGTTCCTCGGCCAGGCGCAGATAGCCCGACAGCGGTTCGAGGACGTGCTGCCAGGGACGCACGGCCACCGGGTTGCGGATCGGTGTCGGGGCGCCGTCGAGGCAGTTGCGGATCAGGTCCGGCAGCAGGCGGTCGGCCGACCAGTCGCCGCCGCCGATCACGTTGCCAGCCCGGCCCGAGCCGACGTTGTTGCGCGACTTGGGCCCGAAGTACGAGCGGCGGAAGGCGCTGGCGACCAGCTCCGAGCAGCCCTTGCTGTTGCTGTAGGGGTCGTAGCCCCCCATCGCCTCGTCTTCGCGATAGCCCCAGAACCACTCGCGGTTCTCGTAGCACTTGTCGCTGGTGACCACGACGGTGGCCTGGACCGTCTCCTGGCGACGGGTCGCGTCGAGCAGGTGGACGGTGCCCATGACGTTGGTGGCGTAGGTGCCGACCGGGTCGGCGTAGGACAGGCGCACCAGCGGCTGGGCGGCCAGGTGCAGCACCACGTCAGCCTCGCTGCGCTTGAGCGCGGCCTCGAGGGCGGCCTGGTCGCGGATGTCGCCGATGGTCGACGACTGCAGGGCGCCGGCGTTCTCGACCGCCGCGAACAGCTGGGAGCCTTCCAGCGGCGGCAGGGCGAAGCCATGCACCAGGGCGCCGCGGCGCTGCAGCATCAGGCTGAGCCAGGAACCCTTGAAGCCGGTGTGGCCCGTCAGGAAGACGCGTTTACCCTGCCAGAACGACGCGTTCTCGTAGGTTTCTACCACGATTTCCACGGCGCCTTTCCGGACGCCCACAGGTCTTCGAGGGTGCGGCGGTCGCGCAGGGTGTCCATGCACTGCCAGAAGCCGTCGTGGAAGAAGGTCTCCAGCTGGCGCTCCGCGGCCAAGCCGCGCATCGGGCCCTGTTCCCAGACAGTGTCGTCGCCGTCGACGTAGTCGATGACCTTGGGCGACAGCACGAAGAAGCCGCCATTGATCCAGGCGCCGTCGCCGACCGGCTTTTCCTCGAAGGACTCGACCGTCGTGCCGTCGAGCGTCAGGGCGCCGAAGCGGCCGGGCGGGCGCACGCCCGTCAGGGTGGCCAGCTTGCCGTGCTTGCGGTGGAAGTCGACCAGGGCGGTGACGTCGATGTCGGCCACGCCGTCGCCGTAGGTGAGGCAGAAGGCCTCTTCGTCGGCGACGTGTTCGCGGACGCGCTTCAGGCGGCCGCCGGTCATCGACTCTGCGCCGGTTTCGATCAGGGTCACCCGCCACGGCTCGGCCGCGTTGCGGTGCACTTCCATGCTGTTCTTGGCGACGTCGAAGGTCACGTCCGAGGTATGCAGAAAGTAGTTCGCGAAGAACTCTTTGATTACATAACCCTTGTAGCCGAGGCAGACGATAAAGTCGTTGATGCCGTGTTGGCTATAGATCTTCATGATGTGCCAAAGAATAGGGCGCTCACCCACGCTCACCATTGGCTTTGGCTTGGTGTCGGTCTCCTCGCCGAGGCGAGACCCCAAGCCACCTGCCAGAATGATAGCCTTCATAAGCGCACGCCCCTATCGGACCGGTTGGCAAATCAGGCCGGGTCCTACCAGACCGTCGATAGCGCAATCAAGCGTCGTTTCCGAGGTTTCACGCCACTTTCACGTTCTCGACCAATCTTTGCGACTTTGGCGTCGATAGGTGTTTGCGCGAATGCGCCGCTATGTTAGCGGACGAAAGCCTCCGTCGCGACCGGAGAGGCGGCGGACGGAAGTTCGGTGGAGATCTCGGGATGGCTGTTCAAGGGTATTCGGATGTTCGAGGCGTGGCCCATTGGCCCGTTTCTATGGCCGAAGAGCTTGATCGCATTGGTCAATTCAAGAAGAAGGTCGCGATCATCAGGTTGTGGCCTGATCAAGCTGCCGCTGAACACGAAAGCATAGAGAGATTTCGCGCAGCCTGTAGCCTTATCGGCGTCGATGTCGTCGAAGTTGACCGCTTGGGCTTTATACTGAATGGTCCGCGCAGGAAGATTGCACAAGATGACGTCGATTTCGTCATCTCTCTTCATTATGAAACAGCGAAGACCTACGATTGCTTCTCGTGGGGCGCGCTGTGGAATCCTGTCGATTTCTACGTCGAGTGGGGGCTGAGTCCCTATCTCGACAATCAGTTGAGCCACGACGGCTACTTCGTGTGCGGATCGCCGGCTGTCGAGCGGATGATGCGGGGCGAGCTGGGCGACAGCTACGAGGGCACGCCCTTCGTGCAGGTCAATCACACGCTGTCGGGGCCGATCGTGCCGGCGCGGCTGCGCGACGATCGCCGGTTCGCCTACTGCGGCATCAACTGGGAACGGCTTTCCAAGTCGAAGGGACGGTTCGACGCGCTCCTCACCCGGCTCGACGAGCGCGGCGTGCTCGACATCTTCGGCCCCGAGGAAGTCCGCGGCGTGCGGGTCTGGGAAGGCTTCAAGGGCTACAAGTATTCCGTGCCCTTCGACGGCAAGACCCTGATCGAGGAGCTGAGCCGCAGCGGCGCGGTGCTGGCCTTCTCGTCCCAGGCGCACATCCGCTCGGGCATCATGTCCAACCGCCTGTTCGAAGGCGCCGCCGCCGGCGCCCTGGTGTTCGCCGACCAGAACCCGTTCGTGTCGCGCTACTTCAAGGACGAGGTGGTCGAGGTTCCGCTCGCCGCCGACGGCCAGCTGGACGCGGGCTTCCTGGCGTCCGCGCTGGCCGACTTCAACGCCAATCCCGAGGCGGCCTTCGCCAAGGCCTCGGCGCTGCAGAACAAGTTCGTCGAGTTCTACGCGCTGCATCGGCAGCTGCTCGGCGCCTTCGCCGCCTACAAGACGGCTCGCGACGCCAAGGCCGAGAAGATCGCCGCGCTCAGCGTCGAGACGACGCC
Organism: Caulobacter sp. GW821-FHT12A07; assembly: GCF_058807655.1. Lineage (NCBI taxonomy): Bacteria > Pseudomonadati > Pseudomonadota > Alphaproteobacteria > Caulobacterales > Caulobacteraceae > Caulobacter > Caulobacter sp. GW821-FHT12A07. The sequence continues at coordinate 306,262 of NZ_JBXAQX010000002.1, forward strand.
GACGCTCGACGCCGTCGTGCTGGCGCTCGACGAAAACGCGCCGCTGCCGCAGGACCTGCTGACGGATCTGGTCGCGCTGAAGGGCGTGCGCACCAAGGTCACCCTGGTCACGCGCGCCTCGCCGGCCGGCCCCCGCGCCTTCGATTTCCTGCCTGAAGGCGCGATCGAACTGGTGTCGGCGCCGATGGCTATCGGCGACAGCCCCAACGCCATCGGCTTCGTGCTCGCCGAGGTCCTCGAAGGCCTCGAGGGCGACTATGTGAGCGTCTTCCTGGGCCACGAGCGGGTGTTCGCCGACTATGGCCTGCGGCTCACGCAAGCCCTGGCCGAAGGCGACGCGGACGCGGTCCGCACGGGCGTGGTCATTCGCCACTACGACCCGGCCCAGCGCCTGTTCGAGGGCTCCGAATACGCCGACTATGCCCGCCCCGTGGGCAAGCGGCCGGTTCCGCTGCTCACCCTGGCCAACTTCATGTTCCGGCGTAAGGCCCTGATCAAGGCCAGCGGCGCGTTCCAGTTCATGGCCTGGTCGGGCATGCAGGCCTACCTGCAAGAAAAGTTCGCCAAGCCGGCCGTCGTTGACGCCCCGCTGTGCTCGGCGGATCTCAAGCTTTACGAGCGTCTGCGTTCGATCGGCCAGCAGCCCTACGAGGCCGGCAAGGCCGTGGCCGTGCTGGGCCGCTACACCACGCCGACCGTCAAGGCCCTGGCCGAGGCGGCGCCGGCCGGCATGCCGATCACCGCGGCGGCGATCGCCGCGCTCCCGGAGCAGGAGCGTCGCGACATCATCGTCAGCCTGCTCAAGACGTTGCCGCTCCCGCCTTGGATCATCAGGGGCGGCGGCAAGATCATCCGTTTGGTCATGGGCATCCGTCGACCCAAGCGTTAAGCCCGGCCCTGAAAGCCGACCTATTCGACCCAATCTCTAATCAGGCATATACATGGCTCGTTCAGCGATCATTTCCGGCGTGACCGGCCAAGACGGTACGTTCCTGGCCGAACTTCTGCTGCAAAAGGGGTACACGGTTCACGGCTTCCGTCGTCGCAGCTCGTGGTACAACGAGTTCCGCATCGAGAAGCTGCGCAACAATCCCGAGTACAACGACCGCTTCATCCTGCACTACGGCGACCTGACCGACTCCTCGTCGATCATGCGTCTGGTGGCTGACGTGCAGCCCGACGAGATCTATAATCTGGCCGCCCAGAGCCACGTGTCGGTCAGCTTCGAGACCCCGGAATACACCGCCAACGCCGACGGCGTCGGCGCCCTGCGCTTCCTCGAAGCCATCCGCACCATGAAGCTGGAGAACAAGACCCGCTTCTACCAGGCCTCGACCTCGGAGCTGTACGGTCTGGTGCAGCAGGTGCCGCAGACGGAAAAGACCCCGTTCTATCCGCGCAGCCCCTACGCCGTGGCCAAGCTCTACGCCTACTGGCTGACGGTGAACTACCGCGAGGGCTTCAACATCTTCGGGTCGAACGGGATCCTGTTCAACCACGAGAGCCCGGTGCGCGGCGAGACCTTCGTCACCCGCAAGATCACCCGCTCGGTGGCCCTGATCGCCGAAGGCGTCGACACCGTCCTGACCCTGGGCAACCTCGACGCTCGCCGTGACTGGGGCCACGCCCGCGACTTCGTCGAGGGCATGTGGCGCATCCTGCAGCACAACGAGGCCGACGACTTCGTCCTGGCTACCGGCGAAACCCACTCGGTCCGTCACTTCGTCACCCTGGCCTTCCAGGCGGCGGGCATCGACGTGGTCTGGGAAGGCGAGGGCGTCGACGAGATCGGCCGCTGCGCCAAGACCGGCAAGCTGCTGACCCAGGTCTCGACCAAGCTGTTCCGTCCGGCCGAGGTCGAACTGCTGATCGGCGACGCGACCAAGGCCAAGGAAAAGCTCGGCTGGACGGCCACCACCAGCCTGCAGGAACTGGTCACCGAGATGGTCGAGGCCGATCGCGCCCGCTATCGTGACGGCTCGCTGCACTGGAACCACCAAGGCATCGTCGGCTAACGACCAGCGGATACGTGTAAGTCATGAGCGATCAGCAGATTGATTTGAGCGCTGAGCGCGTACTGGTGACGGGCGCGGGCGGAGTGCTGGGAACGGCGCTCCTGTCCGCCCTGGACGGCCGGGTCGGCGCGCTGCGCGCCCCGACCCGCGCTGACTGCGACCTGCTGGACGAAGCGGCGGTCGAGGCGGTCTGGCGCGACTTCGCCCCGACCGTGGTGTTTCACCTGGCCGGCCGGGTCACCGGCGTGCAGGGCAACATCAGCTTCGGCGGCCAGGCCTTCTACGAGAACGCCAAGATCAACCTCAACGTCGTCGAGGTCTCGCGTCGGGTCGGCGCGCGCAAGGTCGTGGCCGCCGGCACGACGGCGATCTACTCCGATCTCGCGCCGATCCCGATGCGCGAGGACGATCTGTGGCTGGGCGCGCCGCACGGTTCGGAAGGACCCTACGGCCACGCCAAGCGCGCGATGCTGGCCCAGCTCGAGGCCTACAAGGGCCAGTACGGGCTGGATTTCGGCTATCTGATCTGCACCAACCTCTATGGCCCGGGCGACCGGTTCGACGAGGTCTACGGCCACGTGGTGCCCTCGCTGGTGTCGCGCTTCCATCGCGCCAAGCGCGAGAACCTGCCCAGCATCACCATCTGGGGCGACGGCACGCCGACCCGCGACTTCCTGTTCGCGGGCGACGCCGCCGAGGCCTTCATCCGCGTCGCCGAGCGCGGCTCGGGCGCCTTCAACACGGCCACGGGCAAGTCCGTGCCGATCCGCACCCTGGTCGAGACCTTGGCCGAGGTGTCCGGGTACGAAGGCGAGATCGTCTGGGACGTGACCAAGCCCAAGGGCCAGCTGGTCCGCGGCTACGACGTCTCGCGCATCACCGCGCTGGACTGGGAAGCGCGGGTCAGCCTGGCCGAGGGCCTGAAGCGCACCTACGACTGGTACGGAGCCAATCTTGGCTCGGTCCGGGTCTGACGCCGGCGTCGCCGGCTCGTGACCGCCTCGCTCGCGGCCTTGTTGCGTAAGGCCTGGCGGGACCTGCCCCTGCCCGAGCGATGGCGCGCCGCCGCCGGCCGCGCCGCCATCGCCGCCGCCGGGGCAGGTCTGTTCGGCCCGCGCGCCGCGCGTCTGGCGCCCACCCCGCTGGCGGACGTCGCGCCGGGACGCCTGGTGGTCAGCGGGTTTATGAACCGCACCCTGGGCGTCGGCGTCGCCGGCCGGGCCACGGTCCGGGGCCTGGCCGAGCTGGGCCTGCCCGTCCTGACCCACGACATCGAGCCGATCCTGGCCTCGCGCATCGACGCCGTCGCCCCCCCGCCCGGGCCGCCCGGCGGGGTCTGGATCGCCCACTGCAACGCGCCCGAACTCCTGCGCCTGCTGGCGGCCTTTCCACCGGAGGCCCTGGCCGGACGCTACCGGATCGGGGTGTGGGCCTGGGAACTGCCGCGCCTGCCGCGCCGCTGGGCCAGGGCCGCGCGCGGCCTCAACGAGATCTGGGCGCCCAGCCGCTTCGTCGCCCAGGCGGTGATCGACGCCGTCGGCCGCGGCCCGGACGCGCCGGCGGTCAGGGTGGTTCCGCATATCCTGCCGTCGATGGCGGCGGTGAAGCCCGATCGCGCCCGCTTCGGAATCCCGGAGCAGGCGCTCGTCGTGCTGGTGATGTTCGATATGCGCTCGTCGCGGGCCCGCAAGAACCCCGACGCGGCGGTGGCGGCCTTCCTGACGGCGTTTCCGGAGGCGCGGGCCGACCGGGTGCTGGTGTGCAAGGTTCTGGGCGGCGAGAGCTCACCCCGTGACCTGGCCGCCCTGCGCGAGCGCTTCGCCGGTCGCGCCGACCTGATCCTGCTTGAGGAGCATCTCGACGGCGACGGCGTCCTGGCGCTGATCGCCAGCGCCGACATCGTGCTCTCCACCCACCGCGCCGAGGGCTACGGCCTGGTCATGGCCGAGGCGATGGCGCTGGGGCGTTGCGTGGTGGCCACCGGCTGGTCGGGCAATATCGACTTCATGACGACGGACAACAGCGTCCTGCTGCCCTACGCCCTGACGCCCGTCGTCGATCCGCAGGGTATCTATGCATCGGGGCAGGTCTGGGCCGAGGTCGATCCGGCGGCGACGGCCGAGGCGCTGCGCCTGCTGGCCGGGGACCCGGCCCGTCGCGCCGCGCTCGGCGCGCGGGCCCAGGCCGACATCGCCCGCCACGACGCCGGCTTCGCCGAGGCCGTCGCGAAGGCCCCGTGGCGGGAGAAACTCGCGCGCTGACCCGCCTCGGGGGGACGAGGTCGGTTGCTCCACCCAGGCCGCATCGCTAGGGTCCCGCCGCTTACGAGGTGACTTGTCTATGGTTCTTTCGATTGACGCCATCCGCGCCGCCGCCGACCGTCTGGCCGGCCACATCGAGCGCACGCCCTGTCGCTATTCTCGGACCCTGTCCAAGATTACCGGGGCCGAGGTGTGGGTGAAGTTCGAGAACCTGCAGTTCACCGCCGCCTACAAGGAGCGCGGCGCGCTCAACAAGCTGCTGCTGCTGTCGGACGCCGAGAAGCAGAAGGGCGTCATCGCCGCCAGCGCCGGCAACCACGCCCAGGGCCTGGCCTATCACGGCGCCCGCCTCGGCGTGCCGGTGACTATCGTCATGCCCAAGACCACCCCGTTCGTGAAGGTGCAGCACACCCGCGACTTCGGCGCCAACGTGGTCATCGAAGGCGAAACCTATGACGACGCCAACGCCCATGCGCGCAAGCTGCGCGACGAGCAGGGCCTGACCTTCGTCCACCCGTTCGACGACTACGACATCATGGCCGGCCAGGGCACCATCGCCCTGGAGATGCTCGAAGACGTGCCCGACCTGGAGATCCTGCCGGTGCCGATCGGCGGCGGCGGCCTGATCAGCGGCGTCGCCACGGCGGCCAAGGCGATCAATCCCGACATCCGCATCATCGGCTGCGAGCCGGCGATGTATCCCTCGTTCACCGCCAAGATGCGCGGCGTCCAGGCCCACTGCGGCGGCCAGACGATTGCTGAGGGCGTCGCGGTCAAGCAGGTCGGCGAACTGACCTACAGCGTCGCCCGTCCCCTGATCGAGGACGTGCTGCTGCTGGAGGAGCCCTATCTCGAGCAGGCGGTCTCGCTCTACTGCAATGTCGAGAAGACCATCGCCGAAGGGGCCGGCGCGGCCTCGCTGGCGGCGCTGCTGGCCTATCCGGAACGCTTCCGCGGCAAGAAGTGCGGCCTGATCCTGTGCGGCGGCAACATCGACACCCGCCTGCTGGCCTCGGTGCTGACCCGCGAACTGGTGCGCGCCCAGCGCCTGGTGTCCCTGCGCATCGTCGGCGACGACCGTCCGGGCCTGCTGTCGACCGTGGCCAGCGTGATCGGGACCATGGGCGCCAACATCATCGAGGTGAACCACAACCGCCTGGCCCTCGACGTGCCGGCCAAGGGCGCGGAGTTCGACATCACCATCGAGACCCGCGACGCCCAGCACACCCAGGAAGTCATGAACGCCCTGCGCGAACACGGCTACCCGCCCCGCACGGTGTGAGGCGACAGCGCCCGCCGCATAACAAAAAGGCCCCGCTCCAGCAGGAGCGGGGCCTTTTCAGTTTCTGGCGTGAGCGATGCCTAGAGCAGCGCCGAGATCGCCGCGCGGGCCGCTTCGCCGAGGTCCGGACGCTTCAGGGCCAGGGCGACATTGGCCTTCAGCAGGCCGATCTTGTCGCCGCAGTCGTGGGTGTCGCCTTCGTAGACATAGGCGTGGAAGGCCTGGTCCTGCATCAGCTTGGCCATCGAGTCCGTCAGCTGGATCTCGTTGCCGGCGCCCTTTTCCTGGCTGGCCAGCAGGTCGAAGATCTCCGGCTGCAGGATGTAGCGGCCGGCGATGGCCCAGTTCGACGGGGCCGTGCCCTTGGCCGGCTTCTCGACCATGCCGCTCATCGTGGCCAGGCGGCCCTCGACCTTGCTGGGGGCGACGACGCCGTACTTGTGGGTCTCGCTCTCGGGCACTTCCTCGACGCCGATGATGTTGCCGCCGCCGACCTGGTCATAGACCTCGATCAGCTGGCTGAGCGCCGACTTCGGCGAGTCGACGATGACGTCGGGCAGCAGCACGGCGAACGGCTCGTCGCCGATGATGTCGCGGGCGCACCACACCGCGTGGCCCAGGCCCAGCGGGGCCATCTGGCGCACGAAGCTCATCTCGCCCGGCTTGGGCAGCTCGTCGCGCAGCTGCTTGAGGATGTCGAGCTTGCCCTTGGCCTCGAGCTGCATCTCGAGTTCGATCTGGTGATCGAAATAGTCCTCGATGGCGCCCTTGCCGCGGCCGGTGATGAACACGAAGTGCTCGATGCCGGCGGCGCGGCCTTCCTCGACGATGTAGGACAGGATCGGCCGGTCCACGACGTTGAGCAGTTCCTTCGGCGTCGACTTGGTGCCGGGCAGGACCCGGGTGCCAAGACCCGCGACGGGAAGAACGGCCTTGCGGACAGGTTTCATGAACGCCTCGTTTTACGTCTTGATGGATGCGTCTTAAGGGCTCGGAGCCGCACGCGCCACCACCGTTGCGTGACAACGGTGTCTGGAAAGCGTTCCAAGCATGGAATGATTGATGTTCGCGCCAAGCCTGCTAGCTCAGGGCGCGGTTTCGCCCTCGGAAAGACTTCACATGCGCGCACGGTTCCTCGTCATCGCCGTCCTGGCCGGCCTGTCCCTGACCGGGTGTGGGCCCTCGAAGGAAGACCTCGCCGCCAAGCAGGCCGCGATTTCGGCCAACAAGACCGCCGGCGTGGGCTTCCTGGCCGAAAACGCCAAGCAGCCGGGCGTGGTCACCCTGCCCAGCGGCCTGCAGTACAAGGTGGTGCGCTCGGGTCCGGCCGACGGCCTGCACCCGCGCCCGATCGACGAGGTCAAGGTCCACTACGAAGGCAAGCGCCTGGACGGCATGGTGTTCGACAGCTCCTATGAGCGCGGCGTGCCGGCCTCGTTCCAGCTGCGCGGCCTGATCCCGGGCTGGGTCGAGGCCATGCAGCTGATGCGCCCGGGCGACGAGTGGATGCTCTACGTGCCCGCCGACCTGGCCTATGGCGACATGCAGGCCGGGCCGGACATTCCGCCGGGCAGCACCCTGGTCTTCAAGATCGAACTGATCGACGTCCTGCGCAGCAAGCTGCAGGCGCCGAAGGGCTGAGGCCCGTAGTAGGTTTTGGTCCGCCAGGGGGGCGCGCGTGAAAATCGTATTCGTGGAGCCTGGGGCGAGCCTTCGCCCGGTGGGCGGAACGCGTGTCGTCTATGAGCACGCCAATCGGCTGGCCGAGCGCGGGCACGACGTGACCGTCGTCCTGCCGGCGGCGCAGAAGCCGGCCGCGCGCCTGGGCAAGAAGATTCGCCTGTGGCTGCGCTGGCGCCGGTGGAAGCGCGACGGCCGCTGGCGGCCGACCTGGGCCAGCATCTCGCCCAAGGTTCGCGTGCTGTGGACCCTTGATCTTTCGCCGAAGTGGACGCCGCCCGGCGACGTCGTGGTGGCGACGGTGTGGAGCGCCGTCGAGGCCGTCGATCGCCTGCCCGCCAGCCATGGCGCCAAGGTCTTCTTCGCCCAGCACTGGGACTTCGGCTTCGAGCGCGACGCCGAGGGCGTCGAACGCGCCTGGTCCGCGCCGATGCCCAAGATCGTCATCGCCCGGTCGATCCGGGCCAAGGCGGCCGAGCGCGGCGTCGAGGCGGCGCTGGTGCCCAACGGCCTGGCCTTCGAAACCTTCGGTCTCGACACGCCGCTGGCCGGGCGCGATCCCTGGCGGGTGGCGATGATCCACCAGCGGGCCAGCTACAAGGGTTTTGCCGACGCCCTGGAGGCGCTCGCCTTGGCCCACGCCGCCGAGCCGCGCCTGACCGTCGAGATGTACGGCCCCGGCGCGCCCGAGGGCCTGCCGCCGTACGTGACCTATCACGCCTCGCCCACCGACGCGGACCTGCGGGCGCTCTACAACCGCTCGGCCGTGTTCCTGTCGGCCAGCCACAACGAAGGCTGGGGCCTGCCGCCGTGCGAGGCGGCCCTGTGCGGCGCGGCCCTGGCGATCACCGACGTGCTGGGCCACCGCGAGTTCGCCGTCGACGGCGAGACGGCGCTGATGAGCGCGCCGCGCGATCCCCGCGCCCTGGCCGACAACCTGCTGCGCCTGGTCGCCGACACCGAGCTGCGCGCGCGGCTGAACGGCGCGGTGCGCGAGGTGCTGGCACAGTTCACCTGGGAGCGGGCCTGCGACCAGATGGAGGCGACCCTGACGCGGATCGCCGCCGGCCAACCAGCGTCAGGCCAGCCAGCGTCAGGCCAGCCGGCCTCAGGCCAGTAGGACGCGGGCGCGGGCGGCGACCGTCTCGGCCTCCAGCGTCGCCAGATCCTCGGTCGCCTGGGCGTGCAGGAAGCGCGAATAGTCCAGCACGGGTCCTGGACCAAACAGCCCCAGGGTCGGCGCGCCGACCGAGGCCGACAGGTTCATCGGCCCGGAATCGTTGCCGACGAACAGGTCGGCCCGGGACATCAGGGCCGAGCCGACGTCGAACTTCAGGTCGCAGACATTGACCTCGGCGACGCCGGCCGGCGAGCCGTTAGCCAGCTGGGCGTCGACGCGGGCCTTGTCCTCGAAGCCGCCCAGCCAGAAGCGGGTTCCGCCGAGGTCGGAAAGCGCCGCGCTCAGGGCCGCGAAGCGGGCCAGCGGCCACATCCGCCGGGCTTCGCTGGCGCCGACGCCATAGACGATCCACGGACGCGGCAGGGCGCCGAAGCGCGCTTCGACGGCGGCCAGGGCCGCCGGGGTCGGGACCAGTGCCGGCTCGCGGCTGGCGACCTCCAGGCCGTGGGCCGTCTCGAAGGCGGCCAGCTTGTCGATCCGGTGGGCCGGACGCATGGCCTTGGGCAGGTAGGGACCGTGGGTCAGCCAGCGCTGCTGGCCGTGCCCCAGGCCGAAGCCTCGCCGCTCGGGCACCCCGGCCAGGGCCGCGCCGATGGCGGGGCGGTCGATCTTTTCCAGGATCCACACCGCGCGCGGCCGGCGGGTCCGGCACAGGCGGCGGAAGTCGGCGATCTCCTGGAGGTTCTTCCAGGTCCCCGAGCGGTAGTCGAGATAGTCGATGGCGGTGACGCAGGTCTCCGCGCCCAAGAGGTCGCGGGCCCGGCTCGACGGCCGCGCGGCCAGCAGCACGGTCTGTTCCGGCGTCGTGGCGGCGATGGCGCGCAGGGTCGGCAGGTGCCAGGTCAGGTCGCCGACGCCGCGGTCGGGCATGTAGACCAGGACCTGGCCGCGGCCGGCCTCGGGCGGAACGGCGGGGTCGAGGTTCATGCGCGGCCCGCCGTCAGTCGGTGAAGACCACGGTCTTGCGACCGTTCAGCAGCACCCGGTCTTCCAGGCGCCAGCGCAGGGCGCGGGCCAGGACGCGGCGCTCGATGTCGCGGCCCTTGCGGACCAGGTCCTCGGGCGTGTCGCGGTGGCTGATGCGCTCGACGTCCTGCTCGATGATCGGACCCTCGTCGAGGTCGCCGGTCACGTAGTGGGCGGACGCCCCGATCACCTTCACGCCGCGCGCGTGGGCCTGGTGGTAGGGCTTGGCGCCCTTGAAGCCGGGCAGGAACGAGTGGTGGATGTTGATGCAGCGGCCGGCCAGCTTCGCGGCCAGGCCGTCGGACAGCACCTGCATGTAGCGGGCGAGCACGACGATGTCGGTGCGCGTCTCCTGGATCAGCTTCCAGAGCGCGGCTTCCTGCTCGAACTTGGTCTCCTTGGTCACCGGCAGGTGATGGAAGGGCAGGCCCGACAGGTCGACGTGGGTGTAGGTCTCGGCCGCGTGGTTGGCGACGATGGCGGTGACGTCCATCGGCAGCTCGCCGATCCGCCAGCGATAGACGAGGTCGGCCAGGCAGTGGTCGAACTTGCTGGCCAGGATCATGACGCGATAGCGCTCGGCCGGGTCGCGCAGGGTCCAGCGCATCGAGAAGCCCTTGGCCAGGACCTCGAACTCGGCGCGCAGGGCGTCGCGGTCGCTGCCGTCCGGATCGAAGACGACGCGCATGAAGAAGTCGCCCGTCTCCTGGTCGTCGAACTGCTGGGCGTCGAGGATGTTGCAGCCGCGCTCGAACAGGAAGGTCGAGACCTTGGCGACGATGCCGGGCTGGTCGGGGCAGGAGAGGGACAGGATCATGGTCCGCTTCCTCTAAAGCCTAGCCTGGGCGAAGGAAAGCCGCTGACAGGGACGTTTCTTGCGTGGCGCGCGAGGTTTTTCCGCAAGGCCGCATGATCCTGCCTGATCGCCGACTTGGGATTGGCGGAGCGGGGCGGCGCGGCCTAGGCTCTGGCCATGGTTTCCTCCGCTGAAGCGCTTTCCGTCCGCGCCGTCGACATCCTGGCCAAGCTGGTCGCCTTCGACACCACCTCGCGCGGCTCCAACCTGGCCCTGATCGAATGGGTCGAGGCCTATCTTTCCGACCTCGGCGTGGCCTCGCGGCGGGTGCCCAACGCCGACGGGACCAAGAGCAACCTGATGGCCAGCATCGGCCCGGCCGTCGAGGGCGGGGTCGTGCTGTCGGGCCACACCGACGTGGTGCCGGTCGACGGCCAGCCCTGGTCCAGCGACCCCTGGGTGCTGACCGAGCGCGACGGCCGCCTCTACGGCCGCGGGACCTGCGACATGAAGGGGTTCCTGGCCCTTGCCCTGGCGGCCGCGCCCGACCTCGCCGCCGCCGAACTGGAACGGCCCGTGCACCTGGCCTTCTCCTATGACGAGGAGATCGGCTGCCTGGGCGCGCCCGACATGATCGAAGTCATCGCCCGCGACGTGCCCCGGCCGGCCCTGGTGGTGGTGGGCGAGCCCACCGACATGGTCGCCGTCCAGGCCCACAAGGGCATCGCCAGCTATTGGGTGACGGTGACCGGCCGCGAGGCCCATTCCAGCCTCACCCACCTGGGCGTCTCGGCCAACATGGTCGCCGTGAAGCTGATGAGCCACCTCGTGGCGCTGTCCGAACGGCTGGAGCGCGAGGCCGATCCGGCCTCGCCGTTCCTGCCCAAGGGCGCGACCCTGACCATCGGCCAGGTCAACGGCGGCACGGCGGTGAACATCCTGGCGCGGCAGTGCGTGTTCGTCTTCGACCTGCGCACGCCGCCGGGCCTGGATCCCGACGCCATCCTGGCCGACTTCTTCGCCCTGGCCGCGCGGCTCGACGCCGAGGTCAAGGCCAAGGCGCCCGAAGGCGGGGTCAAGGTCGAGGTGCGCTCGCTGACGCCGTCGTTCGCACCGGAAAAGGACGGGGTCGCCGAGACCTTCGCCCGCCGCATGGCCGGCGACAACGGTCCGGCCCGCGTCGCGCCCTACGCCGCCGAGGCGGGGCAGTTCCAGGGCGCGGGCTTCTCCACCGTCATCTGCGGTCCCGGCTCGATCGACCAGGCCCACCAGCCCGACGAATATGTCGAGATCGCCCAGATGGAGCGCGGCGCCCAGTTCATGCGCCGGATGATCGACGAGCTTTCGCGGGCTTGATCACCACCCGCATGCCGAAGAGGTCGAGCGGGTTCCAGGTCATGGCGGACGCGATGGCCAGCCACGAGGCCTTGCGGCCGCCCTGGATCGCGCGGCGGGCGCGCCAGGCCGGGCCCAGGCCCTTCAGGGCGGCGGCCAAGCCCCGCAGCGGCGCCTTGGCCTCTCCGCGCGTGGCGTGACGGGCCATCAGCATCAGGGTGGTCAGGGCGTGCAGCGGCGCGGTCAGCCACAGCAGCGGCCAGGGCGTGTTCTTGACGAACAGCCAGACCCGGTTGCGGGTGCCGTGGAACAGGGCGAAGTCGGAACGCACCGAGGTCGAGGCCGAGCCGACATGGGCCACGACCGCTTCGGGCGTCAGCACCGTGGGCTCCCCGACCAACCGCAGGCGATAGCCCAGGTCGACGTCCTCGCAGTAGCAGAAGAAGCTCTCGTCGAAGCCGCCCAGCCGCAGGAAGAGGTCGCGGTCTATCAGGTGGGCCGCGCCGCAGGCCGAGAACACCTCGCCGGTCGGGAGCTCGGCCGGACGGGGTGAGCCGTAACCGCCCCGGAACGGAAAGCCCGAGACCGACATCACGTCGCCGGCCCCGTCCAGCAGGCTGGGCGCGTCGGCGGCGATCTGCAGGCTGGCGAACGAGCGCACGCTCGGCCAGGCCTTGGTCGCGGCGATCCAGCGCTCCAGCCAGTCGGGCTGCGCATAGGCGTCGGGATTGAGCAGGGCCAGCCAGTGGCCGCGGGCGGCGCGTGCGGCCAGGTTGTTGCCGGCGGCGAAGCCGAGATTGGCGTGCGGCTCGATCAGGTGGATCGCCGGATCCGCGGCGGCGGCCGCCTGCGGCGCGCCGTCCGTCGAGGCGTTGTCGACCAGCAGGATCTCGAAGTCGGTGAAGGTCTGGGCGCGCAGCGCCTCCAGGCACCGGGCCAGGGTCGGTCCGCTCTGGTAGGCCACCACCACCACGCTGACCAGCGGGTCGGCGTCCTTGCGATTTTCGGCGACTGTGGCCATGCGTGGAGCGTAACTCGGGTTTGAGGTTCGACGAATGAAGATCACGCCGACGGCGATCCCTGGGGTGCTGCTTATCACGCCCGCGCGCCATGGCGACGAGCGCGGCTGGTTCTCGGAGACTTTCCGCCAGTCGGCGCTGGACGAGGCCGGCTTTTCGGGCGGCGCCTTCGTGCAGGACAACCACGTGCGTTCGACCGTGCGCGGCGTCGTGCGCGGCCTGCACTTCCAGCGCCCGCCGCACGCCCAGGCCAAGCTGATCCGCTGCGTGCGGGGCGCGATCCTCGATGTCGCCGTCGACATCCGCGCCGGCTCGCCGACCTTCGGGCGTTCGGTGGCGGTCGAGCTGTCGGCCGACGACGGGCGGCAACTGCTGGTCCCCGAGGGTTTCGCCCATGGCTACTGCACCCTGACCGACGAATGCGAGGTGTTCTACAAGGTCACCGGCTACTACGCGCCTCAGGCCGAGGGCGTGCTGGCCTGGAACGATCCGGCCCTGGCCATCGACTGGCGCGTTCCGGCTGACGCGGTGAGCGTCAACGCCCGCGACGCTGCTGCGCCACGCCTCGCCGAGCTCGACACGCCGTTCGTCTACGTGGCCTGAGCGAGCCGCGCGGCCGCCCAGTCGGCGGCGTCGCGCACGGTCTCGTCGGGATCGGCCCTCAGGGGCTCGACCACGGCCAGCAGGCCCGCGTCGCCGCTGTTGCCGATGGCGTAGAGCACGTTGCGTACGAAGCGGTCGCGGCCGATGCGCTTGATCGGGCTCTTGGAGAAGAGGGCCCGGAACGACGGGTCGTCCAGCACGGCCAGTTCCGCCAGCGGCGGGGTCTTCAGCGTCTCGCGGGCGTGGAACTTGGCCTCGGCCGACAGGCTGGCGAACTTGTTCCACGGGCAGGCGGCAAGGCAGTCGTCGCAGCCGTAGATGCGGTTGCCCAGCATCGGCCTGAACTCGTCGGGGATCGGCCCGGCCAGCTCGATGGTCAGGTAGGAGATGCAGCGCCGCGCATCCAGCCGGTGCGGCGCGGGGAAGGCGCCCGTCGGGCAGATGTCCAGGCAGGCGCTGCACGAGCCGCAGCGGTCGATCTCGGCCTCGTCCGGCGGCAGGTCCAGCGTGGTCAGCACGCTGCCCAGGAACAGCCACGAGCCGAACTGGCGCGAGACCAGGTTGGTGTGCTTGCCCTGCCAGCCCAGGCCGGCGCGCTGGGCCAGGGGCTTTTCCATCAGCGGCGCGGTGTCGACGAACACCTTCACTTCATTGCCCCAGCGCCGGTGCATCCAACCGGCCAGCTGCTTGAGCCGCTTCTTGACCACCTCGTGATAGTCGTCGCCCTGGGCGTAGACGCTGATGGCGGCGCGGTCCGGGTGCTCCAGCTGGGTCAGCGGGTCGATGTCGGGGCCGTAGTTGACGCCCAGCACGACGGCGCTCAACGCATCGGTCCACATGGCGGTGGGGTGGCTGCGGCGCTCGAGCGTCTCCTCCATCCAGCCCATGGCCCCGTGCAGGCCCTCGGCCACGAACTGGCGCAGCCAGTCGCCGTTGGGCCAGGCGTCGGCGGCGCTGGCGAAGCCGCAGGCGTCGAAGCCCAGCGCGAGGGCTTCGCGGCGGATCTCGTCCTTGATCGTCTCGGGGGTCAGGTCAGAAGTCGAGGTCGTCATAGTGCGCGGCCGGCGCGAGGCCGGGCCAGCGGTCGGCCAGGATCGGCCTGAAGCACGGCCTCGATTTCAGCTTCATGTACCAGGTGCGCACCGCCGGGAAGTCCTTCCAGGGCACGTCGCCGAAATAGTCGATGACCGACAGGTGGGCCGCGCCGGCGAAATCGCCGAGACTCATGCGGCGGCCGGCCAGCCAGTCGCGGGCCTGCAGCAGGCTTTCCATGTAGCCCAGATGGTCGCGCAGGGCGTCGCGGCCGCGGCGCAGCGACGACAGGTCCGGCGCGCCCATGCGCAGGAGACGCTTCTCCATCTTCTCGTGCAGCAGGAAGCCATTGACCTCGTTGTCGAACTTGCGGTCGAACCACTGCATCAGGCGCCGGGCTTCGGCGCGCTCGCCGGCCTCGCGGCCCAGCAGCGCCGGCTCGGGCTCCTGCTCCTCGATGTGCTCCAGGATCGCGCGGCTCTCGCAGACCACGGCGGTGCGCTGGTGGCGGGTCTCGACCAGCACCGGCGTCAGGCCCGACGGGTTCAGCTTGGTGAACTCCGGCGGCGACTCCCAGTAGCGCACCTGCACCTCGGCGAACGGCAGCCGCTTTTCGCCCAGCACGAGGCGAACCTGGCGGGAGGCCGGGTCGAGGGGGAAGTGGTGAAGGGTGCGTTCGACGCTCATGCCCACATGCGTTCAGGCTGCATCGTCTGATCGATGCGCCGTTTTGCTTAACAAGATATTGCCGGAGCAGGGCTATTCGGAGGAATGAGCGTTTTTCGGGAACCTCCCCCTGCGGGGGAGGCGGCCGAAGGCCGGTGGGGGGAAGTTTTCAGCTTTCGAGGCCTTGGCCGTTTCTGCGGCCACGCCCCCCACCGATCGCTTCGCGATCACCTCCCCCACAGGGGGAGGTTCGTCAGGGCGTATTCGCCCGCGCGATCAGGGCCGTGGTGCTCTGTCCCGCCTTCAGGTCGGCCAGCACCACCCGGCCGCCATTGGCCAGCACCACGTCCGAGCCCACCACCGTCTCGACCGTGTAGTCGGCGCCCTTGACCAGCACGTCGGGCTTGATGGCCTTGATCAGTTCCAGCGGGGTGTCCTCGTCGAACAGAGTGACGAGGTCGACGGCCGACAGCGAGGCCAGGACGGCGGCGCGGGCGTCTTCCTTCTGCACCGGCCGGGTCGGGCCCTTCAGGCGCTGGACCGAGGCGTCGGTGTTGAGGCCCAGCACCAGGCGGTCGCAGGCGGCCTTCGCCTGGGCCAGCAGCGAGACGTGGCCGGGGTGCAGCAAGTCGAAGCAGCCGTTGGTGAAGCCCACCTTCAGGCCGCGCGCGCGCCAGCCGGCGACGATCTCCATCATCCGGGCGCGGGCGGCGATCTTTTCCTGGCCGGGATCGCCGTGTGCGCCGGACAGCACGGCCTTCAGCTCGGCGGCGGTGACCACGTCGGTGCCCAGCTTGGCGACCACCAGGCCGGCGGCGGCGTTGGCCAGATGGGCGGCGGCGGTCAGGTCGGCCCCGGCGGCTAGCGACAGGGCCAGGGTCGCGGCCACGGTGTCGCCGGCGCCCGAGACGTCGAACACCTCCAGCGCGCTGGCCGGCAAGTGCACGGGCGCGGCGCCGCGGGCCGACAGGGTCATGCCGGCCGCGCCGCGGGTGACCAGGGCGGCGGAAAGGTTCGGAGCGGCGGCCAGGATCGCCTCGCCGGCGGCCTCGGCCGCCTCGTCGTCGGCGCCGGTCACGCCCGTGGCCTCGGCGGCCTCGCGGCGGTTGGGCTTGATCACCGTGGCGCCGTCGTAGCGGGAAAGGTCGCGGCTCTTGGGATCGACGATCACCGGCTTGCCGGCCGCGCGGGCGGCGGCGATGGCGGCCTGCAGGACCTGCGGCGTCAGCACGCCCTTGGCGTAGTCCGACAGCACCACGACGTCGGCTCTCGGCAGGACGGCTTCGAAGGCCGCCAGCGCCAGGGTCTGGTCGGCCGGATGGCGGTCCTCGCGGTCGGCGCGCAGCATCTGGTGCGAGGCGGCGACGTAGCGGGTCTTCTCGGTGGTGCGGCGACCGGGATCGACGGCCAGGGCGCTTTCCAGGCCCGGCTCGCGCTCGACCAGCGCCGCGACGGCCTTGCCGGCGTCGTCGTCGCCGACCAGACCGGCCAGCACGGCCTTGCCGCCCAGTGCGGCGACGTTGCGGGCCACGTTGCCGGCCCCGCCCAGCATGGTCGTCTCGCGCTCGATGGCGATCACCGCCACCGGGGCCTCGGGCGAGATGCGATCGACCGACCCGTAGACGAACCGGTCGAGCATGACGTCGCCCAGCACCAGCACGGTCTTGCCGGCGAAGGCGTCGGGCAGGCGGGCCAGGGTGTCGTCCATGGAAGCGGGCTCGTCGGTAGGGAGAAGGCCGCTAATTGGGCGCATCAGGCGGTCAGGGCAAGTCCTGGCCGTCCGGCGCGTGCTTTTCGGCGAAACCTCGCGGATCCGGATGCAGCAGCACGTCGGCGCTGGGGAAGGCGGCCCTCACCCGGTCTTCGGCGGCGGTCATCACCGCATGGGCCTCCGCCAAGGTCTGGCCGGCGGCGAGGTCCATGTGGCCCTGGACGTGGATGTTCGGGCCGGCGGCGCGGGTGCGCAGCTGGTGCACGCCGCCGACGCGGGGGTCGTCGACCAGCAGGGCCAGGATCGCCTCGCGTTCCTCGACCGGCAGTTCGTGGTCCATCAGCTGGTCGGCGGCCTGGCGGAACACCCCGACCGCGCCCCACAGCAGCCAGGCGGCGACCGCCAGGCCGGCGGCGGCGTCCACCCAGGTCCAGCCCAGCAGGGCGACGGCGGCCAGGCCCGCCAGCGTCACGGCGTTGGACGCCAGGTCGGCGGCGTAGTGGGCGTGGTCGCCGGCCACGGCCACCGAGCGGGTCTTGGCCATCACCGCGGCCTGGGCGCGGATCAGGGCCAGGGTCAGGCCGATCGAGACGATCATCACCCCGACGCCCCAGACGCTGTGCTCGACGGGCCTGGGGTGCAGCAGGCCGCCGATCGCCTCGCGCCCGATCAGGGCGGCCGAGGCGAAGACCAGACCCCCCTGGATCAGGCTGGAAAAGGCCTCGGCCTTGCCGTGGCCGAAGCGGTGCTCGGCGTCCGGCGGGACGGCGGCGTAGCGCACGGCGTAGAAGGTGATCAGCGAGGCCACCAGGTCGAGGCCGGAGTCGGCCAGCGAGGCCAGCATGGCCAGCGAGCCGCTGGCCAGCCAGGCGCCGCCCTTGATGACGATCAGTATGGCGGCCGTCCCCACCGACAGGGCGGTCACTCTTCGAGTAAGGGCGGCGAGCTCGGCGGGAGAGGCGGGCGCGGTCATGGCCCAAGCTGTAACACGACCGCGCCCAAGGTCAGTCCCCGCCTGTCCCTATTGGCGGTAGGTCAGGCGGAAGTAGAAGTAGCGCCCCGGCGCGTCATAGGCGTTGGGGTCGTAGTTGTTGAGGCCGCAGCTGATGCAGCCCGGCGGGTCCTTGTCGAACAGGTTGTTGACCCCGAAGGCGACCGCGGTGGTCTCGCCCAGGAACGCGGGCTTCCAGCGCAGCTGGGCGTCGATATAGGTGCGCGAGGCCAGCTTGTTGTCGGCCGCCGCCGTCTCCTTGACCGACGACAGGTAGCGGGCCGAGGCGCTGGCGCCCCAGGCCTTGTGGTCCCAGTCGACGGTGAAGGTGGTCTTGGTCTTGGGGAAGGCCTGGTCGGGGCTGCCGCGCTCGGTGCCTTCGCGCGGGATCTCGGTGAAGCCCGTCGCGGTGGGCACGATCTCGGTATATTCGAGCAGGAAGGTCGAATAGGAGCGCAGCGACAGGCGCCCGAAGTCGTAGGTCGGCGAGGACCACAGGACGTTCAGGTCGATGGCCCGGGTCTGGATGCCGCCGATGTTGATCAGCGGATTGGTGATCGCCGCCACCTGGCCAGAAGCCGTGCGGGTGATGGTCGAGCAGGCCAGGCTGTCGGCCAGCTCGGCGCAGCGGGCCAGCAGGCTTTCGCCCGAGAGCGCCTGGATCGCCGAGTCCAGCTCGATGTCGGAATAGGCCAGCTCGATCGAGCCGTTGCTGGCCCAGCTGGCGTCCTTCAGCGCCTTGGGCTCCCAGACGATGCTGACGTTCTTGCTCTCGCTGGTCTCGGGCTTGAGGGCGTTGTTGCCGCTGGTGATCACCGACAGCTGCGGATTGAGCTGCACGTAGCTGCCGCTGGCCGGCACGCCGGCGGCGATGCAGTTGGCGCGGACGGTGGCGCTGGCCGGGGTTCCGCCCGACAGGCCCAGCATGTCCGAGCAGGGATCGGTGA
This sequence comes from Caulobacter sp. GW821-FHT12A07, assembly GCF_058807655.1. NCBI lineage: Bacteria > Pseudomonadati > Pseudomonadota > Alphaproteobacteria > Caulobacterales > Caulobacteraceae > Caulobacter > Caulobacter sp. GW821-FHT12A07. Next base: position 324,746 of record NZ_JBXAQX010000002.1, read on the forward strand.
TCTCCTGGTCGAAGCGCGAGGCCGCGCCGAACAGCTCGCCGATCGACGGGGCCCGGAAGCCCTGGCCCCAGGAGGCGCGGACCAGCAGGTCCTCGGCCGGCCGCCAGTTGACGCCGGCCTTGTAGATCGAGTCCCGGCCCGAGGTGGAATAGTCGAACCAGCGCCCGGCGGCCGAGACCTCCAGGCGATGCACCAGCGGCAGGTCGGCCAGCAGCGGCGCGCGCAGTTCGAGATAGGCCTCGTCGACCTTGATCTCGCCCTTGGCGGGCTGGGCCGGGATGTCGGCCGACAGGCCGGCGGCGACCACGGCGTCGGGCTGGAAGTAGCCCTTGGTCTCGCGATGCTCGTAGCCGGCGGCGAAGGCCAGCGGCCCGGCCGGCAGGGCGAAGAGGTCGCCGGTCAGGTTGGCGGTGAAGTCGTGCAGTTCCTGCTGCGAGACGTCCTGCTGGGTGAAGCCGATGAAGCCCAGCATCTCCGAGGTGATCGAACCGACCCCGCCGAAGATGTTGAGCGGCACGCACGAGCCGGTGCAGCCCGACAACGGGCCCAGCGCCTGCTGCACGCGGGCGGCGTTGACGTTGCCGGTGAAGCTCTGTTCGGCGTGGTTGCGCGAGGCGGTGGCGTTGACGTCCCAGTACCAGGTCTTTTCGCCCAGCTTCAGGTCGCCCGACAGGCTGGCGTTGACGTTCCAGGTGTCGACCGTCTGGGCGTAGTGGCGCGGCCCGGCCTCGATCAGGCGGCGGCCGACGAAGGCGTAGGTGCCGCTGGTCAGGGTGAAGCCGAACGGATTGTAGGGGTTGGTGGCGTCGACCGAGACCGTGTCGAGCAGGTTGCCGTTGCCGGCGTCGGGGCCGACGAACAGCGGCAGGGGGGCCGCCTGGTTGGCCGACTTGCGCTGCACGTAGCTGGCGCGGACCTTCAGTTTGACGCTGTCGGTGAAGTCGTGGGTCACGGTCCCGAACAGGCTGACCCGTTCCGACGGCGTGACGATGTAGTTGTAGGGCTGGAAGTTGAAGCGGTCGGCGGTGGTGAAGTTCTTGAAGCTGCTCGACGCGCCGGTGGGATCCAGCGGGTTGTAGGTGGGGCGCACGCCGGCGGCGAGGGCGGCCTTCAGGGTCAGGTCCAGGTCATTGCCGGTGTTGGGGTCGCTGACGATGAACCGGCCCAGCGGCGTGCCCGACGAGCAGCCGCCGTCGAGGCACGAGGTCGAGAAGGGGCTGGGGAACAGCGAGATGTCGCGGTCGGCCGACATGACGCTCTTCTGCTTGAAGTAGCCGCCGCCGACGACGATGCTGGTCTTGTTCTCGGTGGCCCCCCACGAGATGTTGTAATCCTGGGCGAAGCCGTCGCCCTCGCCGTAGCCGCCCACCTGGGCCGACAGTTCCAGCCCCTGCTGGCGCTCGCGGGTCAGGATGTTGACCACCCCGGCGATGGCGTCCGACCCGTAGATCGGCGAGGCGCCTTCCTGCAGGATCTCGACGTTGCGGATCATGGCGTTGGGGATGGTGTTGAGGTCCACCACGCCGGGCACGCCCGAGGCCGCGGCCCCGCCGACCCAGCGCTGGCCGTCGACCAGCACCAGCACCCGGCGCGAGCCGAGATAGCGCAGGTCGAGCTCGGCCGAGCCCGCGCCCACCCCGCCGCCGTCGGGCGGATTGCCGAAGTTGCCGGAGTTGTTGAACTTGGAATTGAGGCCGCCGCCGGCGGCCGGCACGCGCTGCAGCACGTCGACGATCGAGGTCAGGCCGGTCTTGGCGATGTCGTCCTGGCCGATCTGGAAGACGGCCTGGCTCTTGTCGAGCGGGCTGACCCGGATGCGCGAGCCGGTGACGACCACCGCCTCGACGCTGTTGTCGTCCGGGGTCTGGGCGGCCGCCGCGACGGGCGCGGCGGCGACGGAAGTCAGGAATAGCGAAAGAAGTCCTTGGCCGATGCGGTTCATGCCGTGCCCTTCCAGCAGCGATATCCCCACGGTCAAGGTTGAGTCGTGGATTCGCTCGCGCAGAAGGTGAATCGGTGGTCAAAAATGTGTCAAGTTCGTCGAACCGCGATACGTCGTTTCGCGGCTTTGTGTGTCTTTCGCAACAATCGTGCGCGGTTTGGCTGCGCCCTCATGCCGCCGCCTTGGGCCGGGGGCCGACATAGATCGACTGGGGACGGATCAGTTTGCCGCCGGCCTGCTGCTCGCGGGCGTGGGCCAGCCAGCCCACGGTTCGTCCGGCGGCGAACACGCAGGTGAAGGCCTGGGGCGGGAAGCCCAGCGCTTCGAGCAGCAGGGCGGTGTAGAACTCGACATTGGTCTCCAGCGGCCGGTCGGGCTTGCGCCGGCGCAGGATGTCGAGCGCCGCCCGTTCCACCGCCTCGGCCAGGGCGAGGCGGCCGGGCAGGGCGCCGGCGGTGCGCGACAGCCGGGCCAGCGCCGCCTTCAGGGCGTCGGCGCGGGGATCGCGGACGCGATAGATCCGGTGGCCGAACCCCATCAGACGCTCGCCGGCGTCGAGCGCGGTCTCCAGCCAGGGGATGGCGTTGTCTGCGGTTCCGATGGCGTCGAGCATGTCGATCACCGGCCCGGGCGCGCCGCCGTGCAGCGGACCCTTGAGGGTCGAGAGCCCGGCCAGCACCGCCGAGCCCAGGCCCGCCCGCGTCGAAGCCGCCACCCGGGCGGCGAAGGTCGAGGCGTTGAGGCCGTGGTCGCAGACCGTGACCAGATAGGCGTCCAGCGCCCGGGCCTCGCCCTCGGTCGCCGGCGTTCCCCGGATCATCCGCAGGAAGTCCGCCGCGTGGGACAGGGACGGGTCGGGCGCGACGGGCGCCTCGCCGCTCTGGCGACGCAGGACGGCGGCGGTGAACACGGCGGGGGCGGCGGCCAGGGCCAGGGCGTCGTGCAGGGTCTCGCCGTCGGGCAGGCGGGCCAGCAGGGCGCGCATGGCGTCGTAGGGATCGCGGGCGGCCAGGGCCTCGTCCAGCGCGGCGACCTCGGCGAAGGCCCGCACGCGCGCCGCGCCCAGGGCTGGGGCCAGGTCGGTCGGCAGGTCGTCGAAGAAGCCGTCGAACAACAGGTGGGCGGCGTCCTCGAAGCGGGCGCGGCCGGCCAGGTCCTCGACGGCCCAGCCGCGGATCGTCAGGCGGCCGGCCTGGCCGTCGACATCGGAAAGCACGGTGGCGGCGGCGATCACGCCTTCGAGGCCGGCGGAAACTTGGACCATGACTGAGGTCTCCTTTCGAGGCCCGATCATCGTCCGAGCAGCTTGATCGTCAATCTTGATCAATATAATCAATATCCATGGCGGACGATTGGCTTGATGCGGACCAGGCGATGGCGCGGCTCGGCGTGCGGGCCCAGACGCTGTACGCCTATGTCAGCCGGGGTCGGATCGAGGCCCACGCCCATCCCGAGGATCCGCGTCGCAGCCTCTATCGCGCCTCCGACGTGGCGGCCCTGGCCAAGCGAAAAGCCCGGGGCCGCAAGGCCGCCGACGTCGCCGCCGAAGCCATCGCCTGGGGCGAGCCGGTGCTGGCCTCGGCCATCACCACCGTGCGGGCGGGTCGGCTGTGGTACCGCGGCCGTGACGCCGCCGAGCTGGCCCGCACTGAAAGCTTCGAGGCCGTCGGCCGGCTGCTGCGCGACGACGCGGCCGAGGCGGCCGTCTCCACCCATGCGCCCAGCCAGGCTCCGACCATCCGCGCCCGCCTGTTCGCCGACCTGGCCGCGCGCGCCGGCGAGGATCGTCCGGCCCGGGGGCGAGCGCCGCTGATGCTGGCCCAGGAGGCGGCGGGCCTGCTCGACCTCGTCGCCGACGCCGTGGCGGGCGGCGCGGGCGATGGTTTGATCCACCAGCGGCTGGCCGCCGCCTGGGGGCTGGACGCGGCCGGCGGCGACCTGGTGCGGCGGACGCTGGTGCTGCTGGCCGACCACGAACTCAACGCCTCGACCTTCGCCGCCCGGGTGGCGGCCTCGACCGGCGCGTCGCTGGCGGCTTCGGCTTTGGCCGGACTGTCGGCCCTGTCGGGACCGCTGCACGGCGGCATGGCCGCCCGCGTCGAGGCCTTGGCCCGCGAGGCGAAACGCGAAGGGGCCGAGGCCGCCGTCGCCGTCCGCCTCGACCAGGGCGCGCCGCTGCCGGGCTTCGGCCATCCGCTCTATCCCGACGGGGATCCGCGCGCGGCGGCGCTGCTGGCGGCCTTCGACCCCGCGCCCGACATGGCGGCGTTGCATACGGCGGTAGTCGGGGCGACCGGCCAGGCGGCCAATATCGACTTTGCTTTGGTCGCCCTGGCCCGGACCCTGAAACTCCCCGACGACGCCCCCTTCGCGCTGTTCGCCGTCGGCCGCACGGCGGGCTGGCTGGCGCATGCGCTGGAGCAGTCGAAGACGGGGCGGCTGATCCGGCCTAGGGCGAGGTATGTGGGGGCTGACACGTTCCCTCCCCCTTGATGGGGGAGGGGCAGGGGTGGGGGTGGTTGCTGAGGAAGATGGCGGGCGCCAGCGTTCGTTGGCCGGCGCCGCTGTCACCCCCATCCCCGGCCCTTCCCCCATCAAGGGGGAAGGGAGATGTAAAAACGACAAAGGGGAACGCTCGGGCCGGAGCGTTCCCCTCGTCGTGCGGCGGGCTGGGAGGCGCGCCGCCCGCCGTCGCCCCGGAAGAAGGCGACGGATCTCTTGGGCGAGCCGGCTTTAGGCCCGCACGGGCGCCGCTTCCTCGGCCGCCAGCGGTTGCGGCAGGCGGTTGATCATTTCCTTCGGGCAGACCTGCCAGAAGAGGTCGCGGACGCGGTCCCAGTCGCGCAGCAGGCTCTCGGCGAAGGCCGAGTCCGTCTCGCGGGCGTGTTCGGCGATCAGCGAGCGCAGCACGCCTTCCCAATAGGGCGAGGCCAGGCGCTGGACGATGATGCTTTCGGGGTTGATGTTGGCCTGGAAGCGGTCGTGCTGGTCGAACACGAAGGCCATGCCGCCGGTCATGCCGGCCCCGAAGTTGCCGCCCGTCGGACCCAGGATCACCACCTGGCCGCCGGTCATGTATTCGCAGCCGTTGGTCCCGCAGCCCTCGACCACCGTGGTGGCGCCCGAGTTGCGGACGGCGAAGCGCTCGCCGGCCTGGCCCGCCGCGAACAGCCGGCCCGCGGTGGCCCCGAACAGCACGGTGTTGCCCAGCAGGGTGTTGGTCTCCGGCGCCGCCAGGCCGCGCGGCGGCTTGATGACGATCGTGGCGCCCGACAGGCCCTTGCCGACATAGTCGTTGGCCTCGCCGGTCAGCTCGATGCGCAGGCCCTGCACCGCGAAGGCGCCCAGGCTCTGGCCGGCCGAACCCTTGAGCTGGACGGTCAGGTGGCCGGCGGGCAGGCCCTTCATGCCGAACTTGCGGACGATGTGGCTCGAGGTGCGGGTGCCGATGGTGCGCGCCGTGCTGCGGACCGTGTAGGTCAGCTGCATCTTCTCGCCGCGCTCCAGCAGGGGAGCGGCGTCGCGGACGATCTGGGCGTCCAGCGTGTCCGGCACCGCGTTGCGGCCGACGACCGTGTTGTACGGCTTGTTGGCGCCGGGGTCGGCGCGAACCAGCAGCGGGTTCAAATCAAGGTCGTCGAGGTGCTCGCCGCCGCGCGAAACCTGCGCCAGCAGGTCGGTGCGGCCGACGATTTCCTGCAAGGATCGGAAGCCCAGGCCGGCCAGGATCTCGCGCACTTCCTCGGCCACGAAGGTGAAGAGGTTCACGACCTTGTCCGGCGTGCCGGTGAACTTGGCGCGCAGCTTTTCGTCCTGGGTGCACACGCCGACGGGGCAGGTGTTGGAGTGGCACTGGCGGACCATGATGCAGCCCATCGCCACCAGCGAGGCGGTGCCAATGCCGAACTCCTCGGCGCCCATCATGGCGGCGATGACGATGTCGCGGCCCGTGCGCATGCCGCCGTCGGCCCGCAGGACCACGGAGTGGCGCAGGTTGTTCAGCGTCAGCACCTGGTTGGCTTCCGACAGGCCCATCTCCCACGGACCGCCGGCGTACTTCACCGAGGTCTGGGGCGAGGCGCCGGTGCCGCCGACGCCGCCGGCGACCAGGATGACGTCGGCCTTGGCCTTGGCGACACCGGCGGCGATGGCGCCGATGCCGGTGGCCGCGACCAGCTTCACCGTGACCCGGGCGATCGGGTTGATCTGCTTCAGGTCGTAGATGAGCTGGGCCAGGTCCTCGATCGAATAGATGTCGTGGTGCGGCGGCGGGCTGATCAGCATCACGCCCGGGGTCGAGTGACGCAGACGGGCGATCATCTCGGTGACCTTGAAGCCGGGCAGCTGCCCGCCTTCACCCGGCTTGGCGCCCTGGGCGACCTTGATCTCCAGCTCGACGCACTGGTTCAGATATTCGGCGGTGACGCCAAACCGGCCCGAGGCGACCTGCTTGATGGCGCTGTTGGGGTTGTCGCCGTTGGGCAGGGGCTTGTAGCGGGCGCTGTCCTCGCCGCCCTCGCCCGAGACCGACTTGGCCCCGATGCGGTTCATGGCGATGTTCAGCGCGCCGTGGGCCTCGGGGCTCAGGGCGCCCAGGCTCATGCCCGGGGTGACGAAGCGCTTGCGGATCTCGTTGACGCTTTCGACGTCGTCGGTCGAGATCGGGTTGCGGTCCGAGCGCCAGTCCAGCAGGTCGCGCAACTGGATCGGCTTCTGGGTGCGCAGGCCCGAGGACCAGCGGCGATAGAGCTCGTAGTCGCCGGTGTCGCACGCCGTCTGCAGGGTGTGCATCAGGCGGGCTTCGAAGGCGTGGGCCTCGCCCGAGCGGCGCGACTTGTAGAGGCCGCCGACCGGCAGGGTGACGGCCGCGCTCTCCCAGGCCTTGCGGTGCAGCTCGACCGTCTTGCTCTCGATGCCGGCCAGGCCGATGCCCGAGATGCGCGAGGGCATGCCGGGGAAGAACTCGGCGGCCAGGGCGCGCGACAGGCCGACGGCTTCGAAGTTGTAGCCGCCGCGGTACGAGGAGATGACGCTGATGCCCATCTTGGAGATGATCTTCAGCAGGCCGCCCTCAATGGACGTCTTGAAGTTGATGCAGACGTCGCGCAGCGACTTGTCGCCGATCAGGCCGCGCTCCAGGCGGTCCTGGAAGCTTTCCTGCGCCAGATAGGCGTTGACCGCCGTGGCGCCGACGCCGACCAGCACCGCGAAATAGTGCGTGTCGAGGCACTCGGCCGAGCGGACGACCAGCGAGACGTACGACCGCAGACCCTTGCCGACCAGGTGGGCGTGCACGCCGCCGGTGGCCAGGATCATCGGCAGGCCGACGCGGGTGGCGTCGCTGGCCTCGTCGGTCAGGACGATGGCGCCGCAGCCGCGCAGGACGGCGTCCTCGGCCTCGGCGCGGATGCGGTCGAGGTTGGCGCGCAGGGCGTCGCCCGCGCGGGCCTCTTCGGCCGGCAGCGGCATGGTGCAGTCGATGACCGCGACGTTCTTCTCACCCAGCAGCTCGTGGATGCGGATGTACATGCCGGTGGTCAGCACCGGGCTTTCCAGCACGTAGACGTCGGCCTGAGCCGCGTCCTGGGCCAGGATGTTGCCGAGGTTCTTGAAGCGGGTCTTCAGGCTCATGACGCCGGTCTCCCGCAGGGGGTCGATCGGCGGGTTGGTCACCTGGCTGAAGTTCTGGCGGAAATAGTGCGACAGCGGACGGTACTTCTCCGACAGCACCGCCAGCGGGGTGTCGTCGCCCATCGAGCCGACGGCTTCCTTGCCGTCCTCGACCATGGGGGCGAGGATCATCTCCAGGTCTTCCAGGCTGAAGCCGGCGGCGGCCTGGCGACGGGTCAGCTCCTCGCGGCCGAACTTGCGCGGCTCGGGACCGGGCGCGATCTCCTTTTCGAGATCGACCATGTTGCCCAGCCACTCGGTGTAGGGGTGGCGGCCGGCCAGTTCGTCGACGATCTCGTCCTCGCCGTAGAGCTTGCCCTCGGCCAGGTCGATGGCGATCATCCGGCCCGGCGCGATGGCCAGCTTGCGGGTGATGCGGCTTTCCTCGACGCCGCACATGCCGGCTTCCGAGCCCATGATCACCAAACCATCGTCGGTGTAGGCCACGCGCAGCGGGCGCAGGCCCGAGCGGTCCTTGCCGGCCACGACCCAGCGGCCGTCGGTGGCGCACAGGGCGGCCGGACCGTCCCACGGCTCCATCACGGCGTTGCAGTAGGAATAGAGCGCCTTGTGCTCTTCGCTCTGGTTCGGGTTCGAAGCCTCGGGCACCAGCAGGGCCTTGGCCATCGGCGCGTCGCGGCCGGCGCGGACCAGCACCTCGAAGGTGTTGTCCAGGCTGGCCGAGTCCGAGCCGCCCGGCTGGATCACCGGCTTCACGTCGTCCCCGAACTCACCGAAGGCGTCGGCCGCCATCTTGATCTCGTGGGACTTCATCCAGTTGATGTTGCCCTTGATCGTGTTGATCTCGCCGTTGTGGGCGAGCATCCGGAAGGGCTGGGCCAGGCGCCACTGCGGGAAGGTGTTGGTCGAGTAGCGCTGGTGGAAGATCGCCACGGCGGCGGCGAAGCGCTCGTCCTTCAGGTCCGGATAGAACTCGTCGATCGACTCGGCCAGGAACATGCCCTTGTAGATCAGCGAGCGGGCCGAGAACGAGCAGATGTAGAAGTCGGTGATGTTCTGGGCGTGCACGCGCTTTTCGATGCGCTTGCGGCACAGGAACAGGGCGCGCTCCAGGGCTTCGCCTTCGAGGCCGGCCGGCGGGGCCAGCATGATCTGCTCGATTTCCGGACGGGTGGCGTTGGCCTTCTCGCCGATCACCGAGGTGTCGACCGGCACCTGGCGCCAGCCGTAGATGTAGAAGCCAAAGCGCAGGGCTTCGGCTTCCACGATCGTGCGGCAGGCTTCCTGGGCGCCCAGATCGGTGCGCGGCAGGAACACCTGGCCTACGCCGATCGGGCCGGGACGCAGGGCGTGGCCGGTGCGGCGCACCTGGTCGATGAAGAAGTCTTGCGGAACGCTGACCAGCACGCCGGCGCCGTCGCCGGTCTTGCCGTCGGCGTCCACCGCCCCGCGGTGCCACAGGGCCTTGAGGGCCTTGATCGCCAGCTCGACGACTTCGCGGCGTGGCTTGCCGTCGATGGCGCAGACCAGGCCGACGCCGCAGGCGTCGCGCTCGGTGGTCGGATCGTAGGCGTGGCCGTCGATGAGGGCCTGGCGGTTCTTCAGATAGAGGTCGATCTGGCTCATGGTCTGATCTCTTTCCTCTTACTCAGCCGCGATCAGGGTCGCGGCCGCCTTGGCCTTCAGGTAGCGGTGCATGGCGGCGGCGGCGTCGCGGCCGTCCTTGATCGCCCACACCACCAGCGAGGCGCCGCGAACGATGTCGCCGGCGGCGAACACGCCGTCGAGATTGGTCATCTGGTGGCGCACGTCCGCCTTGACCGTGCCCCAGCGGGTGGTCTTCAGGTCGGGAGCGCCCCACAGTTCCGGCAGGTTCTCCGGCTCGAAGCCCAGGGCCTTGACCACCAGCTGGGCCGGACGGTCGAAGTCGCCGCCGGGGATCTCTTCGGGGCTGCGGCGGCCCGAGGCGTCAGGCGCGCCCAGGCGCATGCGGATGGCGCGCACGCCGGTGACGGCTTCCGCGTCGCCCGACAGGGCGCGCGGGGCGGCCAGCCATTCGAAGGTGACGCCTTCTTCTTCCGCATTGGACACTTCCCGGAGGGAGCCGGGCATGTTGGCCTTGTCGCGGCGATAGAGGCAGGTGACCGAGGTCGCGCCCTGGCGGATGGCCGTGCGCACGCAGTCCATGGCGGTGTCGCCGCCGCCGACCACGACCACGTCCTTGCCCTCGGCGTTCAGCTCGCCGCTGTCATAGGCCGGGACGTCGTCGCCCAGGGTCTTCTTGTTGGAGGCGATCAGGTAGTCGAGCGCGGGCACCACGCCCTTGTCGCCGCCGCCGGGCACGGTCAGGTCGCGTGCGGCATAGACGCCGACGGCGATCAGCACCGCGTCATGCTCGGCGCGCAGGTCTTCCAGGCTGGCGTCCTTGCCGACCTCGAAGCCGAGCTTGAACACCACGCCGCCGTCGGCCAGGCGCTGGGTGCGGCGCTCGACGACGTCCTTCTCCAGCTTGAAGCCGGGGATGCCGTAGATCAGGAGGCCGCCGGCGCGGTCGTGACGGTCGTAGACGGTGACGACGTAGCCATCCTCGCGCAGCTTCTCGGCGGCGGCCAGGCCCGCGGGGCCGGCGCCGACGATGCCGACCGACTGGCCGCGGTCGGCCTTGGCGACCAGCGGCTTCACCCAGCCGTTCTCCCAGGCCTTGTCGGTCAGGTAGCGTTCGACCGAGCCGATCGTCACGGTGCCGTGACCCGACTGCTCTATGACGCAGTTGCCTTCGCAGAGGCGGTCCTGCGGGCAGATCCGACCGCAGACCTCGGGCATGGAATTGGTGGCCTGCGACAGGGCGTAGGCTTCTTCCAGCCGGCCTTCGGCGGTCATCCGCAACCAGTCGGGGATGTTGTTGTGCAGCGGGCAGTGGGTTTGGCAGTAGGGCACGCCGCATTGCGAGCAACGCGAGGCCTGCTCGGTCGCTTTGGCGTCGATGAAGTCGGCGTAGATCTCGTGAAAGTCGCCGTTACGCTCTTCGGCCGCCCGCTTTTCAGGCGTGCGACGCGAGACGGTCGTGAATTTCAACATGCGCTCGGCCATGCGCTTCCCTCGCCCCCGATGCCGGGGAAAAATTTGCTTGCGAGGGCCTCATACGGACTCTCCAGGGCAATAAGAATGCGGTGGTCAAATCTTAGGACAAATATATCCGTGATGCCGCCATGGGCATTGCGATCGACTCGCATCTATGCCCTCAAATAGTCCACTTTATGGATAAACCCTTTTTTTACCGTGTCGGGCGCACGCCCGTTTCCGCTCGCAAGAGCTTGTTTCACAAGGGAATGACATGCCGGATTGGCTGATCGCGATCGTGCTGGGCCTGATCGAGGGCCTGACGGAGTTCATTCCCGTCTCATCGACCGGGCACCTGCTGCTGGCGGCCAAGGCGATGATGCTGCCCGCCACCCCGTGGGACACCTTCGTCGTGCTGATCCAGCTGGGCGCCGTGCTGGCGGTGGTGGCGCTCTACTTCCAGCGCCTTTGGGGCGTGGTCGTCGGCCTGCCGACCAAGCCGGAGGCGCGGCGGTTCGCGCTCAGCGTCGTCATCGGCTGCATCCCGGCCTTCGCCGCGGGCCTGGCCCTGCACGGCGTCATCAAGCACTTCTTCGAGAACCCGTTCCTGCCGCAGGTGATCTGCGTCTCGCTGATCATCGGCGGGATCCTGCTGCTGATCGTCGACAAGAAGGCGCCGCCGGCCCGCGAGCACGACGGCATGAAGCTGTCTTTGAAGACGGCCTTCTTCATCGGCCTCTTCCAGTGCCTGTCGCTGCTGCCGGGCGTGTCGCGCTCGGGCTCGACCATCGTCGGCTCGATGCTGCTGGGGGTCGAGCGCAAGGCGGCCGCCGAGTTCTCGTTCTTCATGGCCATTCCGATCATGGTCGGCGCCTTCGGCCTGGACCTGATCAAGAGCTACAAGGACATCGACGCCAGCCAGGCGGGGATCATCGCCATCGGCTTCGTGGTCTCGTTCCTGTCGGGCCTGGTGGTGGTGAAGTACATGATCGACTTCATCGGCAAGCGCGGCTTCGCCCCGTTCGCCTGGTGGCGCATCGCCGCCGGTATCGCCGGCCTGGCGTTCATCTACTTCCCGCGCTGACCCGAAGGGCCTGGGTCAAAGAAAACCCCGCGTCGGGCGACCGGCGCGGGGTTTTCTGTTTCGGCATTCGACCCGGCGGTCAGTCCCAGTCGATCGGGGCCGATGGTGCGGGGAGAATCCGCGTGGGGCCGATCAGCGGGGTGCAGAGATAGCCCTTGGTCTCGGGGTGGCCGGGGCCTTGGGCCAGGAAGGCGCTGGCGGCTTCGCTGGCGCGGCAAGGTGACGTGAAGACGCCCCGCGTCGTGAACTCGCCATAGCCGGAGGCTCGCAGCGTTTCGACCTCGACTTGGCTCGCCCAGCTATAGCGGGCGACCCAGAAAGCAGGCAGCGTCACAATGGCGGCCGCGACGGACAGGATGATCCGTGTCCGCCGCGTCGCCATCAGATCAGAACGCGCCGGCCGGGGTCGGGGCGTACTGGCCGCCCTTGCGGTAGCGATAGAGGTAGGACGGCACCACGGCCTCGACGGCGGTGGGAACCACGCCCAGGTCGGCCAGGCCCTTGGCGCCCGGCGTCACGACATTGTCGCCGGCCTTCAGCAGGGCCACCTGGTCGGTGGTCAGCGGCGGGGCCAGCGGCAGCAGTGAGGCCTGGATGTCGCCCAGCTTGCCCACCACGCCGGCCAGCGGCCAGGGCAGGGGCGCCAGCACGCGGGCGCGGCCGGTCTCGGTCAGCACGAACTCCAGCAGCTCCTTGAAGCTGTAGACGGTGGGGCCGCCCAGTTCGAAGGTCTGGCCCGCCGCGCCCGGCGTGGCGATGATCTTGGCGATCGCCGCGGCGACGTCGCCGACGAACACCGGCTGGAACTTGGTGTGGCCGCCGCCGACCAGCGGCAGGGCGGGCGCCAGAGCGGCCAGCTGGCCGAACTTGTTGAAGAACTTGTCCTCGGGGCCGAACACCACCGACGGCCGCACGATGGTGGCGGTCGGGAAGGCGGCGCGGACGGCGGCTTCGCCCTCGGCCTTGGTGCGGGCGTACTTGCTGCCCGACTCGGCGTCGGCGCCGATGGCCGAGACCTGCACCAGGCGCTTGACGCCGGCGGCCGCGGCCTGCTCGGCCACGATCTTGGCGCCCATGGCGTGCAGCGACTGGAACTGCTGGCGGCCACTTTCCCAAAGCACGCCCACCAGGTTCACGGCCGCCTCGGCGCCGTCGAGCGCGCGGGCCACCGAGGCCTCGTTGCGCACATTGGCCTGGAAGACCTCGATCTGACCGACATCGCCCAGCATGCGCATGCGATAGGCCAGATTGGGCTGACGCACGGCTACGCGTACGCGATAGCCCGCCTTGGCGAGGGCGCGCACCACCTGGCTTCCTACGAAGCCCGAGCCGCCGAACACCGTGACCAGACCCTGCATCTTCATTCCTCGTCGCTGCGATGAAGGGGGGATTAGACGAGCCTGGGGATGTTCGCAAGAAAAGTGAGAAATGCGATTGACGCCGTCAGAACCTTTGCATAAACGTCCGGCCCTCGCAGCGGCCCAACGGGTTGCGCCGCGGGCCCAGGTGGCGGAATTGGTAGACGCGCTGGCTTCAGGTGCCAGTGACCGAAAGGTCGTGGAGGTTCGAGTCCTCTCCTGGGCACCACCCCTTACCAACCCTCGCAGATGCGAGGAGCGGGGTGGTTCCAAGCTTTCCATGCAATAGATATTCGGTTCATCTGGCGTGCATCGCCGACGTCCCACTATAAGGCGTCGGAGCGGCGCCGTTCGCGACGACGCCGACGCGTGGAGACGAAAGACACTTGGCCAGCTTTGTTCATGAAGGCGACCTGCCCGACGGCGTGTTCGCCGGGGCGACCGCGATCGCCATCGATTCGGAAACCATGGGCCTGCGCCTCGGGCGCGATCCGCTGTGCGTGGTGCAGCTGTCGTCCGGCGACGGCGACGCCCACGTGGTGCGCCTGGACCGCTCGACCTATCACGCGCCGAACCTGAAGAAGCTGCTGACTGACCCGGCCGTGCTGAAGCTCTTCCATTTCGGCCGCTTCGACATCGCCATGTTCCTGCTGCATCTGGGCGTCATGACGGCGCCCGTGTACTGCACCAAGATCGCCTCCAAGCTCGCCCGCACCTATACCGACCGCCACGGCCTCAAGGACGTGACGCGCGAACTGATGGGCGTGGAGCTGTCCAAGGCCCAGCAGAGCTCGGACTGGGGCGCGACCTCGCTGAGCCCCGAGCAGGTGGCCTACGCCGCTTCGGACGTCCTGCACCTGCATGGCCTGCGCGAGCGTTTGAACACCATGCTGGTGCGCGAGGGCCGCATGGCCCTGGCCCAGGCCGCCTTCGACTATCTGCCCCACCGCGCCGCGCTCGACCTGGCCGGTTGGGAAGACGTCGACATCTTCGCGCACGCTTAAGGGAGACCCGGACGGTGTCGGACGTGGCGATGAGGAGCGGCTTCAAGCGCGATCTGCGGCGCTGGCGCCGGCGCTCGCGCCTGGTCCGGGCCGCGCGCGGCGCCCTGCCCATCGCCATCCTGGCCCTGATCGGCTCGGCCGTGGGCCAGGTGGTCTGGCTGACGGTGACGGCGGCCGAACGCGCGCCGGAAAGGCCGCAGGCCCAGATCCGCATGCTCAATCCGCGCTTCTACGGCCAGTCGAGCGACGGTCGCGCCTTCCTGATCACGGCCCGCTCGGCGGTCCGCGACGACGCCGACCTCAAGCGCGTGCTGCTGGACGACCCGACCCTGACCCTGGGCATCGACGAGCCCAAGCCCAGCCGGGTGACGTCCAAGAGCGGCGTCTATCGCGAGGACAACCTCAAGCTCGTGCTGCGCGGCGACGTGCGCATGGACGACGGGGGCGGCTATCGCTTCGCGTCGGACGAGGCTTTCGTCGACACCAAGACCGGGGTGATCACCGGAGAATCCGTGCTGCAGGGCGAAGGTCCTACAGGACAGGTGAAATCCAACGCTTATTCCGTATATGACAAGGGCGACCGCATCGTTTTCCGCGGTGGAGTCCGCACGCGCCTCGATCGCGTCGACGGCGGGAACTAGAGGACGGTGCGACAGATGAGGGCGAGGTCGATGAAACGAGCAATGGCGGTCGCTGGCGTCGCCGCGAGCCTCCTGGGCGGCCTGATGGCCGGCCCGGCCATGGCGCAGAACAATTCCAGCGCGCCGGTCGACATCTCGGCCGACGAGCAGGAGACCATCTCCAGCCAGTGCAAGACCATCTTCCGCGGCGCCGTCGAGGTGCTGCAGGAGACCTCGCGCCTGCGCGCCGCCAAGATGACCCTCTACAATCAGAAGAAGCCCGGCGGCGGCGGCGGTGGCAACGGTTGCGGCAACGTCGACCGCGTCGAGGCCGAGGGCGAGGTCTTCTACGTCACCCCCAAGCAGGTGGTGCGTGGCGACCGGGCGACCTACGACTATTCGTCCGACACCATCGTGGTGACCGGCAACGTGGTGGCCGTGCAGGGCCAGGACGTGGCGCGCGGCGACCGCATGGTGGTCAACACCAAGACCAACGACGTGCGCATGGAGTCCAGCGCCAAGGGCGCCGGCAAGAAGAACCGCGTGCGCGCCGTGGTCTATCCCAGCACGTCCGACGATTCCAAGAAGCCCGCCGCCAAGCCCTGAGGCCGTATAAATGCAGTTTCAAACCCTTGGGGGCGGCCCGACCGAGGACGGTCTCTATGTCGACGGCGTCGGCAAGACCTTCGGCGACCGGGCCGTGGTCAAGAACGTCTCCCTGCGCCTCAAGCGCGGCGAGGTCGTCGGCCTGCTGGGCCCCAACGGCGCCGGCAAGACCACCACCTTCTACATGGTCACCGGTCTGATCGCCGCCGACTACGGCTCGATCTATCTCGACGGCGAGGACATCACGGCCCAGCCGATGTTCCAGCGCGCGCGCCTCGGCGTCGGCTACCTGCCGCAGGAAGCCTCGATCTTCCGCGGCATGACGGTCGAGCAGAACGTCATGGCCGTGGTCGAGATGCGCGAGAAGAACGCGCGCAAGGCCCGCGAGACGGTGACCAGCATCCTGGAAGAACTGCGGATCACCCATATCCGCAAGTCGCCGGCCGTCGCCCTGTCGGGCGGTGAGCGCCGCCGCGTGGAAATCGCCCGGGCCCTGGCCAGCGAGCCGTCGTTCATGCTGCTCGACGAGCCCTTCGCCGGCATCGACCCCTTGGCCATCTCCGACATCCGCGAGGTCGTGAACTACCTCAAGAACCGCGGCATCGGCATCCTGATCACCGACCACAACGTTCGCGAGACGCTGGACATGGTGGATCGGGCCTCGATCATCGCCGCCGGCGAAGTGCTCTTCGAGGGCTCGCCGAAGGAGATCGTCGACAATCCGGAAGTGCGCCGGGTTTACCTGGGCGACAGCTTCGCCGACCGGGCTTAAGGCCTCGGACACGATTGAGGCGGGGCGACCTGCCGCATGGACCTCGAGAAAGGCCTTGTTCTGCAAGGCCTTTTTCTTTTTCCGAGGACGGATGGTCGCACTGGCCCGATATTTGCTGGCGTTCGCGCCCCGTTAACCAGACTGCCCTTTCAATGGCGATCGTAAGTTTCGTTCGATTTGCCAGGAGGGCGCGTTGGCGCTCAGCCCAAGACTCGACATCCGGCAGGGCCAGGGCCTTGTCATCACGCCGCAGCTGCAGCAGGCCATCAAGCTTCTGCAACTGTCGAACATCGAGCTCGACGCCTTCGTCGAGGCCGAACTCGAGCGTAATCCGCTGCTGCAACGCGACGACAGCGAGCGCGAGGTCGAGCGCGACGGCGAGCCCGAACGGGCCGTCGAGAACCTGGGCATGGAAAACGTGTCGGACTCCGCGGCCAACCGCGAGATGGACACGCCCGGCGACGACGTCTCCCCCGGCGAGCGCGCCACGGGCGACGGCGAGAGCGCCGACGCCGAGCACGCCGGCGGCCAGATCGACTGGTCGCGCGCCGGCGGCGGCGGCAGCTTCGAGGGCGACGACAATTTCGAAGGCGCCCTGAACCGTCCCGAGACCCTTTCCGAGCACCTCAACGGCCAGCTGGTCCTGGCCGGCCTGTCGCCCGCCGACGAGGCCATCGCCGCCATCCTGATCGACGCCGTGGACGCTGGCGGCTACCTGCGCGCCGATCTCTGGGAGATCGCCGAGCGCCTGGGCTGCGAGCTGGAGCGCATCGAGCGCGTGCTGAAGGTCGTCCAGGGCTTCGAGCCCTGCGGCGTGGCCGCCCGCGACGTGCGCGAGTGCCTGGAACTGCAGCTGCGCGACGCCAACCGCTACGACCCGGCCATCGCCGCCCTGCTCGACAATCTCGACCTGCTGGCCCGCCGCGACCTCGTCTCGCTGCGCAAGATCTGCGGCGTCGACGACGAGGACCTGCGCGAGATGATCGCCGAGGTTCGCGGCCTGACGCCCCGCCCGGGCGCGGCCTTCCACAGCGATCCGCCCCAGACCCTGGTGCCCGACGTGCACGTGCGCGAAGGCCTCGGCGGCATGTGGCACGTCGAGCTGAACACCGACACCCTGCCGCGCGTGCTGGTCGACCAGCGCTACCACGCCCGCGTCTCCAAGGGTGCGCGCAGCGACCAGGAAAAGACCTTCGTCTCCGACAGCTTCGCCAGCGCCAACTGGCTGGTCAAAAGCCTCGACCAGCGGGCCAAGACCATCCTCAAGGTGGCCAGCGAGATCGTGCGCCAGCAGGACGGCTTCCTGGCCTACGGCGTCGAGCACCTGCGCCCGCTGAACCTGAAGACCGTCGCCGACGCCATCGGCATGCACGAGAGCACGGTCAGCCGCGTCACCTCCAACAAGTACGTCGCCACCCCGCGCGGGGTGTTCGAGCTGAAGTTCTTCTTCACTTCGGCCATCCAGTCGTCCGAAGGCGGCGAGGCCCACTCGGCCGCCAGCGTCCGTCACAAGATCAAGGGCCTGGTCGAGGCCGAACGGCGCGAGGCCGACGTCCATTCCGACGACCGCATCGTCGAGATCCTGAAGGCCGCCGGCGTCGACATCGCCCGCCGCACCGTGGCCAAGTACCGCGAGGCCATGCGCATCCCCTCGTCGGTCGAGCGCCGCCGGCTGATCAAGGAAGCCTGCTGAGCAGGTCCTCCGTCCCCTGCGACGCGACGCCGCACCCTGTTTCTCCCCGCCTGTGACGCTTTCGAGCAAGCGGTCCGGCCGTTTCCCGCGTTATAGGAAAGGGTGAAACAGGACCGCGCATGAGCCAGGAGAAACTGTCCGACGTGATCGAGGGGTTCGGCGACGACCCCCGGCCCGTATTGACCGTCGGTCAGATGTTGGAGGCCTTCGACAGCCGGGCCTTCGGGGCGACGCTGCTGGTGTTCGGCCTGCTGAACTGCCTGCCCCTGCCGCCGGGCTCGTCCACCCTGCTGTCGCTGCCGATCCTGCTGCTGGCGCCGCAGATCGCCCTGGGCGCCAATGCGCCGTGGCTGCCCGAGGGGCTGGCCGAAAAGCCGCTGAAGCGCGACGACCTCAGGGGCCTGTTCCGCAAGATCACGCCCATCCTGCGTCGGCTGGAGGTGGTGACGCGGCCCAGGCTCGGCTTCCTGTTCGCGGCCGGCGGCGAGCGGCTGATCGGCGTGGTCTGCACCCTGCTGGCCCTGGTGCTGATTCTGCCCATCCCGCTGGGCAACCTGGCGCCGGGCGCGACCGTGGCCGTCCTGGCGCTGGCGCTGCTGCAGCGCGACGGTCTGCTGGCCCTGCTCGGCTATCTGATGGCGCTGGGCAGCACGGCCCTGCTTTTCGTCAGTGCAGGTGTCGTGACGGCCGCCGTCAAGAAGCTGATCGGGGTCTTTTCGGGACTCTTCTGAGGCCGTTTTGCTCCCGCTTGACACCGCCCCCGGACGGGCGCGTTGATAGGGCATGCAAGTCCAAATCTCCGGCAAGCATGTCGACGTTGGTGAGGCTCTGCGAGCGCGAGTCGCCGACGAAATCACCCTGAGCATCGGTAAGTATTTCGACCGCGGCGGTGACGCCGACGTCGTGATCAGCAAGGAGGGTTACGCCTTCCGCGTCGATTGCTCGGTCAAGCTGGCTTCGGGTCAGCAGCTTCTGAGCCACGGCTCCGGCGGCGACGCCCACATGGCGTTCGACCAGGCCCTGGCCAAGATCGAGACGCGGATAAGGCGGTACAAGCAGCGGCTCAAGAGCCACTCGATCGCCGCCACCGCCAAGCAGGCCGAGAACGCGGCCTTCTACGTGCTGCGCGCGCCCGACGGCGAGGAGGGCGGCGACCAGGAAGATTGGGCCACGGAGGAAGCCCACCCCGCCGGCGCCCCGTCGGCCATGGTCATCGCCGAAACCCAGGCCGCCCTCAAGACGATGACCGTTTCGATGGCTGTCATGGAACTGGACTTGACCGAGTCCCAGGCAATCGTGTTTAGGAACGCCGCCCATGGCGGATTGTCGGTGGTCTACCGCCGGCCGGACGGAAATATCGGCTGGATCGACCCCGAGCGCACCAAGCCGCTGAACGGAAACGGCTCGACCCTGAGCTAGCTGGAGCCTAAGCGGTCCCGGCGCGTTTCCGGGACCGCGGCGGCCGTGTTTCGGCGGCCGGCATAGAGCGAGCTAGTTGAAGTCCATGATGATCGGCGATCTTCTTGACCAGGGGGCTGTGACCCTGCGTGTCAGCGCCAAGGACAAGCGCCAGGTGCTCGGCGTCATCGCCGACGTCGCCGGCCGTGTCCTGGGCGTCGATTCCGACCTTGCGCTGGACGGTCTGGTCGAGCGCGAGGCCGCCGGTTCCACCGGCGTCGGCCAGGGCGTGGCCCTGCCGCATGCCCGCGTGCCGGGCCTGGACCGCGTCCGCGCCGTGTTCGTCCGCCTGGAAACCCCCGTCGCCTTCGACGCGCTGGACGACAAGCCGGTCGACCTGTTCCTGGCCCTGTTCGCCCCGCCCGAGGCCAACACCCAGCACCTGCGCGCCCTGGCCCGCGTCTCGCGCATGCTGCGCCAGCCCGACCTGCGCGAACAGCTGCGCCAGGCCCGCTCGGCCGACGCCGTGCACGTGCTGCTGGCCCGCGAGATCGCGACCCCGACGGCGGCTTAAGACCCCCTCCGGCCCTCCGGGCCACATCCCCCAAAAGGGGAGGATCGCGACCGACGCCGCGCCATCAAGATGCTCCCCCTCTGGGGGAGCTGTCGCGAAGCGACTGAGGGGGTTTTCCTCTCAACGCGCGAAAATGCTCCGCGTCAGGCACGAGAACACCAGACGACCGGCCTCGTCGAGCAGGTCCTGCTGGGCGATGACGATGCCCTTGCCCTCGCCGACCGGGTCCTTGCCCATCACCGTCATGCGGCCGCGCAGGAGTTCGCCCGCCGGCGGGTTGCGCAGCCAGCGCAGGGCGTCGACGCCCACCCGCTTGGTCTGCGGCCAGTCGGCGGTGGCCTCGCTGTCGAGGCGGCTCCAGATGGCGAAGACCATGGCGTCGGGCGCGCCCAGCGACAGGTCCCAGCCCGGCTGGAAGGCGGCGATGAAGGTCGCCAGGGCCCGCTCGTCCACCACCGTGGTTCCCAGGGTCACGACCTGGCCGATCTCGATGTCGTCGAAGGAAGCGGGCATGAATTCCCCTGGTTCGAAGCGTTCCCCGACCTGACCACGACGGCTTGACGGTTGTCGAGAGCGCGCGCACGGGCCATGTGTCTTCGCGAGTTTTCTTTGCAAGGTCGCCGATGCTGTCGCGCCGTCTGTTCGCCGCCGTCCTGGCCCCCCTGGCCCTCTTCGCCGCCGTCGCGGGGCCTGTTCGCGCCGAGGTGGTCAAGACCGGCCACCTGGAGGTCGAGCTGGTTTCCCAGGAAGCCGCGGCCGTGCCGGGCTCGACGGTCTTCGTGGCCCTGCGCCAGAAGATCCAGACCCACTGGCACACCTACTGGCGCAATCCGGGCGACGCCGGCGACGCCACCAAGATCGTCTGGACCCTGCCGGCCGGCTGGACCGCCGGCGACATCGTCTGGCCGACCCCCGAACGGGTGCGCGTCGGGCCGCTGCAGGACTACGCCTACAACGGCGAGGTGCTGCTGCCGGTGCCGATCACCGTGCCGGCCTCGGCCAAGCCGGGCGAGACCGTGACCCTCAAGGCCGCCGCCGCCTTCCTGGTCTGCGAGGAGATCTGCGTTCCCGAGGACGCGGTGGTCACCCTGACGCTGCCGGTGGTCGCCGGCCCGGCCAAGCCGGATCCCAAGTGGGGCGAGGTGGTCGCGACCGTGCTGGCCAAGGCCCCCAAGCCCGCCGGCCTCAAGGCGGTGTGGACCCGCGACGGCCAGGCCGTGAAGCTGTCGGTCACCGGGGCGGCGCTGAAGGGCGGCGACTTCGCCGACGCCTACTTCTTTCCCTATTCCGGCCAGGTCATCGACCACGCCGCGCCCCAGGCCATCGAGCGCGGGCCCGACGGCCTGACCCTGACCCTGGCCCCCGGCTTCGCCTTCGGCCCCGAGGCCACCGAGCCGGTGAAGGAACTGGTCGGCGTCGTGGCCACCAAGGGCGGCTCCTACGAGATCACCGCCGTCGAAGGAGCGCCCCTTCCGGGCTCCGTAGGGCTAGGCTCTCTGCCCGCGGCCGGCGCCGGTTCGACCGGCGGCTCTTCGCAGGCCGGCGGCGACACGGCCGTTTCCGGCCTCGCGGGCGGCCTGCCGGTCGCCCTGCTGTTCGCCTTTCTCGGCGGCTTGATCCTCAACCTGATGCCCTGCGTCTTCCCGGTGCTGTCGATGAAGGCCGCCAGCCTGGCCGCCCACGCCCACGACGCCGGCAAGACCCGCGTGCAGGGCCTGGCCTTCCTGGGCGGCGTGGTGGCGACCTTCCTGGCGCTGGCCGGACTGCTGATCGCCGTCCGGGCCGGCGGCGAGGCGGTGGGCTGGGGCTTCCAGCTGCAATCGCCGGCCGTGGTGGCGGTGCTGTCGCTGCTGATGCTGCTGGTGGCCCTGAACCTGTCGGGCGTGTTCGAGGTCGGCGCCGCCGCGCAAGGGGCGGCCGGCCGCGTCTCGGGCGGTTCGGGCCTGGCCGGAGCCTTCCTGACCGGCGCCCTGGCGGTGATCGTCGCCGCCCCTTGCACCGCGCCGTTCATGGCCGGAGCCCTCGGCTTTGCCTTGACCCAGCCGCCGGCCTTCGCCCTGCTGGTGTTCCTGGCCCTGGCCCTGGGTTTCGCCGCGCCCTTCGTGATCCTGGCCTTCGTTCCGGGCCTGCTGCGCAAGCTGCCCCGGCCCGGTCCGTGGATGGACGTACTCAAGCACGCCCTGGCCTTCCCGATGTACGGCGCGGCCGCCTGGCTGGTCTGGGTGTTCAGCCAGCAGGCCGGCGGTATCGCCCTGGCCCTGCTGCTGGCCGCCGCCGTGCTGGTCGCCTTCGCCGCCTGGGCCTACGGCCTGGGCGAGACCCGCCGCTTCGCCGGCAAGACCCCGTTGGTCGCCTTCGGCTTCGCCCTGGCGGGCCTGGCCGGCGGGATCGCCCTGACCGTCGGCGCGCTGCAGGTCCAGGCCCCGGCCGCCGCCTCGGGTCCGCAAGTCGCGGCGGCCGCCGGCCCGGGCCTCTCGTCCGAGCCCTGGAGCCCCGAGCGCGTCGCCGCCCTGCAGGCCGAGGGCAAGGTGGTGATGGTCGACTTCACCGCCGACTGGTGCGTGACCTGCAAGGTCAATGAGCAGACCGCCCTGTCGGGCGCGCGCCTGGCCGACGCCTTCAAGGCCCAGAACGCCGTCCTGCTGAAGGCCGACTGGACCAAGCGCGACGCCACGATCGCCAAGGCCCTGGCCGAGCAGGGCCGCGCCGGCGTGCCGCTCTATCTCGTCTATCCCAAGGGCGGCGGCGCGCCGGCCATCCTGCCCCAGCTGCTGACCGAAGGCCTGGTGATCGAGGCGGTGGAGAAGGCGGCCAAGGGCTGAGCAGGCCGGCTCGCCTTCGGGCGGGTGTTGCGATTTGAGGTTGCGTTGTCGGGAGCGCGCGCAATCATCGCCGCATGAGCCTGCACGCCTACCTGCTGTTCGTGACGGCCAGCGTCGTCCTGGTGCTCGTGCCGGGACCGGACATGGCCTACATGCTGACCCGCACCCTGGCCCAGGGGCGACGGGCCGGCGCCATGGCCGCGCTGGGGATCAACGCCGGCGCCTATGTGCATCTGGCGGCGGCCGTGGCGGGCCTTTCGGCGCTGCTGCTGGCCTCGGCGACGGCCTTCGAGATCGTCAAATGGGCGGGCGCGGCCTATCTCGTCTATCTGGGCGTCCGCGCCCTGCTCAGCCGGACGGCGGCCAGCGAACTGGCCGACGGCGAGATGCGCGGGGCCGGCCTGGGCGCGATCTTCTGGCAGGGCTTCTGGAGCGACGTGCTCAATCCGAAGGTGGCGGTGTTCTACGTCGCCCTGCTGCCGCAGTTCGTCGAGCCTTCCGCCGGTCATGCGACCGCGCAGCTGATCCTGCTGGGTGTCACGGCCAACATGACGGCGATCATCATCAATCTGGCGCTGATCGCCGCCGCCGCGCGCCTGACAACGAGCCTGCGTCGCAACGCCAGGGTTGCGCTGTGGCTGCGGCGGGCCATGGGCGCGCTGTTCGTCGGGCTGGGCCTGCGGCTGGCGGCGACCAGGGCGGCGGGCTGACCGCGCAACCTGTCAGAAGCTTCATTTGTCACCTCCCGCCGCGTCGCTACCGTGCGGCCCGCACCCCAGGGGCGGAGGGCGAGATGCGGGCTTGGGCGGCTTTGGGGGTTGTTTCCGGGGCGATCCTGGCGCTGGCGGGGCCGGCGGCGGCCGCGCCTCAGACCTGGCTGATGTCGGTCGACCGGTGGGGCAATTCCGAGCATTCGGTGCTGACGCTGGACGCCAAGGACCCCAAGAACGCCAAGGACGGGGCGCTGTCGGGCGCGGTCGACGACTGGGCCCTGACCGGCAGCCGCCGGGGCGACAAGCTCAGCTTCGTCGCCATCGACAGTCACGGCGTCCCGCACCGCTATGAGGCCACCCAGCGCGACGGCGTCCTGACCGGCTGGGCCGACTATCCCGACACCAGCAACAAGGCCCGCGCCCGCCACGCCTTCACGGCCCTGCGGCTGGCGATCCCGACGGGACCGCCGGGGCGGGTGACCTATTCGCCCGCCAGCTTCTCCAACACCTTCACCGCCGACCTGCCGCCGGCCCTGGTCATCCGGCCCGGCGAGGTCGTGGCGACCCGCACGATCGATTCCGGCGGCGTCGACGAGCAGGGCAAGGTCGCGGCGCTCTACGGCAATCCCCAGACCGGGCCGTTCTTCGTCGCCGGGGCCAAGGCCGGCGACGTGCTGGCGATCCACATCCGCAAGCTGACGCTCAATCGCGACTATGCCGACAGCCTGGACGGCGTGGCCGGCCGGGCCATGTCGCTGGGCCTGGCCACGCGCTCGGCGGGACTGGGCAAGCAGGTCCGCTGGCGGCTGGACCGCGCGGCCGGGCTGGCGCGTCTGGAGGATCCGCCCGAGCGGCTGAAGGACTACGCCGTCCCCGTCCGGCCGATGCTGGGCGGCCTGGGCGTAGCGCCGGATTTCGGCTTTCCCCCGCAGTCGGCGGGCGACAGCGGCCGCTGGGGCGGCAACATGGACTTCAACGAGATCGGCGAGGGGGCCACGGTCTACCTGCCGGTGTTCCAGCCCGGGGCCATGCTGTTCCTCGGCGACGGCCACGCCCTGCAGGGCGACGGCGAGACCACCCAGTGGGCGCTGGAGACCTCGCTGGACGTCGAGTTCAGCGTCGAGCTGCTGCCCGCCCGGCCGCTGGCCGCGCCGCGCATCGAGACCGCCGGACGCATCACCGTGCTGGGCCAGGCCGCGTCGCTGGACGAGGCGGCGCGCGCGGCGACCGGGGCGATGATCCAGTGGCTGGAGCAGGACTATGGCCTGACCCCTTCGGAGGCCTCGCTGATCCTCGGTGGCGCGGCCGAGTACCGGGTGGCGACCCTGGCCGGCCGCAACGCCGGCCTGGCGATGAGCCTCGACAAGGCCCGCCTGCGCGGACTGGCCAGGAAGCCCTAGTGACCGCGCACGGCCTCGCGGATCACCCGCGTGGCGCGCAGCCAGCCCACCAGCATGTTCACGGCATAGACAGCGGCGAGCACGTAGGCGCCGTGCAGTGTGACGTCGTCTCCGTCCGGTCCCGCCTTGAAGGAGATGAACGCCAAGAACACGGCGAACAGCACGCAGACCAGCAGCAGGTGCAGGCAGTTCAGCTGATAGCGCAGCACCCGCCCGTCCAGGCCGTGCTCGGTCCAGAACCGGCCTTCGTTGTAGATCTGCAGGGCCTTCCAGCTGCGCCGAAAGGACGAGAACGGCGTCTTGAACGTCACGACATTGGTCTCGGGACGCTGCGCCGGCTTGTTCTGCTGCTCGAGCAGGGTCGCCACGCGGTCGAGAACGCCCCCGTAGGCGGTCGTCGGGTCCAGCGGGATCGAGCCCTTCAGGGTCCACAGGAAGTCGAGCATGGCCTAGCCGTACGACCGACGCCCAAGCTCGGCAATGGTGGAAAGAGCGCTGCCTTGTCCGCTCGCGCATCCTGTGGGAGCTTCAACCCATGGACGATCTCATCCGCAACCTTCGGGGACGCGCCGGAGCGCTCGTGGCGATCGGCGCAGCTTTCGCCCTGGCTTCGGCCTGGCCGCTGACGACCGGGCGGGCGCCGAACCCGGCGTTGCTGATCATGGCCGTGCTGCTGCTGGGCCTCGCCGCGGCGGCTCGGTTCCGGCGTCGCCGCTAGCGGCCTCTACTTCTTCTTGTCGCCGCCCCAGGGCAGGCGCGCCCTCACGTCGTCGATCGGCGTGCGCGTGGTCGTCACCGGCGGCGGGGCGGCGATCACCGGCCGGGGCAGGGGATAGGCCCGCCAGCCGGTCTGGATCAGCGCCTCGAAGCCCTGGCAGCGCGGCATGATCCGCACCGCGCCGGTCTTCGGCCGGGCGAAGGGCGGCGGCTGGCGCACGTCCTGGCGGCGCGGGTCGATGAACATCCAGTCGCCGGGCAGGGCGTAGCCCCGCTCGCCGCCGGTCTTGACGGCCTGGTAGGCGAGGTTGGCCTGGAACGGCTTGACCCCATACTTCAGCATGGCGCGCAGGAAGATGGCGTCGGCCTCGGCCCGCTTGCCCGGCTCGCCCACCGCGTAGAGCCAGTCGTGGACGATGGCGGCGCGCGCCGTCGGCCCCTGCGGGTCGATGAAGCCCTGGCCGTACCAGGGCACGCTGGCGAAGTCGGTGACGTACCAGCGCGGCACGACGATCACCTTGCCGGTCTCGACGTCGCAATAGGGGAACTCGGCCTCCAGGGTGAAGAGCTTGCGCCCCTCCTTGGCCTGGTTGAACAGCATGATCGGCTGCGGCGTCAGCGAGCTGGGCGGCGTCGGCGCCACCACCGGCACGAAGACGGTCGTCTCCTTGGTCGTCGTGCACGCAGCCAGGGCGAGGCCGGCGGTCAGAGCGGCGACGAGGGAAAGCTTGGAGCGGAGCGTCATGATCGTGGCGTTCGGGGAGAAACGGGGCGAGCGATGCCGTCTTCTGGCGGCCGAAATGCGGCGGATCAAGCGCTCATGGGCAAGCTTGGCCGTTCGCGACAAAAGATTGCGCGCCCGGTGGGCTGTTCCACCGCAGGACGATCCGTGAGAATGTCTCGCAACACCGACTGTCCGCCCCCTCGGAGGTTCCCCATGATCACCCGTCGCCTGATCGTCGCCAGCGCCCCGCTGGTCGTGCTCGCCCCCAGCTTCGCGCTCGCCGCGCCGGCCCCGGGCTTCACCGCCAAGGACATCGACGGCAAGGCCCGTTCGCTGGCCGAGTTCAAGGGCAAGACCGTCGTGCTCGAATGGGTCAACGAGGGCTGCCCCTATGTGAAGAAGCACTACTCCGGGAACATGCAGGGCCTGCAGCAGGCCGCCACGGCCGACGGCGTGGTCTGGCTCAGCGTCGCCTCCTCGGCCCCCGGCAAGCAGGGCTATTTCGCCGACGGCGCCCAGGCCCGGACCTGGATGAGCGCCAAGGGCGCCAAGCCCACCACCCTGCTGCTCGACTCCGAGGGCGTGGTCGCCACCGCCTACAAGGCCAAGACCACCCCGCACATGTTCGTCATCGATCCGGCCGGGCAGGTCGTCTACCAGGGCGCCATCGACGACAAGCCCAGCAACAAGGTCGAGGACATCGCCGGCGCCAAGAACTACGTGGCCGCGGCGCTGGCCGACCTCAAGGCCGGCCGCAAGGTCGCCGTGCCGTCCAGCCAGCCGTATGGCTGTGCGGTGAAGTACAAGGACGCTTGAACGGGAAACCTCTCCCTCTGGGAGAGGTGGAATTAAGCCGCCGGCTGCGGCGGGGCGGTGATGACCTCGACGTTGTCGTTCAGCAGATAGACCATGTCGCGCAGGGCGAGGTCCTGCTCCTTGACGGTCTTGGCGGCCGACATGGCCGAGAGCTTTTCGGGCAGGTCCTGGCTGATGCCGCGCAGGATGCATTTGAGGTCGTCGACCGCGCCGCGTTCCTTCAGGGTCACGTGGCCCTTCATGTCGAGCGCCGACAGCGCCTCGATCTCGGCCTTGAAGGCGGTGAAGCCGGAGAGCGGAACGGCGCTCGCCGTCGCGTCCTTCGGCAGGCCCTGACGATAGGCCTCGGTCTGGCCCTTCAGCGCGCCGGCCCTTTTGACGATGTCGGCGAACAGCGGCTCGCCCGCCACCGAAGCCGGGGCCTGGCCCGGCTGGACGATGGCAGGAGCCTGGTCGACGGGCGCCGCCGAACCGGTCGAAGCCAGCCACAACATGGCGGAAAAGGCGATCGCGTCGCAGGACATCATGCGCTCCAGGCGAAAAACGTCATTGGTCTTCATGACGCCGAGACTGACCTTTGGTAAGCCCGCTCCCGTAAACACCGTTTTACCACATATGGAGTTGCCCGTGGCCGACCTCGACGCTGCCTGGACCCGCCTGGAAACCGCCGCCAAGGCCGCCGGGGAGAAGCGCATCGTCGAGTTCTTCGACGCCGAGCCCCAACGCCTCGAGACCCTGACCCTTGACGTCGCCGGCCTGCATCTGGACCTCTCCAAGCAGGCCTGGGACGAAGCCGGACTGGAAGCCGCCCTGGATCTGGCCCATGCCGCCGACGTCGAAGGCGCCCGCGCCCGCATGCTGGGCGGCGAGGCGATCAACAGCTCCGAAGGCCGCGCGGTTCTGCACGTCGCTTTGCGCGCCAAGGCCGACGCTGACATCAAGGCCCAGGGCGTCTCGGTGATGGCCGATGTCGAGGCCGTCCGGACCCGGATGAAGGCCTTCGCCGACGCCGTCCGTTCGGGCGAAATCAAGGGCGCCACCGGCAAGCCGTTCAAGGCCATCCTGCACATCGGCATCGGCGGCAGCGACCTTGGCCCCCGCCTGCTGTGGGACGCCCTGCGTCCGGTAAAGCCGGAGATCGACCTGCGCTTCGTGGCCAATGTGGACGGCGCCGAGTTCCTGCTGACCACGGCCGACCTTGATCCGGAAGAAACCCTGGTCGTGGTGGTCTCCAAGACCTTCACCACCCAGGAGACCATATCTAACGCCGCCGCCGCCCGCGCCTGGCTGGTCGAGGCCGTGGGTGAGCAGGGCGCCAACGCCCACCTGGCCGCCGTGTCGACCGCGCTCGACAAGACCTCGGCTTTCGGGGTTTCGGACGAGCGGGTGTTCGGCTTCTGGGACTGGGTCGGCGGCCGTTATTCGCTGTGGTCGGCGGTCAGCCTGTCGGTGGCCGTCGCCGCTGGCTGGGACGTGTTCCAGGGCTTCCTCGACGGCGCCGCCGAGATGGACGCCCACTTCGCTTCGGCCCCGCTGGAAAAGAACGCCCCGGTGCTGGTGGCCCTGGCCCAGATCTTCAACCGCAACGGCCTGGACCGCCGCGCCCGCTCGGTCGTTCCGTACTCGCACCGCCTGCGGCGCCTCGCCTCCTTCCTCCAGCAGCTGGAGATGGAGAGCAACGGCAAGTCGGTCGGCCCGAACGGCCAGCCGGCCGCGCGCGGCACGGCCACCGTGGTGTTCGGCGACGAGGGCACCAACGTCCAGCACGCCTATTTCCAGTGCATGCACCAGGGGACCGACATCACCCCGATGGAGCTGATCGGCCTGGCCAAGTCGGATGAAGGTCCGGCCGGCATGCACGAGAAGCTGCTGTCCAACCTGCTGGCCCAGGCCGAAGCCTTCATGGTCGGCCGCACGACGCAAGACGTGGTCGCCGAGCTGCAGGCCAAGGGCGTCTCGGAAGCTGAGATCGCCACCCTGGCCCCGCAGCGCACCTTCGCAGGCAACCGTCCGTCGACCCTCGTCCTGCTGGATCGCCTGACGCCCCAGACCTTTGGCGCCCTGATCGCCCTCTATGAACACAAGACCTTCGTCGAGGGCGTGATCTGGGGGATCAACAGCTTCGACCAGTGGGGCGTGGAGCTGGGCAAGGTGATGGCCGGCCGCATCCTGCCGGAACTGGAAGCCGGCGCCGTGGGCAGCCACGACGCCTCGACCAGCGCCCTGATCGACCGGCTGAAGAAGTAGGGCCTTACGGGTCCCAGCCGACCACGGTCAGCGAATATGCCGGCAGCGTCAGCGCGCCGGCCGCCGCCGTGAACCGCCGGGGCGGCAGCGAGCGCGCGGGCCGGCTCCTGGCCCCCGCGTCGCGCCAGGCGTATTGCGCGGGGCTGAACTGCACGACGTCCAGCGGTCCCGCGACCGGCCGCCGGCCCTGGTCGGTCAGCAGGTCCAGCGCGATCCGCCGGGCATGGGTCTTGTCGCGATTGACCAGCATCACCGCCCAGCGGCCGTCGGGCCGGCGCAGGGCGTAGGCGGTGACCAGCGGCCGGCCCTTGGCGTCGAGCGCCGCGCCGGTCGCCGGCCACACCTCGTGCGCCCCGCCGCCGGGCGCGGCCCAGTCCCGGGTCATCATCCGCGCGGCCCAGTAGGCCGGCATCGGCCAGCGCGCCTGGCCCTTCGGATCGGCCTGCCACAGCATCATGTTGCCGTAGCCGGCGCAGGCCAGGTGCTGGTTGATCGGCACGTTGGGGCCGTAGCCGAACAGGTAGGCCGCATCCCCGCCCAGGCTCAGGAATTGGCCGACGATGTCGGCGTTCAGCAGGGCGCTGGGCATCTGCGCCATCGCCCGCCCCGAATAGGCCGAGAAGCCGTACTCGCTGATCACCCAGGGGATGTCGCGGGGGATTTCGTCGTCGGCGAAGCGCTGGAACAGGGCCGCGTTCAGCGCCGTCTGTTCGCGCAGCTTGTCCTCGATGTCGCCGCACAGGTCGTCGAACGGGTAGCGTTCGTAGGAGAAGAAGCCCAGCCGCCCGATCTCGCCGCGCTGGCGCAGGTAGCGCATCAGCCGACGTGTCCAGGAGTGGTCGGGGTCCTCGTCCAGCCAGGTGTCGGCGATCCCGCTCTGCAGGCTGGGGCCGCCGAAGACCAGGGCCGGATCGATCGCGCCCAGGGTCTTGGCGAAGGTCAGGTACAGCGCCCCGTAGCTCTCGGCGTCGACATACTGGCCGTCGGGTTCCTCGCCCAGCTCGACCTGGGTGACCGGATGGCCGCGATGACGCAGGTAGCGGATCAGCGCCGCGCCGTTCTCGGGCGTGTCGTACAGCACCCCGACTGGAACCATCATCGGCCGGCCGTTCGTCAGGCCGCTGGCGTAGACGAGGTCGATCCCCGGCTGCTCCAGGTCGCGATCCTGGTCGATGGCCCGGTGCCAGGGATCGGTCGACGACACCTGGGCGTAGGTCTGTCCACGTCCGGAGCGGGCGTGGCGGACGCGGTCGACGAAGCGGCCGGCCGCGTCGATCGTCCCGAACCCGACTTCGCGGATCGCATAGCCCAGACCGTCGCGGACGTCGGTCGAGCCCGCTGGCGCGGTCCCTGACGGCTTGGTCATCAGTATACGGATAAATCGGGCCTCGACCGGCTTTTCGAACCGCAGCAACGCCTCGCCGCCATGGCCGTCGACGACCGCGCCGCCCGGAAAATCGACCCAGCGGCCGGCGGGGTCGTATTCGTCGACCCCCACCCAGTGCTGCACCCGATAGGCGACGGCGTAGGGCGTTCCCCAGCGGATGCGCGCGGCTGAGACCGGTCCGTTGGCGCCGAGGTCGAACTTGGCCCATTCGGGCAAGGCCGGCGCGCCGGTGTAGCGCGGGTCCAGATAGGGGTTCGACTTCCAGAAGCTTTCCGGATCACCGTCGTCGAGGCGCGAGAAGCCGCTGTTGTTGGCGTTGTCGACGCTGTCGCCGCGCCGGGGCAGGGCGTAGCCGTGGCTCAGGCGGATCGGCGGACCGGGCTGGTCGCTGGAGGTCCAGTAGCCCTGGCGGCGGGCCGGATCGCTCCAGGTTCCGCGCGGGTTCCAGTGCCAGGCCTCGATGCCCAGTTCGGTCCGCAGGCGATAGGTGATCGGCTTCAGGCCGCCCTGGCGCATGCGCGCGACGTTGTGGGCGGTGTAGAGCGGCGCGACCTCGCCTCGGCCCATGCCGTCCAGTCCCGCCCCGAGGGCGGCGGCTGGATCTATGCGGTTGGCGGGCTGCCCGGCCGTCAGGTCGATGGTCACCGTGTCGGCCGCCGGGGCCGCCGCATGGACTTGCGAGGCGGCGAGGCCCGCGCAGGCGATCAGCAGGGCGAGATCCGGGCGACGCATGGACGACCTCCGTCGGGAGGGTCGGCCTTTGGCCCGGCCCCGCGCCGCCGTCAACGCTCCTAGAAGGTCTTGCGCACCCGCAGCTGCACGAAGGTGCGCGGATCGATGTCGCGCACCTCGACATAGTCCACCGTGCGCGGGCTGCGGCTGGCGTAGACCGTGCGGGTGACGACAAAGTCGTCCCAGATGTTCAGCTGGGCGCGGATGGCCAGGGTCGGGGTCGGCTTGTACTCGGCGAAGGCCTCGTAATAGTTCGTGCCGCGCCACTTGCTGGTCTGGTCGGGGCCGTAGGTGCCCTGGCCCAGCAGCGGCAGCCAGTTGATCCCCCACTGGGTCTTCCAGGCGACGATGTCCTGCTCGAAGCCGATATTGGCCTGGGTCGGGCGCACCTGCGAGATCGGCCGTTCCTTGCCGGTGGTCGGGTCGGTGACCTTGGTCTGGTTCCAGTCGTTCTTGAAGGTGAAGCGGCCGCCCTTTATCCCCAGCTTGTCGGTCGGGACCACGATGTTGAGCGCCAGCTTGTCCAACGTGCCGTCGCCGATGTTGCCGGTCGCCGACAGGCCGCCAGGCAGCGGCAGGCGGTCGATGACGCCGACGATCTCGTCGTGGCGCAGGGTCAGGGCGACCACGCCCTGGCCCCAGAACCGGCGCTCGTAGGTCAGTTCCGAGATCCAGCGCTGCTCGGGCACCAGGTTGACGTTGCCGGCATAGACATTGCCGTCGCCGAACTCGGCCGAGGCGGCGAAGTCGCCGAAATCCAGCTGGCCCAGCTCGCGCTCGAAGCGGAAGCGCACCTGATGGCCGGCCTTGGGCGTCCAGGTCGCCTGGAAGCGGGGCTTGGCGTAGAAGAAGCTCTCTTCCTGGTCGGCGTCGCCCGACTGGCTGATGGTCGAGGTTTCCAGCCGCAGGCCGCCCTCCAGGGTCAGCTTGGGGCTGACCCGCCAGGTGCCCTTGGTGAAGAGCTCGCCGCGCAGCTCCTCGACCTTGACCGAGGCCGAGGGCAGGACGATCGGCGTTCCGCCCACCGAATAGGCCTGGTCGACGTCGAGCATGTTGTAGGCGACCTCGCCGCCGGCCTCGATCGTCAGGCTGCTGGAACGTTCGTGGCGGACCAGGGCGCGCAGGATCGACTCCTGGGTCTTGCCCTCGGCCGTGAAGCGCTCCTGGTCGCCGGCCACGCCGCCGACGGTCTGGCCATAGGTCGCCACCTCGTCATAGCTGCTGAACTCGTGGATCGCCCGGGTCTCCAGCGCCCAGCGCGGGGCCAGGGGGCGGGTGTAGGTCAGGCCCAGTTCGCCGGACTTATTGTCTTCCTCGTAGGCGCTGCGGCGGAAGGCGGTGGCCGAGGCGGTCTCCTGCCATTCGTCCCAGTTGCTGATGCCGTATTTGGCCGTGGCCTCCAGCTTGCCGCCGGCGACCGGGCCCGAGAAGTTGCCGCGGATGCCGGTGCTGCCGCCGTAGCCGTCGTTGAGATAGCTCTCGTCGCGCAGCAGGGCGCCCGAGGCGCTCTTGCGGGTCAGGCGGCCGGCGCCGTTGGAATCGCTGGAGCTGATGCCGTCCGACAGGGTCACGCCCCAGCTCTTCTCGCCGTTGCGGGCGGTGAACTGGTAGGAGCCGCCGTAGAGGTCCTTGCCGCCGTCGAAGATGGCGGCGTTGTAGGTCAGCACCGACTGGCGGCTGACGCCCTTCTTCAGGATCACGTTGGCGACGACGCCGTAGCCCTGCATGTCGATGCCGGGCGCGCCGCCGCGGATCAGCTCGATGCGCTCGACCTGGTTGGCCGGGGTGCGCGACAGCACGTTCGAGCCGGTGTCGTTCTTCGAGGCCGGGCGGTTGTTGTTGATCAGGATGTTGCCGACCGAACCCTCGAAGCCGCGGGTGCCGGCCCCGTCGTTGACCACGAAGCCGGGCAGGCGGTCGACCATGTCGAGCGCGGTGTTGGGACGCAGGGTGGCGAAGAAGTCCGGCGTGAACACCAGCACGCCCTTCTGGGCGGCGTCGTCCATCGGCGCCTGGCTGGTCGGCCCGGTCGGAACCGGAGCCTGGGCGGCCTGCGGCGCATCGGCGGCCTGGGCGGCGCCAGCCGCGATGAACAGGGCCACGGCGGCCGTGGCGAACAACACCGACTTGGACATCTCACTTCCCCTCAATCCCGGGGAAGGTCTTGCCGCGTGGAGGCGTCGATCTCAAATTAAACGGCTGAAATGTGGATTAAATATAAGAAATCATTACGGGAAATTCAGGATCGGGATCTCCCATCTTGCTCTCAAACCCCGAGCTGCCTTGTCTTGCTGGTGTTCATGCGCTTTGAGAGGTCCATGAACAGTCTTCGGGTGCAGATATTGGCGGGAGACACATGGATCGGCGACGCCGTCCTGATCCCGTCGGATCCTTCCATGGGGGTGGCGTTCGCGGTGTTCGAGCCTGGTCCCGACTATGTCGCCGACCGACATGCCCGCACGACCGAACGGCGAGAACTCATGAACGACCCCGCTGCGCTGAAGGTCTACACCGCCAAAGGCGCTGTCCTCGTCTGCGCAGGCGTCGATCTGATGGACTTCTCCGAAACCCTCGGCGAGGAGGGGCGCGAGATCCACGTCATCGGCATCGAGCGGTTCGAAGACTATTTCGATTGACCCATCGATGACGCCCGATCTGAAATCGCTGCTGTCCCGGCGTATCCACTGGGACGACTCCCTGCCGGGCGAGCCGGTGAAGGAGCCAAACCCCTATCGCGAATGGGGCGACCTGCCGCTTTTCGTTTCGATCTTCGACCACAGCCTGTCGGAGGAGGAATGCGCCGCCGAGGCGTTCATGTTCTACGGCGACGCGGTGAAGAGAGGCCACGTGGCGGCCTATCTGGAGGGCGAGCGGCGCTTCGAGGCGTTCTATGCGGAGCTTGCCCGGGAAGGCGCCTATGTGGCCGACGGCTGGCGGCGGGGCCGTCGTTTCTTGCCGGCGTCGAGTGGCCGCTTGACGCGCATCGTGCGCGACAGCCTACGTGAACGCTCCGGCTTTCGTCATATGGACGTGGTCTTCGCCGCCGCCCCTGTGCGGGTGATCGGCGGTCATGACCGCACCGACGTGTTGTTGCCCGAGACGATCGTCGCCCGGGACGAGGTGTTGGCCGCCGTCAGGCGCCACGGCCTCCATGTCCTGCCGCATGAACCGGGGGCGGCCTGAGCCTTACCGCGTCTTGTAGATCTCCGCCTCGATGATCCCCAGCGCCCCGCCAGCCTTGACCTTCTCGGCGCCGGTGTCGAAGCCGGCCTTGGCGCCGGTGATCTCGACGATCTTGCCAAAGCCGTCGCGGTCGGCCGTGGCGCCGGTCAGGGCGATGCGCAGGCGAGAACCCTTCACCGGCTTCAGAGGCAAGGTGACGTAGCCCAGGCTCTTGGGCGCTTCGCCCTCATAGAC
Organism: Caulobacter sp. GW821-FHT12A07; assembly: GCF_058807655.1. Classification (NCBI taxonomy): domain Bacteria; kingdom Pseudomonadati; phylum Pseudomonadota; class Alphaproteobacteria; order Caulobacterales; family Caulobacteraceae; genus Caulobacter; species Caulobacter sp. GW821-FHT12A07. The sequence goes on from NZ_JBXAQX010000002.1 coordinate 359,463, forward strand.
CACCTGGCCGTCCATGGTGATGCGCAGCGGGTAGGAGCGCAGGCGCCAGCCGATCAGCTTCAGCACCACCTCGTCGGCGACCTGGGATTTGCCGAGGTCGTACTCGATCCAGGCGTTCTCCAGCTTGCCGTCGCTGGCCCAGTGGGTGGTCTCGTCGTCGTCGGTGGTCGCGCCGGCGGTCTCCGCGTTGGAGCCGGCCAGGATCTTCGCCGGCTTGAGCGTGTCGCGGCGGACCTTGAACGCGGGCGTTGCGGGCGTCGGGCCGCGCGCCAGGCTGACGGGAAGGAGCAGCGCCTCGTTCGACGCGGCGACGGCGTCCAGCGTGATGGTCGCCGGCTTCAGGCCTTCGGCCGTGGCGGTCACCGTCACCTTGCCGGCCGCCAGGGTCGAGCGCAGGGCCACGCGGTTGACGCCGCCCTCGATCGGCAGGGTCTTGGCCAGGATGTAGTTGTCGTCCTTGCGGTTGGCGCCGGCATATTGAGTGACGGCGTCCACGCCCGCCGGACCCTTGGTCACCGGCTCGCCCGAGGCCGAGACCGGGACGTCGGTCGGCTTGGCCGCGCTCCTGGAGTCGCCCTGGGCGATGCCGCCGCGCCATTCGGCCGGACCGGCCACGTCGAAGCTGACGGTGTCGAGCGCCGTCGGCACGCGCCGCCCTTCGGCGTCCACCGCCTCGACATCGACCAGCGCCACGTCGGCGGCGTCGGCCTTCCAGCCGCCCGGGCCGGTGCGCGGCGTCAGGCGCAGGGCCACCGACGGACCCGTCGTGACCCGCTCGTCGCGGGCGACCTCCTTGCCCTTGGCGTCCCGGGCGATGGCGACCAGCGTTCCGGGCGCGTAAGGAACGCCCTTGAAGGTGAAGAGGAAGCCGTCCGACTTCGCGCCCCGGCCCAGCGACTTGCCGTTCAGCACGAGCTCGACGCTGTCGGCGCTGGACACCACGGTGACGTCCTTCACCACGCCCGCCGCATAGTTCCAGTGGCCGACGATGCGGGCGCGGGGCTGCTCGACGTCGACCCAGCCGTCCCACATCACCTGGTGGGCGTAGAAGCCCTCCTTGGGGATGCGCATGGCGTCCACCTCGCCGCTGCGGCGGTAGTTGTTGTCGCCGCGGAAGTGGGTGTTGCTGTCGGAGAAGATGATGTTGACCCCGCCCGAGCTGACCCGCTCGCCGCCGCCGGGCCGCTCGCGCCAGTAGTCGAACCAGCGGCGCACGGTCTCGGCGACCATGCTGTCCTGGTTGCGGTTGTAGTCGGGGCTGTCGGCGTGGAACGGCGCGGTGAAGGCGTCCTGGAACTTCCGCGCCGACTCGTCGCGGGAATACTCCATCGCCCACATCGGCTTGCCGGCGCTCTTGTTGATGTAGAGCATCTCGCCGCCGTACTCGGCGACCTTGCTGTCGAGCATCTCGCGCGAGCCGATGGCGCGGCCGCCGTGCGGGTCGAACTGGTCGCGCACGGCCTTCAGCTGCGCCATGTGGTCTTCGCTGATGTTCTCGTTGCCGCCCTCGTAGAAGACGATCGAGGGGTTGTTGCGGAAGGCGATGATCGCGTCGCGCATGGCCTCGACCCGCTGGTCCCAGCGGCGGCCGGTGACGTCGCTCTCGGCGTCGCCCGCCGGCATGGCCTGCAGCAGGCCCACGCGGTCCGACGACTCCACGTCCTGGCGGGCCGGAGCGATGTGCATCCAGCGCACCAGATTGCCGCCGCTTTCCACCATCAGGCCGTTGGAGAGGTCGCTGATCCACGGCGGGATGTCGGTGCCCAGCGCCGGCCACTCGTTGCTGGTGCGCTGGGCGTAGCCGTGCACCTGGATGGCGCGGTCGTTGAGGAAGACGGTCCCGTTCCTGAATTCGGTCTTGCGGAAGCCGGTGCGGGTCAGGGCGCTGTCCACCACCTTGCCGTCCTCCACCAGCTCGGTGGTCACCGCGTAGAGATAGCCGTAGCCCCAGCTCCAGAAGTGCAGGTCCGACAGCCGCTTGCTGGCCGAGACGGTCTTCGTCTCGCCCGGCGCGATCGTCACGGCCGGGGCGGTGAATTGGCCGGCCGGCTTGCCGTCGACGTCCTTCAGGGTGACCCGGTAGCTGAAGGTGCGCGGCTTGGCGCCGTCATTGCGCACCTGGCTCTCGGCATGGACGGTGGCGGCGCGGCCCTTGATGTCGAAGCCGTCGGCCCAGACATAGACGCCGGTCGTGCCCAGGCTGGAATAGAGCGGCAGGGTCTGGTGCAGGTCGCCGGTCAGGTGCAGCCGCACCGCGCGGTGGATCCCGCCATAGTTCACATTGAAGTTGTTGTTGTTCCACTGGAAGCCGCTGCCGGTGGCGCGCTCCTTGTACTTCCAGTCGTTGTCGACCCGCACGGCGATGACGTTCACGAACGGGGCGGGCTTCAGCAACTTGGTCGCATCCACGCCAAAGGCGGTGACCCCGTTCTCGTGGCCGCCGGCCAGCACGCCGTTGACATAGACGTCGCCGGCCTGGCGCACGCCCTCGAAGTCGAGGATCGCCCGGCCGCCCACCGCCGGACCCTTGTCGGCCGGCAGCACGAAGCGCTTGCGGTACCAGGTGATCCCGGTCGAGTGCTCGTGGATGTCGCGGGCGAAGGCCTCGTCCTCGTTGAAGGCGCGGGGCAGGGTGACCGGCTTCCAGGCGGCGTCGTCGAACTCGACCGCCGAGGCGCCCTGGATGTCGCCGGTCGTCATCCGCCAGCCGTCGTTGAACGGGGCGTCCAGGCGTTGGGCGAGGGCTTGCGTGGCCGTCAGACTCAGCAGGCCGGCCAGGCCCAGCTGGGCCAGCGAACGGGGCATCGAACGGGTTTGGGGGCGCCGCATGAACCTCTCCCAGTCACTGCTTATTGGTCAGGCCAATTTATCGTTGGGCGCAGATGTGGCTTGACCGCCATCCGTGTGTCAAGCTGATCTCACAATTATGGACCACGTCCCGTATTGTGAGATTTATCACCCAAGTCGATGCGCGCTGGTCACCGCCGCGAGCCTGCGCTATACGCCGCCGCGATGACCCGCACGCCGCACCACCACGGCCACCACCACCATCCGACCTCGCCTCGCGGGATCGGCCGGGTCTGCTCGCTCTAAAGCGAACGCCCTGCCAGAGCCCCGCCTAGCGGATGGGGCTTAAGTGCAAGCGCCATCCGTCGAAGCCTAGAGATTTCTAAGGACCGACGATGACCGACGCCGCCGACGACGCCAAGAACCAAGATTTCCGCCCCGAAGCTCGCGCCCCGCGCGGCTTCGCCGACAAGCGCGCCCGCGACCTGCGCGCCGAGAAGTCGATCCTCGAGGCCGTCTCGGCCGTCTACGAGCGCTACGGCTTCGAGGCGCTCGACACCGGGGCCTTCGAATATGCCGACGCGCTTGGCAAGTTCCTGCCCGACAGCGACCGCCCCAACGAAGGCGTCTTTGCCCTGCAGGACGACGACGACCAGTGGATGGCGCTGCGCTACGACCTGACCGCGCCGCTGGCCCGGTTCGCCGCCCAGAACTGGGAAACCCTGCCCAAGCCGTTCCGCCGCTATGCCTTCGGTCCGGTGTGGCGCAACGAAAAGCCCGGCCCGGGCCGCTTCCGCCAGTTCATCCAGTGCGACGCCGACACTGTCGGCTCGGCCCGTCCCGAGGCCGACGCCGAGATCATCGCCATGGCCGTCGAGGGCCTGGAGGCCGCCGGCCTGCCGCGCGGCGCGGCGGTGCTGAAGATCAACAACCGCAAGCTCCTCAACGGCCTGCTCACCGGGGCCGGCGCGACCAGCGAAGGCCAGAAGCTGGCCGTGCTGCGGGCTATCGACAAGCTCGATCGCCTCGGTGTCAACGGCGTGCGTCTGTTGCTGGGCGAGGGCCGTCTTGATGAGAGCGGCGACTTCACCAAAGGCGCGGGCCTGGCCGGTAAAGGGATCGACTCGGTGCTGGACTTTGTCCGAGCCACTGAGAACGGCGACTTCGGCGGACGTTCGGCGACACTCAATAGCATCGCCAATGTGGTGGGAGGCTCGGCCGAGGGCGACGAGGGCCTGGAAGAGCTGGCCAAGATCGACGCGGCCCTGACCAGCCTGGGCGTCGCCGACGACCAGGCGATCATCGACCCGTCGATCGTGCGTGGCCTGGAATACTACACCGGCGCGGTGTTCGAGGCCGAGCTGCTGCTCTCCACCACCGACGAGAAGGGCAACAAGATCTCGTTCGGCTCGATCGGCGGCGGCGGCCGCTATGACGACCTGGTGGCCCGCTTCACCGGCCAGTCGGTGCCGGCCACGGGCTTCTCGTTCGGCGTCTCGCGCCTGGCGGCGGCCCTGCGGGCGGCCGGTCGCGAGCCGGCCTCGGCGGCGCGCGGTCCCGTCGTGATCATCAATTTCGACCAGGCCCACATGGGCGAGTATTTCGCCGTCGCCGGCCAACTGCGGGCAGCGGGGATCCCGGCGGAGGTCTATCTCGGAACCTCGGGCATGCGTCCGCAGATGAAGTACGCCGACCGTCGCCTGTCGCCGGCCGCCATCATGCTGGGCGGCGACGAGATCGCCGCCGGCACGGTGACGATCAAGGACCTGGACCTGGGCCGCGAGCTGGCCTCGGGCGTCGCCGACAACGCCGCCTGGAAGGCCGAGCGGCCCGGCCAGCAGACCATTCCGCGTGGCGACCTCGTCGCCGCCGTCAAGAAGATCATCGGGGGCTGATCCGTTGAGGCTAGAGCGTTCCATCCCGGCGGAGGCGCTCGACGCCATCCGCGCTCCGTTCCTGTCGGCCGGGGCCGTCCCGACCGACGCCCCGGTGTTGCAGCCCCTGGGCCTGCTGCTGGACTTGGCCGGCGAGGCCATGCGCTCGCGGCTGTTCGTCGTCTCCGGCGACGGCGGCGACGAGGCCTGCCTGCGTCCGGACTTCACCGTCGCCGTCGCCCGCCAGCACCTGGCTTCGGGCGTCGAGGCCGGCCGCTACCTCTATGAAGGCAAGGCCTTCCGCGTCGCCCCGCGCGGCAGCGACCGGGCCGAGGAATTCCTCCAGATCGGCGTCGAGGCCTTCGAGGCCGCCGATCCCGTGGCCGCCGACGCCGAGATCGCGGCGCTCGCCTGGGCCGGCGCCGCGGCCGGCGGTCGCGACGACCTGACCCTGCTGCTGGGCGACGTGGGCCTCTTCGCCGCCTTCGTCGATAGCCTCGATTTGACCCCGCCGCTGGGCGCGCGGCTGAAGCGCACCTTCTCACGGCCGCGCCAGCTGAAGGCCGAGCTCGAGGGCGAGGCCGCTCCCGGCGCCGCCCCCGGGGGGAGCAGCGAGCGCAGCCGCATCGCCGCCCTGCTGGCCGGGCTGCCCGAAGCCGAGGCCGCCGCCGTCTTGCAGGAACTGTGGTCCCTGGCAGGCATCGAGCCGGTCGGCGGCCGCCGTCCGGCCGAGATCGCCCATCGCCTGGTCGAGAAGGCCGAGGTGGTGAAGGCCGGCCGCCTGTCGCCGGCGGAAGCCGACAAGGTCCGCGCCTTCCTGGCCGTCGGCGATGCGCCGGGCGCCGCGCTGGACGCCATCCAGGCCCTGGCCGGTCCCAATCGCGCGCCGCTCGACGCCGCCATCGAGGGTTGGCGCAAGCGCCTGGCCGGCATGGTCGCCGGCGGTGTTCCGATCGAGCGCATCCGGCTGAACGCCGCCTTCGGGCGGGCATTCGGCTATTACGACGGCTACCTGTTCGAGGTGCGCAGCGCCGCTCTCGGCGAGGAACGCCCGGTCGCCGCCGGCGGCCGCTACGACGGTCTCCCCGCTCGCCTGGGCGCCGAGACGAAAACCGGGGCTGTCGGCTGCATGGTGCGCCCGGCCCGCGCCTATGCCGGAGGCGGCGAATGACCACCGACACCCCGATGATCTTCGCCATCCCCTCCAAGGGCCGCCTGAAGGAACAGGTCGAGGCCTGGCTGGCCGAATGCGGCTTCCGCGTCGAGATGACCGGCGGCGCGCGCGGCTATTCGGCCGAACTGTCGGGCCTGCCCGGCGTTTCGGTGCGCCTGCTGTCCGCAGGCGACATCGCCGCCGGCCTCGACAGCGGCGACCTGCATCTCGGCGTCACCGGCGAGGACCTGCTGCGCGAGCGCGGCGACGACATGGACAGCCGGGTGATGCTGCTGCGCGCCCTGGGCTTTGGCCGCGCCGACCTGGTGGTGACCGCGCCCAAGAGCTGGCTCGACGTCGACACCATGGCCGATATCGACGAGGTCGGGCACCTGCACCTGGCCAAGACCGGCCGTCGCCTGCGGGTGGCCACCAAGTACGTCACCCAGACCCGGGCCTTCTTCGCCAAGCACGGCGTCGCTGACTACCGCATCGTCGAGAGCAGCGGCGCCACCGAGGGCGCGCCCGCCGCCGGCGCGGCCGAGCTGGTGGTCGACATCACCACCACCGGCGCCACCCTGGCGGCCAACGGCTTGAAGGTGCTGTCCGACGGCGTCATCCTCAAGAGCCAGGCCCAGCTGACCGCCTCGCTGGTCACGCCGTGGACGGACGGCCAGCTCGACTGCCTGGCCCGCCTGTTGTCGGTGGTCGAGGCCAAGGGCCGGGCGCGCACGCTCGCCACCCTGGTCTGGCCGGCCGAACAGGACGTCGCCGGACAGGCGGCCGTCGCTCCGTTCGTCGAGGCCGGCGGCTCGCGCCGGGCCAACGGCGCCCTGCTGGCGACCGGCGACCTCTTCGCCGCCGCCGCCGCCCTCGCTCAGGCGGGCGTTGAGCCGGTAACCGTGTCGCGTCCCGACTACGTGTTCGAATCCCGCTCGGCGGTGCTGGAGACGCTGAAGGGTCGCCTGGCGGTTGATATTTGACTAGTATGTCAAAAATTACCGAACCAAACGGTGATTAGTTTGACTTCGGCGTCCAAACTACGGGTCTGATGTCAAAAAAACGTCGAAACCCTTGTGGAATCTAGATCGTTGCCGTTGACACGATCTCGGTTTTGCCGTTTTCTGACTGGGCAAGAGAGAAACGGGTCCACAGAGAACCCCCTCTCTTCGGCGTTTCGGGGAGGAAACGCCCGCCTAGATCGAATGATCGAGAAATAGCCAGGCCCGCCGCGATTATCCCCCGCGGCGGGCCTTGGTGTATCTGGGCCCTGGTTTCCATTTTCGACAAAAGAGTCAAAAGCGGCGAACAAGCGTTTTAGCTTGAGCGTTAACAATTCCCCTCTCCCCTTGCGGGAGAGAGTGGCCCCGCGGAGCGGGGTCGGGTGAGGGGTTGCACGAACAGAAACGCCGCGACGGCTGTTCAGCTGTCGCGGCGTTTTGCGTCTGAGAGGCCCCTCATCCGTCATCCTTCGGATGACACCTTCTCCCGCAAGGGGAGAAGGATCAAACCCACGCCAGCCGCCCGCCCTTCAGCCCCAGCGTCGCCACCTCTCCGGCCCGCAGGTCCAGTGTCACGCTCTCTCCGCCCAGCTTCACCACGTGCCGCCCCGCCTTGCCCGCCGTGATCCTCGCGCTTTCCAGCCGCCCGTCGCGCCAGCGCACGTCGATGCCGACCGCCCCGCGCGCCTTCAGGCCCGTCATGTGCCCCGTCGCCCAAGCCGAGGGCAGGGCGGGCAGCAGGTGGATCGCGCCGTTGCGGCTTTGCAGGACCATCTCGGTCATGCCCGAGGTCCCGCCGAAATTGCCGTCGATCTGGAACGGCGGGTGGGCGTCGAACAGGTTGGGATAGGTGCGCTCGGGGCCGAGCAGCAGCTTGAGTATCCCGTGCGCGTGGTCGCCCTGGCCCAGCCGCGCCCATAGGTTCAGCCGCCAGGCGATGGCCCAGCCGGTCGAAAGGTCGCCGCGCGTTTCCAGGGTCTTGCGGCAGGCGGCTGCCAGGTCCGGCGTGGTGTCGAGGCCGATCTGGTCCGACGGGAACAGGCCGTAGAGGTGCGAGACGTGGCGGTGGTGGATGTCCTTGGCGTCGGCGTCCCAGTCCTCCTGCCACTCCTGCAACTGGCCGTCCTTGCCGATCTTGTAGGGCGCCAGGCGGTCGCGGGCGGCGGCGAACTCGGCGGCTTGGGCCGCATCGACGCCCAGGATCTTCGCCGCCTCGATGCAGGCGTTGAACAGGTCGCGGACGATGGCCTGGTCCATGGTCGGCCCGGCGACGATCGACGAGCCGTGGCCGTGGTCGTTTTCCGGCGAGATCGACGGGCTGGTCACCAGTTTCCCGCTCTTGGGGTCGACCACCAGGGCGTCGACGAAGAACAGGGCCGCGCCCTTCATGGTCGGATAGACCGTGGCCAGATAGGCCGCATCACGGCCGTAGTCGTAGTGGTCCCACAGGTGCTTGCACAGCCAGGCGCCGCCGGTGGGCCAGACGCCGAACTTGGCGCCGTCGATCGGGGCCGTCGCCCTCCAGAGATCGGTGTTGTGGTGGGCCACCCAGCCGCGCGCGCCGTACATGCCCTTGGCCGTGCGGGCGCCGGTGATCGCCATCTCCCGCACCATGGCGACGAGGGGCGCGACGCATTCCGAGAGGCCCGTCGGCTCGGCCGGCCAGTAGTTCATCTCGGTGTTGATGTTGATCGTGTATTTGCCGCCCCAGGGCGGGCTCATCTTGTCGTTCCAGATGCCTTGCAGGTTGGCCGGCTGACCGCCGGGGCGCGAGCAGGCGATCAGCAGGTAGCGGCCGTACTGGTAATAGAGCGCCGCCAGGGCCGGATCGTCCGTGGTCGGCGAGGCCTTGATGCGCTCGTCGGTCGGTCGGGCGGCGGCGGCCGTGGTCCCGAAATCGACCGAGACGGCGCGGAACAGCCGGCGGTGGTCGGCGCGGTGGTCGACCAGCAGCGCCGCCCACGGCTTGCGGACCGCCTTGGCCAGCACCGCCTTGTTCGCGGCGACCGGATCGCCCGAGACGTCGTCGAAGCGGCGATAGCTGGTGGCCGCGGCGACCAGCAGCAGCACCTCGTCGGCGCCGCGCACCGACACGGCCTTGTCGCCGGCCGAGACCTTGCCGCCCCGGGCCACCACCTTGACCCGGCAATCGACCTTCAGCGCGCCCTGGATGCCGAAGTGCGTGCCGTTGCGGCCCGACAGCACCAGGGTGTCGCCGCCCTCGACGGTCACGGTCGGCTTCAGCGGGCTGTCGAAGGACAGGTCCAGGGCGATGGCGCCGCGCCTGTCGGCGGTCAGGCGGATGGCGATCACCCGGTCGGGGGCGCTGGCGATCACTTCGCGGCCATAGGCGACGCCGTCATGGGCGAAGCGGGTGCGGGCGGTGGCGGCGTCCAGGTCCAGGTCGCGCAGATAGGCGTCGGCGGTCTCCGGCAGGCCGGGGAAGGTAAGGACCAGGTCGCCGAGGGTGTTGTAGGGCTGCTGCCGCAGGGGCGTGGCCATGAACTTGGCGTTGGCCAGGTCCGTGGCCGCCGCGTAGTCGCCGGCCTCGATCAGGCGGCGGATCTGCGGCAGGGCGCCGGCCGCCTCCGGATTGACCGGGTCGTAGGGCCCGCCGCCCCACAGGGTGTTTTCGTTGAGCTGGATGCGCTCCCTGGCCACGCCGCCGAACACCATGCCGCCCAGGCGTCCGGACCCGACTGGCAGGGCCTCGACCCATTCCTTGGCCGGCTGGCGGTACCAGAGTTTCAGGTCGCCGGCGGGAGCCGGAGGCAGCGGCGTCGCGAGGGCCTCGCCGGCCAGGATCGCGGTCGCGGAGCCGCCCAGCAGGGCGTGGCGTCGGTTGAGGTGCATCTGGCGTGGTCCCTTCCCAAGGCGCGCGCCTGTGTCCGGCGCTTCGCGGGCATCAACTCATGGGAGCGCTAACATTACAAGATGACACCGGGGGACATTTTCGCTGACCGCGCTGTCAGATCCGCCGCACGGGTTGCCGCAGAAGGGTTCGGAGCTTCTCGGGGGCGACCTTGCGCGGGTCGCCCAGATAGACCTCGTGGTGCCGGCCCGCGAAGGCGTAGCCGCCGGCGGGCATGATCTCGTCGTGCAGCCTGGCCAGCAGCGGACCCTCGTCGTCATAGGATCCGACGTGCAGGGCCTGGAGGCAGGGACCCTCCTCCAGACGCTCGAGCCGCAGGCTTTCCGAGACGGCGCCGAGCTTCCTGGCGGCCTTGGCGCGGGCCGACTGGAAGGTCGCCTCGTCTACGTGGTCGGGGACCATGATCATCATCGTCCAGTCCCACTCGTGCTTGCGCCGGGCGGTGAAGCTTTCAGGATCGGGCGCCGACCACAGGCCCTCCAGCGGCGCGACGACGAAGTCGCGGCCGTCGGCCTTGTGGGCGAACTTGATCGTATAGGCGGTCGCATAGAGGCTTTCGACGGCGAGCCGGTAGGCCGGGACGGTGTTCGGATCGCCGTGGCCGTCGACCATCAGGTAGGAGACCGGCGGCGCCTCGATCGTCTCGAAGCGGCCGAGGGGCGCGGTGAACAGCGCCTTGCGGGTCTTCTTCAGATCCAGCTTTTCCATGGATCAATCGGGGGCTAGAGCCCCAGCCCCTCCACCGTCTCCGGCTTCAGCCGCTCGGCCGCCTTCGCCGAGATCCCCACGGCCTTGCGGGCGTCGAGGTCGAAGGTGATGGCGCTGACGGTCGAGGTCGCCCAGGCCGCGCCGGTGGCGGGATCGAGCAGCCAGTGGGCGCAGCGCAGGACGCGGCCGTCGGCGCCCATCAGGCCCGAGCGCACCTCCAGCCGGTCGCCCAGGCGCGGCCAGGCCCGATAGACGATCCGGTATTCCAGCACCGCCCCGCCGACCCGGCCGGGCGCGGCTTCGGCCGCCTCGGCGACGATGTCGCGCAGAGGAGCGATGAAGGCCCCGATGCCGTCGGAGACCCGGCCGATGAACTGTTCGGCCCGCATCCGTCCGAAGGCGTCGACCTCGCCGGTCGTCAGGGCGCCGAGGCTGATGCGGGTCAGGCCAAGGTCGTTGGCGCGGGCCAGGCTCGCCCGCGAGACGACCGGCGACAGGTCGACGCTGCGGGCCCGGGCGCGCTCGGGAACCTCAACCGCCAGGGCTTTCGCCCGTTCACGGACGATCGACGGCCAGGGAAAGGCCTCGCCCTCGCGCGGGGTGACGTGGGCCACCGTGGTCTGGAAGGTCGCCGCCAGCTCGCCGGTGGCCGAATGGACCAGCAGCTGCAGCAGCTTGGCCTCGGTCTCGCCGATCTCGATCACCCCGCCCAGCATGTGCAGCGGCGCGCCGGCGTGGGCTTCCTTGAGGAACCGGATGTGGTGCTCGCGGACCACCAGGGTGGCGTTGGCGTGCGGGGAGAAGGCGTGCGGCAGGCCCATCTCGGCCGCCAGTCCCACGAGGCCCTCCATCGCCCGGACGACGTAGAAGCGCACGTTCATGTGCTCCATCTCGTCGCAGTCCCAGGTGTTGACGCCGCCGCGCCAGATCTCGACGCCTGGCAGATCTGGGGCGGTGGTCATGCGGATTCCCTCAATTCGAGGTCAGCCTAGACGGCTTTTCCGCGCCGCCGCAATCGTGGAAGGCCGAAGCCTATTCCCTACAGTCTGCGCACTTGCCGTGCGCCTCGATCGTCACGCCGGTCAGGGCGTAGCCGGCCGCCGAGCCCGCCGCGATGATGTCGGCCGTGGCCGCCGGCTCGAACTCGCGGGTCGCGCCGCAGCAGTCGCAGATCAGGAAGGCCGCGGCGTGGCCGTCGGCCTCGCGCCGGCAGGCGACGTAGGAGTTGAGGCTCTCGATGCGGTGGGCGAAGCCCTGCTTTTCCAGGAACTCCAGCGCCCGATAGACGGTCGGCGGCTTGGCCGGCGGACCGTCGACGGCGAAGCTGGAGATCAGGTCGTAGGCCTTCACCGGCTGGCCGGCTTCCAGCAGCAGTTCCAGCACCCGGCGGCGCGGCGCGGTCAGGCGCTGGTCGGAGGCCTGGCAGCGCGCCTCGGCGGCCGCCAGTTCGGACGCGAGCGCGTCGCCGGCGACGCCGTGGTGGTGATGGTCGTGGTCGCACGCGTTATGGGCCATGCCCTATCAGGTAAAGCCGGGCCGGGGCGCGTGCAAGGGCGACGGCTCGGCCAAAGAAAAAGGCCCCCGGAGCGGTCGCTCCGAGGGCCTCGTTCATCACGTCAAACCAAACCGGCTTACTTGCCGAACAGCTTGTTCCAGCGCGGCTTCTCGCGGCCCTTCCAGGCTTCGCGGTGATAGGCGTCGCTGGCGATCAGCGGCACCACGGTGGTGGCTTCGGCGAAGACCATCTGTTCGTAGGTGGTCGAGACCTTGCCCCACGAGGCGGCTTCCTTGAGGGTCGAGGACGAGCAGGCGCCGTCGCGCACGTCGGCCACCGTGATCTGGATGGCGTACTTGTGCATGTCGGCCTCGACGCCGAGGATCTCGGCGCAGACGACGGTGTCCTGGGCGAAGTTCTTGGGAACGCCGCCGCCGACCATGAACAGGCCCGTGGTGCCGGCCGCGATCTTGACGTCGGTCAGTTCACGGAAGTCGGCCACGGCGTCGATCATCAGGTAGGGCGCCTTCTCGGCGATCTTTTCCTTCTGGTGCTTGACCAGGCCAAAGCCGGCCGAGCTGTCGACGAAGGCCGGGCAGAAGATCGGCACGCCTTCTTCGTAGGCGGTCTGGATCAGGCTGCCTTCCTTCTTGGCGTTGCCTTCCGACAGCCACTTGCCCATCTCCCAGATGAACTCGCGCGAGGAATAGCCGCGCGGCTCCAGGCGGTTGCAGATCTCGAGGATCGTGTGGTCGCAGGCCTGGAGTTCTTCTTCGTCGATATAGGTGTCGTAGATGCGGTCGATGTAGTTGTCGCGCAGGACGTTGTCGTCGACCGGGCCGGCGGCCTGATAGTGCTTGAAGCCGAGGGCTTCGAAGAAGTCCATGTCGACGATCGAGGCGCCGGTGGCGACCACGGCGTCGATCATGCCGTTCTTCACCATGTCGCGGTAGACGTGCATGCAGCCGCCGGCCGAGGTCGAACCGGCCAGGATCAGCCAGGTCGAGCAGCCCTTGTCGGCCAGGGCCATGTTGAAGATGTCGGCCGCGCGGGCGGTGTCGCGCGAGCTGAACGACATCTTGCGCATGGCGTCGATGATCGGGCGGGCGTCGTACGACGTGATGTCGACGTGCTCGACCACGTTCTGGAGGAGCTCGGCCTTTTGGTTGTTCGGAACGGGAGCGTTCATCGCTTCGGTTTCCCTGACTTTGGACGCCCGTCGTTGAAACAAGACCATCTGCCGGGACGGAGCGACCGGCGGAGGCGGAAAATGCGGCTACGCCCGACGTCTGTAACGTCGGGCGCGGCGCGCGGTTTAACTCAGAACTGACTTAGTGGCGAACGACGTCGGTTTAGCGACGGCGCTTGCGCTTGCCGGCCGCGCCCTTCGGACGCGAGAAGCGAACGACCTTGCGTTCCTCGGTCTCGGTGCGGACCATCGGGATCGAGCGCTTGGCCAGGCCGTACATCGAAGCCATCGGGGCGTCCTGCACTTCCACGGTGTCGGTTTCGCCGAAACCGTTGAAGCGGGTCGACATCGCGACGCCATAGGCGCCGAGCATGCCGATCTCGATGTAGTCGCCTTCGTCCACGCTTTCCGGCAGCCAGAACGGGCCGGGCATGTGGTCGACGCTGTCGCAGGTCGGGCCGTAGAAGCGGAAGGGCTTGAGGCCCTCTTCCACCACTTCGCCGTTCTTGCGGTACAGCTTCACCGGGAAGGGCCACTTCATGTGCGCGGCGTCGAACAGCGAGCCGTACGACCCGTCGTTCAGATAGAGCGCGTCGCCCTTCTTCAGCTCGACCTTGACCAGCAGCGACGAGGCCTCGGCGCACAGGGCGCGGCCCGGCTCGCACCACAGCTGCGTGGTCTCGTGGACCATCATCTCGGCGAAGCCGCGGTCGATGGCCGCCAGGTATTCCGACAGATCCGGCGGGACCATGCCCGGATAGATCGACGGGAAACCGCCGCCCACGTCGACGACGTCGGCCAGCACGCCGGCGCGGACGAGCGCCCGCGAGGCCTGGGCCATCGCCGCCTGGTAGGCGGTGGGTCGCATGCACTGGCTGCCGACGTGGAAGCTGACGCCCATCAGGTCCTGGGTGGACCGGCGGGCGGCCAGCAGCAGGGGCGGGGCCGTATGCAGGTCGACGCCGAACTTGCCCGACAGCGAATAGGCCGCGCCTTCGGCCTGCACGCCCATGCGGACGATCAGGTTCAGGTCCTTGGCCTGGCCGGTCGAGTCGATGATCTTGGCCAGCTCCTCGTGCGTGTCGAACGAGAAGGTGCGCACCCCGTGGTCGAAATAGGCGGCCGAGATGGCGCGCCGGCTCTTGACCGGGTGCATGAAGGCCATGCGCGAGCCGGGGGCGTGTTCGGCCACCAGCTCGATCTCGGCCACGGAAGCGACGTCGAACGATCGCACGCCGGCCGTAACCAGCTCGCGGATCACCCACGGGGAAGGGTTCGCCTTCACCGCGTAGAAAACATCGCCTTTGAATTCAGACTGGAACCAGCGCGCCGCTACCGACACCGCGTCCGGTCGCACGAGTGCGACAGGACGTTCCGGTGACCGCTCGCGGACCAGGTCCAGGGGCGTGTGGTACGTGGACAATGCACGTAACCCCCTGTTGGAAGTTAAACCCAGGCCGGCGTTAGCAGCGCTTTAGAGGACTTCGGGTCCGCCGGAGCCGAGCGAGATAGGGGCAATGGACAGGGATGTAAAGTCCCTTTTGAACCGACCGTTCCCCGACCGCCCCCCGTCGCCTCGGGGGGCGAATTGATCCACCGCATGTCACAAATCCGTTGCGCGGCGCACGCAAAGCAGGGAACGGATTTGCCCGCGTCGGAAACCACGTTAAGGATTCGTCCCGACCATGACGTCGGACCCAGTTCTCTCGATCCGTTCCGTCTCCAAGACCTTCGGGTCGCGGAAGGCCCTGAACGCCGTTTCGCTCGACGTCGCGCGGGGCGAGATGATCGCGCTCATCGGTCCGTCCGGCTCCGGAAAATCCACCCTGCTGCGCTCGATCGACGGTCTGCAGACCATCGATGACGGGAACGGGGCGATCACGGCCTTCGGTGGTCCCGTGCAGGCCAGGGGCCGCGTCGAGGACCAGGTGCGCAAGGCGCGCATCCGCATCGGCTTCATCGCCCAGCAGTTCAACCTCGTCGGCCGGCTGTCGCTGTTCAGCAACGTCGCGCTCGGCTCGCTGGGGCGTATCCCGCTGGTCCGCGGCCTGCTGGGCTGGTGGCCGAAGGAGACGCGCGAGGCGGCCATGGCCGCCCTGCACCGCGTCGGCATCTCCGACTACGCCGGCCAGCGCGCCAACACGCTTTCGGGCGGCCAGCAGCAGCGTGGCGCCATCGCCCGGGCCCTGGTCCAGAAGGCCAAGATCATCCTCGCCGACGAACCGGTCGCCTCGCTCGATCCGGTCTCGGCCCGCAAGGTCATGGAGATCCTCCGTGACCTGAACGCCAGCGACGGCCTGACCGTCATCGTCACCCTGCACCAGGTAGACTACGCCCTGCGCTACTGCGACCGGGTCGTGGCCCTGAAGGCCGGGCAGAAGGTCTACGACGGTCCGGCCGACGCGCTGGACCGTGACAAGCTCATCGACATCTACGGCCCGGAATTCGAGGACGTGTTCTGGGAAGGAGCCCCGCAATGATCCGCCGCAGCCTGATCGCCGGCCTCACGCTCTCCGCGCTGGCGCTCGCCGCCTGTTCGGGCCCGTCCGAGGCCCCCAAGGCGACCGACACGGTGACCTTCTCGATCCTGTCGACCGAGTCCGCCCAGAACATGGAAAGCTACTGGGGTCCGATCCTGGCCGACATGGAAAAGCAGACCGGCCTCAAGGTGAAGCCGTTCTTCTCGTCCAACTACTCGTCGCTGATCGTGGCCATGGGCGCCAAGCAGACCGACCTGGGCTGGTTCTCCAACCAGTCGGGCCTGGAGGCCGTGCGCCGCTCGAACGGCGAGGTCTTCGCCCGCACCTTCGATCCCTCGGGCGTCGACGGCTACAAGTCGGTGATCATCGTGCCGAAGGACAGCAAGCTGACCCTCGAGCAGCTCCTGAAATGCGACAAGTCGCTGAACTTCGGGATCGGCGACAAGAAGTCGACCTCGGGCACCCTGGCGCCGATGACCTACGTCTTCATCCCGGCCGGCAAGAAGCCCGAGACCTGCTTCAAGACCGTGCTGACCGGCAACCACCAGGCCAACCTGTTCGCCGTGGCCAACGGCAAGCTCGACGCGGCCACCAACAACACCACCAGCCTGCGCCTCAACGCCGACCGCAAGGACGGCCAGGCCGACCGGGTCAAGGTCATCTGGGAATCCCCGACCCTGCCGGAAGATCCGATCATCTGGCGCAAGGATCTCGACCCGGTCGTGAAGGAAAAGCTGCGCCAGTTCTTCCTGACCTATGCGCAGGGCGATACGCCCGAGGCCCAGAAGCAGCGCGACAACCTCAAGCGCCTGTCGATCGGCGGTTTCAAGCCGGCCGACGACACCCACCTGCTGACCGTCCGCGAGATGGAGGCCCTGGAGGGCCTGGGTCTGGCCAAGGAAGGCGGCGACAAGGCCAAGGTGGCCGCCGCCGAGAAGGCCCTGGCCGACATCCGGGCCCAGCGCCTGGCCGCCGAGGCCAAGGCCGGCCTCCCGGCCGCGAACTGATCCGGCGCCCCGCTCGATGACCGACGCCGCGATCCCGGCCCCGCCGAAGCGCTCCGCCACGGCGCTGGCGTTCGACGCCCTGCTGTGGGGCGGCGTCGCGCTGCTGCTGATCATCAGCTTCAAGCCGGCCGAGATCGACAAGTTCCCCGAGCTGTTCAGCGGCTCCAGCCGCATGAGCGAGTTCGCCCGCGGCTTCTTCTCGGCCTTCACGGACCCCCAGCTCTTCATGTCGATGAGCTGGGGCCTGTTCATCGCCAAGATGTGGGAAACCATCCAGATGGCGCTGTGGGGCACGGTCCTGGCGGTGCTGGTGGCCATCCCGCTGGGCATTCTGGGCGCGCGCAACATCACGCCGTGGTGGATCCAGCAGCCGGTGCGCCGCCTGCTCGACCTGATCCGCTCGATCCCCGACCTGGTCGTGGCCCTGATCTTCATCACCGCCGTGGGCCTGGGGCCGTTCGCCGGCGTCATGGCGATCATGTTCAACACCGGCGGCGTGCTGGCCAAACTGTTCGCCGAGGCCGTGGAGTCGATCGACAAGGGCCCGGTCGAGGGCGTGCGCGCCACCGGTGCCGTCAAGCTGCAGGAGATCGTCTGGGGCGTGATCCCGCAGGTGGCCCCGCTGTGGACCAGCTACGCCCTCTACCGCTTCGAAAGCAGCGCCCGCGCCGCCACCGTGCTGGGCCTGATCGGCGCCGGCGGCATCGGCGCCATCCTCATCGACTCGATCAACGCCTTCCAGTTCGACCAGACCGGCTGCATCGTGCTGGTCATCGTCGTGGCGGTGTCGATGATCGACCTGCTGTCCCAGGCCATCCGCTCGCGGCTGCTCTGACGGAAGGCGGGCGAGGCGTCGGCGCATCGATCCGGGGAGCGTCATGATCCGCATTCCGCTCGCGCTGGCGCTGGTCGCCGCCTGGCTCGCCGGTCCGGCGGCCGCCGCGCCCGGTCCCGCCGTTGCGATCACCTTTGACGATCTGCCCTATGCCGGCGCCATCGGCGCGGGCGAGGCGGCGCTGTCGCCGGCCGAGGTCGCGCGCCTCAACGCCCGTATCCGCGCGGTCCTGAAGCGCCGCTCGGCGCCGGCGACGGGTTTCGTCGTCGAGCAGACGGCGCAGGCCCTGGGCGACAAGGCCGCGCCCGTGCTGGCGGCCTGGACCAGGGGCGATCTCTCGCTCGGCAATCATGGCTACTCCCACGCCGACGCCAACACGCTCGACCTGGCGGGGATCGAGCAGGAGATCACGCGGGGCGAGGCCTCCATCCGTCCGCTCATGGACAAGGCGGGCAAGCCGCTGCGGTTCATGCGCTTTCCGATGAACCACACGGGCGAGACCACGGAGAAGCGCGACGGGATCGCCGCGCTGCTCGACCGATTGGGCTACACGGCCGCGGCCTCGACGATCGACACCTCCGACTATGTCTTCGAAGCCGCCTATCGCGCCGCTCTCCTCCGGGCCGGCCAGGGACGCGGCGGGGTCTGCGCCGGCCGGATCCGCGAGGCCTATCTGCGGCACTCGGCGATCCAGATCGACTACTACGCCCGCCTGGACGCCCAGGTGCTGGGCTACGCGTCGCCCGAGATCGCCCTGCTGCACCTGAACCGCATCAACGCCGACACGCTGGACGAGCTGCTGGATCTCTACGCGGCGCGCGGCTACCGGTTCGTGACGCTCGACGAGGCCCAGAGCGACCCGGCCTACACAGCCAGGTCGACCTTCGTGTCGCGCTTCGGACCGATGTGGGGATACCGCTGGGCGCGCGAGCGCGGCGTGAAGGTCAACGGCGCGGAGGAAGTCGAGCCGCCGCCCTGGCTGGCCCGCTACGCCGCCGACGCGGCCGCGCCCTGCGGGCCGGAAGCCGGCTGAGCGGCGGCTGTCGGGCCCAGCTCACCCCGCCGTACGCGGACAATTCCAGTCCGCCCCCTGTGTCCCCCACGACACAGATTAACCCCTTGAAAACACGTGTCATCGGGCTGTCACAGATCGGTGTCGGAACCGTCATGCCCCGTCCGTAAAGGCCCTCTCATCCTGATCCCGCACCTAAGAGGGGGGCGAGGCGCAGGGAAAGCCTCAAGGGGAATTCTCAGATGCGGAACAAGACCTCGCTGGTCGCCGGTTCGGCCCTCGGCGCGATGCTCGCGCTCGGTCTCGGCGTCGCGGCCCAAGCCCAGGACCTGGGCGTCAAGTGGAGCGGCTCGCCGCAATTTTCGAACGACGACGTGGCCTTCAAGGTCCGCGGCCGCATCCTGATCGACGCCGTGTTCCAGGACGTCGAGCGCGACGGTCCCGGCGGCGACTTCGACACCCGCAACGTCCGCGGCCGCCAGGTCTTCCTCGGCGTCGAAGGCAAGCTGAACAACTACTTCGCCTACAAGGCCGAAGGCGGCGCGGTGAACGGCGGCGCCTGGAGCTGGGACGACGTCGTCATCGAGTACAAGCCGGTCGAGCAGGTCTCGCTGCTGTTCGGTAACGTCAAGGCGACCGGTCTCGAGAACCTGACCTCGACCCGCTTCACCACCTTCATGGACCGCGGTCCGTACGGCGACTTCGGCGTCGACTCCTACCTGCTGGGCGTCGTGGCCAAGTACCAGGGCCTGAACTACAGCTTCACCGGCGCGGTGCAGGGCAACAGCATCAACACCGCCGACGTCGCCAACGCGGGCGCCGACTCCAAGGAACGCATCGCCGTCACCGGCCGCTTCCACTACGCCCCGATCAACACCGACATCGACAAGCTGCACCTGGCCGTGTCGTACCGTTACCGCAACCGCGGCGACGAGACCGCGTTCGCCTATACCGGCCGCACCAACACCGCCTACACCAACGGCACCACCTTCTATACCACGGGCGCCATCGGCAACCGCGACAACACGCTGGCCGTCGAAGGCGCCTACGTGCACGGCCCGTTCTCGGTGCAGGGTGAGTATTCGTCGATCGACGTGACCCGCGTGGGCGGTTCGGCCGTCGGCGGCGACCCGAAGGTCAAGGTCGGCTACGCCTACGTCACCTTCTGGCCGACCGGCGAGATCCGCAACTACGACGCGGCCGCCGGCGAGTTCAAGCGTCCGAAGATCCTCAACCCGGTCACGGCCGGCGGCTGGGGCGGCGTCGAGCTGGCCCTGCGCTACGACCTCGCCGACACCACCGACGCCTACGACACCCTGAAGACCAAGCCCGCCACCTCGCAGGCCGGCAAGTACACGGGCGTCACCCTGGGCGTGAACTACTACCCGACCTCGTACGTCCGCTTCCAGGCGAACTACACGGACGGCGACGTCGACAACTTCGGCGCCAACCAGGACTACGCCATCAAGCAATTCCAGCTGCGCGCTCAGCTGGACTTCTAAGGCCCGACCCCGCCGGACGGGCGTCGCGCCCGTCCGGACACTTCCTTTTCCTCTCAGGAATTTCCGATGAAAAAGCTCCTGTCCTGCGCGGCCGCCGCCGTCGCCCTGTCGGGCCTGGCCGCCGTCCCCGCCAACGCCGCCCGCGACTACGTCTGGGCCGCCGGTTCGTCGACCGTGTTCCCGTTCGCCACCCGCACCGCCGAAAACTTCGCCAAGAAGACCGGCAAGAAGGCCCCGAAGGTCGAGAGCCTGGGCACCGGCGGCGGCATCAAGCTGTTCTGCGGCGGCCTGGGTGAAGGCTTCCCGGACATCGCCAACGCCTCGCGTCCGATGAAGAAGGCCGAGTTCGACCAGTGCGCCGCCAAGGGCGTCAAGGACATCATCCAGATCAAGATCGGCTTCGACGGCATCGTGGTCGCCACCGACAAGGACGGCGCCGACTACAACTTCAAGACCGAGCACCTCTATCTCGGCCTGGCCAAGCAAGTGCTGAAGGGCGGCCAGTTCGTCGCCAACCCGTACAACAGCTGGGACGACGTCGGCGCCGGCCTGCCGGGCAACCGCATCCAGGTCTACGGCCCGCCGCCCACCTCGGGCACCCGCGACGCCTTCGTGGAACTGGCCATCGAAGCCGGCGCCCGCAAGTTCCCGACCGCCGACGCCATCCGCTCGGACAACGAAAAGAAGTTCAAGCAACTGGTCGACCCGCTGCGTAACGACGGCTGGATCGACGCCGGCGAAAACGACAACGCCATCGTCGGCACCCTGACCAAGACCCCGGGCTCGCTGGGCGTCTTCGGCTGGTCGTACCTCGAAGAGAACATGGACAAGATCAAGGGCGCGACCATCAACGGCGTGCGTCCTTCGGCCCAGACGATCGCCGACGGCTCCTACCCGCTGTCGCGCTCGCTGTTCATCTACGTCAAGAAGGCCAACATCGGCGTCACGCCGGGCCTGGAAGACTTCCTCAAGGAGTTCACCTCCGACGCCGCCACGGGCCGTGGCGGCTACCTGCAGGGCCGCGGTCTGATCCCGCTGCCCCCCGGCCAGCACCAGGCCCAGAAGGACGTCGTCGCCAAGAAGGCCACGATGCCCCGTCCGGCCGCTTAATCGGCCCGGATAAGCGCGGTTTTCGCCGCGCGACCGAAGATTGCGCCGCGGTCCTATGGGCCGCGGCGTTTTCTTTTGTATAGTGTCCTCCGGTCCGCCCGCGCCGCGTCAAGAAAGTCTGGGCCGTGGCCGCCGTCCGGCGCCGCGTCACTTGCCCCTAGGGACAATGATACTCCTCGCGCTCGCCGTCGTTCTGTTCCTCGTTCTGTTGAACGGGGTCTTCGCCATGTCCGAACTCGCGGTGGTCTCCGCGCGGCGGGCCAGACTGCAGAGCCAGGCCGACCGGGGAGACCGCGGCGCCAAGATCGCCCTCTCCCTCGCCGAACATCCAACCCGCTTCCTCTCGGCCGTGCAGGTCGGCATCACCCTGATCGGCATCCTGGCCGGCGCCTACGGCCAGGCGACGATCGCCGGCGCGCTGGACAAGTGGCTGGAGCCGATGCCGGTGATCGGCCCGCACTCCGAGGCGATCGCCACCACCATCGTCGTCATCGGCCTGACCTACGTGTCGGTGATCCTCGGCGAGCTGGTGCCCAAGCGCCTGGCCCTGATCTTTCCCGACACCATCGCCCGCGCCATGGCCCCGTTCCTGGCCTTCGTGGCCACGATGCTGCGCCCGTTCGTCACCCTGCTGACCGTCTCGACGGCGGCCATCCTCAAGCTGATGGGCGTGCGCGACGAGCGCAACAGCGGCATCACCTCCGAAGAGGTCGAGACCGTGCTGGCCGAAGGCGCCGACGCCGGCCTGATCGAGCCGGAAGAACGCACCATGATCCAGGAGGTGCTGCGCCTGGGCGACCGTCCGGTGCGCGTGGCCATGACCCCGCGCCGCGACCTCTACTGGATCTCGCTGTCGGACGAGCCCGAGGCCGTGCAGGCCGAGGTCCGCGAGTGCCCCTATTCGCGCATCGTCGTGGCCCTGGAAGGCGACCTCGACGGCGAGATCGGCGTGGTGCTGAAGAAGGACCTGCTGGACTCCTGCCTCGGCGGCGAGCCGCTGGACCTGCGCGCCCACATCCAGCAGCCGATCGCCATCCCCGAGACCATGTCGCTGCTGCGCGCCATGGCCGTCTTCAAGCAGACCTCGCTGCACATGGCCCTGGTGGTCGACGAGTTCGGCTCGGTGCAGGGCGTGATCACGCCGCTGGACCTGCTGGAGATGATCGCCGGCGACTTCCCCGAGGATCACGACGAGGGCGAGCGCCGCATCCTGCGCCGCGAGGACGGCAGCTGGCTGGTCGACGCCCGCCTCGACATCCAGGAGCTCAACGACGCCCTGGGCGAGAACTTCGAGGCCGAGGGCGGCTACCACACCGTGGCCGGCCTGATCCTCGACCGCCTGGGCCGCATCCCGGCCGAGGGCGAGATCCTTCACCTGGGGGCGTTCGACGTCGAGATCGTCGACATGGACGGCTCGCGCATCGACAAGGTCATCCTCAAGCCCGGCAAGCGCCGCGAGGACAACGAGGACTGAGCGTCGGGCGCGAGGGGAAGACGCGGGGGATAGTCAGATGAGCCAGCCGGGACCCTGGGGCGTCGAGCCGCCGCCGGAAACCGAGGTCGCGCCCGCCAAGGCCGCCAAAGTCGCTAAGGTCGCCAAGCCGGAAGGGCCGTCGCGGCCGTCCTGGCGGCGCTGGCTGGCCTGGGCGCTGCTGGCCGGCGGCATCGTGGCGGTGCTCGTCCTGCTGGGCCGCTTCGCGCCCTGGGGACCGCAGGACGGCTACGACCGTACCTACATCCTGATGTGGGGCGGCGCGATCGTGCTGTTCTCGGGCGCGCTGCTGCGGGCGACCCGGCGCGAGGCCCTCCGGGGCGTCGGTTTCGTGGCCCTGTGGCTGGTGATCGCCGCCGTCCTGGGCATGGGCTATCTCTACCGGGCCGAACTGGCCGAGGCGCCGCAGCGCCTTCTGATGGCGCTGAATGTCGGCGCGCCGGTGACGACGGGCGAGCGCGAGCTGCGCGTGGCCAAGAACGCCGGCGGCGCCTTCGTCATCATCGGCGAGGTCAACGGCCAGCGGGTGCCGTTCATGGTCGACACCGGCGCCAGCCACACCGTGCTCAGCCCCGCCGACGCTCAGCGCATCGGCGTGCCCATCGAGACCCTGAACTACGACCAGACCGCCGAGACCGCCAACGGCCTGGGCTACGGCGCGGTCTGGACCGCCGATCGCCTGGCCATCGGCCCGATCGTCCGCAGGGACTTCACCATGGACGTCAACAAGGCCCCGATGGGCGGCTCCCTGCTGGGCATGAGCTTCCTCGACACCCTGGAGTCCTACGAGGTCCGCGACGGGGTGCTGATCCTGAGGTGGCGGGAGTAGCGCTGTCCTGGCGCGCATCATCCAGCGGTCAAACATTCAAGGTTGTGTAAGTGAGCGCTCGCTATTAGTCTGGCGGCATGATCAAGCTGTCCAGCCTCGTAGTGGTGACGGTCCTGGCCCTTTCCAGTCAGGCTGCCGCCGAGCCCGTGAAGGCCGCGGTCCGGGTGTTCTATTGCGGCGAGTTGTCGGATGAGGCCCAGGAGACCAAGCTGAACTACTTTCGGCTAGGCGAGGGAATCCAGACAGCGACCTGGATGGGCGTGGTGCGCGCGCCGAAGGTCCGACCCGGTCCGCCGCCGTTGTCCTGGTGCCGCGCGATGATGTCCCAGGACGTCGATCCGGCCACCTGCCGGCAGGACGGCAATCCCCCCGTCGTCAGCGGCGCGCTCGCCTTCACCGTCGTCGAGACGCTGATCGGCGCGCCGACCAAGGAGATCGAGGTGGCACCGGAGGCCGGCGTGCGCGTGCTGCTCAACGCCGAATATCGGGCCAAGTCTTCGCTCTCGGCCTGCCGGCAGGCCAACGAGTTCGATAGCAGCGGCGGGACGCCCTATTTCTCGCCGACCATCGTCTCGCTCGACCCGCGCCGGGACTACGTGCTGCTGCTGAAGCCGGGCGCCTATGTCCAGCCTGGGGCGGACCCGCAATCGTCCCCCGGGGTCTGGGCGGCCGCCTTCGCTATGGTGCAGAACGGAGACCGGCTGCGCGGCGACCTGCGCAAGGCCGTGAAGGCCTGGGAGCGCCACCGCCGTGAAGAGGGCGAGGCCAAGTCGCCTGAGGAGCGATAGAGCCTGGGCCCCTAGGCCGCCGTCTTCCTGCGGATCCGCGCCAGCCGCCGAAGTCGGCGCCAGAAGCGGGTCTTTTCCGGTTCGGGGTAGGGCTGCAGGTTCTTGAAGAACTCCTCGGCGCAGGCGCGCCACGAGAAGCCTTCGGCGAACTTGCGCACCGTGGCGTGGTCGATGTCGAGGCAGGCCAGGCACGCCTCGCGCAGGCCGTCGGTCTGGCCGGGCGCCAGCACGCCGGCGCCGGAGCCCGGGATGATGTCGATGGGCCCGGGCGCCGAGAAGGCCGCCACCGGTACGCCGGCGGCCATGGCCTCCAGGATCACCAGGCCGAAGGTGTCGGTCAGCGACGGGAAGCAGAAGACGTCGGCGCAGGCGAAGTAGCGGGCCAACTCGTCACCGAACTTGGCGCCCAGGAACTTCACCTCGGGATATTTCTCGGCCAGCTCCTCGCGCTGGGGACCATCGCCGATGACGACCTTGGTGCCCGGCAGGTCGAGGCTGGCGAAGGCCTCGATGTTCTTCTCGACGGCCACGCGGCCGACATTGAGGAAGATCGGTCGGGCCAGGCCCTCGAACAGGTCCGGCTCGCCCGGCAGGCGCGGCTTGAAGACGTCGGTGTCGACGCCGCGCGACCAGGGCGAGATGTTGCGGAAGCCGTGGCGCACCAGCTCGTCGCGCATGGTCGGCGTGGCCACCATCAGGCGGCCCGACGGCTTGTGGAACCAGCGCATGTAGGTGTAGCCGGCCGCCAGCGGCAGCGGCAGGCGGGCCGAGACGTACTCGGGAAAGCGCGTGTGATAGCTCGTCGTGAACGGCAGCTTCCACTCCAGGCAGATGCGGCGCGCGGCCAGGCCGATCGGACCCTCGGTGGCGATGTGGATCGCCTCGGGCTCGAACGACTTGAAGCGCTCCTGCACCGGCTCGTAGGCGCCGATGGCGAGCTTGATCTCGGGATAGGTGGGCAGCGGGAAGGTGGGGAACTGGTCAGGGCTGACCACGTCCACCTCGTGGCCCATGGCGCGAAGCTCGGCCATCACCTTGGTGAGGGTCCGAACCACGCCGTTGACCTGCGGCTCCCATGCGTCGGTGGCGAGAAGTATCCGCATCAGGCGGCGGCAGGCTCCGGCAACGGGGGCTCGACGGCGAGCGCCCGGGCCCGGTCGATCACCGACCAGGACCTCATCTTCGACCATTCGAGGATTTCGAGTTGGCCGTCCATATGCTCCACCAGAGCGGTGCAGCTTTCAACCCAGTCGCCGTCGTTGACGTAAAGAATACCGTCGATCTCTCTCATCTCGGCCTTGTGGATGTGGCCGCAGATCACGCCGTCGACGCCGCGACGGCGAGCCTCGTCGGCGACGGCGGCCTCGAAGTTCTCGATGAACTGCAATGCGTTCTTCACCTTGACCTTCAGATAGGCCGAGAGACTCCAGTATCCGAACCCCATTCTCCGCCGCGCGCGGTTGAGCAAGGTGTTCAGCATGAGGATGGTTCTATAGGACCAATCCCCGAGGAAGGCGAGCCACTTGGCGTGCTGCACGACGCCGTCGAACTCGTCGCCGTGGACCACCAGGTAGCGCTTGCCGTCGGCGGCTTCGTGGATCACGTCGCGGGCCACGACCACGCCGCCGAAGTGGGTGCCGCAGAAGTCGCGGACCCGGTCGTCGTGGTTGCCGGGCACATAGATCACCTCGACGCCCTTGCGGGCTAGGCGCAGGATCTTCTGCACCACGTCGTTGTGGCTCTGGGGCCAGTACCAGCCGCTGCGCAGCTTCCAGCCGTCGATGATGTCGCCGACCAGATACAGCCGGTCGCATTCGACGTGGCGGATGAAGTCGAGCAGCAGCTCGGCCTGACAGCCGCGCGTGCCCAGATGGATGTCGCTGATGAAGATGCTGCGATAGCGGCGGACTTCGATCTCGGCGGCCATGACCGGCTCCCCAGCGCTGTGCGGCCTTCGCCCCCGCGATGGCCGCTCCCCAAGCGAGAACTGAGGGTGGCGGATAAGCTGATTGCATGTCGCTTTGATGAAACCGTCCGGGTTCGGCGTCCTTCGAGGGCGCGGCGAATCGCCCGGTGGTGGCCGAACGAGGGTAGGCGCCGTAGGGTCAGCCTCCCTTTCGACCAGTTCCTGCGCGTGCGGCAGGCGCGTCCGCGACGGCGCGACACCGGCCTCATCCCTTGTGTTCTTTGGGAAAACGGCTGTTGCAGCGCAGCATGCTCCGCACTAGATCACGCCCATGGACGCCGCCCGCCTCGC
The DNA here is from genome assembly GCF_058807655.1 of Caulobacter sp. GW821-FHT12A07. Classification (NCBI taxonomy): domain Bacteria; kingdom Pseudomonadati; phylum Pseudomonadota; class Alphaproteobacteria; order Caulobacterales; family Caulobacteraceae; genus Caulobacter; species Caulobacter sp. GW821-FHT12A07. Next base: position 385,854 of record NZ_JBXAQX010000002.1, read on the forward strand.
CAAGGACACGCCGAAATCGCTGAAGACGCGCGCGCGGATTCTCGATTGCGCCATGCGTCTGTTCGCCGAGACCGGCTACCACGCGGCCACCAACCCGGTGATCGCCGACGCCGCGGGCCTGACGCGCGGGGCGATGCTCTATCATTTTCCGACCCGCGAAGCCCTGGTCGAGGCCGCCGTGGCCCACGTCCAGGCCGCCCGCTCGGCCCTGTTCCGCGCCGCCGCCGACAGCATCCCGGCCGGGGCCGACGTCACCGAGCACGCCATCGACAGCTATTGGGACCTGTTGCAGAGCGAGCCCTTCCTGGCCTTCGCCGAGCTGGAGGCCGCCGGCCGCACCGACCCGGCCATCCAAGCCCTGCTGGCCCCGGCCCAGGCCGAGTTCGACCGCGCCCAGGCCGGCGACCACTTCCTGAAGATCCTGCACGCCGGCGCCGGCCCGCGCTTCCAGGCCAGCCGCGACCTCGCCCGCTTCATGCTCGAAGGCCTGGCCCGCACCACCCTGACCTATGACGGCGAAGGCCGCCGCGAGCGCCTGCTGATGCTGATCAAGCGCGCCACGCACATGCTCAACCGCAAGGGCGATATCCAAGACCTGTGGCCGGACTGACCTGATCCCTCTCCCCTTGCGGGAGAGGGTGGCCTCCGAAGGAGGTCGGGTGAGGGGTCTCTCAGAACTATCGGACAGGCCTTTCGACCCCTCATCCGTCGGCTTCGCCGCCACCTTCTCCCGCAAGGGGAGAAGGATCCTCAAAGAGGTATCGGCAGCGCCGTCGTGAACTTGATCTGTTCCATGGCGAAGCTCGACGAGACGTCGCTCAACGGCGCGGTGGCGATCAGGCGCTTGTAGAAGCGGTCGTAGGCGGCGATGTCCTTGACCACCACCTTCAGCAGATAGTCGACCTCGCCGCTCATCCGGTAGAACTCGACCACCTCGGGCAGGGCCGAAGCGCCCTTGGCGAAGGTCTCCAGCCAGGCCTCGTCGTGGCGGCCGGTCTTGACCGCCACGAACACCGTCAGCGAGACGTCCAGGGCCTCGCGGTCGAGCAGGGCGACGCGGGCGGTGATGACGCCGGTGTCCTGCAGCCGCTTTAGCCGCTTCCAGCACGGGGTCTGGGACAGGCCCACCCGCTCGGCCAGCTCGGCGATCGAGACGGTGGCGTCTTCCTGCAGGATGGCGAGCAGGCGGCGGTCGATGGAATCGAGATCAATCATCTCTCAATTTCGGAATCTGGAGATTGAAGTTCTCCAAACCTGCGCGTTCGCCCGAAGTTCGACAATGCCTTTCTCGCCGCCGAGCCGCATCCTGGCGTCCTCCATCGAAGCAAGGGGACCTTTGATGTTCGCGCTGTTCACCCGCCACCCGCGTCAGGTCGGCGAAACCTATGGCGAGCATTTCGCCATGGCCTGGAGCTTCGGCCTGCCGATGGTCGCCGCGGGCCTGGCCTGCCTGGTCCACGGTCTGCTGCCCTTCCTGTTCGAGCGCACCGGCAGCGACTGCGTGAAGCGCCTGCATGCGCGGATGAAGGGGCGCGGGGCTCCAGTCGCCAGCGGCCCGATCGGCTATCAGGCGTTCGACGCGGCGATCTGATCCGACGATCCTTCGGTCGATCCGGGCCTTTTCCGGCGTTTCGTCCGTGGAAGGCGCGATTTCGAGGCGCGGCCGAAGATATGTCGTCTTTGCGGTCCGCCCTCTTGGCGGGGCGCCGATCCCCAGCCATGGTCGCCCGGCAGTCGGGAGGACGAGCATGAGTTTCTGGACGCGCCGCAAGGCGATCGACGGGGCGGCGGGCCATGGCGGCCATGAGCTGAAGAAGACCCTGAGCTGGCCGCACCTGGTGGCCCTGGGCGTCGGCGCCATCGTCGGCACCGGCATCTACACCCTCACGGGCGTGGGCGCGGGCCTGGCCGGGCCGGGCGTGATCCTGTCGTTCCTGATCGCCGGCGCGGTCTGCGCCTGCGCGGCGCTCTGCTACGCCGAGCTGTCGACCATGATCCCCGCCTCGGGCAGCGCCTACACCTACAGCTACGTCGCCATGGGCGAGCCGGTGGCCTGGGTGATCGGCTGGAGCCTGATCCTCGAATACACCCTGGTCTGCGCCGCCGTGGCGGTGGGCTGGTCGGCTCACGCCCAGGGGCTGTTCCGGATGATCGGCACGCCCGAGTTCCTGCTGGCCGGTCCGCACGCCGGCGGGATCGTCAACCTGCCGGCCGTGATCATCTCGATGGCGGTCGCCGGCCTGCTGGCGCTGGGCACCCGCGAGAGCGCGACGGTCAACATGGTGTTGGTGGTGATCAAGATCGCCGCCCTGGCCATCTTCGTCGCCCTCTGCCTGCCGGCCTTCGACGCCAGCCACTTCACCCCGTTCATGCCCAAGGGCTTCGCCGCCACGCCTGGCCCCGACGGGGTCAAGGTCGGCGTCATGGCGGCCGCCAGCCTGATCTTCTTCGCCTTCTACGGCTTCGACGCGGTGTCGACCGCCGCCGAGGAGACCAAGAACCCCAAGCGCGACCTGACCATCGGCATCGTCGGTTCGATGGCCGCCTGCACCCTGATCTACATGGTGGTCGCCGCCGTCTCGATCGGCGCCTCGCGCACCGAGGTGTTCTCGGCCAGCGAAGCGCCGCTGGTGTTCATCCTGGAGAGCCTCAAGCACCCGAAGGTGGCCCAGATCGTCGCCCTGGCCGCCGTCGTCGCCCTGCCGACCGTGATCCTGGCCTTCATGTACGGCCAGAGCCGTATCTTCTTCGTCATGGCCCGCGACGGCCTGCTGCCGCGCGCCCTGGCCCGGGTCAACGCCAAGACCGGCACGCCGGTGCTGATGACCCTGCTGACCGGCCTGCTGTCGGCGTTCCTGTCGGGCCTGCTGCCGCTGAAGGAGATCGCCGAGCTGGCCAACGCCGGCACCCTGGCCGCCTTCATCGCCGTCGGCGCCTCGGTGATCGTGCTGCGCCGGCGCGAGCCGAACCGCCCGCGGGTGTTCTCGGTCCCGGCCTGGCCGGTCGTGGCCTCGGGCGCGATCCTCGGCTGCCTCTATCTGTTCGCCAGCCTGCCGGCCAAGACGCAGCTTTATTTCCTCTGCGCGCAGATTGTGGGCTTGCTGATATATTTCGTTTACGGCGTGCGCCGCAGTGTCCTCGCGAAAGGCTCGCCGCCGACGGTGTAAGCTCGGGCGCGGGGACGGGCTGGAGGGGTTCTGATGACCGGCTTCGACCGTATCCTGCGCATCTGGCCTGTCGCCCTGGTCATGGGCGGCGCGCTCCTGGTCACAGGCTGTGGAGGAGGCGGCGGCGGGGGCGCTCCTTCGACGGGCGTGACGACGCCGGTCACGCCGCCCGCGCCGCCTCCACCCCCGCCGCCTCCGCCCAGCGTCACCAGCGCCGAATACACGCGCAGCTGGGGCCTGGCCGCGATCCACGCCAATACCGCCTATGACGCCGGTTACACCGGCGCCGGGATCACGGTGGCGGTGATCGACACCGGCGTCGACCAGTCCCAGGCCGACCTGGCCGGCCGGGTCTCGGCCGCCTCGACCGACATCGTCACCGGCCGCAACGAACTGGCCAACGCCGACCGCCACGGCACCCGCGTGGCCGGGATCATCGCCTCCAACTTCAACGGGACGGGCACGATCGGCGTGGCCTACGGCTCGACCATCCTGTCGATCCGCGCCGACACGGCGTCGACCGATCCCGACTGCGAAGAGTGCATCTTCAACTCCAGCAACCTGGCGCGGTCGATCGACTACGCGGTCGCCAACGGCGCCAAGGTGATCAACCTGTCGCTCGGCGGCGAAACGCCGCTGGGCGCGACCTTCGAGGCGGCCCTGGCCCGCGCCACGGCCGCCGGCGTGGTCATCGCCGCCTCGGCCGGCAACGAAGGCGAGGCCGATCCCGGCTGGCCGGCGCGCTACGCCGTCGACACCCGCTACCAGGGCTCGCTGCTGGCCGTCGGGGCGCTGTCGCAGAGCGGAACCCTGGCCAGCTTCTCCAACAAGGCCGGGGTGGCGGCCAACGGCTACATCGTCGCCCCGGGCGACCAGGTGATCACCGACTGCGACACGACCGGCAGCTGCTGGCGGATCTCGGGCACCTCGTTCTCGGCCCCGCACGTGGCCGGGGCCCTGGCCCTGCTGCTGCAGGCCTTCCCCAACATCTCCGGCCGCGACGCGGTCTCGATCCTGCTGCGCACGGCCGCCGACCTCGGGACGACCGGGACCGACAGCACCTATGGCCGCGGCTCGCTCGACCTGACCCGCGCCTTCCAGCCGGTGGGGACCAGCAGCCTGGCCGTGGGCGAGGGCGAATCGGTCGCGCTCGACGCCAACGAGCCCGGGACCAGCCTCGCCGGTCCGTTCGGCCACGCCCTGGCGCGCACCGACGCCTTGAGCACGGTGCTGACCGACGACTATCACCGCCGCTTCGTGGTCGACCTGGCCGGCTCCGTTCCGGGCGCGTCCCGCCGGGGCGTGGGCGACCTGCCGCCGCCGACCGCCTCCAGCGCCGTGGTTCTGGGCGGCCCGAGCCTGGGCGGGGCCCAACTGGCCTTCAGCGCCGAGGCGCCGCTGTTCGAGCCGACGCCTAACGCCAGCGCGCCGGACATGCTGCTGGGGCCCCAGCCCATGCGCTCGGCGCGGATGCAGGCGGCGTTCGGCCGGTTCAGCTTCTCGACCTGGAAAGGCGAGGGCGGCGCGCCGGCCCCGGCCGGTCCGGAGGGCCGCGACGCCTTCCGCCTCGTCGCGCATCCCGATCAGACGGTGCAAGCCGCTGTACGCCTGGGCCGCTTCGCCTTCAGCGCCGAGCAGGGCGAGGCCGTGCGCCGTCGCCCTATGCAGACCACCGAGATGAAGGCCTCCAGCTACGTCGCGGCCACCGGCCAGACCGCGCTCGCCGGCGGCGTGCTCAGCGTCACCGCCGGGACCCTGGACGAGCCGCTGGGTCCGCTCGGCTCGTTCCTGGCGCCGGGCTCGACCTTCGCCCTGCCGACCTCGACCCGCTTCACCGCCGCCGCCTTCGACCTGTCGCCGCGCCCCGGGGTCAGCCTGCGGGCCGAGGCCTCGATGGGGCGGATGTCGGCCCAGGGCGGGCTGCTGGGCCTGGACGGCGCGGTCAGCGGCGCCTGGCGGCTAATGGCGGCGGCGGACTGCGACCTGATCGGCTGGTCCTGCGCCCTGCTGACCTTCGAGGTCAGCCAGCCCCTGCGCGTCGAGCGCGGCCGGTTCACCGCCACCCTGGCCGACGTACCGCTGTCATACGACGACCCGCTGACCTACTCGACCCGCCGCTTCAGCGCCTCGCCCGACGGGCGCGAGATCGACCTGCGGCTGGGCATGGAGCGGTCGCTGGGCGGCGAGCGGCGGATCAGCGTGCGTGGCGGCGTGGCTTTGCAGCCGGGACACGACGCCTCGGCCGATCCGGAACTGAACCTGGCGGCCACCTATCGGGCCCGCTTCTGACGGCTCTTCCATTCCCGCGAGCGGCGGGTACAGTCGGCGAATAAAACGATCGTTTGACGCGACGACTGACAGGAAGGAACCGCCATGGCCCTCGACCGCGAGACCCGCGACCAGCTGCTCGAGATGGTCGCCCGCTTCGTGGCCCAACGGTTGCGGCCGATCGAGGCCCAGGTGGCCGAGAACGACGCGGTGCCCGAAGGCGTGATCGCCGAGATGCGCGACCTCGGCCTCTTCGGCCTGTCGATCCCCGAGGAACACGGCGGTCTTGGCCTGTCCATGGAGGACGAGGCGCTGGTCGCGATCGAGCTGGGCCGCGCTTCGCCGGCCTTCCGCTCGGTGTTCGGCACCAATGTCGGCATCGGCAGCCAGGGCCTGGTGATGTTCGGCTCCGAGGCCCAGAAGGCCAAATGGCTGCCGGGCATAGCCTCGGGCGAGACCGTCACCAGCTTCGCCCTGACCGAGCCCGAGGCCGGCTCCGACAGCGCCGCCGTGCAGACCCGCGCCACGCTGGACGGCGACGCCTATGTGCTGAACGGGACCAAGCGCTTCATCACCAACGCCGGCAAGGCCTCGCTGTTCACGGTGATGGCCCGCACCAACCCCGAGGCCAAGGGCGGCTCGGGCGTGTCGGCCTTCCTGGTCGAAGCCGGTTTGCCGGGCCTGCACGTGGGCAAGGCCGAGAAGAAGATGGGCCAGCAGGGCGCCCACATCCACGACGTCACCTTCGACAACGTGCGGGTTCCGGTCGAGAACCGGCTGGGCGCGGAAGGCGAGGGCTTCAAGGTCGCCATGCAGGTGCTCGATCGCGGCCGCCTGCACATCGCCGCCGTCTGCACGGGGGTCGCCGAGCGGCTGATCGCCGATTGCGTGGCCTACGCCTCCGAGCGCAAGCAGTTCGGCCAGCCGATCGCGAGCTTCCAGCTGATCCAGGCGATGCTGGCCGACAGCAAGACCGAGGCCCTGGCGGCCAAGGCCCTGGTGCTGGAGACCGCCCGCAAGCGCGACGCGGGCGAGGGCGTGACCCTGGAGGCGGCCGCCGCCAAGCTGTTCGCCTCGGAGATGGTCGGACGGGTGGCCGACCGGGCGGTGCAGATCTTCGGCGGCGCTGGCTATGTCGCCGACTACGGCATCGAGCGTCTTTACAGAGACGTCCGGATTTTCCGGATCTACGAGGGCACCAGCCAGATCCAGCAACTGGTCATCGCCAGAGAAACCCTGCGTCGCGGCGGATAGCCGCAAGCACATCCGGCGAGAGTGCGGCGGTATGACGCGCTCATAACGGGAAAAGTTGTACTGCGATTAACCATCAGCCGTGAGATTTAACCCCGATATTCAAGACCGGGGATGCGGCAGATGAGCCAGGACTACGCACTGAATGACCGCGTCGCGTTCATGGGCCTGGATGACCGGGCCCGGGCGTCTCTGCGGGCGCTGCGTCCGCTCATCGAGCGCGAGATCGGCCCGGCGCTGGCCGGCTTCTACGACAAGGTCAAGGCGACGCCCGAGACCCGCAAGTTCTTCGGCGACGAGCGCCACATGGACGCGGCCGGCTCGCGCCAGAAGTCGCATTGGGGCGTGATCGCCCAGGCCGAGTTCAGCGACACCTACGTCAAGGCCGTGCGCACCATCGGCGAGACCCACGCCCGCATCGGCCTGGAGCCGCGCTGGTACATCGGCGGCTACGCCCTGGTCAGCGAGCACCTGGCGCGGGCGGCGATCAAGGAGGCCTGGCCCAAGGGCTTCATGGCCAAGGGCGACGGCGCCGACAAGGCGGGCGACGCCGTTTCGGCCCTGATCAAGGCCGTGATGCTCGACATGGACTTCGCCATCTCGATCTATCTCGAGACCATCGAGAACGAGCGCAAGCGCCTCGAAGAGGTGCGCCAGGCCAACGAGCGCAGCCAAGCCGTGGCGGTCCAGGCCCTGGGCGAGGCCCTCGCCCGCCTGGCCGAGGGCGACCTGGCTTCGCGCCTCGACATCGAGGTCGCCGCCGACTTCCAGAAGCTGAAGGGCGACTTCAACGCCGCCGTGGCGACGCTGGAGGAGGCGATGGCCGCCGTGACCCAGGCCAGCGACGGCATCCGCATGGGCGCCGACGAGATCGGCGTCGCCGCCGACGACCTCTCGCGCCGCACCGAACAGCAGGCCGCCAGCCTGGAAGAGACCGCCGCCGCCCTCGACGAGATCACCGCCACGGTGAAGCGTTCGGCCGCCGGGGCCCGCAAGGCTTCCGACGTGGTGGCCGGCGCCAAGACCGAGGCCGAGCGTTCGGGCGTGGTCGTCAACGACGCCGTCGCCGCCATGGGCGAGATCGAGACCAGCTCGCGCGAGATCAGCAACATCATCGGGGTGATCGACGAGATCGCCTTCCAGACCAACCTTCTGGCGCTCAACGCCGGCGTCGAGGCGGCGCGGGCGGGCGACGCGGGCAAGGGTTTCGCGGTGGTGGCCTCGGAAGTGCGGGCCCTGGCCCAGCGCTCGGCCGAAGCGGCCAAGGAGATCAAGACCCTGATCGGCGCCTCGTCCAAGCAGGTCGAGGCCGGCGTCGCCTTGGTCGGCCAGACCGGCGAGGCCCTGCGCGGCATCGTCGACAAGGTCGGCGAGATCGACGGGCTGGTGGGCGAGATCTCGTCCTCGGCCCAGGAACAGTCCAGCGGCCTGGCCCAGGTCAACATCGCCGTGAACCAGATGGACCAGGTCACCCAGCAGAACGCCGCCATGGTCGAGCAGACCACGGCCGCCACCCATTCCCTGAAAGGCCAGTCGGCCGAGCTGACGCGCCTGATCGGCGGCTTCAAGACCTCTCGCCAGGCGGCTCCGGCTCCGGTCGCGCGGCCCGCGCCGCGTCCGCCCGCGGCCGCCCGCGTGGCGTCCCGTCCCGGCGCGGTGGTCTCGCGCGGCTCGACCGCCGTCGCGATCGACCAGGACTGGGAAGAATACTGAGTTTTTGTCGGTGACCGGGCGCGGCGTAGCGTAGCGCGCTCCGGATATTTCTTCGTTGCGTTCTCCCTCCTAGACCCTGGCCCGCCCTGCAAGGCGGGCCTTTTTCTTGGGCGGCGGTTGTCTAGTCTTTGGGCGCAGGTGTTCAAACAGCAAAACGCCCCCGCCGGTCCGGCCGTGGCGTTTCCCGTCTGGGAGACGCCGGCCTGGACCAGCGGAGGCGCTTGGACCCCCGTTGGGTGGGCGCGTAAGTCTTACGCGCCGCCCGGGAAGCGGAACGGAACCTTCACGGTGCCGGTCTTGGCGCCCATCGGCAGCTTTTCAGCGATGCACATGGCGGCCTTGTCGAAGCCCTTGCCGGCCGCGCTGTTGTCGACGACCTTGCAAGCCGAGAGCTTGCCGGCGTCGGCGGTGCACTCAAGCATCACCTGGGCGGCGTCCTTGGTGTTGGCGAATTGCTGCAGGCAACGGCCCATTTGATCTTCGAAGCCGCCAGCGGCCGAAGCGGCTTGAGCGACGAAAAAGCTGCCGGCGATTCCCGCGGCAATAGCGATCGGATATTTCATCCCGCTGCTCCTAGTATTTTTTCTTCGTCCGTTGGACGTTGCGCCAACCGGACGCCTGCACCTTCTCGCAGCCGCGAGTTAAGATAGTCTGAGTCAGCGAAGAATAATCGATATTTACTTGTCGATAACCAAGTCAACTTGCGGCTGGCGCCATGTCGCCGCAATTGCCCGTCTCTAGACTCAAAACGCGTGCGGAACGCGCTCGCGCACGCGCAGCCAGAGGGGGGTGCGACAAGGTGCGGCCATCGTTCTTAACCAAAGTCAGGAACTATTAGGAATCTATCGTGATGATCCGACCTCATTGCAGGCGGTCCGTGGGCACGGCCGTCGCTTGGAGGGGATCTCGAGATGAAGCGCTTTCGACTAGTCGATCTGCCGTTGATCATAAAAATCGGCTTCGCACCGGCTTTCGCCCTGGTGATGCTGGCCTTGATGGCCGGCGGGGCGATCATGATCCAGAAGAGCCAGTCCGCCGCGCTGCGCCAGGTCGTCGAGAACGACATGGCGCAGAACATGGAGATCCAGAAGCTCTCCAAGCGCATCTCGAACATCAACGGTGAACTCTACACTGTGATGACCCACAAGGCCGGCAACATCGACGTCGACAAGAACGACGCCCGCATGGCCGCCGTCCTGGCCGAGACCGAGTCGGTCAAGAAGGAGCTGGGGGCTCTGAAGGGCAAGCTGCCGGCCAGCGAGCAGCCGAAGATCGCCGAGCTGATCAAGTCGCTCGAGGAATGCCGCAGCGCCATCGACACGGTGAGCGGCATGATCGGCGTCGACTTCAACATGGCCGTCGGCTTCATCGCGCCGTTCGAAGAACAATACGCCAAGATGACGACCCAGCTGGACCAGGTGGTGGCCGCGGCCAACACCCGCGTCGTCGCCCAGGCCGCCAAGAAGCAGGCCGAGGCCGCCGCCGCGATCAGCATCACGGTCATCCTCTCGCTGATCACCCTGGCCTCGGTGGCCGCGCTGGCCTTCCTGACGGTGATGAACGTCCGCAAGTCGATCGGCGACATCGCCGGCGCCACCGAGAAGCTGTCGAAGGGTGAAAACACCATCGACCTGGAGCGCCTGACCCGCGGCGACGAGCTGGGCGCCATCGTGCGTTCGCTGAAGGTCTTCCGCGACAACCAGCTGCATCTCGAGCAGCTGCGCGCCGAGCAGGAGAAGACCGCCGCCCTGACCGCCGACGAGCGCCGCGCCAAGGAGGAGGCCGCCGCTGCCGCCGCCCGCGAGAGCGCCCTGGTCGTCAGCTCGCTGGCCGAGGGCCTGGAGCGCCTGGCCTCGGGCGACCTGACCTTCCGCGTCACCGCCGCCTTCCCGGGCGAGTACGCCAAGCTCAAGGACGACTTCAACGGCGCCATCGCCCAGCTGCAGGACACGGTGAAGGTCATCGCGGCCTCGACCGACGGCCTGCGCACCGGCGCCGACGAGATCGCCCACGCCTCCGACGACCTCTCGCGCCGCACCGAGCAGCAGGCCGCCAGCCTGGAAGAGACCGCCGCCGCCCTCGACGAGCTGACCGCCACCGTGCGCCGCACGGCCTCGGGCGCCCGCCAGGCCTCGGACGTGGTTTCGACCACCCGTGGCGAAGCGACGCATTCCGGTCAGGTCGTCCATCAGGCAGTGTCCGCGATGGGCGAAATCGAAAACTCCTCCAAGCAGATCAGCCAGATCATCGGCGTGATCGACGAGATCGCCTTCCAGACCAACCTCCTGGCGCTCAACGCCGGGGTGGAGGCCGCCCGGGCGGGCGAAGCGGGACGTGGTTTCGCTGTCGTCGCTCAGGAAGTCCGCGCGCTCGCCCAGCGCTCGGCCGAGGCCGCCAAGGAGATCAAGACCCTGATCTCGTCGTCGACCCAGCAGGTCTCTGCCGGGGTGAGCCTGGTCGGCCAGACCGGGGAAGCCCTGCAGCGGATCGTGGTGAAGGTCGGCGAGATCGACGCCCTGGTCACCGAGATCGCCGCCTCGGCGGCCGAGCAGGCGACCGGCCTCAACGAAGTGAACACCGCCGTCAACCAGATGGATCAGGTGACCCAACAGAACGCCGCCATGGTCGAGGAATCGACCGCCGCGACGCACTCGCTGAAGGGCGAGACCGCGGAGCTGGTGCGCCTGATCGGTCGCTTCCGGGTGGGTGAGGGTTCTACCCAACGCTTTGAACGCCCGCGCGAAGCCGACGCTCATGTCGACTCGCCGGCCCGCAACCCCGTCGCCGAGCAACGCGCCCGGCTCGGCGCCTTCGCCCGGCCTGGCCGTGGCGGAGCCGCCGCAGCGGCCGCCCCGGTCAGCGATGGCTGGGAGGAGTTTTGATGACTGTCCTTTCGCTGCCCGAGACGCTTGATCTGAAGGCGTCGGGCCCCCTCAAGGCGGCGTTCCTGGAACGCCGCGGCGAGGCGGTCGAGGTCGAGGCCGGCAACGTCCGGCGCCTCGGCGGCCTGTGCCTGCAGGTGCTGCTCGCGGCCAAGACCGCCTGGGCGGCGGACGGAAAGTCCTTCTCTATCCGGGCCCCTTCGGAGGCCTTTGTCGAAACCACCCGTCTGTTCGGCGCCGAAGGGGCGCTTCTCTCGGCGGATATCCATGGAGTTCAATCGTGACGCGGACGGTCCTCACGGTCGATGATTCCCGGACGATGCGGGACATGCTTCGCATGGCCCTCGCCGGCGCCGGGTTCAACGTCGTCGAAGCTGTCGACGGCGAGCACGGGCTGGAAGTTCTTTCGGCCCATCGCCCCGACGTAATCATCACCGACATCAACATGCCCAAGCTCGACGGCTTCGGCTTCATCGAGGCGGTGCGGGTCGACGACGACTATCGCGCCATCCCGATCCTGGTGCTCACCACCGAAAGCGACCCCGCCAAGAAGGACCGCGCGCGTCGCGCCGGCGCCACGGGCTGGATCGTCAAGCCGTTCAACCCCGAGAAGCTGGTCGACGCCATCCGCCGCGTCGCGGCCTGACGTCTCTCTTCTTTTCGTCTCGGGTACTGAAGACTCTCTCGTTTTAGGAACGTTGGAATGGACGAGTTAGAGGCCATCAAGGTCACCTTCTTCCAGGAATGCGAGGAATTGCTCGCCGACCTCGAAGGCGGGCTCCTGGCCATGCAGGACGGCAACGACGATGGCGACACCGTCAACGCCGTGTTCCGCGCCGTCCACTCGATCAAGGGGGGCGCCGGCGCCTTCGGCCTCGAGCCGTTGGTCCGTTTCGCCCATGTGTTCGAGACCCTGCTCGACGCCGTGCGCTCCAACGAGGTGCCTGCGACCCCGGACCTGGTGGTGACTCTGCTGCGCGCCTCGGACGTGCTGGCCGACCACGTCAGCTCGGCCCGCGGGCTGGGCGACGTCGACGAGGCGGTCTCCGCCTCGATGGCCGCCGAGCTGAAGGCCTGCACCGACCCGAACGCCGCGCCGGCTCCCGCCGCCGCGCCGGTCGTGGTTGAAGCGGACGCGCCGGTGGTGGAAGCCGCCGCGCCGGCTCTGATCGGGGCCGACGACGCCCTGGACGATGACGACCTCGGCTTCGACTTCCAGCCGATGACGATCACCATCGACGAGCAGGCGGCCGACGTCGCCGCCGCGGCCGGCAACGTCTGGACGGTGTCGATCCGTCCGAAATCGGACCTCTACCGCAAGGCCAACGAGACCGCCCTGCTGCTGCGCGAACTGGCGCGCCTGGGCCCGATCGAGGCCACGCTGGACGCCAGCGCCATCCCGCCGCTGGACCAGCTGGACGCCGAGGCCGCCTACGCGACCTGGACCGTCCGCCTGGAGACCGACGAAGACGAGAACGCCATCCGCGAAGTCTTCGAATTCGTCGACGGCGACTGCGACCTGGAAATCACCCGCGGCGAAGCCGTGGCGTCCGACGACGCCCTGGCCGCCCTGCTGGCCGGTTCGGCTCCGGCCCCCGCGCCGGCGGTGATCGAGGCCGCTCCGGTCATCGAAACCTTCGAACCCGCGCTGGTCGAAGCCGCGCCCGAGCCGGTCGCCGTCGCGCCGGTCGTCGAGGCCGCCCCGGCCCCGGTCGCCGCGCCCGTCGCTCCGGCCCCCGTGGCCGCCGCGGCTCCGGCTGCTGCTCCGGCCGCCGCCGCCAAGACCCAGCAGATCGACGTCCCGGGTCCGGGCCAGTCGGTCATCCGCGTCGACCCGGAGCGCATCGACCGCCTGATCGACCTGGTCGGCGAGCTGGTCATCAACCAGGCCATGCTGGCGCAGCGCGTCGGCGAATACGGCATCGCCCCGTCCTCCAACCTGGCCATGGGCCTCGACGAGCTGGAACAGCTGACGCGCGAGATCCAGGACAGCGTCATGGCCATCCGCGCCCAGCCGGTGAAGTCGGTGTTCCAGCGCATGCCGCGCCTGGTCCGCGAAGTCGCCAGCATGACGGGCAAGCAGGCCCGCCTGGTGATGGACGGCGAGAACACCGAGGTCGACAAGACGGTCATCGAGCGTCTGTCCGACCCGATCACCCACATGCTGCGCAACGCCATCGACCACGGGCTGGAAAGCCCCGAGGAGCGCAAGGCGGCCGGCAAGAATCCGGAAGGCGTCGTGCGCCTGGCCGCCCTGCACCGCAGCGGCCGGATCGTCATCGAGGTCTCCGACGACGGCAAGGGCATCAACCGCGAGCGCGTCCACTCGATCGCGATCAAGAAGGGCCTGATCTCGCCGGAGCTGCAGCTGACCGACGAGGAGATCGACAACCTGATCTTCCTCCCGGGCTTCTCGACCGCCGACAAGATCTCGGACGTCTCGGGCCGCGGCGTCGGCATGGACGTGGTCAAGCGCTCGGTGCAGGCCCTGGGCGGCCGCATCTCGATCACCTCGCGTCCGGGCCATGGCTCGACCTTCAGCCTCAGCCTGCCGCTGACCCTGGCCGTCCTCGACGGCATGGTGGTCGACGTCGCCGGCGAGACTCTGGTGGTGCCGCTGGCCGCCATCGTCGAGAGCCTGCGTCCCAAGCCGGAAGAAGTTCGCCCGCTGGGCCCGGTCGGCGCCGTGCTGGCCGTCCGCGACAGCTTCGTGCCGCTGATCGACGTCGGCCTGACCCTCGGCTATCGCGACAGCTCGCCGCCGCCGACCGAAGGCGTGGTGCTGCTGGTCGAGGGCGAGGACGGCTCGCGCGCCGCCCTGGTGGCCGACGCCATCCACGGCCAGCGCCAGGTGGTCATCAAGTCGCTGGAGCAGAACTACCAGCAGGTCGACGGCGTGGCCGCCGCGACGATCCTGGGCGACGGCCGCGTGGCCCTCATCCTCGACGTCGACGCGGTGATCAGCCTGCGCCGCCGCGAACCGCCCCGCCCCGTCGAACCCACTCTGATCGCCGCGGAGTAACCCGATGACCGAAGAAATCATCACCACGGGCGAGCGCCGCGAACTGATCTCCTTCCGGGTCGGCGACCAGGAATATTGCGTGGACATAATGGCTGTCCGCGAGATCCGCGGCTGGAGCCCGGCCACGACGCTTCCGCAGTCGCCCGGCTACATGCGCGGCGTCATCAACCTGCGCGGCGCGGTGCTGCCGATCATGGACCTGGCCTGCCGCCTCGGCATGCCGATGGTCGAGCCGACCGTCCGCAGCGTGTTCATCGTGGTCAAGGCGGGCGACCGCATGATCGGCATGCTGGTCGACGCGGTGTCGGACATCCTGTCGATCACCGACGATCTCGTTCAACCGACCCCGGATCTGGCTTGCGACATGGTGCGCAACTTCATCCGCGGCATCATTTCCATCGACGGCCGGATGATCAGCGAGATTTCGCTCGATCGCCTGCTGCCCGAGCGCGAGGCCCTGGCCGCCTGATGACCTTCGCTCCCTCCTCCACTGATCGGCGCGAGGCCCTGGTCGACGGCGAGTTCGCCTTCACCACCCAGGACTTCAAGCGTATCGCCGAGATCCTCTACGGCATGGCCGGCATCAGCCTGCCGGACACCAAGGCCACGCTGGTCTATTCGCGCCTGGCCAAGCGCCTGCGCGCCCTGGGCCTGCGGTCGTTCAAGGAATACTGCGCCTTCGTGACCAGCGAACAGGGTCACGACGAGAGCCAGGAAATGCTGCGGGCCCTGACGACCAACGTCACCCGCTTCTTCCGCGAGCCGCACCACTTCGACGACCTGCGCGCCAACATCCTGGAGCCGATCGCCGACCAGGTGCGCGCCGGCCGCCGCCTGCGCCTGTGGTCCGCCGCCAGCTCGTCGGGCCAGGAACCCTATTCGATGGCCTTCACGGTGCTGTCGGTCTGGCCGAACGCGGCCGAGCTCGACATCCGCATCCTGGGCACCGACATCGACACCAACGTGCTCGCGACCGGCCGTCAGGCCGTCTACGACGAACACCTGCTGGAAGGCATCTCGCCGGCTCAGCGGGGCCAGTTCTTCGAGCGCGATTCGAATGACCGCCGGGCCTATCGCGTCTGCGAGTCCGCCCGCCGCCTGGTCGCTTTCCGCGAACTGAACCTCAACGGCCCGTCCTGGCCGATGAAGGGTCCGTTCGACGCCATCTTCTGCCGGAATGTCGTGATCTATTTCGATGAACCGACCCAGGAGCGGGTCTGGAGCCGCTTCCAGCCTCTGCTGGCGCAGGGCGGCAAGCTCTATGTGGGCCACTCCGAACGCGTCGGCGCCAATGTGCGCGGCTTCGAGAGCTGCGGCCTGACCGCCTATCGCAAGACGGGGGTCTGAGCATGGCCAAGATTCGCGTCCTCGTCGTCGACGACTCGGCGACCATGCGCGGCCTGATCACGGCCGCCCTCAACCGCGACTCCGAGATCGAGGTGGTCGGCGCCGCCGGCGACCCGTTCGAGGCCCGGGGCATGATCAAGGCCCTGAACCCGGACGTCGTGACCCTCGACATCGAGATGCCGAACATGAACGGCATCGAGTTCCTCGAGAAGATCATGCGCCTGCGGCCGATGCCGGTGGTCATGGTCTCCAGCCTGACCCAGGCCGGGGCCGAGATGACCCTGCGCGCGCTGGAACTGGGCGCCGTCGACTGCGTCGGCAAGCCGACCACGGCCACCGGCACCGCTGAAGCGCTCGCAGAAGTCGCCGACAAGGTGAAGACCGCGGCCCGCGCCTCGGTGCGCACCAAGGCCGACGCCGCGCCGGCCCCGGTTCGCCGCGGCGCCTACGTGCCGACCGGCGACGTGGTGGCCATCGGCTCGTCGACCGGCGGGGTGGAAGCCCTGCTGTCGATCCTGACCCAGTTTCCCGAGACCTGCCCGCCGACGGTCATCACCCAGCACATGCCGGCGACCTTCACCGCCAGCTTCGCCGCGCGCCTCGACCGCGCCAGCGGGGCCAAGGTGCAGGAAGCCACCGACGGCGCGCTGCTGGAAGTCGGCAAGGTCTATGTCGCTCCGGGCGGCGCCACGCACCTGGAAGTCGTCCGCTCGGCCGGCCTGCGCTGCCGCCTGACGGCCGGCGACCCGGTCAGCGGCCACCGCCCCTCGGTCGACGTGCTGTTCCGCTCGGTGGCCCAGGCCGTCGGCGACAAGGCCGTGGGCGCGATCCTGACCGGCATGGGCCGCGACGGCGCCCAGGGCCTGCTGCAGATGCGCCAGGCCGGCGCCCGCACGGTGGGCCAGGACGAGGCCAGCTGCGTCGTCTACGGCATGCCTCGCGCCGCCTTTGAACTCGGGGCCGTGGAGAAGCAGGTTTCCCTGTCCTCCATCGGCCAATCCATTCTCGATCTGGCCTCCGCGAGGCGATAGACCCATGCCCCAAGCAAGCACCATTTCCGTTCTCGTCGTCGACGACCAGCTGACCATGCGGGCGCTGATCCGAAACGCCCTGCAGCAGATCGGCTTCAAGGACATCCGTGAGGCGCCCGACGGCGAGGAGGCTCTGAAGAACCTCCTGGCCAAGCCGGCCAACCTGGTCATCTCGGACTTCAACATGCCGAAGATGGACGGCCTGGCCCTGCTGCGCGCCGTGCGCTCGCACCCGCCGATCCGGCAGACGGCCTTCGTCATGCTGACCGGCCGGGCCGACCGCGAGCTGGTCCAGCGCGCCGTGCAGTTCGGCGTCAACAACTACTGCGTCAAGCCGTTCACCGTGCAGGGTCTGCGCGACAAGATCGAACAAGTTTTCGGGCAGCTGACATGATCGGGCGCGACTACTCTCACGACGACGAGCTGCGCGCGACCAAGGTCCACGTGACCCAGGGCGAAAGCCATGTCTCGACCGACCCGAACGTGGTGATGACCACGGTTCTGGGCTCGTGCATCGCCGCCTGCATCCGCGATCCGCAGGCCGGCGTCGGCGGCATGAACCACTTCCTGCTGCCCGACGCCGGCGACGGCCGCAGCAGCGGTAGCGGCGGCGACGCCGTGCGTTACGGCGCCTACGCCATGGAACTGCTGATCAACGGCCTGCTGAAGAAGGGCGCCCGCCGCGAGCGGCTGGAAGCCAAGATCTTCGGCGGCGGCAAGCTGTTCGACAGCCTGTCGGACGTCGGCGCCAGCAACGCGGCCTTCGCCGAGCGTTTCCTGCGCGACGAAGGCATTCCGATCGTGTCGTCCAGCGTCGGCGGCGTCTCGGCCCGCCGGGTCGAGTTCTGGCCGGTGACCGGCCGGGTGCGCCAACGCCTTGTGGCCGTCGACAATGCGCCGCAAGAAGTGCGTCGTCCCGCCCCGATTCCTCAGCCCGCGTCCAACGCCGGCGACCTGGAGCTGTTCTAGACCTCATGACCGCCACGTCGACCGCCGCCGCCGATATCATCGTCTCCCCGGATCATCAGCTTCCGGTGGGCGAGCTGTCGCGTCGGCTGGCGGCCGAACTGGCGGCCGCGGCGATGATCTGCCGCGACTGCGAGCACGTGGCGGGCGAACTGGCCACCGGCGGCGCGGCGCTCGAGAACATCACCCGCCTGCAGGCGCTCGACGAGCTGAGCCAGCGGCTGCACGGCCTGTCGGACGTGCTGGCCCGCATCGGCCAGCACGCGTCCGGCGAATGGAACCTGGCGATCGAGCCCCTGCTCGAAGGCCTGGGCCTGGCCGACCTGGTGGGCCGCCTGCGTTCCGACAAGGACCATGCGGGCTGGGGCGCCGAGGCCGGCGAACTCGACTTCTTCTGAGGCGTCGATGCCCGAGCCGCTAAATCCATCGACTCGGATCAATCTCGAGCGGGCCACCGTGCTGGTGCTCGACGACAACGGCGCGTCCCTGGACATCCTGTCGGGCGTGGTCTCCGGCTTCGGCGTGCGCTCCCTGCACCGCGCGGAATCGGTCAAGGACGCCCAGGCCCTGATCAAGATCCACACCTTCGACCTGATCATCAGCGACGTGCAGATGCCCGAGGTCGACGGCTACGAATTCATCCAGTGGCTCCGCCGCGAGGGGCCTGAAACCAACCGCTATGTTCCGGTGATCCTGGTCACGGGCCACACCCGCACCTCGCAGGTGTTCAAGAACCGCGACGCCGGATCCAACTTCACCGTCGCCAAGCCGATCACGCCCAAGGTGCTGCTGGAGCGGATCTTCTGGGTGGCGCGGGAAGAGCGAGCCTTCATCGAGTGCGACACCTATGTCGGACCCGATCGCCGTTTCAAGCACGAGGGGCCGCCGCCGGGGACGGACGGCCGACGCAAGGACGACCTGGCGGGGGAGGTCGGCGACGCTCAGGAGCCGAACATGTCGCAGGAAGAGATCAACAGCCTGATGAAGGTCGCGAAGGTGCAGATATGACCGTCCGCAAGTTCCGGCCGCCGAACCGCCTCGCCGCCATGATCAAGGATCGCGGCGGGATCCTGGCCAAGGACGCGGTCGCCGCGGCCGAGGCCAATGTCGAGACGCTGCGCGACAGCTCGCTCGCCGCCTTGGACGAGGCCCTGGAAGCCATCGAGGCGCGCTTTGGCCCCACGGCCGCCGGCCGCGCCGGCGAGGACTTCGAGACGCTCTACACCCTGACCCTGAAGATCATCGACGTGGCCGGCTTCGCCGCCGACGCCGGGGTCGACGAGGCCGCGGTGTCGCTGTGCGCCCTGGTCGACAACTGCGCCGAGGCCGGCGCTTGGCGCTGGGACGCGGTGGACGTCCACCTTTCGGCCCTGCGCCTGCTGCGCAACGTCGGCGCCAGCCTGCCGGCCGAGCACCGCCGGGGCATGCTCGACGGCCTGCACAAGGTCGCCCAGCGCTGAAACAGCGCCCCATGAGACCCTAGCGTAGCGCCGGCGCCACGTTCGCGTCGGTCGTTGCAACTGTTACCGGTCCCACAGCTTGATACGCCCTCCAGTGTTTGTTACGCGTTAGTTGCTACCGGTGTCAGGGCGTTGCAAATGCCAATGACACCGGTTTCCATAATGACGGCCGAGAGCGGCCGCGTGGGAAGGACGCGCGGTCGTTTCGAAGCCACGACGGGGTCTGTGAGACCGCGTTGCAACGAAACTATGGGAGGAGGACTGGATGTCTTACGGACATGACGCGCGCCTGCGCGCTCTGAAGATCGGCGTGTCGGCCGGCGCGGTGGCGTTGGCCTTGGCGGCCGCGGGCTCGGCCATGGCGCAGGACGCCGGTGCGACGACCGAGAACTCCGAAGTCGAGGCGGTGGTGGTCACGGGCTTCCGCAACAGCCTGGCCAAGGCCCTCAACGTCAAGCGCGAGGAAGCCGCCGCCACCGACTCGATCCTGGCCGAGGACATCGGCAAGTTTCCCGACCTCAACCTCTCCGAGTCCATCCAGCGCATCCCCGGCGTGGCCCTGGCGCGCGACGGCGGCGAAGGCCGTCAGATCTCGGTGCGGGGCCTTGGCCCCACCTTCACCCGCGTGCGCATCAACGGCATGGAAGCCCTGACGACCGCCGGCGGCGCCGACGCCTCGGGCGGCACCAACCGCGGCCGCTCGTTCGACTTCAACATCTTCGCCTCGGACCTCTTCAACTCGATCACCGTGCGCAAGACGGGCGAGGCGTCGGTGGAAGAAGGCTCGCTGGGCGCCACGGTCGACCTGCGCACCGCCCGACCGTTCGACTATAACGGCTTCGCCATGTCGGCCTCGCTGCAGGGCAGCTACAACGACCTTTCCGAGAAGGCCACGCCGCGCGGCGCCTTCATGATCTCCAACACCTGGCAGGACGGCCGGTTCGGGGCGCTGTTCTCGGTGGCCTACACCAAGCGCAAGATCCTCGAAGAGGGCAACAGCACCGTGCGCTGGGCCACGGGCAACGCCTTCTCGCCGGGCTTCGACGCCGTCAACAACGGCGCGGGCCTGCCGACTACGGTGAACCCCTCGGCCCAGGCCCTGGCCGACAACGCCGCCTTCCACCCGCGCTTCCCGCGCCTCGATCGCTTCGAGAGCGACCAGGAACGCCTGGGCGCCACGCTGGCCCTGCAGTTCCAGCCGTTCGAAGGCACGACCCTGTCGTTCGACGCCCTCTACGCCGACTTCAAGGGCACGCGCCAGGAGACCTATCTGGAGGCCCCGTCCTTCAGCACCGGCGGCGCCTGTACGGCCGCCAACGTCGCCAGCAGCTGCGGCATCGCCGACACCAACGTGACCGCGCGCACCATCGAGAACGGCGTGATGGTCAAGGGCACGTTCGACGACGTCGACCTGGCCGTCGAGAACCGCTTCGACAAGCTCGACACCAAGTTCACCCAGTTCTCGCTGACCGGCGACCACCAGATCAGCGACAACTTCACGATCCACGGCTTCGTCGGCCACTCCAAGTCGGACCACCAGAACCCGGTCCAGACGACGCTGCGCTTCGACTACTTCAACGTCGACGGCTACAGCTACGACTACACCAACAGCCGCGATCCGAAGTTCAGCTACGGCAACGCCGCCCTGACCGACCCGACCAAGTGGAAGCTGACCCAGATCCGCCTGCGCCCGCAGTCGGCGGTCAACACCTACGACACGGCCCAGGCCTGGGCTGAGTACAAGCTCAACGACGCGCTCAGCGTCAGCGGCGGCCTGAACTTCAAGCAGTACGAATTCGAGACCACCGAACTGCGCCGCACGATCGGCACCACGACCAACCAGGAAACGGTGATCCCGGCGGCGATCGCGGCGATGTCGCTGGCCAGCTTCAGCCGGCTGGCCACCTTCAACGGCGTCCAAACCATCATTCCGGACCTGGCCAAGGCCGCCAGCGTGCTGAGCCTCTATGACCAGTCGGCCTATGGCGGCGCCTTCAAGCTCGGCGCCGAGCCGTCGCTGGGCAACAACCGCGGCGTCTCCGAAGAGGATCGCGGCGCCTATCTGCAGGGCGACCTGCGCACCGAGATCGGCGGCGTCGGCGTGCGCGGCAATCTCGGCGTCCGCTACGTGAAGACCAAGCAGTACGCCCGCGGCTTCACCTATGTCGGCGGCTCGCCCGTCGGCATCACGGCCGGCCGCGAATATGACGACACCCTGCCGGCCCTGAACCTGGTGGTCGAGCCGACCGACAACTTCCTGATCCGCTTCGGCGCGGCCAAGGTGATGTCGCGTCCGGACCTCGGCAGCCTAACCCCGGGCTCGACGGTCAGCGTCTCGGGCACCGCCCGCAGCGTCACCGCCGGCAACCCGAACCTGGATCCGTTCCGCGCCAAGACCTACGACATCGCCTTCGAATGGTACTTCCAGAGCCAGGCCCTGCTCTCGCTGGCCCTGTTCCAGAAGGACATCGGCAGCCTGGTGCAGACGGTCACCACCTCGACCACCTTCACCGGCAATCCGTTCGGCATTCCCGACAGCGTGGCCATAGCCGCCTGCGGCACGACCACCGGCTGCAGCCCCTCGGCGCAATGGAACTTCTCGACCCCGGTCAACACCGACGGCGGCAAGGTCAAGGGCTTCGAGATCAATTACCAGCAGCCGTTCAAGTTCCTGCCGGGCCCGCTGGCCAACACCGGCGTCCTGCTGAACTACACCTACGTCAAGTCGGACGTGAAGTACGTCAACTCGACCGGCGCCGTGGTCGCCACCGGCGACCTGACCGGCCTGTCGCGCAACGGCTACAACGCCACCCTCTACTACGAAGACGCCAAGTTCAGCGGCCGCGTCTCGGCCTCGTACCGCGACAAGTACCTGACCCGCGTGCTGGGCCAGGAGAACACCACGGCCGCGCCGGTGCTCTATGACGGCACCAACGAGACCTTCAACGTCGACGCCTCGCTGCAATACACCCTGAACGACCAGTTCAAGATCACCCTGGAAGGGGTGAACCTGACCGACGAGTACCAGGACCAGTTCAGCGGCGAGCAGAACATGCCGGTGGTCTATCACCACACCGGCCGCGAGATCCTGCTGGGCGTCCGCTACAAGTTCTAGGGCCTAGGACTTTCGCGCGCCGCCCTTGGGGGAGGGCGGCAGGGAAGGGGCGCTGGTCGGGAGACCAGCGCCCTTTTCTTATTCCCGCCCGTCGATCCAGGTGCGCACGACGTTGCGCTCGCCGTCGAGCAGCACGAGGTCGGCGGCCTGGCCCGGGGCGATCGACCCGCGCGTGGCCGACAGGCCCAGGAAGGCGGCCGGAGCGGCCGAGGCGATCATCACCGCGTCTTCCAGGCTGAGCCCCAGCATGGCGACGGCGTTGCGGACGGCGCCGATCATGTCGAGGTCGGAGCCGGCCAGGGTGCCGCCGGGACCGACGCAGACGCCGTCCTCGACGGTGATCGGCTGGCCTTGCAGGACGAAGCGCTTGTCGCTCATGCCCACGGTCGGCATGGCGTCGGTGACCAGCATGAAACGGTCCAGCGGCCGGGTGCGAAGCGCGATCCTCAGCGTGGCCGGATCGACGTGGCGACCGTCGACGATGATGCCGCACCAGGCCGACTGGCTCTCCAGCGCCGCGCCGACCGCGCCGGGGGCGCGGCTGGTCAGCGGCGACATGGCGTTGAAGAGATGGGTGAAGCCGGTGAGGCCCGCGTCGAGCGCGGCGCGGACGGTCTCGTAGCGGGCGTTGGTGTGGCCGGCGGCCACGACGACGCCGGCGTCGGCCAGCCGGGCGACCATGTCCGGGGTGGTGGTCTCGGGCGCCAGGGTCACCAGCGTCTTGCCGCGTTTCAGCGACGACAGCAGGGTGATGGCTTCGTCGTCGAGGACGCGGAACTTGCCCGCGTCATGGATGCCCTTGCGCTGTGCGTTGAGGAACGGGCCCTCGATATGCACGCCCAGCACGCCGGGGACGCCCTGTTCGATCGCCTGCTCGGTGGCCCGCATGGCCGCATCGACGACGTGCAGGTCGTCGCTGATCAGGGTCGGCAGGAAACCCGTCGTGCCATAGGGCCGGTGGGCCGCGCCGATGGCGGCGATGGTCTCGACGGTCGGCGCGTCGTTGAACAGCACCCCGCCGCCGCCATTGACCTGGGTGTCGATGAAGCCGGGAACCAGCAGGCCGCCGGCCAGGTCTTCCACGACGGCGTCGGCCAGGACGTCGGCGCGATCGGCCAGGCCGACGATGACGCCGTCGCGCACCAGCAGGGCCTGGCCGGCGACGACGCCGGCCGGCGTCAGGATCTCGGCGTTTATCAGGGCAGTGACGGACATCAGACGGTCTGGGTCACCTTGTTGAGGTGGGGCGGGCTGTCGGGGTCGTAGCCGCGCGCCACCGACAGGCCGGCGGCCATGCGGTAGAAGCTCTGGACCAGCAGGATCGGCTCCAGCAGCGGATGGCCCGACGCCGACGGCAGCGTCGTCGCGCCCGAAACCTCGCCGCCGGCCAGCAGCACGGTCGCGCCGCGCTCGGCCAGGCCTTGCGCCATCTTCAGCGTCGAGGCGTAGGTCTCGTCCTGCTGGGCCAAAACCAGGGCCGGGAAGCCGTCCTTCACCAGGGCCATCGGGCCGTGCAGCACCTCGGCGGCGCTGAAGGCTTCGGCGTGCAGGCCGCAGGTCTCCTTGAACTTCAGGGCCGCCTCCTGGGCGATCCCGAAACCGACGCCGCGGCCCAGGACGTAGAGGTTGGTCGCGCCCGACAGCGCCTCGATCCCGGCGCTCCAGTCCTGCGCCCAGGCGGCCGCCAGGCCCTGCGGCAGGGCGCTCAGGGCGGTGGTCAGTTCGTCATCCTGCGTCCAGGCCGCCACCAGCTGGGCGATGGCCACGAGAGCGGCGATGTAGGATTTCGTCGCCGCCACGCTCAGTTCCGGTCCGGCGTGCAGCGGCAGCACCGCATCGGCCAGCGCCGCCAGCGGCGAGCTCTCGTCATTGACCAGCGCCACAACGAAGGCCCCGCCCTGCTTGGCCGCCTCGACGGCCGCCAGCAGGTCCGGGCTCTTCCCTGACTGCGAGATGGCGAGATACAGCACCCCCTCCAGGTCCTGCGGCGCGGCGTAGACCGACGACACCGACAGCGCCGCCGACGAGGTCAGCACGCCCGCCCGGGTCTCGATCAGGTACTTGGCGAAGGTCGCCGCATGGTCGCTGGACCCGCGCGCGCAGGTGACCACGGCCCGGGGCGGAGCGGCCCGCAGGCGCTGCGCGATTTTCGCCGCCGCGTCCGCATTGGCCGCCAGCTGCCGGGCGACCACGCCCGAGGCCTCGCCGGCCTCCTGGAACATGCGGGTCGCTTCGGGCGTCAGGGCTTGGAAATGGGAAAGGGGCTGCGCGGTCACGGGCCGTACTCCAGGACACAAAAACAAAGGGGGAGGGGTCAGGCGGGGTCGTTGAGTTCGGCCACGAAGTCGTAGGTGTCGCCGCGGTAGTAGGATTGGGTGATCTCGACGGCCCGGCCGTCCTTGAGGAAGCCGCGGCGCTCGACCAGCAGGCCGGCGTCCTTGGCCTTCACGCCCAGCAGGGTGGCGTGCTGCGGGGTGATGAGCACCGCGCGCAGGCGCTGCAGCGCCCGCACCGGCCGGTAGCCGGCGTCGGCCATGGCTTCGTACAGCGAGTGCTCGACCACCTCGACCGAGGGCAGGGCGAAGGCGGCGATGGTCGAATACTCGACGGCCATCGGCGCGCCGTCGGCATAGCGGATGCGGTGGAAGCGGTAGACCGGCGTGCTGGGCGACAGGCCCAGGGTCAGCGACTCCTCGGGCGTCACCGAGCCTTCCATCTTGGCCAGCCACTCGCTGTGCGGGCTGCGGCCGCGCGAGATCATGTCCTCGGTGAAGCAGGTCAGCTTGGAGAAGTTCTTCTCGACCCGCGAGGCGACGAAGGTGCCCGCGCCCTGGCGGCGGGTGAGCAGACCCTCGCTGACCAGGCCCTCAAGCGCCTTGCGCACGGTGATGCGCGAGACGTTGAAATCCTCGGCCATGTCGCGCTCGGGCGGCAGGGCGTCTTCCGGCGTCAGGATCTTGTGCTGGATCGCCTCGCGCAGGGCGCGCTGGAGCTGAAGATAGAGCGGCGCGGAGGCGGTGGTCTCGATCGGGCCGATGCGTTCGGAGAGCAGCATGGGTTAGATTTCCATCTCCAGTGGAGCCAGGCGCCGCGTTTCGGGGCATCTCACTGCGCACATACCAATCTAAGTCCTTTTTGTCCGCCGCTTCGATCCGATAAATCGCACCAGGGCGATAAATCGCTTTTGTGTCAAACGATTTTCGGCTTCCGGTGTCGGTGTTCGTTTTTTGAGTGGTATTAAAATGGCATCTATGCTCAGCCTTCGATCAAGAGAGGCAAGCGCGCCGGGACAGGCTGCGCTGCGACAGGTTTCGGGGGAGTCATCGATGTCGGGTCTGGTGCTTCAATCGCCTTTGGCGGGCTGGGCGGGACCGTTGGAGGAGGTTCCGGACGCGGTGTTCGCGGAGCGGATGCTGGGGGACGGGGTGGCGATCGATCCGGTGGGGTCGGTGCTGGTTTCGCCTTGCGACGGCGTGGTTCTCAGCGTGCACCGGTCGGGCCATGCGGTGACGATCCGGGCTGGCAACGGCGCGGAAATCCTGATGCACGTGGGGCTGGAGACGGTGGCGCTGGGTGGCGAGGGCTTCGAGGTCCAGGTCGCCGAGGGGCAGGCGGTGACGGCTGGTCAGGCGCTGATCGGCTTTGATCTCGACCTGCTCGCCCGCAAGGCCAAGAGCCTGATCACGCCGGTGGTCATTACCAATCCCGAGGCGTTCTCGATCGTCCGGCGGACGCAGGACGCCGAGACGCAGGCCGGTGGCTTCCTGATGGAGCTGGTCCCGGTGGCGGGCGCGGCGGTGGTCGAAACAGTCGCCGAAACCGAGATCAGCCGCGCGATCGTCGTGCCGCTGGCGCACGGGATCCACGCCCGTCCGGCGGCGCGGATCGCCGAGACGGCGCGGGGTTTCGCCGCCGAGGTCGCGATCGTGGCCGGTGGCCGCCGGGCCGGCGCTCGCAGCCCGGTCGGGGTGATGGCCCTGGCCGTCAAGCTGGGCGACCACGTCTCGATCGTCGCCTCGGGCGCGGACGCGCAGGCCGCCGTCGAGGCGATCGCCGCCCTGATCGAGAGCGGCATGGGCGAGAAGGCCGGCGAGGTCGCGCCGAAGATCGAAGAGCCGCCCGTTGCCCTGACGCCGGTCGAGCCCACAGAGCCCGGCGTGCTGCGCGGCGTGATGGCCGCGCCGGGTCTGGCGATCGGCCAGGCCGTGCGGCTGGCGGTCGAGGCGATCGCGGTGGCCGAAGCCGGAGCCGGCGTCGCCGCCGAGCTGTCCGCCCTGGATACGGCCCTGGACACCGTCCGCGCCCGCATCGCCCTGGCCGCCGAGACCGGCGAGGCCGCCCGCAAGGCGATTCTCGCCGCGCACCTGGCCTTCCTGGAAGACCCCGAACTCACCGCCGCGGCGCGGAAACTGATCGGCGAGGGCAAGAGCGCCGGCTTTGGCTGGCGGCGCGCCGTCGGCGGCTATGTCGAGGCGCTCAAAGGTCTGGGCGACCGACGGCTGGCCGAGCGGGTCGATGACCTGATCGATCTCGAGCGCCAGGTGCTGCGGACGCTGCTGGGCCTGGAGGAGGAGACCGCCCGCGCCCTGCCGGCCGGGGCCATCCTGCTGGCCGACGAGCTTCTGCCCTCGCAGCTGATGGGCGTGGATCCCAGCCGCGTGGCCGGCTTCGCCACCGCTCGTGGCGGCCCCACCTCGCACGTGGCGATCCTGGCCGCGGCCATGGGCCTGCCGGCCCTGGTCGCCGTCGGCAGCGGCGCGCTGGAGATCGCCGACGGGACGGCCCTGATCCTCGACGCCGAAGGCGGAAGGCTGCGGGTGGCCCCCGGGGCCGACGCTCTGGCCCAGGCGCAAAGCGCCATCGCCGCCCGCCACGAGCGCCGCGCCGCCGCCAAGGCCGCCGCTCACACTGACAGCACCACGGCCTGCGGCACGCGGATCGAAGTGTTCGCCAATGTCGGCTCGGAGAAGGACGCCAAGGCCGCGACGGCGAACGGCGCCGAAGGCTGCGGCCTGCTGCGCACCGAGTTCCTGTTCCTCGACCGCGAGACCCCGCCCAGCGAGGACGAGCAGGCGGCCCAGTACCAGGCCGTGGCTACCGCGCTCGAAGGCAAGCCGCTGATCGTGCGCACCCTGGACGTCGGCGGCGACAAGGCCGCGCCCTATCTGCCGATCCCGGCCGAGGAGAACCCGGCGCTCGGCCTGCGCGGCGTGCGGGTGAGCCTGTGGCGGCCGCATCTCTTGAAGACCCAGCTGCGGGCCATCCTGCGGGTTACGCCGCTGGGCCAATGCAAGATCATGGTCCCGATGGTCGGCAGCCTCTCCGAACTGCGCGCCGTCCGCGCCGTGCTGGAGGAGGCCAAGAAGGAGCTGGGGATCGATCAGAAGATCGAGCTGGGCGTGATGATCGAGACCCCGGCCGCCGCCGTCACCGCCGACCTGATCGCCGCCGAGGCCGACTTCCTCTCCATCGGCACCAACGACCTGACCCAGTACGTCCTGGCCATGGATCGGGGCAATCCGGAGCTGGCCGCGCGCATCGACGCCCTGCATCCGGCCGTGCTGCGGATGATCGACCAGACTTGCCGGGGCGCGAGCCAGCACGGCCGCTGGGTCGGCGTCTGCGGCGGGCTGGCCTCGGACCTCGCTGCGGTGCCCGTCCTCCTCGGTTTGGGCGTCACGGAACTCTCCGCCACCGCCGCCATCGTGCCGGAGGTGAAGGCCCTGGTGCGCACTCTCGACCTGGCCGCCTGCCGCGACCTTGCCGCCCAAGCCCTGGACCTGACCTCGCCCGAGGCGGTCCGTGACCTGACCAAGCGCTTCGGAGCCTGACGCCGATGAAATCGCCGCTCGAAATCCTCCAGCCGCTCGGCCGGGCCCTGATGCTGCCGATCGCGGTGCTGCCGGTGGCGGGCCTCTTGCTACGCCTGGGCCAGCCCGACCTCCTCAACATCCCCTTCATCGCCGCCGCCGGCGATGCGATCTTCGCCAATCTCGGCCTGCTGTTCGCCATCGGCGTCGCCGTCGGTCTGGCCCGCGAGAACAACGGCGCGGCCGGGCTGGCCGGCGTCGTCTGCTTCCTGATCGCCACCGAAGGAGGCAAGGCCCTGCTGCATGTGCCGGCCGAGACGACCGCCGGCCTCGCCGAAGCCCACGCCGCCCTGGCCGGGGCGGCCTACAAGGCCAAGGCGCTGTCCAAGCTCTCCGTGCCGATCGGCATTCTCTCCGGGGTGATCGGCGGCCTGTTCTACAACCGCTTCTCCGGCCTCAAGCTGCCGGAGTACCTGGCCTTCTTCAGCGGCCGGCGCTTCGTGCCGATCGTGGCCGGCCTTGCGGGCCTGGTCATGGCCGGGCTGGTGGGCCTGGGCTACGACGCCATCAACGGCGGGGTCGACGCCGCCAGCCGGGCCATCGTCGGCTCGGGGCAGTGGGGGCTTCTGGTCTACGGCTTCCTCAACCGCATCCTGATCGTCACCGGCCTGCACCACATCCTCAACAACATCGCCTGGTTCGTGATCGGCGACTTCCATGGCGCCACGGGCGACCTGCGTCGCTTCTTCGCCGACGATCCCAGCGCCGGCGGCTTCATGAGCGGCTTCTTCCCGGTGATGATGTTTGGCCTGCCGGCCGCGTGCCTGGCCATGCTGCACACCGCCCGTCCCGAGCGCCGCAAGGCCGTGGCCGGCATGCTGGTCTCCCTGGCCCTGACCTCGTTCCTGACCGGGGTGACCGAGCCGATCGAGTTCTCGTTCATGTTCCTGGCCCCGGCGCTCTATGCCGTGCACGCCATCCTGACCGGGGTGTCGATGGCGCTGATGAACCTCTTGGACGTGAAGCTCGGCTTCACCTTCTCGGCGGGGCTCTTCGACTACGTCCTCAACTTCGGCAAGGCCACGCACCCGCTGTTCCTGCTGCCGATCGGGGCGGTCTATTTCGCCGTCTATTACGGCCTCTTCCGGTTCTTCATCGTCCGCTTTGACCTCAAGACCCCCGGCCGTGAGCCGGAGGAGGAAGCCGCGCTCCTCAGCGCCGCCCCGGCCCCCAGCGCCGGCGGCCGCGGCGCCGACTTCGTCCTGGCCCTGGGCGGCTCGGCCAACCTCGTCAGCGTCGACGCCTGCACCACCCGCCTGCGCCTGATCGTCGCCGACCAAAAGGCTATCGACGAGCCGCGTCTCAAGGCCCTGGGCGCGCGCGGGATCGTCCGTCCCTCCGACAAGGCCCTGCAGGTGGTGCTGGGCCCCATCGCCGACACCGTCGCCGGCGAGATCCGCCAGGCGGCGGGGGCGGGCGTACAGGCTCCCGCCGTGGTGGCCGTGGCTTCGGCCAAGGCCGCTGACCCGGCCACGGCCCAGGCCCTGCTGCCCGGCCTTGGCGGCGCGGCCAACATCGCCGCCGTCAGCGCTTGCTCCAGTCGGTTGCGGTTGGAGTTGGCCGATCCGTCCAAGCTGGACGAGGCGGCGCTCAAGGCCGCCGGCGTCCGCGCGCTCGTGCGGCTTGACGGGTCGGTGGCGCACCTGGTGCTCGGACCCAACGCCGAGGCCGTGGCGACCGCGCTGCAAGAGGCGGTGGCCGCCTAGGGCTCTACACCCCTTCCGTAAGATCCCTGCGAAAGCGGGGACCCAGGCGTTTTATCGTCGAGCGCCGTGGGTTTCAGAAAAAGCCTGGGCCCCCGCTTTCGCGGGGGGTTTACGGGGGAGGGGGTGGTCTATCAGGCCGCCGCCGTCGCCTCGGTCTGGCGGCGGTCGTCCCAGACGGCGATCGCCCAGACCACGAAGCCGCCCAGGGCCAGGGCGCAGCCGACCCAGCCGGTCGAGCGCCAGCCGAAACCCGAGGCCACGGCCAGACCGGCCAGCCAGGGTCCCAGGGCGTTGGCGGTGTTGAAGGCCGAGTGGTTGAGGGCGGCGGCCAGGGTCTGGGCCTCGCCCGCCACGTCCATCAGGCGGGTCTGCAGGGCCGCGCCGAGCCCGCCGCCGCAGCCGATCAGGAACACCACCGGGACCAGGGTCCACAGGCTGCCGACGGCCAGCGGGTAAAGGGCCAGGGAGGCGGCGCTCCACAGCAGGATGACGCCGACGGCGGGCATCAGAGCGCGGTCGGCGGCCCAGGCGCAGACCAGGGTGCCGGCGGTCATGCCCAGGCCGAACACCATCAGCACCAGCGGCAGGGCGGCTGGCGAGGCGTGGGTGACCTCGATCAGGGTCGAGGCCAGATAGGTGTAGACCGCGAACATGCCGCCAAAGCCGATGGCCCCGATGCCCAGCGTCAGCCAGACACGGCGGCTGGCCAGGGCCGACAGCTCGCGCAGCTGGCTGGCGTTCTTCGGCGCGGCGTCGCGCGGGGCCAGCAGGAACACCGAGATGGCGGTCAGGGCCGCAAGCACGGCGACGATGACGAAGCCCCAGCGCCAGCCGATCCACTGGCCGACGGCGTTGGCGAGCGGCACGCCGACGATGGTGGCCACGGTCAGGCCGATCATCACCCGCGCCACGGCCGAGGCGCGTTTGTCGGGCGCGGCCAGCGAGGCGGCGACCAGGGCCGCGACGCCGAAATAGGCGCCGTGCGGCAGGCCACTGAGGAAGCGGAAGAGGACCATGGTCTCGAAGTTGGGCGACAGGGCCGACAGGCCGTTGCCGACCGCGAACAGCACCATCAGCCCGACCAGCAGGGTCCGGCGGGCGATCCTGGCGGCCAGCACGGCGATGATCGGCGCCCCGACCACCACGCCCAGGGCATAGGCGCTGATGGCGTGGCCGGCGGTCGGTTCGTCGACGCCCAGGGTGCGGGCGAAGTCGGGCAGCAGGCTCATCGAGGCGAACTCGGTGGTGCCGATGGCGAAGCCGCCCAGCGCCAAGGCCAGTTGCACGAGGGCCGCGGAGGGGGCGCGGCGGTGGGACGGATCGGCGCTCATGGCGGACCTTGCTGGGCGGATAGCAGCCAAGCCTTTCATGCACGCGCCTGTCGTCCGCCCGAGCGCTGGCTCGACGGACACGGCGCGCGGTTAAGGCCGCGCTGCGGTTGGATGAGTGTGTGCATAGCTATTCACTCGCCAGCCGGCGCGCAACCCTCTAAACAGGCTCGCGTGGGGAAAAGGGTGCGAGGGATCGCCGCATGAGCGGAAACTGGCGGCCGCCGTCGTCGATCGACGTGGCCAAGGCGGCGGGGGTGTCGCAGTCGGCGGTGTCGCGCGCCTTCACGCCGGGCGCCAAGATCGCCGAGGCCACGCGCGCCAAGGTCATGGCCGCCGCCGAGGCTCTGGGCTATCGGCCCAATCTCCTGCCCAAGATCCTGCAGACCAACCGCTCGGGCATCGTCGCCGTGGTCGTGGGCGGGTTCTACAATCCCTATTTCGCCATGACCCTGGAGGCCTTCTCCAAGGCCCTGACAGCGGCGGGGCGGCAGATGCTGCTGGTGCGGGTCGACAGCGACCGCATCCTCGACGGCGTCGTCGATCAGCTGGCTGGCTATCGGGTGGACGCCGTGGTCTCGGCCCTGGCCCTGACCTCGCAGGAGGCCGCCGACCAGCTGTCGAAGCTGCGCATTCCGATCGTCACCCTGAATTCGGACCTGGCGGGCGACTGGATCCGCTCGGTGTCGTCCGACAACTTCGCCGCCGGCGAGGCCGCGGCGCGGTTGCTGCATGAGCGGGGCGGGCGCAGGTTCGGCTTCGTCGCGGGCCCTGCCGACAGCCCGGCCCAGGTCGCCCGCGAAGCCGGTTTCGCCCATGGCCTATCGAGCCTTGGCCTGCCGCCGGCCGTGCGGGCGGGCGGCGGTTACGACTACGCCAGCGGGGCGGAGGCGGCGCGGACCTTGTTCGCGGGGGCGGATCGGCCCGACGCCCTGTTCTGCGCCAACGACCTGGCGGCCTTCGGCGTGATCGACACCCTGCGCGACGCGTTTGGTCTGGGGGTTCCGGACGACGTGCTGGCGGTCGGCTACGACAATCTCGACATGGCCGGCTGGTCCCCCTACCGCCTCACCTCGTTCGACCAGGACATCGAGGCCCTGGTGGCGATGGCGATGGAGTTGCTGGGCTTGGAGGCGGGGGCGACCTGCGTGGCGCGGGTCGTGCCGGCCCGGCTGGTCGAACGCGAGAGCACGCGATCAGGCTAGCGCCGTGGGCGCTTTCGCAGGGTCGATTTTCAGGGGGTAATGGCGGAGAGGGTGGGATTCGAACCCACGGTGCCCTTCCAGGCACGCCGCATTTCGAGTGCGGTACATTCGACCACTCTGCCACCTCTCCAGGGGGTCTTCGTGACCAGCTTTGGGCCGGCCTTGAGTGAGGGCGGGATACCTATCCGCGCCGCCGAAAGAGCGCAAGAGGCTCCGGTGCGCTTTTCTGTCTCAGGGCGCAATTTCCTGCGTCGGGCGGCGGCTTGATCCGCGTCCGGACCGTGGCGGCTCAGGCTTTCGGGTAGAGAACCATCTGGGTGCAGCGGAAAAGGGCGATGGTCTTTCCCGTGCCTTCGGCCGTGACGACGGCGTCCCAGACCTGGGTGTTGCGGCCGCCGTGGATCAGTTTGGCCTCGCAGGCCACGCCGCCGTCGCGGGCGGTGCCGAGGAAGTTCGACTTCAGTTCGATGGTGGTGAAGCCGGTCGCGCCCTCGGGCAGGGAGACGACGCAGCCGTAGCCGGCGGCGCTGTCGGCCAGGGCGATGACGGCGGCGGCGTGCAGGAAGCCGTTGGGGGCCATGTGATGGCGGGCGACGTCGAAGCGGCCGCGCACGAGGCCTGGCTTGGCCTCCAGCCATTGCAGGCCCAGGTGGTCGGGCAGGCTGCCGGCCTGGACGGCGGTGAGGTTGGCGCTCTGGTCGTCGGCCATGGCGAGGCCTCCTAATGCTTCACGTGCGAAGTATTAGGCGCGCCGAGGGCGATGAAGGCAAGTCCGTTTTTAAAGCGAACTGATATTCCGCGACGGAAAGCGGACGCCGGCCTCGTCGGGATAGGGCAGCTTGCCCGAACGGACGGCGACGTCGAGGGCCGCGATCGTCAGGGCCGAAGGCGCGGGCTTGTCGCCGGCGCGGCGGGCGACGAACTCGGCTTGCGAGACCGCGTCGCCGGCGTCGGGATTGTCGGCCTTCTGGGCGGCCACGGTGGTTTCGCCCTGGCTCGACAGCAGGCGGGTGTCGTCGGGCAGCGAGAGCAGCTTGCGGGCGTCGGCGAACAGGCCGGCCGCATCGGCGCCGGGGGCGTCGCTGTCGGGCAGGCCGGTGGGCAGAAGAGCGTCGCCGACGAAGACCACGTCGCCGGCCTTGTAGGCCGCGGCGCCGGGCAGGCGGCCGGAGAGGGCGATGGGGTGGAACTCGATCCCGCCCATGATCAGCGGCTCGTCGTCCTCGCGGGCCAGCTTGTCGAAGTCCCAGCCTTCCAGGTCGACGCCCTCGGCGCCGAGCGCCGGAACCAGGCGCTGCAGGCTTTCCAGCACGTGGGCGCCGATGGCGACCGAGGCGCCGGTCTCGTACTTCAGGTGGCCGGCGGCCGACAGGTGTCCGGTGTGGACGCCGGTCTCGAGGATCCAGGTCGGACCCAGGTCCTTTTCGCGAATGTCGGCGATGATGCCGTCGACGAAGGCGGTCGAGGTCTCGCCGGTGGCCGGGTCGAAATCGAGCACCGGATCGACGATGGCGCACAGCAGAGTGGCCGGATCGGCCACGAGATAGGTCACCCGCCCCGTGGCGGCATGGTGATACGCAGTGATGTCCGGCTGCATGCTTACGCCTGAAGGTCCCCGATTGCTGGGCACCATGACGGCAAGCCGTTAAGCTTCGGCGAACGCCGGAACGGGACTCGTCCGAACCCGAATTTTACGGACGGTCGTCGATGTCGCAGGGGCGCTGGGCGCCGCGCATCTGCGTGGCCCACAGCGGTTCGATGTAGCGGCCGTCGTCGGCGCGGAGACCGCTCGCACAGCGTTCGGCGGCCGAGCCGCGACCTGTCATGTCCAGCGACAGGGCGATCGACTGGCTCTTGCCGCCGCGGCCATAGCCGTAGGGGCCGTAGCCGAGGCCGCCATAGCCGTAGCCCCCATAACCGTAGCCGTCGTAGCCATAGCCGCCGCGGCCGTTCTTGCCGTATTCGGTCTGGCTGACGGCGACGCCCAGGGTGCCGGTCTCACCGACCGGATAGTAGGCGGTGACGCCCATGTGGCGATAGCCGCCGGTGCCGACGCCGACCTCGACGCTGCCGTGGATCTTGCGCTTGGTCGGGCCGTCCTCGTCGGCGCCCGTCAGGTTCAGCGGGCCACTGCTGTCGTCGACCGTCTTGACCGGCGAGGCCTTCAGCCAGGCGTCGATCTGCTCCTGGGTGGTGAGCGGACGAGTCGCGACAGGGGCGGCCGGCGCCGGGGCGGCTTCGGCCTGGGCTGGGCTCGTCGTCGTCTTGGCGGTGGCCACCACCTCGTCATCGGCGCCGGCGGCGAAAGCCATCACGGGCGCGGCGAGCAGGGCGAGTGCGGGAACGAGGCGGGCGGCGAGGGACATGGGACAAATCTCCAGCCCTTTACCGATAAGCGGGCGGTCAAGCCGAATTAGGGCGCGAATATTGCTCGGACGCA
This sequence comes from Caulobacter sp. GW821-FHT12A07, assembly GCF_058807655.1. Taxonomy (NCBI): domain Bacteria; kingdom Pseudomonadati; phylum Pseudomonadota; class Alphaproteobacteria; order Caulobacterales; family Caulobacteraceae; genus Caulobacter; species Caulobacter sp. GW821-FHT12A07. The sequence continues at coordinate 420,625 of NZ_JBXAQX010000002.1, forward strand.
AGGCGGTTCAACGCTTTCGGCGGCGCGCCCGGCTGACGCTTTCCGAGGTCCAATACTCGGGTGGGAGCTTGAATTTGCCGCGCTGGTCGAACGCGCGGTCGCCGCGCAGGGCGCCGGCCCGGAAGAGACGCCAGCCGCGCCAGGCGATGAAGGCGACCCAGGCCAGGGAAGCCGCCGCGACGATGATCCAGCCGGCGAGGGCCGCGGGTGGAGCCAGGTGCGGTTTCAGGAAGGCCATGGCGAGCACCAGCAGGCAGACCGGCAACGGGGCCGCGGTCTTCGGCCTGGCCAGTTCCCGATCCACGAAGCGGCGAAAGCGCAGGTAGGTGCGGCCTCTGGCCATCGGCTACAGCGCCTCCAGCCCCGCCTCGACCGCGGCCATGTCGGGCGGCAGGGGCGTTTCGAAGCGCAGGGTTTCGCCCGTCACCGGGTGGACGAAGCCGAGCAGGGCCGCGTGCAGGGCCTGGCGGGCGAAGGCGGTTTCGGTCAGCACCGCCTTGACCGGGGTCGCCGGGGCGCCGGCGCCGTAGACGGGATCGCCCAGGCACGGCGAGCCCTTGCTGGCCATGTGCACGCGGATCTGGTGGGTTCGGCCGGTCTCCAGCCGGCAGGACACCCGGGCGGCCAGGGGCTTGGCCCCATCGCCGCCGAAGGTGCGCTCGACCCGATAGTGGGTGGTCGCCTCGCGACCGCCGCTCTTCAGCACCGCCATCTTCTTGCGGTCGTGCGGCGAGCGGCCCAGCCGCGTTTCGATCGTGCCGGACGAAGGCTGCGGCGCGCCGCGCACCAGGGCCACGTACATGCGGTCGATGTCGTGGGTCGCGAACAGGGCAGAGAGGCCGCGATGGGCCGCGTCGCTCTTGGCCGCGACCATGACGCCGGAGGTCTCCTTGTCGAGCCGGTGGACGATGCCGGGCCGGGCCACGCCGCCGACGCCCGACAGGCTGTCGCCGCAGTGGGCCAGCAGGGCGTTGACCAGGGTGCCGGTCTCGCTGCCCGGCGCCGGGTGCACGGCCATGCCGGCCGGCTTGTCGACGACGATCAGGTGGGCGTCCTCGTAGAGCACGCTGAGCGGAATGGTCTCGGGCTGCGGGATCGCCGGGGCCGGCGGCGGCTCGACGACGAGATAGTCGCCGGCCTGGGCCTTGGCCGAACCGTTGGTCACGGGGCGGGGCTCGCCGCCGGCGTCGAGGCGGAAGACCCGGCCCTCGGCCATCAGGGCCTGCAGCCGGGCGCGGGACAGCGCGTCGAAGAGGGCCGCCAGAGCCTTGTCCAGCCGCTGGCCGACCAGGTCGCCCGACAGTTCAGCCGTCAGGCGCCGTTCGCCTCCAGCGGGCGCATCCAGCAGGTCTTCGACGTCGTCCTCAGCTTCAGCCACGCTGTTTCACGGCTCCTTCACAACCCCGTCGCGTAAGCGACACCGCCGCTCCCTACGGGCGGGGCCTCGTACAGTTGTTTTGAGGGGAATAGTCCATGCGCGCCATCCGCACCACTACGCTCGCAGGCTCGCTTTCTGGCGCGAGCCTGCTGGCCCTGGCGATCGCCAGCCCTGTCCTGGCCGCCCCGCTTCCGGAAGCCGAGACCGCCGCCGCGCCGACCCAGGTCGACGAGCTGATCGTCACCGTCCAGAAGCGCGAGCAGAAGGTCCTCGACGTGCCGATGGCCCTGACGGCCTATTCCGGCGAGAAGCTCGACGAGTTGGGCCTGCAGGAGTTCGAGGAACTGGGCCAGTTCGTGCCCGGCTTCGACGTGCAGAACCAGTCGCCCAACAACCCCGGCTTCGTGATGCGCGGCATCACCTCCGACAGCGGCGAGGCCACCAACGAGCCGCGCGTCTCGGTCTACCAGGACGGCGTGTCGATCTCGAAGTCGCGCGGCAGCTACGTCGAGCTCTTCGACCTGGAGCGGGTCGAGATCGCCAAGGGCCCGCAGTCGACCCTCTACGGCCGCGGCGCCCTGATCGGCGCGGTCAACATCATCCAGGCCAAGGCCAAGCCGGACTTCGACGCCAGCCTCAAGGTCGAGGGCGGCGACTACGGGTACTTCATGGCCGAGGGCATGGTGAACGCCCCGATCACCGACGCCCTGGCCGTGCGTCTGTCGACCCGCGTCAAGAAGCGCGACGGCTATGTCGAGAACCTGCTGGGCGGCGAGGATTTCAACTCGACCGACACCGTGGCCGCGCGCCTGGCGATCAACTACACGCCCAATGACCGCTTCAAGCTGGACGTGCTCTACAACTACCAGCAGGACAATCCGTCGGGCACCTCTTTCAAGTCGCTGACCTACGCCCCGACCGACCCGACCACCGGCAAGGTGATCGGCGACCTGGGCCGTAACTCCGGCGCGGCCCTGTCGACCGTCGACGGCTTCGAGAACGGCCAGCCCCTGGGCCTGGACCGCCGCCTGTGGAGCCTGACGGCCCTGGCCAGCTACAAGCTGAACGACACCCTGACCCTCAACTCGACCTCGGCCTACCGCTACTTCAGCGGCGAGGAAGTGTTCGATCCGGACGGCTTCTCGCTGCCGCTGTTCGTGTTCGCCGAGGACGCGCAGGGCAAGTCGGCCAGCCAGGAATTCCGCCTCAACTACGACGCTGGCGGCAGGATCACCGCCTTCGGCGGCGTCAGCATGTTCTGGGAAGACGGCAGCCAGCGCGTGCCGCTGCGGATCAACGAGAAGATCGCCTACCTCTTCCTGACCGGCCAGCTGGCGATCCCCGACGGCCTGTCGACGACCGTGATCAACGCCATCCCGGCCCTGTCGGCGCTGTCGTCGGGCCGCACCGAGGAATACACCAACTACGGCGAGACCAACTCGTACGACGCCTTCGCCGACGTCACCTTCAAGGCCACCGACCGCCTCGAGCTGACCGCCGGCCTGCGCTACACCTACGACGACAAGACCAGCGGCTACGGCGCCTGGATCAGCAGCCCGTCGATCATCGGCGGCAGCACCGCCACCGTCACCCGCGGCCTGATCGTCCAGCCGGTGGCGACCTACTACAAGGACTTCACCGACAGCGGCGTCACCTGGCGCCTGGTGGCCCGCTACGAGCTGGCCGACGACGTCAACGTCTATGGCTCGGTCTCGACCGGCCGCCGTCCCAAGGTGCTGACCGGCGCCAGCCTCAGCGAAGTGTCGGCCGAAGAGGTCACCTCCTACGAGGTCGGGGCCAAGGCCGCCCTGCTGGATCGTCGCCTGACCGTGGACGGCGCGATCTACCGCTACGACTACGAGAACTTCCAGACCAGCGGCGTGACCAGCACCGGCACGGCCATCACCATCAACGCCGGCGAGGCCAAGGCCTACGGCTTCGAGGGCCAGGCCAACTTCCAGGCCACGCCCGACCTGCTGGTGTTCGCCACCTATGGCTACAGCCACGCCCGGTTCGGCAACGGCCGGTTCGAGGGCAACCACTTCCGTCTGTCGCCCGACCACTCGTTCTCGCTGGGCGTGAAGGCCTCGCGCGACACCGGGATCGGCAAGTTCACCTTCCTGCCGACCTGGACCTGGCAGTCCGAACAGTTCTTCGACAACAACAACGACATCGCCGCCCTGCAGAGCACGACGGGCGTGATCAAGGACACCGTGCAGGACGAGGTCCAGAAGGCTTTCGGCCTCTTGAACCTGCGCCTGACCTACCAGCCCAAGGACAGCCCGGTGACCTTCGGCGCCTTCGTCACCAACGCGCTGGACCAGGACTACATCAAGGACGCCGGCAACACCGGCGACGCCTTCGGCATCCCCACCTTCATCGCCGGCGAGCCCCGGTTCGTGGGGGTTTCGGTGTCGTTCAAGCACTAGGGTGAAGGCCCTTCTCCCCTTGCGGGAGAAGGTGGGGTCGTTCGCGAGTAACCTCCCCCTCTGGGGGAGGCGATCGCGCAGCGATCGGAGGGGGGAGCTGGTGCGGGAATGGCCGATGCCTCGAAAGCTGAAAACGTCCCCCCACCGGCCTTTGGCCACCTCCCCCAGAGGGGGAGGTTCCTGGACGCGCGGCTTTACGCTCACGCGGTGAACCGCTGAGGGTGTGGAGAGGGCGCGGGGCGTCCGGGCCTCGCCCGGAGCTGTGCGTTTGAATACCGTTTCGACGAAGCTCTGACGCCCCGCGCGATCGTTGTGCCTCAGGCCGGGGCGCGCGGGCCTCTTCCGCCCTTCACCCCCTTCGGCGTGTGCCTTCCCCGGAACCGGGCTGTAAGCTTCGCTAGCCATCGCGTGCAGACAGAAGGCGCCGGAGCGGACCCTCGGACGGGCGGGAGCCTATGAGGCAAGCTCCCGATGGATGGGTTTACGTCCCCCATCCTCATTTAAGCCGTTCGGCCCGGCTCTCGCCGCTCCTTCAGCCCCGCTCGATCGCATCACCGCCGCACGCTTCGGGCCGGATCCTTGCGCCCTCTCCCTGCGACGGGACAGCTCTGATTATGCAGCGGGTTTCAGCGCGTCTGATCCAGAGCGGTGAGAAAGTTGCAAGCGGCTGGATTGGTTGGGGTTTGATCCGGGATCGCCGGGGATCCAGCTTCGTCTGTCCCCGTCCGCAATCCAACATCCGTAAAATCCCCGCGAAAGCGGGGACCCAGGCTTTTTCTGAAACGCGTGGCGCTCGACGATAAAACACCTGGGTTCCCGCTTTCGCGGGGATTTTACGGGGGAGGGAACCGCGCGGCCAAAGCTGTGAAAGCTGAAAACGCCCCCCTCCGGCCCTCTGGGCCACCTCCCCCAGAGGGGGAGGATCTTAAGCGAACAGCCCCGGCTTCGGCGCCACCGCTTTCAGCGCCGAAGCGAAGTAGTCCTGGACCTCCTGGAACAGGTCCGGCCGGTAGATGGCGCGCGGGTCGTTGGCCTTGTCGTCGTCGAAGGCGTGGGTGGCGTCGGGGTAGAGCTTGAGGTCGACCTTGACGCCGTCGGCGCTGAGCCGTTCCAGCGCCTTCTTGGGATAGCGCCAGCCGACCACGCCGTCCTTCTGGCCCAGCACCGACCACACCGGCGGCGCACCCGGTCCCCAGCCCCGGCTGCTGGTCATCGAGGGATAGGCCGCATACGGATAGACCAGCAGTGCGCCCTTCACCTGTTTGCGCAGGGCGACCGCGTCGGCGTCGGCCAGGCCGGTGGCGCTGGGGGCCGAGGTTCCGGCGGCGTAGGCGTCCATGATCGTCCAGGCGCCGTGGCTCCAGCCGGCCAGGAAAACATGGTCGGCCCGCGCCCAGGATTGGGTCTTGAGCCAGGCCAGGGTCCCGAACACGTCGGCCGCGCGCTTGGCCCCATGCAGGGTCATCAGGGTGCAGACGAAGAGCTTGCCGTCGAGCGTGCTCATGCCGCGCGGCGCGAACGAGTCGAGCACGATGGCGGCGTAGCCGGCCTTCACGGTGACCTCGGCATAGGTCTCCAGGAACGGGGTCTTGCCGCCGCAGCCGTGCAGGATCAGCGCCACCGGAAAGGGGCCCAGGCCCGCGGGCTTGAACACCCGCGAGCGTGAAACGACCTTGGCTCCCCAGCTGACGCTGTCCATCGTGCTCACTCAATCCTTAGTGGCGGAACACTCGCACGCCGGTGAAGGCCATAGTGAGGCCAAGCTTGTCGGCGGCCTCGATGACCTCGGGGTCGCGCATGGAGCCGCCCGGCTGGATGATCGCCGTGGCCCCGGCTTCGGCCGCCTGGATCAGACCGTCGGCGAACGGGAAGAAGGCTTCCGAGGCGCAGGCGCAGCCCGCCAGATCGAGGCCGAAGTCGGCGGCGCGCAGGGCGGCGATGCGGGCGCTGTCCTTGCGGTTCATCTGGCCGGCGCCGACGCCCAGGGTCTGGCCGGCGCGGGCGTAGACGATGGCGTTGCTCTTGACGTGCTTGCCGATCTGGAAGGCGAACAGCATGTCGCGGATCTCTTCCTCGGTCGGCTGGCGCTTGGTGACGATCTTCAGGTCGCCGGCCTTGATCCGCGCGTCGTCGCGGGATTGCACGAGGAAGCCGCCGGCCACGCTCTTGAAGGTGTCGCCGGTCGACAGCGGATCCGGCAGGCCGCCGGTGACCAGCAGGCGCAGGTTCTTCTTGGCGGCGAAGACGGCGATCGCGTCGTCGTCGGCTTCCGGCGCGATCACCACCTCGGTGAAGATCTCGACCATGGCCTCGGCGGCCTCGCGGGTCAGGCGGGTGTTGACAGCGACGATGCCGCCGAAGGCCGAGGTGGGGTCGCAGGCCAGGGCCCGCTCATAGGCCTCGCGCTGGGTGGCGCCCAGGGCCACGCCGCAGGGGTTGGCGTGCTTGATGATGGCCACGGCCGGACCCTGGGCCGGGTCGAACTCGGCGATCAGCTCGAAGGCCGCGTCGGTGTCGTTGATGTTGTTGTAGCTGAGTTCCTTGCCCTGCAGCTGGCGGGCCGTGGCCACGCCGGTGCGGGGATTGGGGAAGGTGTAGAAGGCCGCCTTCTGGTGCGGGTTCTCGCCATAGCGCATGGTCTGGCGCAGCTCGCCGGCGATCGACTTGCGGGCCGGGAAGTCCTGGCCCAGCTGGGCCGCGAACCAGGCCGAAATGGCGGCGTCATAGGCCGCCGTGCGGGCGTAGGCGCGGGCCGCCAGGGTCTTGCGCAGAGAAAGGGTCGTGCCGCCGTCGGCCTTCAGGGCTTCGAGCACTTCGCCAAGGTCGGCCGGGTCGGTGCAGACCGACACGTAGCCGTGGTTCTTGGCCGCCGAGCGGATCATGGCCGGGCCGCCGATGTCGATGTTCTCGACGCACTCTTCGTACGAGCCGCCCTTCGCGACGGTGGCCTCGAACGGATAGAGGTTCACATAGAGGATATCGATGCCGCCGATGCCGTGGTCGGCCATGGCCTTGGCGTGCTCGGGAGCGTCGCGCACGCCCAGCAGGCCGCCGTGGACGATGGGGTGCAGGGTCTTGACCCGGCCGTCCATCATCTCGGGGAAGCCGGTCAGGTCCGACACGTCCTTCACCGGCAGGCCGGCCGCGGCGATGGCCGCCTTGGTGCCGCCGGTCGAGACCAGCTCGACGCCCGCCTCGTGCAGGACCTTGGCCGCTTCGACCAGGCCGGTCTTGTCGGAGACCGACAGCAGGGCGCGCTTGGGGGCGACGAGATCGGGGGCGGACGGATAGTCGGGGGCGGCGGGCACGGGGGACTCCGGGTCTGGTTGCGGTCAGAAAAGGAGCCCAGGCGCGCGGCGGATGCGTCTCGAGCTCCCCGGTGGTCACCCACCTTCAACGCCAGTCACTCGAACGGCGCGGAACATACGGAGGGGGGGCGGGGAGTCAATGCGGCGAAGAAAACCTCTCCCATAGGGAGAGGGAGGGGCCCAGGCGAAGCCTGGGAGGGTGAGGGGTTTAGGCCTTTCCGGAAAAGGCGGGGACGAACGGGTGATGGGACCGCCGACGGCGTACGCCCTCACCCTCCCACGCCTGCGGCGCGGGCCCCTTCCTCTCCCCACGGGAGAGGTTTCATTAGCCCGCCGGCGCCGTCAGCAGCACCTCGACCGCCACGCCGGCCGCCGCCAGCGCCTGGATGTCCGCCGCCTCGACCGGGGCCGCGACCAGCCGCACGACCTGGCGGCCGCTGCGGGCCAGTTCGATCAGGTGTTCCGGCGAAGCTTCGGCGGCCGACAGGCGGTGAGCGTCGCGGCGGGCCATGGTGACGACCTCGGGATCGGCGGCCTCGTCGATGACCAGCACGTCGGCGGCCGACAGGGCCCGCACGGCGCGCAGCGTCAGCAGGTCGGCCGGGCCCTTGCCGGCCACGAAGCGGACCTTGCCCTCCTTCTTGACGCTCTTGGCCAGGGCGTCGCGGAACAGGGCGCCGGCCTTTTCCATGTCGCCGGTCATGGCCGCCTGGGCGGCCTCGCCCGACAGCGCCTCGCGCAGGAAGGCGCGGCGTTCGTGCAGGGTGGGCAGGGCGCCGCGCACCTCGCTCTGGAAGTTGCGCATCAGGGCGGCGACCCGGCCGGCGCCCTCGGGCACCTGGGCCTCGATGTCGGAGCGCAGCATGGTGGCCAGCACGGGGGCCGCGCCGCCGGTGCCGACGGCGGCCACCACCTCGCCGCGGTCGATGACGGCGGGGGTGTTGAAGTCGCACATGTCGGGCTTGTCGACGACGTTGACCAGCACCCCGGCGGCGCGCGCGGCGCGGGCGGCGGCCTGGGCGAACACCTCGTCGGCGCTGGAGATGAAGGCCAGCACCGCGCCGCTGTAGGAGCCGGGCAGGAAGGCCGCGTGGCCGTCCAGCCGCACCAGGGTGGCGGGCGAGCCCTCGAACAGCCGGGCCTTGGCCTCGGCGCCTTCGCCGGTTCCGGCGATCACCACCTTGCGGCCGGCGAGGGGGAAATAGGCGGGGAAGGAGTCCAAGGCGGGGGTCCTCAACAGGCGTCGTGCGTTCAAGCTAGGGCGCGTCGGCCAAGAACGTGAGGCCTTTCGCGCAACAGGCGTGGCGGAACCGGCTTTCCGAGCATCTTGGCGGCGTTAAAATTTCACTGGCGGAGCCTCGGGAGAACGGTGTTAGCTGCCCCGAGGGCAGGAGACAGACGCATGGCGGCGAGCTTGGACGTCAACGGCAAGACGATGTCGGTCGAGGCCGATCCCGATACGCCGCTGCTGTGGGTGCTGCGCGACGAGCTGGGCCTGACGGGCACGAAGTTCGGCTGCGGCCTGGCCCAGTGCGGGGCCTGCACCGTGCATGTGAACGGCGACCCGGTGCGCGCGTGCGTCACCCCGATCGCCGCGCTGTCGGGCGCCAAGATCACCACCATCGAGGGCCTGGGCGGGGCGCACCCGCTGCAGCAGGCCTGGGTGAAGCTGGACGTGCCGCAGTGCGGCTACTGCCAGTCGGGCCAGATCATGTCGGCCGCGGCCCTGCTCGAAGCGAATAAAAAGCCGACGGACTCCGACATCGACGCGGCCATGGGCGGCAACATCTGTCGCTGCGGCGCCTATCAGCGGATCCGGGCGGCGATCAGGCAGGCGGCGACGGGCCAGGCGATCCCGGTGGTCGCCGCGCCGGCTGTCGTCGCCGAACCGGCCAAGGAGGCCGACATCGACGAGGCGATCTCGGCCGCTTCCGGCGCGACGTCGCGGATCCAGCGGGGAGAAGTGCGATGAACGCGCCCGTGAAATCCGAAGGCTTCAGCCGCCGCGAGGTGGTGGTCGGGGCCGCGGTGGTTGGCGGCGCCCTGGTGGTCGGCTGCTCGCCGGCCGACCTGATGAGCGCCGGCTCCAAGGTCGAGGTCGGGGCCTTCGGCCCGTTCATCCGCTTCGAGCCCGACGGCTTCGTCACCGTGATCTCCAAGCACATCGAGTTCGGCCAGGGCAGCCATGCCGGCCTGGCGGCGATCGTCGCCGAGGAGCTGGACGCCGACTGGGCCAAGGTGCGGGTCGAGCAGTCGCCGGCCAACGCCAAGCTCTACGGCAACGGCGCCCTGGGCGCGCAGCTGACCGGCGGCAGCTCGGCGATCTCCAACAGCTGGGAGCAGCTGCGCAAGGCCGGCGCCGGGGCGCGGGCGATGTTCGTCGAGGCCGCCGCCAACCGCTGGAACGTCCCGGCCGGCGAGATCGTGGTCAAGGACGGGGTGCTGACCCACGCCTCGGGCAAGAGCGCCGCCTTCGCCGACCTGTCGGCCGACGCCGCCAAGGTGACGCCGCCGCAGAACCCGCCGCTGAAGGACCCCAAGACCTTCACCCTGATCGGCACCGATCGGGTGCGGCGCAAGGACGCCCAGGCCAAGGTCGACGGCACGGCCCGCTACACCCAGGACGTCCACCTGCCCGACATGCTGACGGCGATGGTCGCCCATCCGCCGCGCTTCGGGGCCAAGGTCGAGAGCTTCGACGCCGATGCGGCCAAGAAGGTGGCGGGCGTGGTCGATGTCTACGAAATCCCGACCGGGGTGGCGGTGGTGGCGAAATCCACCTGGGCCGCGCGGCTGGGGCGCGAGGCGCTGGTCGTGCGCTGGGACGAAGGCAAGGCCGAGAAGCGCGGCTCGAAAGAGATCACGGCGGCGTTCCGGGACCTGGCCACCGGCAAGGGTCCGGCCGAGCAGAAGTGGGAATCGTTCGGGGCCAAGGGTGACGCGGCCCAGGCGGCCGGAGGATCGGACGCCTTCGAGGCGGTCTACGAGTTCCCCTATCTGGCCCACGCCACCATGGAGCCGATGAACTGCGTGGCCATCGTCGAGGGCAATTCGGTGAAGCTGGTGCACGGCTCGCAGGGCCAGACCCTCGACCAGCTGAACGCGGCCAAGATCGTCGGGACCCTGCCCGGCTCGGTCGAGGTCGAGACCCTGTTCGCCGGCGGCTCGTTCGGGCGGCGGGCGACCTTCAATTCCGACTACGTGGCCGAGTGCGTGCACGTCGCCAAGAAGGTCGGCGGCGGCAAGCCGGTGAAGCTGGTCTGGACCCGCGAGGACGACATGAAGGCCGGCTACTACCGGCCGCTGGTGGTTCACGCCGTGCGGGTGACGCTGGACAAGGACGGCCTGCCGGCGACCTGGCGTCACCGCATCGTCAGCCAGTCGATCATGAAGGACTCGCCGATGCCCTCGAAGGGCGTCGACCAGACCGCCGTCGAGGGGGCGTCGGATTCGCCCTATCTGAAAGCCACGCCCGTCGTCGACGCCCAGGTGGCGTTCCCCGAAGTGGGCGTGCCGGTGCTGTGGTGGCGCTCGGTGGGGGCGACCCACACCGCCTTCGTCATGGAGCACACCATCGACCAGCTGGCCCGCAAGGCCGGCAAGGATCCGGTCGAGTATCGCCGCGCGCTCTACGCCAAGGCCGGCGCCAATCGACACCTGGCGGCCCTCAATCTCGCCCTGGAGAAGGCCGGACCGAAAGCGGCCTCTAAAGAGCAGGATGGGGGCTGGACGCGCGGGGTGGCGGTGCACGAGAGCTTCGGCTCGGTCGTGGCCCAGGTCGCCGAGGTCAAGCTGGTGGACGGAGAGCCGCGCGTCGGCCGGGTGGTCACCGCCATCGACTGCGGCGTGGCCGTCTCGCCCGACCAGATCGCCGCCCAGATGGAGGGCGGCACCTGCTACGGGCTTTCGGCGGCGCTCTTCGGCCAGGTGACCCTGACCGAGGGCGTGGTCGACCAGAGCAACTTCGACACCTATCGCGTGCTGCGCTTCGCCGAGGCGCCCAGCGTGGAGACCCACATCGTGCCGTCGGCCGCGCCTCCAAGCGGGGTGGGCGAGCCGGGGACGCCGGTGATCGGCCCGGCGACGGCCAACGCCCTGCTGGCGCTGTCGGGCCAGCCGACCGTCAGCCTGCCGTTCGTCCGGAGCGCCTGACCGGGCGAACTGTCTGATTGTTAACTCTGACGCGTCCGAAATTGACGCCTCACCGGCTGGACGGGAGGCTGTGCTGGGACCATGTTAGCGCCATGGTCGAGCCTGCCGACAGCCTTGGTTTCGAGAAGCTCACGCCTCGTGAGCGCGAGATCCTGCGCCTGATCGCCCAGCACCAGCGCTCGAAGGAAATCGCGCGCCTGCTCAGCCTGTCGCCCAAGACCGTCGAGATGCACGTGCTCAGCGCGCGCCGGCGCCTGGCCGGCATGCCGCGCCGCGACGCCGCCCTGGCCTTCGTGGCGTGGGAACAGCACCCCGGTAATGACTACCGTAGGCAATCGCCGGGCCTAGCCGACGAACCTGAGCCGGTCTCTCCTGACGACAGCAGCGGGAGCGGCCATGAACGACAACACACCCAAGACCAAGACTGGCTCGCCCCCGGGATCGGCCTTCTTCATCGCGAGCTGGAAGTCTCTCGAGGAAGGCCTGACCCTGATGGCGGCCACCCCCGAGCGGGAGCGCCTGGTGCCGGAAACGGTGTCGGCTCTGCGCAAGGCCCAGGCGGCCGGCGATCCTCCTTCGAAGCTGTTGCTGCGAGTGCTCGCGGCCACGGCCTTCCTGTCGGACGACAGTCCGATCAGGTCCGAACGCGGGGAGGTTGGCGCCATGACCTGAGCCCAGCCCAATGGATGGGCCTGATCCTGGTTTCAGCCCTGGCGGCCGGCGTGCTGCTCAGCGTGGTGACCATGGGAGCCCATGAATTCCTCTTCGCCCTCCAGCGATTCCGCGAGGGCTGGAGCGCCCCGCCGACGAACTGATCGTCGGTCTCGGGTCAGCCAAAAAACCGAATTTCCAACAATCCAAGCCTTTGAACGTGCGGGGGGCGCCCGCGCGAGTGGGAGAGTCTTGCATGAAGCGCAGCGACGCAGCCCGTGCCGGGGCCGAAAAACTGAAACAAGCCGAAGCCGCGATCGACGCGGCCGTGCGTGAAACCGCCGAGCTGATGGGCCTGCTGCCCACGCTGCGGCTGGACGCGCAGCTGTCGGCCGTGATCGGCCAGGAAGCCCTGGAGACCCTGGGGATCACCCTGACCCACATCCTGTCGGCCCGCCGCACCATCGTGAAGGCGCACGGCGATCTGGCGGAAGTCCGCTCGCAGATCGGCTGCGGCGCCCTGGCGCTGGGCGACCTGGGCAAGGTCGAGGGCGGCGACACGCCGCGCACCTCGGGCCTGCGCGCCGTCGACGGCGGTCGGGCCGCCTGATCGTCTCCGGTATGCGCGAAGTTCTAATGGAGGGCGCGGCATGAGCGCGGTCCTGGCGATTATGGATCCGGCCATCGAAGAGGCCGCCGAGTTCGGGCGGTGCATTCGGTCCCTGTGTCCGACCCAGCAGCGTGTGCTGACGGTGCTGCTGCGGCGGCTCGTCGATATGGAGGCGGCGGACGACGCCGATGGCGCGGTGCGCGTCGTCGATGAGATCCGCCGGATTCTTTGCGACGGCGAGAAGACGCGGCACTAGAGTTCCGTCCGCCTAGCGGGCGGTCGCCGATATCCAAGGCGTAAAGCTCCGGCTCGGATCGCACTTGATCCGAGCCGGACTTGCGTCAACCTGGAGCGGTGAAGGGGGGCGTACAGTGTCGGCTTATCTTTATCTCTTTCTGACCCTGGCGATCTGCGGCCTGGCCTTCTGGCGCGGCGGGTCGTCGGAGAAGCGGATCGCCGTCACCCTGCTGGCCGGCTGGGCCGCCTCGCTGGTCATGTTCCGCCACAACCGCATCAATCCCGACGTCGGGGTGATGATCGTCGACGCCGTGGCGGCGCTGATCTTCATCTGGGAGTCGATCCGCTCGCGCCTGCTGTGGACCGTGGCGATCTCGGCGTTCCAGCTGGTCGCCCTGGCCTCGCACGTGGCGGTGCTGATCGACCTGCGGGTGACCATCAACACCTACATGATGAGCCTGGCGGTCTGGAGCTACGCCATCCTGCTGACCCTGGCGCTGGGCGTCTGGCTGCACTGGCGCGAGATGCGGCGGTACGAGGCGGACCTGGCGGAGTGAAGCGCAAGCTCACGGCTTTTCCCCAGCCGCGACGACCAGCCTTCAGGCTCGGCTACCTGGCCGGCGAGCACGCGCGCCTGGTCGCGGCCGTCGAACGGCGGGTCGCCGACGCGCTGCAAGCCCACTTCTGTCCGCTGCTTTCGTCGCCGCTGGGCGAGGAGGGCGTGCGGGCCGATGCGCGAATGATCGTGCGGTGGTTCAGGGCCTCGTCCCGCGCCTCGCTCTCGCTGCGGCTTCTTCTCCAGCATCGCCTGGGTCATGAGCCGCCCCGCGAGGTTCTGCGCGCCGTCTGGCGCGTTGTCGCCGCCCAGGACCGTGCGCTGGATTGGCCCGGCTGGAGGAGGGGCCGCGACGACACCGTGATGCGCCTGCGGTTGCGCCCCAAGCTCTCCGGTCTTCACGTCCTGAGGTGGCGCGCGACCGCTCCGCCGTGGCCGACCGCCGACGGAGGCTTCTGATCGGGGCGGCGGGCCTACCGCTCCAGGTCCTCGCGCCGGTCGACGTCGAACAGCACGCCGGGGTCGTCGGTCTCTACCAGGGCGATGGCGTCGCCGGCCTTGGTCAGCACCCCCTGCGCGCCGCGATCGCCGGCCAGGGCGGCGAGGTCGGCGAACCAGCGGCGGGCGAACAGCACCGGATGGCCGCGACGGCCGGCGTGGACGGGAGCGGCGATGCCGACGCCCGCGCTCAGGGCCTGGATCAGGTCGGCAGCAAGGTCGTGCGGGACGCGCGGCATGTCGCCCAGCAACACCAGCGCCGCCTCGGCGTCGGCCGGCAGGGCCAGGATCGCCGTGCGCAGCGAGGCCCCCAGCCCCTCGTCAGCTTCGGGCGCGGCCAAGGGTCGCAGGCGGGGCTCGGCCCGGGCCTCGACCAGGGCCAGGGCGGCCGTATCGCCCGGGCGCAGCACCACCGTGATCCCGCGCGCCGGCGCGGCCAGGGCCGTATCCAGCGCGTGATCCAGCAGCGGCCGGCCGCGATAATCGGCCAGCAGCTTGCCGCCGCCGAACCGCGAGGCCGCCCCCGCCGCCAGCACGATCGCCTCCAGCCGCATCAGTTCCCTTTCCGCCAGGCTCCGAGACGCCTATTCTATCGCGGATATGACGTCCCCTGACGACACCCCCCGCCTGATCGACGGCTTTGGCCGGGCGGTGAGCTATCTGCGCGTGTCGGTGACCGACCGCTGCGACCTGCGCTGCGTCTATTGCATGGCCGAGCACATGACCTTCCTGCCGAAGGCGGAGGTGCTGACGCTGGAGGAGCTGGACCGCCTGGCCTCGACCTTCGTTGGCCTGGGCGTGCGCAAGCTGCGGCTGACCGGCGGCGAGCCGCTGGTGCGCAAGGGGATCATGGAGCTGGTCCAAAGCCTGTCGCGCCACCTGAAGACCGGCGCGCTGGACGAGCTGACCCTGACCACCAACGGCACTCAGCTGGCCCGGCACGCTGAACGCTTGGCGGCGGCGGGGGTGAAGCGGATCAACGTCTCGCTCGACACGCTCAAGCCCGACCTCTTCCGTCGGCTGACGCGCGGCGGCGACGTGGCCAAGGTGATCGGCGGGATCGACGCGGCCCTGGCGGCGGGCCTCCAGGTCAAGATCAACGCGGTGGCGCTCAAGCGCGACAACGCCGCCGAGCTGCCGGCCCTGATCCAGTGGGCGCACGATCGCGGCTGCGACATGACGCTGATCGAGACCATGCCCCTGGGCGAGATCGACGAGGACCGCACCGACCAGTTCCTGTCGCTCAGGGATGTCCGGCGCGAGCTGTCGTCCTACTGGACCCTGACCGACCAGGCCTATGCCACCGGCGGTCCGGCCCGCTACGCCAAGGTCGAGGAGACCGGCGGGCGGCTGGGTTTCATCACCCCGCTGAGCCACAATTTCTGCGACGCCTGCAATCGGGTGCGCCTGACCTGCACCGGCACCCTGCACACCTGCCTTGGCCGCGACGACGCCAGCGATCTTAGGGCCGTGCTGCGCGGCGGGGCCACCGACGGCGAACTGGTGGCGGCGATCCACGCGGCGATCGGGTCCAAGCCCAAGGGCCACGACTTCCAGGTCGACGCGCCACGGCCGGCCGTGGCCCGCCACATGTCGACGACCGGAGGCTAGTCATGGCCCGCGTGCTGCTGTTCGGGCGCCTGGCCGACCAGGCCGGCTGGCGCGAGCGCGAGGTCGAGGCGGGAAGCCTTTCCGCCCTGCGCGCTTCCATCGCCAATGATGACGCGGGTCTCGCCGAAGCCTTGGCTGGCCCCGGCGTGCAGGTGGCGGTCGATAAAGCGCTGGTGCGGGGCGAGGCGGCGCTGGCCGGCTCGACCGAGGTCGCCTTCCTGCCGCCGATGAGCGGCGGATGATCACCCTGACCGAGGCGCCGTTCGAGCCCGGGGCGCTGCTGACCGAATTCTGCAAGGGCCGCGACGAGACAGGCGCGGTGGCCAGCTTCGTCGGCCTGGCCCGCGCCGAGGGTGGCAACGCCTCGATCCTGGAGCTGGAGGCCTATCCGGGCTTCACCGAAAACGCGATCGCGGCCTTCGCGGTCGAGGCGGCCGGGCGGTTCGATTTGCAGGACTGGCGGATCGTCCATCGCGTCGGAAAGATCGCGCCGGGCGAGGCGGTGGTGTTCGTGGCGACGGCGTCGAAACACCGCCGGGCCGCCTTCGAGGCGTGCGACTTCCTGATGGACTGGCTCAAGAGCCGGGCGCCGTTCTGGAAGAAGGAGCATGGTCCGGGCGGCGCCCGCTGGATCGAGCCGACGGCGCAGGATAGGACCGACGCGCAGCGTTGGGATTAAGCCAAAGCGCGACAGCCGAAAGTGTCAGCGGTTTCGGCGCCCGTCGCGCGACAAGCGAAGAAATGGAGAGACGGATGTCGGCAGGCCTCACCCCGGGCGGCGGGATCAAGCCGGAACTGCCGTTCAAGCCGGTGCGGGTGGCGATCCTCACCGTCTCCGACACCCGCGACGAAAGCACCGACACCTCGGGCGACATCCTGATCGAGCGGGTCAAGGCCGCCGGCCATGAGTTCGCCGGCCGGGCGTTGGTGCGCGACGACATCGAGAAGATCCGCGCCACCGTGCGCGGCTGGATCGCGAGCGGAGAGGTCGATGCGGTGGTCTCCACCGGCGGCACGGGCCTGACGGGCCGAGACGTGACGGTCGAGGCGCTGCAGCCGCTGTTCGACAAGGTGATCGACGGGTTCGCCGTGGTGTTCCACCTGGTGTCCTACGCCACGGTGGGGCTCTCGACCCTGCAGTCGCGGGCCACGGCCGGGCTGATCGACGGGGTGTTCGTGTTCTGCCTGCCCGGCTCGAACGGGGCGGTGAAGGACGGCTGGGACAAGGTCATCGGCCCGCAGCTCGACAGCCGCCACAAGCCCTGCAACATGGTCGAGCTGATGCCCCGGCTTCTGGAACGATAGGGCGCCTCGCAAAGTGAGCAAGCTGACCCACATCGACGACCAGGGCCGGGCCCGCATGGTCGACGTCTCCGGCAAGGCCTCGACGGCGCGCGAGGCGGTGGCGAGCGGTTTCGTGCGGATGAGCCCGGAGACCCTGGCGCTGGCCGTCTCGGGGACCGGCCGCAAGGGCGACGTCCGCGCCGTGGCCGAACTGGCCGGGGTGATGGCGGCGAAGAAGACGTCCGATCTGATCCCCCTGTGCCACCCGCTGGCGCTGTCGAAGGTGGTGGTCGAGGTCGAGCCGGGCGAGGGCGGGCTTTCCGTTACCGCTCGGGTCAAGACCACCGGTCCGACCGGGGTCGAGATGGAGGCGCTGACCGCGGTGTCGGTGGCCTGCCTGACGATCTACGACATGCTGAAAGCCGCCGAGAAGGGCATGGTCATCGAGGCCGTGTGCCTGGTCGAGAAGACCGGCGGGAAGTCGGGGGATTGGAAGGCCTGATCCTTCTCCCCTTGCGGGAGAAGGTGGCGGCCCCCCCGGGTCCGGCGAAGCCGGCCCGAGGATAAACTCCAGCCGACGGATGAGGGGTCTCTCAGACGTTTGACGCTTCGCCCGGTCGATCAGCCGTCTCGGGTGACAGGGCTTTCGACCCCTCACCCGACCCGCTGCGCGGGCCACCCTCTCCCACAAGGGGAGAGGGATCCGAATGCGCCCTTCTCTCCAGCGCCGGCTGCCCATGGCGCGCCGCGATGATCTCGCCGATGACCGCGATGGCCACCTCGAACGGGGCCTTGCCGCCGAGATCCAGGCCGATCGGCGCGCGCAGTTTGGCCAGGTCGCGCTCCGTCAAACCCTCCGCCCGCAACGCCGCGATCCGTTCGGCCAGCCGCCGCCTGGCGCCCAGCAGGCCGACATAGGAGGCGGGCGAGGGCAGGGCGGTCAGCAGGGCCTCGTGGTCCAGGGCCAGGTCGTGGCCGCACACCGCCACCGCCGTCCAGGGATCCAGGCCGATCGCGGCCAGAGCCTCGCTCGGCGCGGCGCGGCTGTACGCGACGCCGGCCAGGGGCGGCGGCTCCAGCGGTCCCTTGGGGCGGACCAGGGTGGTCTCGAACCCGGCCTGGGCGCCGAGGCTCGCCAGGGCCAGGGCGGTCGGATCGCCGCCGATCACCACCAGGCGTGGAACGGGATCGAACCCCCGGCCGAAGGCGCCGGGCCAAGGGGCCGGCGCGGCCTCTTTCGTCGCGCAGAGGCGCCGGACGCCGTCGCTGAACCAGACCGCCGGCCGCCTTTCGGTTGCGTGAGTCAAAAGGTCGCGCACGGCGACATCGTCGGCGTCGAGACGCTCGACAAGGATTTCGATGCGCGCGCCGCACAGCAGGCGGATGTCCGGCCAGGGGCTTCCCTCGCCGTAGACGAGACGCCGGGGCGCGCCGGTTTCCAGCACCGCGCGGGCGTGGATCTCGACGTCGCTCTCGATGCAGCCGCCCGACAGGAAGCCGCTCGTGAAACCTTGCGCGAAAAGCATCTGCGTGCCGACCGGGCGCGGTCCGCCGCCCTCCAGGGCGATGATGGTGGCCAGGACCGCCGGCCCTTCCGCCAGGGCCTTTTCCAGGGCCGGCCGGATGTCGTCGGCCAGGCCGTGCATGGGCCATTCGGAGCCGGAAAGGACGGCGGGATCGGTAAGGTCCATCGGCCCGATCTTAACCCCTCGGCAAGTTTCCAGAAACGCCTTCTTCAAACCTTGGCGCGTACGCTGCCCGGCATTGGTGCTCACCCGACGCGGATTTTCATGTCGCTCACCGTCTCCAAGCTCGGTCTCGCCGCCGCCCAGTTCGGACTGGACGGCATGAACGCGTCGCCGCGTTCGCGTTCCCCCGAGATCGAGGCGCGTGACATCCTGAACATCGCCGCGCGCGCCCGCCTGTCGGTGCTGGACGTCTCGGGCGTCTATGGCCGTTCGGAGTCCGTGCTCGGCGACCTGATCCCGCGTCCGGTCTCGTGCCGCGTCACCATGGCGGCCGCCCGCGCCGACCGCGGTCCCGACTTCGTCGAGGCCGAGGCCCGCGCCTCGCTGCGCCGCATGGGCCTGGAACGCGCCGACGCCATCATCGTCCAGTCGCCGTCGGAACTGTTCGGCGCCCATGGCCCGGCCATGTGGGACCGCCTGCACCGCCTGCGCGAGCAGGGCCTGTTCCGCAACATCGGCATCTCCGCCCACGCCACCGACGATCCGGTCGGCGTGGCCCGCCGCTTCAAGCCCGACATCATCCAGGCGCCGGCCAGCCTGCTCGACCAGCGCCTGCTGGCCGACGGCTCGCTGCAGCGCATCGCCGGCATGGGCATCGAGGTGCAGCTGCGCTCGATCTTCCTCAACGGCCTGCTGTTCCTGCCGCCCGACCGCGTTCCGGCCCAGCTGAAGGGGGCCTCGG
The DNA here is from genome assembly GCF_058807655.1 of Caulobacter sp. GW821-FHT12A07. NCBI lineage: Bacteria > Pseudomonadati > Pseudomonadota > Alphaproteobacteria > Caulobacterales > Caulobacteraceae > Caulobacter > Caulobacter sp. GW821-FHT12A07. The sequence continues at coordinate 439,769 of NZ_JBXAQX010000002.1, forward strand.
GCCGCCTGTCGCGCGTGCGCCGCATGATCGCCGAAGGCCGTTCCGACCCGCTTCAGGCCGCCCTGGGCTTTGCTTTGTCGCGCCCCGAGGCTTCGGCCGTGATCGTGGGCGTGACCTCGGCCGCCGAACTGTCGGCCGTCGTCGCCGCCGCTTCCAGCCCGCCGCCGGACCTCGACTGGGACGAGATGGCCATCGACGACCCGGTGGCCCTCGACCCGCGACGTTGGGTCGCCTAGCGGCGGACCCGACTCGAAGCTCAAGGTTCAAGAAAGAACCGAGAAGACGCCTCGAAGGGAGGCAAAGCCGATGATCCTCGCTGTCCTGCAGGCCCGCATGGGCTCCAGCCGTCTGCCCGGCAAGGCGATGGCCACCCTCCAGGGACAGCCGATGATCCTGCGCCAGCTGGAGCGGATCCGCGAGGCGCGCACCCTTTCCAAGATCATCGTCGCCACCAGCGACCAGGCCGCCGACGACGCGCTGGCCGGCTTCCTGGTGTCGCGCGGCGTCACCGTCTATCGCGGGGCCGGCGCCGACATCCTTGACCGCATCGCCCGCTGCGCCGAGGCCGCCGGCCCGGTCAGCCACATCGTCCGGCTGAAGGGCGACGCGCCCTTCGTCGATCCGGGCCTGATCGACCAGACCGTCCGCCTGGCCCTGAGCACCGGCGCCGACTACGCCTCCAACCGCGTGCACCGCACCTATCCGGCCGGGCTGGAGGTCGAGGTCATCGCCGCCCAGACCCTGCGCACCGCCGCCGCCGAGGAGCGCGACCCGCTGGCCCGCATCTCGCCCACCGCCGCCATCCGCAACCAGCCGGGCCGCTTCCGCCAGGCTCACCTGCGCGCCGTGCGCGACTGGTCGGGATTGGATTGGCGCGTGAAGACCCCGGCGGATCTCGCCTTCGCCCGCTCGATCTACGACGCCCTGCACCCGGTGGATCCGGGCTTCCGCATGGGCGACGTGCTGGATCTGGTCGAGAGCAAGCAGGACCTGGGAAGGTTCGCGGCTTAACGTCCTTCTCCCCTTGCGGGAGAAGGTGTCAGCGAAGCTGACGGATGAGGGGTCTCTCAGACGCAAAACGCCGCGACAGCCGATCGGCCGTCGCGGCGTTTCTGTTGGTGCGACCCCTCACCCGACCTCCCTCCGGGAGGCCACCCTCTCCCGCAAGGGGAGAGGGATCAGGCGGGAAACCCGCCCGCCCTTGCCAGCGACGAGGCCGGAGCCTTGCCCAGGCGTTCGCTGATGTCGCGGCCGATGGCGATCAGGGCGGCGAGGTCGTAGCTGGTCTCGAACCCGGCCCGCTCCAGCATGTAGACCAGATCCTCGGTGCCGATGTTGCCCGTCGCCGCCGGGGCGAAGGGGCAGCCGCCGAGGCCGCCGACCGAGGCGTCGAGCACGTCGATCCCGGCCTCGACGCTGGCGAAGGCGTTGGCGAGACCCGTGTTGCGGGTGTCGTGGAAGTGCATGCGCAGGCGGGCGTCGGGGGCCGCGGCTCGGACGGCCTCGATGCGCCTGCGGACGGTCCAGGGGTCGGCGACGCCGATGGTGTCGGCGATGGCGATCTCGGGCACGTTCATGGCCGCCGCCTCGCGGGCGATGGCGACCACCTGGTCTTCGGAAATCTCGCCGTCGAACGGGCAGCCGAAGGCCACCGAGATGGTGGCGGTGATCGGCGGGCCGCCGTCGATCGCCTGGCGCTCGACGATGGCCGCCAGGGTGTCGAGCTGCTGGTTGACCGTGGCGCCCTGGTTCTTCACGCCGAAGCCGTCGGACGCGCAGACCACGACATTGGCTTCGTCGCAGCCGGTCGAGACGCAGCGCTCCCAGCCGCGCATGTTGAGCACCAGGCCGATGCGCGAGCGCTTGGGATCGGGACCGCCCAGGGCGTCCATAATCTCTTCGGCGCCGGCCATCTGCGGCACGCGGTTGGGATTGACGAACGACACCACCTCGGTGCGGCGGGCGCCGGCGGCTTCGAGGCGGCGGATCAGGTCGAGCTTTTCCTCGACCGACAGTATGGCCTTCTCGTTCTGCAGGCCGTCGCGGGGACCGACCTCGACGATCTCGATGAAGCGGCTCATGGCTGGGCCTCCACTTCGGCGCCGCTCACGGCGTCTTCCGGTGCGTCATGGCGGCGCGGCTCGCCGCGATAGATGCGCAGCACCTCGTCGTCGCCGTCGGAATAGTTCAGGCCCTTGATCTCGCCGGCCGGGCGCGGGGCGTGGCCCATGGCGGCCAGGGCGGCCTTGAACTTCGCATCCTCGCGGCCCTCGACCACGGCCGGACGGCCCTCGTCGACGGCGTCGGCGGCGCCCTCGGCGTCGGTGAGTTCAGTGGTGGTGCCCAGCTGGAAGACCATGCTGGGCTCGGAATAGCCGGTCACCGCCACCGGGCCGGGGGCGCCGGCGCGGGGGGCCAGATCGGCCTTCTCCAGGGCGCGGGCCAGGCGCTGCGACAGCCACAGCGAGTCCAGGCGCGGGGCCAGCAGGCCGGCCATGGCGCCGTGGGCCAGGATGCCCAGGGCCCCGGCGGTGACCAGGGCCAGGGCGGCCTTGCGCTCGCGCAGGATCAGCCAGCCGCCGGCGACGGCGGCCGCGATGAACAGCAGGGCCGAGAGGATGGCCAGCGGCAGGGCCGAGGGCGCGGCGTACTGCTTCCAGGCGACGACGCAGACGGCGGCGAAGGCGAGGCCGGCGATGGCCAGCAGCACCGTGCCGACGATCCGTGAGGGAAGGCCCAGAGGCTTGCGCAGGGCCGCGGCCATCAGCATCGCCAGGGCCCCGAAAGCGGGCAGGGTGTAGTGGGCCAGCTTGGTCGGCAGGATCTCGAACATCAGCCAGGTCGGGATCAGCCAGCAGAGGGCGAAGCGCACGCCCGGTTCCTTGCGGCCGGTCCAGCCCAGGACCAGGGCGGCGGGCAGCAGCAGGGTCACCGGGAACAGCAGCAGCGGCGAGAGCAGGGCGTAGTAGCCGAAAATGCCGCCGTGGCGCTCGTGGCCGCCGGCCAGCTTGGGGGCGAGGTCGCCGCCCACCGCCGCGCCCCAGAAGGCGCCGTCGGTGGCGACGGTGATCATCGTCGCCCAGGGCAGGACGATGGCCGCGAACAGGATCAGGCCCCAGCTCCAGCCCAGCTGCTTGAGCCAGCCGGCCTTCCGGTCCCAGGCCCACAGGGCGAGGATGGCGAGGATGACGACCAGCAGGCCGACCGGACCCTTGATCAGGGCGGCCATGGCCATGCCGATCCAGAAGGCCAGTTTCGGACCCTTGCCGGCCTTCTCGCCGGCGAGGCCCGCGGCGTAGATCCTGGCCAGGCCCGCCATGGCCAATGTCGTAAAGCCGCACAGCGAGGCGTCGGTCTTGGCGATGAAGGCCTCGGTCGACAGCAGGAAGGTCGCGCCAAGGATCGCGCCCGACAGCAGGCTCTCGCGCGGGCCGAAGAAGGCGGCCGCGCCCCAGGCGCAGGCGGCGGCGGCCAGCATGGCGCCCAGCAGCGAGGGGATGCGGTAGGCCCAGATGCCCCGGTCTTCCGGCGCGGAGACGGCCGAGACCGCCGCGGCCTGCAGCCAGTGGATGCCGACCGGCTTCTTGTTGCGGGGCTGATCCTGCAGCCGGATGTTCACATAGTCGCCGGTCTCCAGCATCTGGGCCGTCGCCTGGGTGAAGCGGGACTCGTCGCGGTCGAGCGGCGGCATGGCGAACAGGCCCGGTAGGCCGGCGATCAGGGCCACCAGGGCGGCGAAGACCGGCGCGCGCCAGCCGCGCGACCAGGCGTCGAGGCGGGATTCAAGGCTCATGCTGGCGGTCGGGCTGGGGCTCGTATTGGCGCTCATGAGCGATGGAATAGCACGATCCTTTCCTGGCGCGAGTTTTGCGGTAAAAGCGGCCATGACGTCTTCCAATCCCGCCGCGATCCCCGATTTCTCCGTCGTCGTGCCCGTGTTCGACGAGGGCGGCGCGGCGCCGGCCCTGGCGCGCGAGATCGCGGCCGCCTTCGCTGGCGAGTCCTACGAGATGATCTTCGTCGACGACGCCAGCCGCGACGACACCAAGGCCCTGCTGACCGCCCTGAAGGCCGAGATCCCGCAGCTGCGCGTGCTGGGCCACCGCAAGAACTCCGGCCAGAGCCGGTCGATCCGCAGCGGCATCCTGGCCGCCCGCGCCCCGATCGTGGTCACCATGGACGGCGACGGCCAGAACGACCCGGCCGACGCGCCGCGCCTGGCCAAGGCTTTGCAGACGGCTCCGGCGCAGCTGGCCCTGGTGGGCGGCGAGCGGGTCAAGCGCCAGGACAGCAGCGCCAAGCGCTTCGCCAGCAAGTTCGGCAACGGGGTGCGCAAGCGCCTGCTGAAGGACACCGCCAACGACACCGGCTGCGGCCTGAAGGCCTTCCGCCGCGAGGCCTTCCTGCGCCTGCCCTACTTCGATCACATCCACCGCTACATCCCGGCGCTGATGCTGCGCGAGGGCTACGAGATCGCCTTCCAGCCGGTGAACCACCGTCACCGCGAGACCGGGGTGTCGAAATACACCAACTTCGGCCGCCTGAAGGCCTCGATCAGCGACCTGTTCGGCGTGATGTGGCTGCAGTCGCGGGCCCGCAATCCGCAGGGCGTGGACGAAGCGTAGGGCGGGGCGACGTTCGGGGCCTCGGCCATTTTCCACCGAGTATCCCCGCTAAGGCGAGGATCCAAGCCGAGGCTGAACATGGCCCACGGCCGCGCCTTCTCCCGAAAGTCAGCTTGGGTCCCCGTTTTCCGCGGGGAAATCGGACTTGAAGAACGGCGCAGAGTCGATCCGACCTGAGCGCCGTCGGCCGTCCTTCCGCGCAAATGAATCCAGGGTTGTATTTTTATCAACCTCTCGCTTGACGACTTTCTCACTTGGAGAGAACGTTGTTATCCAAAGCTCGGCCTTGGCTGGGCGCCGGTTCATTCGCGGGGGCGGGCATGAGCGAGGGCGGGGCCGGTACGGCCAGCGAGATCTTTCGGCTGAGGCTGAACAGTCGGCGGGGCTATGTCGGCTGGGGGTTGGGATTGCTGCTCCTAGTGTCGCTGCTGCTCGGCGGGGTCATCACCTTCGTCAAGGGTCGTGACGACAGCGCCATCTGGTTCGTCGGCCTGCTGGTCATCTTCATTACCGCGATGGCGACCACGGCGGTGGTCTTCAAAGGGCTGAGGCTGGGATCGGCCCAGGAGGCTTTCGGCCTACCGTCGGGGTCGATCCGGGCGCTGTTGGCCGTCGGCATCATGGTGCTGTTCGTGGTCTTCGGCCTGAACTACGTCACCTTGAGCCAGAAGCCGGAGGTTCTGTCCTTCCTCACCGAGACCTCCGTCGCGGCGGATCAGGTCCAGGCCGAACGCGCGCGGTATGAGGCCCTGGGCTTCCGGGTGGCGATCAGGGATGTCGGCGCGGCGGCGGTTCCCGCTTCGGCGGGGGTGGCCGCAACGCCCGCCAAGCCCGCCAAGCTGGCGCTCTACAGCACCAATGGTCCGAGCACGGAGTCCCAGGAGTTGGTGCGCCAACTGCTGACCGCCATCATCACCCTTCTGACCACGGTGATCGGCTTCTACTTCGGCTCGCGCACGGCCGTCGAAAGCCGCAAGGAAGAAGGGCCGGGCGCGCCCGCAGCGCCGCCGTCGCCGCTGGTGGTCGAACGCGACGCCCTGGGCAAGGACCTAGAGGCCGTAACCGGCGAGCTCACGCCGCTCGCCCAGCGCCTCCAGCAGGTCGTCCAGGCGCCCGATTTGGCCGATCCGCTCGAGCAGGCCAAGCGCAAGGCCTTGCAGGCGACCGCCGTCGCCGACGGCAAGACCCTGGAGGACCAGTGCGCCGCAGCCGCCAAGGGGCTGGAAGACTACGACAAGGAGGCCGCCGCGCTCGCCGCCGGACCGCAGCCGGACGCTCTGGACGTCCACCGGACGGCGGCCGCCGAGGCGATCAAGGCCGCCCGGAGGGCGATCGAGCAGATCCGCGCCGGCCTCGACGCCTACAAGCGTCAGGTCGAGGCGCTCGAACAGCTGACGGCGGAGGGCTGAGTCATGAGCGTCTATCGCGTCACCGCGCACGCCCTGAACCTGCGGGCCGAACCGGCCAAAAGCGCCACGCGCCTGGCGGTCATGCCGGGGGGAACCTTGGTCGACAGCGAAGGTCCCAGCAGTGATCCTGCCTGGCTTAAGGTGGCCTGGAACGGGCTCGCCGGCTATGCGGCGGGGCTGCACCTGGCGCTCGATCCCGGCCGCGTCAGCGCGCCGACGTCGCCCGCGACCACCTGGCCCTCGACCTTTCCACCCGCGCCGTCGGTCGAGAGCCGCGATCGCCGGGACGACCATCTGCACCCCGCCGTACGGGAAGCGGTTCAAAAGGTCCTGGCGACCCTGAATGGCGAAAACATCCCATTCGCGCTGTTCGAGGGCTATCGCACGCCGGAGCGCCAGGCCTGGCTCTACGCCCGGGGGCGGACCAGTCCCGGGGACAAGGTGACGCGCGCCCAGCCCTGGAGCTCCTATCACCAGTACGGTCTGGCTTGCGACCTGGTGCTGTTCGAGAACGACGCCTGGAGTTGGAACGACAAGGGCGAGCGAGGGGCCTGGTGGGATCGGATGACCGAGGTGGCCAGGGCCTACGGCCTGGAGACCCTGAGCTTCGAGCGACCGCACGTGCAGTGGGCCGGCGTGACCGACCTGGCCAAGGGGCACGGCTTTCCTCCCGACGGCGATGTGAGCTGGTACGAGAACCTAAGCCTGTGCGCCGCGCGCTGGAGTCGGGGCGGACGCTCGCCCGGCGCCCCGCCCCTGACCTTCGCCGAGCGGCCGCCGTTGCCCGAGCCGTAGGGCCCTGGGCGCGACCGGGGTCGGTGGCGGGCTACACCGTGGGCCTTAGGGGCGGGGTCGCTCGCCCGACAGGCGGCCCCGGCTTCACCACGGCCCCGAAACCGGTTAACCCTGAAAGCCGTCTCGGGGGAATTCACCGCAATGTTCGCCGCCTTTCCGCTGCTGGCCCTGCCGGTGCTGATCTACAATCTGCTGGCCCTGACCGTCGGCGGCGGCTTTTCGTCCGACGCGGCCAGCTACCGGTTCGGCGAGCAGCTGTTCCGCATCCACATGGCCTCGCGGGTCGACTGGATCGTCAGCTGGGGCGACCTCTTGCTGGGCGCCTCGCTGGTGGTGCTGTTCGTCGAGCTCCTGAAGTCGACGACCAGCCGCAAGATCGCGATCATCAACCACTCGCTGTCGATGGTGCTGTTCATCGTCTGCCTGGTGCAACTGCTGCTGCTGCCGGCCTTCGCCACCTCGGTGTTCTTCCTGATCACCCTGATGGTGCTGCTGGACGTGCTGGCCGGCTTCATCGTCACCATCGTGGCCGCCCGTCGCGACGTCGATTTCGGCGACCGCTGAGGCGTTTCTTCAAGCCGTGGGCCGGCCGCGCGCGTTAGCCTCCCTGCCCAGGAGGCCCCGATGGACGACGACCAGCCGCCGGAAGACAGCAAGCTCACCCGCAGCAAGGAAGCCTGGGCCAGGGCCGGCAAGTTTCTGACCGGCCACACCGCAAGGCCCGAGGCCGAGCGCCTGCCGCCCGGCCAGCACCTGACGCGCGACTGGCCGGTGCTGGATCTGGGCCTCAAGCCCGACCTGCCGACGGCCGACTGGCGGCTGCGCATCGACGGCCTGGTGGCCCGCCCCGCCACCTGGGACTTCCAGGCCCTGCTGGCCCAGCCGCAGAGCGCGCCGGTGTCGGACATCCACTGCGTCACCACCTGGTCGCGCTACGACAACCACTGGCAGGGCGTGCTGACCCGCGACCTGGCCGAGGCCGTCGCGCCCAGGGACGAGGCGCGTTTCGTGGTGCTGCATTCGTACGACGGCTACACCACCAACCTGACCCTCGACGACTTTCTGCATGACGGCGTGCTGCTGGCCCACGGCTGGGAGGGCGCGCCGATCGCGGCTGAGCATGGCGGGCCGGTGCGGCTGGTGGCGCCGCACCTCTATTTCTGGAAAAGCGCCAAGTGGCTGAAGCGGATCGAGTTCGTCGCCGCCGACAAACCGGGCTTCTGGGAGGAGCGCGGCTATCACAATCGCGGCGATCCCTGGGCCGAGGAACGCTATTCGTGAGGGCGGCGGATTTCGACAAGCGCGGCGGTCCGCGCGCGCCTATCTATCGGTAACAGACCCTCTTACGGACGCCGTTCATGACCGCTTCCAACCTCTGGCTCGCCGCCGGCCTGCGCACCCCCTTCGCCAAGGTGGACGGCGCCCTGGCCGCCCATGACGCCATCGACCTCTCCGTGCCCGTGGTGAAGGCCATGCTGGAGAAGGGCGCTCGACCCGACTTCGCCGTCTGGGGCACGGTGATCCCCAACCTGACCTGGAGCAACATCGCCCGCGAGGTGCTGCTGGACGCCGGGGCCGATCCCACCGTCCCGGCCTTCTCGACCGTCATGGCCTGCTCGACCAGCATGGCCGGCGTGCTCGAGGCGGCCGGCATGATCGACGGGCGCGGCCGGGATCTTGCTTTGGTCGGCGGCGTCGAGGCGATGAGCCGGGTGCAGATCGGGCTGTCGGTGCGGCTGTCGGACTGGATCCGCCGCTTCCAGCAGGCCCGCGACCTGAAGGGACGGCTCAGTGTGCTGTCGGCGTTCAAGGCGGCCGATGCGCGGCTCTATGTGCCCAAGGTGGCCAATCGCACCACGGGCCTGTCCATGGGCGAGCACACCGAGATCACCGCCAAGGAATGGGGTCTGGCCCGCGCCGACCAGGACGCCATCGCCTTCGCCAGCCACCAGAACGCCGTGCGCGCCTGGGAGAGCGGGTTCTTCGACGACCTGGTGATCCCCATCGGCGAGGCCCGGCGCGACACCATTCCGCGCAAGGACAGCACGCTGGAGAAGCTGGCCAAGCTGAAGCCGGCCTTCGACAAGACCAGCGGCCAGGGCACGCTGACGGCCGGCAATTCCTCGCCCCTTACCGATGGCGCGTCCAGCATCTGGGTGGCTTCGGAGGCGGGGCTGGCCCGCCTGCCCGAGCGAACGCCACGGGTGAAGATCCTCGACTACGAGGTCACCGCCATCGACCTGCGCAACGAGGGCCTGCTGATGGCCCCGGCCTACGGCGTGCCGCGCATGCTGGCCCGCAACGGCCTGACGCTGGGCGACATCGGGCTGTGGGAGATCCACGAGGCCTTCGCCGCCCAGGTGCTGTCGCACATCGCCGCCTGGGAGAGCAGAAAGTTCCTGGCCGAGAAGGCCGGCGTCACTGCCGACCTCGGGGCCTTCCCGCGCGAGCGGATGAACCCCACCGGCGGCAGCCTGGCGATCGGCCACCCGTTCGGGGCCACCGGGGCGCGGATCCTGTCCCAGGCGACCAAGGAACTGGCCGCGCGCGGCAAGGGCGAGAAGGCCATCGTCAGCATCTGCGCCGACGGCGGCCAGGGCACGATGATGCTGCTGGAAGCGGCGTAGGCGCTTTCTGTCCGTCTGCACGATTCCCGTGAAACGGTAGCGAAAATCTGCCGATGTGCTGGAGGCTGGACGTAGAACCGGCCCGAGGACTAGGGGCAACCTCGGGCCGGCGGTACGCATGTCGCGTTGTGGGGGGTGAACGCGACGTCCTGAAATTGAACCCGCTCGCCCCTTCAATCAAGCGAATGAACGTCGCTCGGCGCTTTTGTCGCAGGGAAGCGTTGTCAGGAAAACGTTGTCAGGTCAGGGCCGTGAAGATCAGGGTGACGACGGCGACGTCGAAGGCTCGGATCAGGAGGGTCAGCATAGGTCGGCGCGCTCTGCGGAAAGATTCAGGGCTCGACCTAGCAAGACTGGCGCCAAGCCGGCCTTCGGCGCTAACAATTCCACATGACGTTGTTTTTCGACCCTGGGTGGTATGACGCGCGGCTGGCCGAGCGCGGGCTCGATCGCGCCGCCCTGGCCGCGGCGGCGGGTCTGAGCGCCGAGGCGCTGGATCTGGCGTTCAAGGACCAACGCGAGCTGAGCCCGGCCGAAGTGGCGGTTTTCGCCGAAATGCTGGGGGTTTCGCGCGAGGAGGCCGCGCAAAGGGCCGGGATTGGCGCGCATGCGGCGCCGGTCGATCCCGCCGCGCGGCGCATCGCCGAACTGGAGGCGAGGGTGGCGGCGCTGGAAGCCCGGCTGGCCGCCCTGGAGCGCTAGATCTCGGTCTTCTTGATCAGGCCCGCCTTGGGACGGCGGTCGGCCGGGCCGGAATATTCCGTGCCGAGATAGGTCGAACGGGCGTTGTCGAGCACTTCCTGCCCACCGCGCAGCCCGCGCTTCTGGCCGGGCTGACCCATCAGGTGGGCGGCGAAAGTCGCGAAGGCCCCGCGCCGCGGAGGCGGCGGCGGGGCCGGCGTTTCCTCTTCCTCGCGAACATGAGTCACGTCTTCCCCGTCCGCCTCTCGGCGGTCGGAGTCCCGGGGCGCTGGCAGCGCCCGGCGTGCGTTGGCCGCACGTCGGATGGGATCGATCGGACCGTTCATGGTGAGTAACCCTAGCGGCGCGTCCGTTAAGAACGAATGCGCCGGCATGGTTGACGCCCGTTCAGGATTTACGGCTTGGTCGCCAGCTTGGCGATCTGCTCCTGCATCGCTTCCAACTGGCGCTTGAGGTCGGCCAGGCTGTCCTCGCTGGGCGCGGACGGGGCCGGCTGCGGCGCCGGGGCGGGCGAGGCCTCGGCGGCCGCCCCGTCTTCCGGGCGATTGTAGGCGAAGGGCGAGAACATCTTCATGGCCCGGTCGAACAGGGCCATGTTCTGGCGGATCTGTTCCTCGTAGATCGCCATGCCCGGCGCTGCGGCCTTGCCGGCCAGGCCCTGGCCGGTGAACTGCTGGCGCATGCGCTCCTGCTGCTTGGAGAAGCTTTCCAGCGACATCTCCAGGTAGCTGGGCAGGAAGGCCTGCATCGAGTTGCCGTAGAAGCCGATCAGCTGGCGCAGGAACTGGATGGGCAGCAGGTTCTGGCCGCCGCCGCGGTTCTCTTCCTCGAAGATGATCTGGGTCAGGACCGAGCGGGTGATGTCGTCGTTGGACTTGGCGTCATAGACGACGAAGTCGACGCCCTCCTTCACCATGTCCGACAGGTGCTCGAGGGTGACGTAGGAACTGGACGCGGTGTTGTAGAGCCGGCGGTTGGCGTACTTCTTGATGACGACGCGCTGGCCCGACCCTTTTTCAGCTTTGTCAGCGCCGGGGGCGGCTTCGCCTTTTTCGGGGTTCTCGGACATTTCGTTCCCTGGGACAGCGGTGTCGCCCGCCTTTTCGCATCGCACTATCGCCAATGCAAAGGCATGGCGCCAGTCCCGCGAATAGCTGGACTGCGCATCATGACGTGAAAATGTATTCGTGACGAACGCCGTTCGTTTCGGCATGGTGCTGTTGCACTGCAAAAGTGTGGGCGCCGCACCTGCGAAGGCGTCACCGAACAGTCACGGGAAAACGAAAGCCAATGACCGACATCGTCATCGTCTCCGCCGCTCGCACGCCGGTGGGCTCCTTCCTCGGCGCGCTGTCCAGCCTGCCGGCCTCCGAGCTGGGCAAGACCGCCATCGTCGCCGCGGTCGAGCGGGCGGGCCTGACTCCGGCCGACGTCGATGAAGTGATCCTGGGCCAGGTGCTGCAGGCCGGCGCCGGCCAGGGTCCCGCCCGCCAGGCCTCGGTCAAGGCCGGCGTGCCGGTCGAGAGCCCGGCCTGGAGCCTGAACCAGCTGTGCGGGTCTGGCCTGCGCGCGGTGGCCCTGGGCGCCCAGCAGATCCTGTCGGGCGACGCCAAGATCGTGGTGGTCGGCGGCCAGGAGAGCATGAGCCAGGCCCCGCACGCCCAGGCCTTGCGCACCGGCCAGAAGATGGGCGACCTGGGCTTCGTCGACACCATGATCAAGGACGGCCTGTGGGACGCCTTCCACGGCTACCACATGGGCCAGACCGCCGAGAACATCGCCAACCGCTGGCAGATCACCCGCGAGGACCAGGACAAGTTCGCCGTCGCCAGCCAGAACAAGGCCGAGGCGGCCCAGAAGTCCGGCAAGTTCGCCGACGAGATCGTCGGCGTGACCATCAAGGGCCGCAAGGGCGACACCGTCGTCGACCAGGACGAATACATCCGCCACGGCGTGACCCTGGAGAGCATCTCGGGCCTGAAGCCGGCCTTCGCCAAGGACGGCTCGGTCACCGCCGCCAACGCCTCGGGCCTCAATGACGGCGCCGCGGCCCTGGTGCTGACCACGGCCGAGGAAGCCGAAAAGCGGGGCCTCAAGCCCCTGGCTCGGATCGTCTCGTGGGCCAACGCCGGCGTCGATCCGGAGATCATGGGCACCGGCCCGATCCCGGCCAGCAAGAAGGCCCTGGAAAAGGCCGGCTGGACCGTCGCCGACCTCGACCTGATCGAGAGCAACGAAGCCTTCGCCGCCCAGTCGATCTCGGTGGTGCGCGAGCTGGGCCTCGACCCGGCCAAGGTCAATGTCAACGGCGGCGCCATCGCCATCGGCCACCCGATCGGCGCCTCGGGCGCGCGGATCCTCACCACCCTGGTGCACGAGCTGAAGCGCTCGGGCGGCAAGAAGGGCCTGGCGACGCTGTGCGTCGGCGGCGGCATGGGCGTGGCCCTCTGCATCGAGGCCGTCTGACCCCGGAAGAAGTCTTCGTGACAAATCGCGTCCGGGGCTTGCGCTCCGGACGCGATGGCGTGCAACCATGACGTAACGGTAGCGGGAGACTTCTGAATGGCTAGAGTTGCATTCGTGACCGGCGGCACGCGAGGCATCGGTCGGGCGATCTGCGAGCGGCTGGTGGCCGACGGGTTGAAGGTCGCCGCGGGCTATTCCGGTAACGAGGCGGCGGCCGAGGCCTGCGCCAAGGAACTGGGCGTGACGGTGGTCAAGGGCAATGTCGGCTCGTTCGAAGACTGCCAGGCCGCCGTGGCCAAGGTCACCGCCGAACTCGGCCCCATCGACGTGCTGGTCAACAACGCCGGCATCACCCGCGACGGCTTCCTGCACAAGATGACCTACGAGCAGTGGTCGGAAGTGATCCGGGTCAACATGGACTCGGCCTTCAACATGACCCGCCCGGTGATCGAGGGCATGCGCGAGCGCGGCTGGGGCCGGATCGTCAACATCAGCTCGATCAACGGCCAGAAGGGCCAGGTCGGCCAGACCAACTATTCGGCCGCCAAGGCCGGGCTGATCGGCTTCACCAAGGCCCTGGCGCTCGAGAACGCCAAGAAGGGCGTGACCGTCAACGTCATCTGCCCGGGCTATATCGACACCGAGATGGTGGCCGCCGTCCCCGAGACGGTGCTGGCCGGCATCATCGGCGCCATCCCCGTCGGCCGCCTGGGCAAGGGCGAGGAGATCGCCGACATGGTCTCGTTCCTGGCCGGCGAGCGGGCCGGCTTCGTGACCGGCGCCACCCTGTCGTTGAACGGCGGCCAGTACCTCGCCTGACGGTCGTTGCGCCCGGGCCGGAAGGCTTGTGGCTTGACCGCACGGTCCCGGTCGGCGTCTGTAGGCGCCGACCGGGATGTTCAGGGGGCGCGTGGCGATTGCCGGGTGCCAGGGAAGCGTTGCAGAAAAGTCGCATGGCGACGCTTGCCAGGAAGCGCCGCCTCCACGTCCAAGAATCGCCCCAGTCGGGGACCATCACCGTCGCCATGATACGACCGACGGTGGAAACGATGGGGCCGAGAGGCTGCGCGGCCGCGCTGGCGCTCACCCTGATCGGAGCAGGGTTCTGCGCCTCGCCCGCCGCCGCCCAGTCCAAGCACAGCCTGCGCGACGCCCTGTTCGGCGACCGCGCCACGGCGGAAGCCCGCAAGCCGCCGGCGCCGCCGGTGGCCCGCTACGTCTCGGAAGGCGGCGGGGCCTTCGTGCTCGACCGCGCCACGCCGACCGCCCTGCTGAAGTTCGAGAACAGCAGCGAGGTGTGGGTGCTGTCGCCCCACGCCGGGCCGCGCGGCGACGTGATCTACAAGAACGAGCTGGGCGAGCCGGTGCTGCGCGCCACCAAGCTGGGCGGCATGATCCTGTTCACGCCCGACCGCCCGGCCGGCGCCGCCGCGGCCCTGATGGGCCGGGCCACGACCATCCAGCCGCCGGCCTTCATCAAGCCCAGCGCGCTCTTCCTGCGCATGGCCCAGGCCGCCGACCGCGCCAGCCGCGCGGCGCGCCACCAGGTCAGCTTCGAGACCGTGCAGGACGCCCGGCCCGAGACCTCGGTGCTGGTCGCCGAAAGCGCCAATGTCGCGGCCGAGGCCTTCGAGCGTATGGCCCGCAACGGCGACCGCAACCTGCTGAACCGCATCGGCCGCGTGCTGCTGGCCGAGGGCCGCAAGCCCGGCGCGGCGATCAAGGACGACGCCCTGATCATCACCTACGCCTCGGGCAAGGGCCTGGCCGGCCGCCCGTCGTCGGAGCGGATCATCAAGGTGGTGGACCAATAGGCCTCGCCTATCGGAGCGTTTAAGGGGCGCCCAGCCTCGGCTGTGGACTCCCGGAAAACTTGGCTCTAGGGTGCCTGGATGATCCTCGCCGCCAGCCAACAGCTGTTTTGGTATTTTAGCTATCCGACGCCTCTGGCGCCGGGAGGGGATCGTTTGGCCTGAGATCAGGCCGCCAAAAACGCCTTTCACCAGCCGCCAGGGGTCTCCCGGGCGGCTTTTTTAATGGCCGCCGGACCTCCCGAACTTTTCCGAACCTTCAGGAACCGCGCCATGCCTTCTTCTTCCACCGCCGCCAGCCTCGTCTCGCTGCCCGTTCCCACCGACGACCTGCGCATCTCGCGCCTGCAGACCCTCAGCCCGCCCGCCCAGGTGATCGGCGAGGCGCCGGCCTCCTCGTCGACGGCCGAGATCGTCGGCGACGCTCGCCAGGCGGTGCATGATGTGCTGCACGGCCGCGACGACCGCCTGGTGGTGGTGATCGGCCCCTGCTCGATCCACGATCCCAAGGCCGCCCTCGACTACGCCCAGCGCCTGGCGGCCGAGCGCGAGCGTCATGCCGGCGAGCTGGAAGTGATCATGCGGGTCTATTTCGAGAAGCCGCGCACGACGGTCGGCTGGAAGGGCCTGATCAACGATCCCGACCTCGACGGCGGCTTCCGCATCAACGAGGGCCTGCGGCTGGCGCGGCGGGTGCTGCTGGACGTGTCGGCCCAGGGCCTGCCGACCGCCTGCGAGTTCCTGGACGTCACCACCCCGCAGTACATCGCCGACCTGGTGGCCTGGGGCGCGATCGGCGCCCGCACCACCGAAAGCCAGATCCACCGCGAGATGGCGTCTGGCCTGTCGTGCCCGGTCGGCTTCAAGAACGGCACCAACGGCGACGTGAAGGTGGCGATCGACGCGGTGACCGCCGCGGCCCAGCCGCACCATTTCCTGGCCGTGACCAAGGAGGGCCGCGCGGCCATCGCCACCACCACCGGCAACGCCGACAGCCACGTGGTGCTGCGCGGCGGCAAGACGCCCAACTACGACGCCGCCAGCGTCGGGGCGGTGGCTGAAGCCCTGGTCAAGGCCGGCCTGCCGCCCAGGATCATGGTCGACGCCAGCCACGCCAACAGCGGCAAGAACCACGAGAACCAGCCCGCCGTCGTCGCCGACATCGCCGCCCAGGTGGCGACCGGGACCTCGCCGATCATGGGCGTGATGATCGAGAGCAACCTCGTCGCCGGCCGCCAGGACATCGTGCCCGGCAAGCCCCTGACCTACGGCCAGTCGGTCACCGACGCCTGCATCGACTGGGATGCGTCGGTGCGCGTGCTCGAGGAGCTGGCCGCCGCCGTGCGGGCCGGTCGCGCCGCCAAGGCGGGCTGAGGCGCTCGCCGCCAACGAAAAAGGACCCCGGCATGCTCCGCCGGGGTCCTTCGCAGTGGCCGCTTCTGATCCGCTTGGGATTGGGGACCGGTAATCGCGGGCGGCGGCCTCGTTGACGCGCCCAGACTGGGCCGCGCCAGACTGGGCCGCGAGCGAGGCGCGGGTGAAGTTACAAGCGCGACAGGTGGATTAAATCGCCGACAGGGTAGGCTAGGGTCGTCCTTCTCCCCTTGCGGGAGAAGGTGGCGCCCCCGGGTCCGGCGAAGCCGGCCCGAGGGTAAACTCCGGCCGTCGGATGAGGGGTTTCTCAAACTTTCGACGCTGGGGCCGGTCGATCCGCTCGTCGCGGCGGACAGGATTTTCGACCCCTCACCCGACCTCCCTCCGGGAGGCCACCCTCTCCCGCAAGGGGAGAGGGATCAGGTCTCAGAGGCTGGTGCCGCCCACCGTCAGGCCGGTGATCTTCAAGGACGGCTGGCCCACGCCCACGGGCACGCCCTGGCCGGCCTTGCCGCAGACGCCGATGCCGGGATCGAAGTCGAAGTCGTTGCCGATCATGGTCACGCGGGTCAGGGCGCTGGGACCGTCGCCGATCAGGGTCGCGCCCTTGACCGGCGCGGTGATCTTGCCGTCCTCGACGAGGTAGGCCTCGGTGCACTGGAAGACGAACTTGCCGTTGGTGATGTCGACCTGGCCGCCGCCGAAATTGGCGCAGTAGAGACCCTTCTTCATCGAGGCGATCATCTCGGCCGGGTCGTGGTCGCCCGCCAGCATGCCGGTGTTGGTCATGCGCGGCATCGGCATGTGGGCGTAGGACTGGCGGCGGCCGTTGCCGGTGGCGGCCATGCCCATCAGCCGGGCCGACATGCGGTCGTGCATGTAGCCGACTAGGATCCCGTCCTCGATCAGGATGGTGCGCTCGGTCGGCGTGCCCTCGTCGTCGATGGTCAGCGAGCCGCGGCGGCCGGGGATCGAGCCGTCGTCGAAGACGGTGACGCCCTTGGCGGCCACCCGCTCGCCGATGCGGCCCGAGAAGGCGCTGATGCCCTTGCGGTTGAAGTCGCCTTCCAGGCCGTGGCCGACAGCCTCGTGCAGCAGCACGCCGTTCCAGCCGGGGCCGAGCACCACGTCCATCTCGCCGGCCGGGCAGGCGACGGCGTCGAGGTTCACGAGCGCCTGGCGCAGGGCTTCGTCGACCTGGTCCCGCCACTTGTCGGGGCTGATCCAGGCAGCGAAGCCGGCGCGGCCGCCGGCGCCGGACGAGCCGGCCTCGCGCTTGCCGTCCTTCTCGACCGTGACCTGGACGTTGAGGCGCACCAGCGGGCGCACGTCGCGGATCAGCTTGCCGTCGGCGCGCAGGATCTCGACCACGCGGCGCTCGCCGGTCAGGCTGGCCATCACCTGGGCGACGCGGGGATCGCGCTGGCGGGCGAAGGCGTCGATCTCCTGGAGCAGCGACACCTTCTCGGAGAAGGCGGGCGAGGAGACCGGGTCGTCCTCGCCATAGAGCTTTTCGTTGGTCGAGCGTGGACCCTCGGCCGAAATGCCGGCATGGCCGCGCTTGGCGAGGCTGGCCGAGGCCGCGGCCCGGCCGATGGCGGCCTCGGAGATTTCCGAGGCGTGGGCGTAGCCGGCCGTCTCGCCGGCCACCACGCGCAGGCCGAAGCCTTCGCCCGAGTCATAGGAGGCGGTCTTCAGCCGGCCGTCGTCGAAGACGAAGGCCTCGCTCTCGGACCGCTCGAGGAAGAGCTCGCCGTCGTCGGCTCCGGCCAGGGCCTCGCCCAGGATGGCGCGGGCGCGTTGCGGATCGACGCCGGCGGCGTCCAGCAGGGAAGGGGCGGAGAGGGGAGCGGTCATCCGTACAAGTTAGGCGCTCGAAGGCCCCGCGTCATCTCCCTCCGCCCCGCGATCCTGTCGCGGGGCGGAGGGGAGGGGCTCACCAGTCCTCGTTGACCTCGCCCGAGCCGGCGATCGACTTGGACAGGCGGGCCGGGCGCTCGGTCAGGGTGACGTCGCCGCTGCCGGCGATGCTGACGTCGGCCTCGCCCGTCGGGCCGAGCTTGGCCTCGCCGCTGCCGGCGATCTCGACCTTGGCGTCGGCGACGGTCAGGGCGCTCAGCTCGGCCTCGCCGGATCCGGCGATGTGCAGGTCGACGGCCTTGGTCTTGCCCGAGGCGTAGACCTCGCCGCTGCCGTTCAGCGCCAGGGCCAGGCTCGGCTGGTCGTAGGACTGGATGTCCAGGTCGCCCGAGCCGTTGAGCACGAAGCTCTTCACCGACGGGGCCGAGACGCGGATGATCAGGTCGTCGGAATGGGCCAGCAGCCGCACCCCGTCGCCGGTGATCGTGAAGCCGCGGCCATTGCCGTCGCCGTCGAGGTGCAGGCGGTCGCCCGACAGCACCACGCGGCGGACCAGGCCTTGCGGACCCTCGACGGTGACGCCCGCCTTGTCGCTCTGGGTGAAGATCACCCGGGCGGGCAGGTCGATGCGCAGGGCCTCGCCGCCGGTCCAGGCGATCTGGCGGGTGGTGTTGGGACCGTGGTCCTCGATCGTCACTTCGCCGTTGCGATGGACGGAGACGCGGCCGTCGTTGTCCTCGACGTTGAAGTGGATGTTGGCGGGGATGGTCCAGCCGCCTTGCTGGATCATCTGGCGGCCGCCGATGGCGAAGGCGGTTCCAAGGCACGCCACGGCCAGGACGAAGCTGGCGACGGCGATGATGGTCAGGTTGCGGATCATGGCGCGACCTCAGGCTTGCGGTTCGATGGCCGGCTTCAGCAGCCGGTAGTGGAGGCGGCCGTACCAGACCAGCACATTGACCAGGCCGACCGTGACCAGGCCGGTGACGGCGGTCAGGGCGGTGGCCGCGGCCATCAGGCCGATGCCGCCCAGGATGGCGACGGCGGGGCCGCCTGGCGGGTTGAAGAACGGGCCGGCCGAGAACACCAAGCCCCCGGCGATGAAGACGCCGATCCCGGCCATGAAGAAGCCGAAGATCGCGCCGATCACGCCGATCAGGAAGGGCAGCAGGATCAGGATGTCGATCGCGCCCAGGCCCAGAACCGCGAACACGGCGGCGGCGGCGGCCGACGGGTTCTTGGTCTCTTCCCAGCGCTTGAGGCCGGCTTCGGCGCGCAGCTCGCGGGCCAGGCGTTCGGGATCGCCCAGGGCGGCGGCCGTCTCGGCCTCGGTGCGGCCGGCGGCGACGGCGTCGTCGAAGTGGGCGTCGTAGTCGGCGACCGCGTCGGCGATGGTGGTGGCCGGCAGGCCGGCCAGGCCGCGCTTCAAGCGGCTGATAAATTCGGCGCGGGTCATGCGGCGGCTCCCAGGATGTCGTCCACGGCCTTGGTGAAGGCGGCCCATTCGGCCTTCTGGGCGGCGAAGCTGTCGCGGCCGGCGGTGGTCAGGCGATAGTATTTGCGGGGCGGACCGCTGGTCGACTCGACCAGGTAGGTCTCGACCAGTCCGTCGGACTGCAGGCGTCTCATCAGCGGGTAGATGGTCCCCTCTCCCATGTCGATGTCGTGGGCCAGCTGGCTGGCGATCTCGTAGGCGTAGCTGTCGGCCTTCGACAGCAGGGCCAGCACGCACAGCGCCAGCACGCCCTTCTTCAATTGTGTTTCGATGGCTTCAGGCACGGCTCTCGGTTCCTGTTGGTAGGACCCTTGTACCGACAGGTAGTGTGTGATGCAAGGTAGCTGTTATTACAAGTTATCAATGTTCGGAGATCGGCGTGATTCGCCTGTCGGTCGTGCGGATGGATTTGGCGAAGTTATTGAGAATGCTTCGCAACTGGTGCGATTCCCCTGCTCCACATGTGGTTTCGGGTGCTTGGCAACAGGGATTGATGCGCGTATGCACGCCTGCGACCGATCGGCGCCATGGGGAGAGCTCCGACTTGTTGCAAAGTCGATTGCTTGAACCCCGGTATCCGGTCGTATTGTGCAAGTCGGCGCGGCGGGAGACGGAGTGTCACCCCGTTAGAACGCCGCCGAAACGGGCCGAGAGGGAAATGAAGCAATTCCAGGGGATGCGGCGGAAGTGGGCTGGCCTTTGCGCCGCCGCCGCCACGATGGCGTTCGCGGGGCAAGCCTTCGCCGAGGATCTATTGGGTCAGCCGACGCCTGGGGGGATCGCCCTCCAGCCCGCCGCGTCGGTGCTGAAGCATGACGCGATCTGGTTCCACAACTGGATCCTGCTGCCGATCATCACGGCCATCACCCTGCTGGTCCTGGGCCTGATCATCTGGATCGCCGTGCGCTACAACGCCAAGGCCAATCCGGTCCCCGCGAAGTTCAGCCACAACACCACGATCGAGATCATCTGGACGCTGGTGCCCGTGCTGATCCTGATGATCATCGCGATCTTCTCGTTCAAGCTGCTCTTCCGCTACAACGACATGCCCAAGCCCTACATGACCGTGAAGGCCACGGGCTATCAGTGGTACTGGGGCTACGAGTACCCCGACCAGAAGATCCCCGAGATCATCTCCAACGTGCTCACCGAGGAGCAGGTGGCCGCCAAGGGCCTGCCGCACAGCCTGTACCGGCTGGCCGCCAGCGAGGCGATGGTGGTGCCGGTCAACCAGGTGGTCCGCGTGCAGGTCACCGGCGCCGACGTGATCCACGCCTTCGCCCTGCCGGCCTTCGGCCTGAAGATCGACGCCATCCCGGGCCGCCTGAACGAGACCTGGTTCAAGGCCGAGAAGGTGGGCACCTACTACGGCCAGTGCTCGGAGCTCTGCGGCATCGACCACGCCTTCATGCCGATCGAGATCAAGGTCGTCAGCCAGGCCGAGTTCGACGCGTGGGTGAAGGCCAAGGCTCCGGCCGCGGCCCCCGCCGCCACGCCGGCCGCGACCGAAGCCGCCGCGCCCGCGGCCGCCCCGGCCACGACGACGCCCGCCGCCGCTGCTCCGGCCGCCGCTCCCGCTTCCGCTCCGGCCGCGGCTCCCGCCGCCGCGCCGGCGGCCTAAGAACGCTTTAGGATATCAGTCCGATGGCTCACGCCGCTGACATCGATCACCACGACGACGGCCATGGCGCCGACGAAAAGCCGCCCTTCTTCGCCCGCTGGTTCTTCTCGACGAACCACAAGGACATCGGCACGCTCTACATCCTGTTCGCCATCATGGCGGGCATCGTCGGCGGGGCCCTGTCGGGCCTGATCCGCTGGGAGCTGATGCACCCGGGCATCCAGGTCTTCACCGACAACGGCCTGCTGGCTCAGCTGGGCGTTTTCAAGGGCAAGCACGGCTACAACGCCGTGGTCACCGCCCACGCCCTGATCATGATCTTCTTCATGGTCATGCCCGCCATGATCGGCGGCTTCGGCAACTGGTTCGTTCCGATCATGATCGGCGCGCCGGACATGGCCTTCCCGCGGATGAACAACATCTCGTTCTGGCTGCTGGTCGCCGCCTGGGTGCTGCTGTGCACCTCGATGTTCGTCGACGGCGGTCCGGGCCACGGCTTCGGCGGCGGCTGGACGATCTATCCGCCGCTGTCGACCACCGGCCACACCGGACCGGCCATGGATCTCGCGATCCTGTCGCTCCACCTGGCCGGCGCCTCGTCGATCCTCGGCGCGATCAACTTCATCACCACGATCTTCAACATGCGCGCGCCGGGCATGACCCTGCACCGCATGCCGCTGTTCGCCTGGTCGGTGCTGATCACCGCCTTCCTGCTGCTGCTGTCGCTGCCCGTCCTGGCCGGCGCCATCACCATGCTGCTGACCGACCGCAACTTCGGCACCCACTTCTTCGACCCGGCCGCCGGCGGCGACCCGGTGATGTTCCAGCACCTGTTCTGGTTCTTCGGTCACCCGGAGGTGTACATCCTGATCCTGCCGGGGTTCGGCATCATCAGCCACATCGTCTCGACCTTCTCGAAGAAGCCGGTCTTCGGTTACCTCGCCATGGCCTACGCCATGGTCGCCATCGGCTTCGTCGGCTTCATCGTGTGGGCCCACCACATGTACACGGTCGGCATGAGCATCAACCTGCGCGCCTACTTCGTGGCCGCGACGATGATCATCGCCGTCCCGACCGGCGTGAAGATCTTCTCGTGGATCGCCACGATGTGGGGCGGTTCGATCAGCTTCAAGACGCCCATGCTGTGGGCGATCGGCTTCATCTTCCTGTTCACGGTCGGCGGCGTCACCGGCGTCGTCCTGTCGAACGCCGGCATCGACTACAGCCTGCACGACACCTACTACGTGGTGGCCCACTTCCACTACGTGCTGTCGCTGGGCGCCGTCTTCGCCATCTTCGCGGGCTTCTACTACTGGTTCGAGAAGATGTGGGGCGTGAAGTACAACGAGTTCCTCGGCGCCCTGCACTTCTGGATCATGTTCGTGGGCGTGAACCTGGTGTTCTTCCCGCAGCACTTCCTGGGCCTGGACGGCATGCCCCGCCGCTATGTCGACTATCCGGACGCGTTCGCGAAGTGGAACTACGTCTCGTCGGTCGGCTACATGATCACCGTGGCGGGCGTCGGCGTCTTCCTGCTGGTGCTCATCGAGGCCGCCGTCCGTCGCCGCAAGGCCGAGGCCAACCCGTGGGGCGAAGGCGCCACCACGCTGGAATGGACCCTGTCCTCGCCGCCGCCGTTCCACCAGTTCAGCGAGCCGCCGGTCATCAAGGCCGACGATCATCATTGATCACTGGCATCACTGATCTCTGGTAAGATAGCAGTATAAGCGCGGGGGGCGCGGATCCGGCGACAGCCGGGCCCGCGCCCTTCGCCCATCAAGACCCAGCTTTCCAAGATACCGTATCCCATGGCCAAGCCCGCCGTTCTCCCGTCAGACACGCACCGGACCGAGCCGGTCCGCGCCGCGCGCTGGCAGGACTATTTCCAGCTGATGAAGCCGCGCGTGATGTCGCTGGTGGTGTTCACGGGCCTGACCGGCCTGGTGGCCGCCCGCACCCACATCCACCCGCTGCTGGGCGCGGTGGCGGTGCTGTGCATCGCCGTCGGGGCCGGGGCCTCGGGCGCGCTGAACATGTGGTACGACGCCGACATCGACGCCAAGATGCGCCGCACCCGCGGTCGCCCGGTGCCGGCCGGCCTGGTCGAGGGCTCCGAAGCCGCCGCCCTGGGCGTGGTGCTGAGCCTGCTCTCGGTCATGCTGCTGGGCATGGCCATCAACTGGCTGGCGGCGGGCCTGCTGGCCTTCACCATCGTCTTCTACGCCGTGGTCTACACCATGTGGCTGAAGCGCTGGACGGCCCAGAACATCGTCATCGGCGGCCTCGCCGGCGCGCTGCCGCCGGCGATCGGCTGGGCGGCGGCCACTGGCTCGGCCCCGCTGAACGCCTGGCTGATGGTGCTGATCATCTTCCTGTGGACCCCGCCGCACTTCTGGGCGCTGTCGCTCTACATCAGCACCGACTACGCCAAGGCCGGCGTGCCGATGCTGCCGGTGGTCAAGGGCGCCAAGGCGACCCGCCAGCAGATCCTGATCTACAGCCTGATCTTCATTCCCGTCTGCCTGGCGCCGGCCTTCACCGGCCTGGGCGGGCCGCTGTACCTGGCCGTCTCGGGCCTGGGCGGCCTCGTGTTCCTCACCCTGGCCTGGCGGGTGTTCCGCAGCGACGCCGGTGACGCGGCCGACCCGCGCGCCGCCGACCGCGCCCTCTACGAGGTGGACGCAGCACCCGCTCCCGCCGCTGAACCGGCCCTCGAGGGCAAGCGCCCGCCGCCGGTTGGCGGGGCCAAGGACGCCCGCAACCTGTTCGCCTTCTCGATCCTCTATCTCTTCGCCCTGTTCGCCGCCCTGCTGGCCGAGGCCATGATCGGCGTGAAGGCTCTGGAGCTGATTTCTTGACCGACCCGAAGAAGACCCTCTCCGTCCAGCCGGACAAGGCGGACGCCATCAAGGCCCGCAACGGCCGCAACATCGCGCTGGCCGTGGGCCTGGTCGCCTTCGTCGTGCTGGTGTTCGTGGTCACCATGGTGAGGCTGGGCGCCAATGTCGGAAACCGGTTCTGATCCCACGCCGGGCGGGGCCGGCGCCGACAAGACCACGCTGCAGGCCCGCCGCAACAAGCGCGTGGCGCTGATCTGCGCCGTCGCCTTCGTCGGCATGGTCGGCGCGGCCTATGCGGCGGTGCCGCTGTACAAGCTGTTCTGCCAGGCCACCGGCTTCGACGGCACGGTGCGCCGCGCCGAAGCCGCCCCGACCAAGGTGCTCGACCGCACCGTCCAGATCCGCTTCGACGCCAACGTCCGCAGCCTGCCCTGGACCTTCACCACCGAGCAGGTCAGCCAGGACATCAAGCTGGGCGCCTCGGGGCTGGCCTTCTTCAAGGTCACCAACACCAGCGACAAGCCCCAGACCGGGCGGGCGATCTACAACGTGGTGCCCGAGCAGGCCGGCCCGTACTTCCAGAAGATCGAGTGCTTCTGCTTCTCGAACCAGACGATCCAGCCCGGCCAGACGGTGGAGTTCCCGGTCGTCTACTTCGTCGATCCGCGCTTCGCCGAGGATCCGGAGACCAAGGGCAAGTCCGAGATCACCCTGTCCTACACCTTCTTCCCGGCCGTCGAAGGCCAGGAAGGCAAGACGGACGTGCCTCGCATCGTCGAGCCTCTTGGCGGAACAGCGTCCGGCAGACTATAGCTTTCGGCAAGGGAGAGGCGCGGGCCGGGGGGACCCAAGCGACGCGCCATCAATAAGATTAAAGAGGGTTCGCGACACATGGCCCACGGCGCCGTCAAACACGACTACCACATCCTGCCGCCCAGCCCGTGGCCGTTCGTCGGCTCGGCCGCCGCCACGGTCATGGCGCTCGGCCTGATCGCCTGGATCAAGGGCGGGGTGTTCGGCATCGAGAAGGGCCAGTGGTGGCTGTTCGCGACCGGCCTGGCCGGCGTGCTCTACACGATGTTCGGCTGGTGGCGCGACGTCATCAAGGAAGCCAACGCCGGCGACCACACCCCGGTCGTCTCGATCGGCCTGCGCTACGGCATGGTGCTGTTCATCGCCTCGGAAGTGATGTTCTTCGTGGCGTGGTTCTGGATCTTCTTCGAGATGGCCCTGTTCCACCATCACCGCACCCTGTCGGGCATCGAGGAAGTGCGCACCGCCTGGGCCGCCTGGCCGCCGGCCGGCGTCGAGACCGTCTCGCCTTGGCACCTGCCGCTGGTCAACACCCTGACCCTGCTGCTCTCGGGCACGACCATCACCTGGTCGCACCACGCCCTGCAGCAGGGCGACCGCAAGGGCGCCCAGTGGGGCCTGATCCTGACCATCCTGCTCGGCGCGCTGTTCACGACCATCCAGGTCTACGAATACGCCCACATCAACCACGAGCAGCTGTTCTACAACGAAGCCGCCGCCAATTCGGGCCTCTACGGCTCGACCTTCTTCCTGGCCACCGGCTTCCACGGCTTCCACGTCTTCGTGGGCACGCTGTTCCTGATCGTCTGCCTGATCCGCCTGATGAACGGCGCCTTCACGCCCAAGCAGCACTTCGGCTTCGAAGCGGCCGCCTGGTACTGGCACTTCGTCGACGTGGTCTGGCTGTTCCTGTTCGCCTTCATCTACGTGATCTTCGGCGCCTCGACGCACTAGAGGTCACGGAGTTCCGAAAGGCCCGGAGCGCAGACCAGCGTTCCGGGCCTTTTTCGTTTTCAGCGTCTGCGGGGATCGCATGCCCAAGACCAACCCCTACGCCGCCGGCGCCGCCGGGCGATGCCCCGTCTGCGGCGAGGGCTTCCTGTTCGAGGGCTTCCTCAAGATCGCGCCGCGCTGCGAGGCCTGCGGCTACGACCTCGCCAAGCTCGAGACCGGCGACGGGGCGTCGACCTTCGTCATCCTGATCGCCGGCTTCCTGTGCGCGTTCGGGGCGCTGTTCTCGATGTTCGCCTGGAACTGGCCGGTATGGCTGCTGCTGGTGGTCTGGCTGCCGTTGACGGGGCTGGCGTGCCTGTTCCTGATGCGGCCGGCCAAGGGCCTGATGGTCGCCGCCCAGATCGCCAACAAGGCTTCGCAAGCGGGGCGCGACGATGTCTGAGACCACCCCGAAGAAGCCCGGCTTCCCGATCGGCCTGACGATCGCCACCCTGATCGCCTTCGCCATCCTCTGCGGCCTGGGGACCTGGCAGGTGAAGCGCCTGGCCTGGAAGGAAGACCTGCTGGCGCGGATCGAGAAGCTGAAGACCGCGCCGGCCATTCCGCTGGCCCAGGCCCTGGCCCGCGCCGACAAGGGCGAGGACCTCGCCTGGACGCGGGTCGAGACCGGCTGCCGGCCGGTGGCGCCTGGCGCATTGTCGCCCTTGGTCTACGGGGTGCGCGACGGCCAGATGGTGTGGCGGCCCCAGATATTGTGCGGGTCCGACCATGGGCCGATCATCGTCGATATCGGGGTGGCCGAGGGCCTCACCGGCCAGGTCCAACCCGATCGTCATGTGACCTTCGGCTACCCCTCCAGGGTCACCGGCGTGCTGGTCGCCGCCGATCAGCTGGGCGGCAAGGAGCGTGAAGGCCTTCTTACCGACGAAGCTGGAAAGTCGCCCAAGTACGTCCTGATGGCCGAAGCCACGACACCCGCCGTTCCCGGCGTCACGCCCGCGCCCTTGCCGGCAGAAATTTCCAACCGGCACCTGGAATACGCGCTTACGTGGTTTGGTCTTGCCGTCACCCTGCTCTTTATCTATGCCGCCATGCTCTGGCGGAGGATGAGGCCCTGATGCGTTACGTCTCGACCCGGGGCGAGTCCCCCTCGATCGGTTTCCTGGACGCGGTGCTGGCCGGCCTGGCCCCCGACGGCGGCCTGTACGTGCCCGAGACCTGGCCGACCTTCACGCCCGAAGAGATCGCCGCCTTCGCCGGCAAGACCTACGCCCAGGTGGCCGCCGCCGTGCTCGGCCGGTTCGTCGGCGACGACATCCCGGCCGACGACCTGCAGACCATGTGCGACGAGGCCTATGCCAGCTTCACCCACGCGGCGGTGACGCCGCTGAAGCAGCTGGCCGCCAACCGCTACCTGCTGGAGCTGTTCCACGGCCCGACCCTGGCCTTCAAGGACGTTGCGATGCAGCTCCTGGGCCGGCTCTACGACTACGTGCTGTCGCGCCAGTCGCGGACCATGACCATCATCTGCGCCACCTCGGGCGACACCGGCGGCGCGGCCGTCGAGGCCTTCCGCGGCCGCAGTAACGCCCGCATCGTCGCGCTCTTCCCCGAGGGCCGGATCAGCGAGGTACAGCGCCGGTTCATGACCACGGCGGCCGACGCCAACGTCAGTTGTGTGTCGGTGCAGGGCTCGTTCGACGACTGCCAGGCCATCGTCAAGCAGGCCTTCCAGGACGACCAGTTCCGCCACGCGGTGGATCTGTCGGGCGTCAACTCGATCAACTGGGCGCGGATCGCGGCCCAGAGCGTCTATTACTTCACCGCCGCCGTCAGCCTGGGCGCGCCGGCCCGCGAGATCGCCTTCGTCGTGCCGACCGGCAACTTCGGCGACGCCTACGCCGCCTTCGTGGCCAAGCAGCTGGGCCTGCCGATCGCCAAGGTCGTGGCCGCCACCAACAGCAACGACATCCTGGCGCGCGCCTTCGAGGATGGCCGCTACGCCCGCGGGGCCGTGGCCGCCACCCAGAGCCCGGCCATGGACATCCAGGTCGCCTCCAACTTCGAGCGCCTCTATTTCGAGGCCGTGCGTCGTGACGGCATCGAGACCGGCCGGGCCTTCCGTGGCTTCGCCACCACCGGCGTGCTCGACATCCCGCCCAGCGCCCATGCGATGATGCGCGAGCTGTTCGTCGGCGCTTCGGTCAGCGAGGCCGACACCGCCAAGACCATGCTGGCCACGCTGAACGAGACCGGCGAGATCGTCGATCCGCACACGGCCGTGGGCCTCGCCGCCGCCGCCCGCCTGCGCCTCGAGGATCCCACGACTCCGGTCGTGGTGCTGTCGACCGCTCACCCGGCCAAGTTCCCCGAAGCCGTGCTGGCCGCCACCGGCGTCGTCCAGGGCGTGCCGCGCGGCGCGCCCGACCTGTCGGCCAAGCCCGAACGCTTCGACCGCCTGCCGGCCGATCCGGCGGCCGTGAAGGCCCACGTGCGGGCGTTCGCGGGGAAGTGACTTGAGAGAACCTCCCCCTGTGGGGGAGGCGATCGCGCAAGCGATCGGTGGGGGGAGCGGGCGATTGACGGCTTCGCAAAGCGGAAGCTGAAAACGTCCCCCCTCCGGCCTTCGGCCGCCTCCCCCACAGGGGGAGGTTCCCGGATCTGTGGCTTTCGCGCGCTTACGCGTCTACACGGAGGGAAATGACCCTTCCGACCCTCCACACCCTGCCCAATGGCGTCCGCGTCGTCTGCGATCCGATGCCGGGGCTCGAGACCCTGGCCCTGAGCGTCGTCGCCGGGCGTGGGGCGGCCTATGAGGATCCGGCGCGGTCGGGCTGGTCGCACCTGCTCGAGCACATGGTGTTCAAGGGCGCGGGCGGCCGCAGCGCGCGCGACATCGTCGAGGTGGTCGAGGCCCAGGGCGGCCAGATCAACGCCGCCACTGGCTATGAGCGCACCAGCTTCCAGATCCGGGCGCTGAAAGGCGGCCTGCCGCTGGGCGTCGAGGTCCTCGCCGACCTCGTGCGCCGGCCCACGCTCGACGCCGCCGATCTGGCCCGCGAGAAGCAGGTGGTCGCCCAGGAGATCGCCGAGGCCGCCGACGCGCCCGACGACTACGTCTTCGACCTGCTGCAGAAGGGCGCCTGGGGCGACCATCCGGTCGGCCGGCCGATCCTGGGCACGGTCGACACGGTCGAGGCCGCCACGCCCGAAGCGTTGTCGGACTGGCGCGCCAGCCTCTACGCCGCCGACCGGCTGGTGGTCAGCGCCACCGGCGCGGTCGAGGAAGCCGAGCTGCTGGACCTGGCGCAGAAGGCCTTCGGCGACCTGCCGGCCACGCCCGGCGCGCCGGTTCCCGAGCCCGCTCCGTTCGTCGGCGCATCCTTCGCCGAGACCCGCAAGCTGGAGCAGGCGCACTTGGTGCTGATGCTGCCGGCCGCCGGCTCGCGCGACGACGACTATTTCGCGCTGCGCGTCTTCGCCGAGGCCCTGGGCGGGGGCATGTCGTCGCGGCTGTTCCAGGAAGCCCGCGAGAAGCGCGGTCTGGCCTACAACATCGACGCCTATGCCGACACCTATGCCGACATAGGGGCGCTAGGCATCTATGCCGGCTGCGCGGCCAAGGACGCAGGCCAGACCGCCCAGGTCTGCGCCGAGCAACTGCTGGCCCTGGTCGAGCGCATCGACGAGGCCGAGCTCGCCCGCTGCAAGGCCCAGCTGAAGGCGCACATGTTCATGGCCCGCGAGCAGCCCCTGGCCCGCGCCGAGCAGGCCGCCGGCCAGGCCCTGACCTTCGACCGATTGTTCTCGCCCGCCGAGCTGGCGGCCGGGGTCGACGCGGTCGGCGCGGCCGACATCGCCCGCCTGGGCCGGCGGATGCTGGCGCCCGCCAAGGTCGCCACGGCGGTCCTGGGGGCCAAGGGCGCGCTGGGCGCCGGGGAAATCTTCCGGCGGACGTTGTTCGGCGGACAATAAGCCGCAATTGTGCGGCCCTGCTGTTCGAGACCCGTCCTTGTCCGCCATTCTCCGTCTTCTCCGCATCGACCAGGGCCCGCGCATCGAGGGCGATCGGGTCTATCTGCGCCTGCCGCGCCTGGGCGATCACAAGCCGTGGGCGGAGCTGCGCGGCGGCTCGCGCGCCTTCCTGACGCCGTGGGAGCCGACCTGGCCGGCCGACGACCTGACACGGGCCGCCTTCCGCCAGCGTCTGGCCGCCTACGCCCGCGAACTCGAGCTGGGAGAAGCCTTTCCGTTCTTCGTGTTCCGCAAGTCGGACGACGCCATCGTCGGCGGCGTGCGGCTGTTCAACATCCGCCGGGGCGTGGCCCAGACGGGTGTGGTCGGCTACTGGGCCGGCGAGGCGCATGCGGGGCAGGGCTACACGACCGAGGCCGTGCGGGCGGTGATCGATTTCGCCTTCGGTCCGCTGGGTCTCCACCGGCTGGAAGCGGCCTGCATGCCGCATAACGCGCGCTCGGCCGGCCTGCTCACGAGATGCGGGTTTTCCGAGGAGGGATATGCGCGCGCTTATCTTAAAATTAACGGCGAGTGGCGAGATCATCGTCTGTTCGGGTTGATTGCTCCGTCGTGAGTTTCGCCCCGGACCGCACGCCGTCCATCCATGGGGGATCGGGCGGCGCGGGAACGGGCATGTCTTTCAAGGTAGCCGAGCGTAGGATCTGGGACGCGACGACCACGCTGGAAGCGTTGGGCGCCGCGGAGGTCGCGCTGTGGCACTGGGACCCCGAGACCGACCGGCTGCGCATCAACGGCGCGGCCCGGGCCCTGGGCCTGTCGCCCCTGGCCCCCGAATGCGCCTCGGCCGCCTTCCGCGCGCTCGCCCTGCCGCAGGACCGCGCCCAGGCCGAAGAACTGCTGCGGGTGCGCGAGGCCGGCTCCGAGATCGTCGTGCGCATGCGCATGCGCGGCGGCGAGACCTGCATCTGGCGCGGCGTCTGGCTGGAAGAGGGCCTGCGCGCCGCCGGCGTCATCGCCCCGGAAGTGAAATTCGCCGCCTCGGGCAAGGACGACCTCACGGGGCTCCTCGACCGCCGCAGCTTCATCGCCCGCGCCCGCGAGCGCCTGACCCATACCGGCGTGCATGAGCTGGTGGTCGCCGACCTCGACCGCCTGCGCCGCCTGAACGAGGCCCTGGGCCACGAGCGCGCCGACCTCGTCCTGGCCGCTCTCGGCTCGCGCCTGGCCGCCGCCTTCCCCGAGGGCTCGATCCTGGGCCGCATCGGCGAGGACGAGTTCGCCGTGCTGTGCGAGCCGCACGGCTACGAGCCCGCCGAGTTGCTGCGCTCGGCGCTGGAACAGCCGTTGCGCATCGCCGGCTTCGACATTCACCCGACCCTGACCATCGGCGCCGTCTCGGCCGAGGGCGGCGAGGACGCGCCGGAGGCCGCCGAGCTGGTCCGCCGGGCCGAGCTGGCCGTCGAGGCCGCCGCCGCCAACGGACGCGGCTCGGCCGCCGCCTACGGCCGCTCGATGGAGACCGACGGCCTGTCGCGCCTGGCGCTGGAAGCCGACCTGCGCGGCGCCATCGGCCGTGGCGAGATCATCCCCTATTTCCAGCCGGTCGTGCGCCTGTCGACCGGCGCCCTTTCGGGCTTCGAGGCCCTGGCGCGCTGGATCCACCCGCGCCGCGGCCTGCTGCCGCCCGACGAGTTCCTGCCGCTGATCGAAGAGATGGGCCTGATGGCCGAACTCGGCGAGCACATGATGCGCAGCGCCGGCAAGCAGCTGGCCGCCTGGCGTCACACGCACCCGGCCGTCGGCGCCCTGACCGTCAGCGTCAACCTGTCGACCGGCGAGATCGACCGTCCGGGCCTGGTGCACGACGTGGCCCAGGTGCTTCGCGAGAACGGCCTGCCGCGCGGCGCGCTGAAGCTGGAAGTCACCGAAAGCGACATCATGCGCGATCCCGAGCGGGCCGCGGTGATCCTGCGCAGCCTGCGCGAGGCGGGGGCCGGCCTGGCGCTGGACGACTTCGGCACCGGCTTCTCGTCGCTGTCCTACCTGACGCGCCTGCCGTTCGACACGCTGAAGATCGACCGCTATTTCGTGCGGACCATGGGCGGCAACGCCGGCTCGGCCAAGATCGTCCGTTCGGTGGTCAAGCTGGGCCAGGATCTCGACCTGGAAGTGGTCGCCGAGGGCGTCGAGAACGCCGAGATGGCCCATGCGCTGCAGAAGCTGGGCTGCGACTACGGCCAGGGCTTCGGCTACGCGCCGGCCCTGTCGCCGCAGGAGGCCGAGGTCTATCTCAACGAGGCCTATGTCGACGGCGCCGCGCCGGTGAAGGCGCGGGGCTGAGGCTCCGCACCTCCGCCCACTAACTTTCCGTCATTCCCGCCCTTGTGGCGGGAACCCCTCTGTCAGCCGCAAGTGCGGATGGGGCGGCGTGCTGAGCACGCCGCTTGTGTCTCAGGTGTCAGCGGAACCAGGGTTTCCCGCCACAAGGGCGGGAATGACGGGAGAAAAGGGAAGGGCCGTTGCGCCTGTATCCCTGCAGCCCCTCACCCCTTGGCTAAGTCCCCGTAGAGCCAAGCGGCCGTCACTCCGCCGTCCATCAGGATGTCGCTGCCCGTAATGAAGCCGCCGTCGGGACCCATCAGCAGGGCGCCGACGGCCCCGACCTCGTCGGGCGTTCCGGCGCGCCCCGCCGCCGATCCCTCGATCATCCGGCGGTAGCCTGCGCCGCGCGGGCCGGTGAGTTCGTCGCGGGCCAGGGGCGTCATGACGATGCCCGGGCTGATGGCGTTGATCCGTGCTCCACGCGCGCCCCAGCGCACGGCCTGGGCGGCCACCCGCAGGGAATTGCCGCGCTTGGAGAGCTGGTAGGCGTTCAGCGGATCGGTGACCACTTCCGGAGCCAGGAAGGGCAGGGCCAGCAGCGCTTCGGTCGGGGTGGTCGCCAGGGCGTGGCTCTGCTCTTCGGGCAGCGGCGGCAGGCGGTGGCCCGATTGCGAGGCGATGACGACGCCCGATCCGCCCCTGGCGATCACCTCGCCGAACAGCTCCAGCACCAGCGCCGTCCCGTAGAGATCGACCTTGAGGATGACGTGCGCCGGCGCCTGGCTGGGCGAGACGCCGGCGGCGTGGATCAGGCCGGTGACCGGGCCCAGGGCCGTGGCGGTCGCCACCAAGGCCTGGACGCTTTCCCGCGAGGCGACGTCGACCACGGCGACGTGGGTCTCGTAGCCGGCGTCGGCCAGCACCTCGGCGGCGGCCTGCGCATTCTCGCGCTTCATGTCGGCCAGCAGCACGCGCTTGCCGACGGCCACGCGCCGGGCGATCGCCTGGCCGATCTGGCCGGCCCCGATGACCACGATGACGTCGCTCATGAGCTTCTCCTGCGTTCAGGAGGCTCAGATAGCGCCCTTCAGGCGACGGGATTAGCCACGGGCGCGTCCACGGCCTGCTGAGCCCGCTTCAGCAGTCTGGGCGCTCAGCCCTCGGCGTCGCTCAGCACCATGGCGAAGGGGACCTGGGCACCATCGCGGTTCACATAGCCGCTGACCAGCTTGTGGCCGGGGTTCAGCACGCCCAGGTCCACGTCCTCGGTGGGGAAGACCACGGTGCGGCGGTCGCCGACGCAGACCACCAGTTCGTAGCCGTCATAGGCCCGCTGCGACATCGCCTTGATGCGGCGGTAATAGGGCTCGCGCTTCCAGGCCGCCGGCTTGCCGGGATCGACCACCACGTTGAGCCGCTTGCCGTCGCGGTCGGAATACATCAGGAAACCGGCCTTGTCGGGCCGCCAGGTCTCGTCGAGTTTTTCCGAGGTCAGCCACAGGCAGTGGAAGCCGCGGCAGGCGCCCGGACGGGTCTCGTAGGAGCCGCAGCCGCCGCCCTTCCTGAAGTGGCCGCACCAGACGCCGTCGGGCTTGTTCAGTTCGTCGATGGCCAGCACCTTGCAGCACATGCCGCAGGAGCCGCAGGCCTTGCCTGGGGCGGGGCCCGGAACCGGCGAAAGCGCGACGTCGCTCATTGGGGGGCTCCCGCGAAGGGCTTGGCGGCCATGTCGCGGACGATGCCGAGGTCGACATCGCCGTCGG
This sequence comes from Caulobacter sp. GW821-FHT12A07, assembly GCF_058807655.1. NCBI lineage: Bacteria > Pseudomonadati > Pseudomonadota > Alphaproteobacteria > Caulobacterales > Caulobacteraceae > Caulobacter > Caulobacter sp. GW821-FHT12A07. The sequence goes on from NZ_JBXAQX010000002.1 coordinate 473,224, forward strand.
CGCGGATCTCGAAGGCGCGCGGGCCGACCAGCACGTTGAGGGTCAGGCCGCCAGCCGCGCCGCGCCGGGCCCAGTCGCGAAAGGTGGCGTGGTAGGGGGCCTTGCGCCAGGCCTGGGGCTGGGCCGGATCGACCTCGACGATCAGCCGCCGGCCGCCGTCCTCGCGGTGCAGGACGAAGCGGGCGCGGTCGGGCCGCCAGTCGTCCGACAGGCCCTCGGCGTTCAGCCAGTAGCAGGAGAAGTCGGCGCAGGCCGTGGGACGGTCGGCATAGATCGCGCAGCCGGCGCCTTTGCGGAAGTGGCCGCACCAGGCGTGCGGCGCCTTGCCGATGGCCTCGACGCCCATCAGCTTGCAACACATCCCGCAGTCGCCGCAGCTCCGCTGGCCCACCTGGATTCCCCAATCGTCAGGGTGCGGAACTTAGCGGGGGTTTGTGACGGTTTTTCAGGTTCCCTCTCCCCTTGCGGGAGAGGGTGGCCCCGCGGAGCGGGGTCGGGTGAGGGGTCTCTCAGAACTGAAAGCTGCGTGGGGCCGGCCAGGCCGGGTGAGGGGTCTCCCATCTGAGAGACCCCTCACCCGTCGGCTTCGCCGCCACCTTCTCCCGCAAGGGGAGAAGGATCATTCGAATCCCGTCGCGCTCCATACGGCCAGCTCGTTCCCCGCCGGATCGAGGAAGTGGAACCGCCGGCCGCCGGGGAATTCGAAGATCGGTTTCACGACCACGCCGCCGGCGGCCGTCACCTTGGCTTCCATGGCTTCCAGATCGACGGCGTAGAGCACCACCAGCGGCTTGGCCGGTTCCTCGGTGACGTCGCCGACGAAGCCGCCGTCGGCGCCCTGGCCTTCGAAGGCCGCGTAGTCGGGGCCGTAGTCGGTGAAGGTCCAGCCGAAGGCGGCCGAATAGAAGGCCTTAGTGGCCGGCAACTCGCCGCCCGCCCACTCGATATAGTCGATCTTGCCGTCCTCGCGCATGGGCGGGCCTCCACTTATGTTCCGCAAATGTTCTAGTTTGGCGTCAGGGCAGAGTCCAGACGCTGGTGCGCTTGACGGCCAGGTCTTCCAGCTCGCGGGTGGTGGGCACCTGGTATTCGGCCAGCTTCACCAGGCCCTCCTTGGGGAAGTAGGTGCGGCCCGGATCGCCGACCAGCACCGTCGCCCCGGCCGCGCGGCCCTGGGCCAGCCAGGCCATGACCGCCTTGGCCATCGGGCCCTCGTAGCAGATGTCGCCGGCCAGCAGCACGTCGGCGAGCGGCGGCGGGGCGTCCAGCAGGTTGACGTCGGTGAAGCCGATCTCGACCCCGTTGGCCTCCGCGTTCATCGCCACCGCAGCCTCGCAGAAGACGTCGATATCGGCCGCCAGCACGCTCGCCGCGCCGGCCTTCATGGCCGCGACGGCGACGATGCCCGAGCCGGTGGCGAAGTCGATCACGTGCTTGCCGCGCACGATCTCGGGGTGGTCCAGCACGTAGCGCGCCAGAGCCTGGCCGCCCGCCCAGGCGAAGGCCCAGAACGGCGGCGGCAGGCCGATCTCCTCCAGCGCCTCTTCGGTCAGCTTCCAGATCGGCGTGATCTCGTCGGCCAGGTGCAACAGGAGTTCCGGCGCGTGCGGCGTGGGCAGCAGGCGGGTGTTGTCGCGGATGAAGGCCCGACGGCCTTCCAGGGTCTGGACGATCATGGGCGGGTTATAGGCGTTTCGCGCTCACGCGAGACCCCCTCAGTCGCTCCGCGACAGCTCCCCCAGAGGGGGAGCATCTTGATGGCGGGGCGTCGCTAGATCCTCCCCCTTTGGGGGAGGTGGCCCGGAGGGCCGAAGGGGGCTTACGCCGCCACCTTGCTCGACGCCGCCTTCAGCACCGTCAGATAGCCCGGCGCGTTCAGCATGCCCTCGGTCAGCCCCTTCTCGGCCAGCAGCCGGTGCGCCCGGGGCAGGTTCCAGCACGGTACGTGCATGAAGAGGTGGTGCTCGGCGTGGAAGTTGACGTGGTAGGGCGCGACCAGGGCGCGCTCGAGCCAGTTGGCCTTGGTGGTGCGGGCATGGCGGAAGGGATCGGGCTCGTCCTTGGCGACCAGGGCGTGCTCGGCGATGTTGCGCAGGCGCGTGACGAGCGGGAACCAGGTGGCCATGGGCACGATCCAGAGGGCCAGCCACGCCCACCACAGGCCGGCGGCGCTGAGCGCCACCAGCATGGCCAGGTTGATCAGCAGGAACCGTTTCTGGCCTGCCGCCGCGCGGGCGAAGATCGCGCCCGGCGCCTGGCCGTGACCGCGCTTCTTCAGGCCCGCCAGGATCGGCCCGAACCGCTGCTTGAAGAAGGTCTGGCCCGTCAGGTCACGGATGATCTTGCGGCGCAGGGACGCCCGCGTGGTCGGGAACGGGGCCGACAAAACGAGGTCCGGATCCTCGGCCTGCTGGGCGAACTTGTGGTGGGTCAGGTGGTAGGGGCGGTAGGCGTTCAGCGACGCCCCCAGCGGGGCCGCGCACAACCACTCGCCCAGCCAGTCGTTGACCTTGAGGTTCGGGTGCAGCCCGCCATGAGCAGCTTCGTGCATCAGGATCGCCAGGCCCAGTTGCCGGGCGCCGATCAGCATCACGGCGACGATATAGGTCAGCGGGTTGGGCCAGACCACGAAGACGGCTCCGGCCAGCAGGATCACGCCCCAGGCGTGGGCGACCATGGCGATCCCGCGCCAGGACGAGCGGCGCGACAGGCGGGCCCAGTCCTCTTGCGAGAACAGTTCCTGCGGCTTGATGCGAGCGGCGACGGCCATGGAACGGATCATCGCACATTCAGGTTCCAGCCGACAGAATGCCGTTAGGTCAGGTCCTTTTCCGGAGGTTTTTCATGCGCTTGCCTGTTGTCGTCGCCCTTATTTCGCTTGGCCTCGCGGGGGCTGCTCACGCCGCCAGCTTCGACTGCGCCAAGGCCAGGAGGGCCGACGAGAAGGCGATCTGCGCTGATCGCAGCCTCGACAACAAGGATGTGCGGATGAGCGTGCTCTACGACGTCAACAAGAAGACGATGGGCATGGGCGCGCGCGGGGCGCTGATGGACGAGCAACAGGCCTGGTTGAACGAGCGGGCGGGCTGCAAGGCCAACCGGGCCTGCCTGGCGCGGGCCTATGACCGGCGGCTGGGCGAGCTGGAGCGGTCGATGGAGCGGATCTACCGCGCGGGGCCGTTCTGACCGGGGAAGCCCCCTCCGGCCCTCCGGGCCACCTCCCCAGAGGGGGAGGATTTAGTAGCGCCGAGCCAAGGAGATGCTCCCCCTCTGGGGGAGCTGTCGCGGAGCGACTGAGGGGGTCTTGCGGCCTCAGAACCCCGCCGGCGTCCAGGCGCCCGCCACCAGCGCCAGCACCAGGATCGCGCCGGCCTGGGCGTTGGACTTGAAGAGCTTCAGCGCGCCCGGCCCGTCGTCGAGCTTCACGGCCACGGCCTGGCGCGACAGGTGCAGGCCGTAGAGGCCCAGCAGCGGCAGGAACAGCGGTCCGAGGCCGCCGGCCCAGGCGGCCGCCAGGGCCAGCACGAAGGCCAGGATGTAGAAGATCGCCACGCCCTGGCGGACCTTCGATCCCAGGCGACGGGTCGACGACTTCACCCCGGCCAGGGCGTCGTCCTCGATGTCCTGGATGGCGTAGATGGTGTCGTAGCCGAGGGTCCAGAAGATGCCCGAGGCGTAGAGCAGGGCGGCAGACCAGCTCAGCGAATGGGTGGCGGCGGCGTAGCCGAGCAGGGCGCCCCAGTTGAAGGTCAGGCCCAGCCACGCCTGCGGCCACCAGGTGATCCGCTTCATGAACGGATAGCCGGCCACCAGCAGCAGCGAGGCCACGCCCAGGCCGATCGCCAGCCAGCCCAGGCAGATCAGGATGAGGAAGCTGGTCAGGCTGCATCCCACCAGGAACAGCCAGGCCTGCTTGACGGTGATCAGGCCGGCCGGGATCGGGCGCAGGGCGGTGCGAGCCACCTGGGCGTCGAAGTCGCGGTCGACGATGTCGTTGAAGGCGCAGCCGGCCGCCCGCATCAGGGCCGCCCCGACGAAGAAGGCGATCAGCAGCCAGGGATTGGGCAGTTGGCCCTTCTCGGCCGCGGCCAGGGCGATGCCCTGCCAGCCGGGCAGCATCAGCAGCCAGATGCCGGCCGGGCGGTCGAACCGTCCCAGCTTCAGCCAGGGGCGCAAGGCGGCCGGGGCGTAGCGGTCGACCCAGTTGGCGGCGGCGGCGTCGGGCAGGATGGCGGTCATGGCCCTGGATTAGACCGCCGGACGCTCCGGGTCGAGGCGTGGCCGTTCAAGACCCGCCCTATGGTCCTGCCTAGAGTCTGATAGATCGAGCCGATGCTGTCGGCAAAAACGATCAATTGGATTTATCGGATGCCGCCTGGGACAGTGGCGCTACGAGATGACGAGGGCCGAGATGACCAAGATCACCATGACGACGAGCGCCGGGGCGCCGATCGCGGACAACCAGAACAGCCTGTCGGCCGGCCCGCGCGGGCCCCTGCTGATGCAGGACTATCAGCTGATGGAAAAGCTGGCCCACCAGAACCGCGAGCGGGTGCCCGAGCGCGCCGTCCACGCCAAGGGCTCGGCCGCCTACGGCGTGCTGAAGATCACCCACGACATCAGCGGCTGGACCAAGGCCGCGGCCCTGCAACCGGGCGCGGAGAGCGAAGTGCTGCTGCGCTTCTCGACCGTGGCCGGCGAGCGCGGCGCGGCCGACGCCGAGCGCGACGTGCGCGGCTTCGCCCTGAAGGTCTACACGCAGCAGGGCAACTGGGACCTGGTGGGCAACAACACCCCGGTGTTCTTCCTGCGCGATCCGCTGAAGTTCCCCGACTTCATCCGCACCCAGAAGCGCCATCCGGTGTCGAACCTGCGCTCGCCGACGGCGATGTGGGACTTCTGGAGCCTGTCGCCGGAAAGCCTGCACCAGGTGACGACCCTGTTCTCGGACCGGGGCCTGCCGCAGAGCTATCGCCACGTCCACGGCTTCGGCAGCCACACCTACAGCTTCATCAACGCCGCCAATGAGCGCGTGTGGGTGAAGTTCCACTTCAAGACCCAGCAGGGCATCAAGAACTGGACCAATGCCGAGGGTAACGCGGTCATCGCCAACGACCGCGAGAGCGCCCAGCGCGACCTCTTCGAGTCGATCGAGAAGGGCGATTTCCCGCGCTGGACCTTCTACGTGCAGATCATGACCGAGGCCCAGGCCGCGAGCTTCCGCTGGAACCCGTTCGACCTGACCAAGGTGTGGCCGCACGCGGACTATCCGCTGATCGAGGTCGGGGTGCTGGAGCTGAACCGCAATCCGGACAACTACCACGCCGAGGTGGAGCAGAGCTCGTTCTCGCCGTCCAACATCGTGCCGGGCATCGGCTTCTCGCCCGACAAGATGCTGCAGGCGCGGATCTTCGCCTACGCCGACGCGCACCGCTACCGGATCGGCACCCACTACGAGGCGCTGCCGGTGAACCGTCCGCGCTGCCCGGTGCACCACTACCACGCCGACGGCGCCATGCGGTTCGACAGTCCGCCGCGCACCGACGCCTGGTACGAGCCCAACAGCTTCGGCGGGCCGGTGGAGGATCCGTCGGTCGCCGAGCCGCCGCTGCCGATCCACGGCGACGCCGACCGCTACAGCCACCGCGACGGCAATGACGACTACACCCAGCCGGGCGACCTGTTCCGGCTGATGAGCCCCGACCAGCAGCGCCAGCTGTTCGACAACATCGCCGCGGCCATGCACGGCGTGCCGGTCGAGATCCAGAAGCGCCAGCTGGTGCACTTCCATCGCGCCGATCCGGCCTACGGGGCCGGCGTCGCCTACCGACTGGGGATCTCCGCCGACGAGATCGCCATCGCCGCCGAATAGCCTGGAAAGGACTATCCGGCGGCCCGAGGAGGACCGCCACACCGCCCAGCCCCCGGCGGTCCTCCTCGACCCCACAAGAAAGGAGCACGACCATGACCCGTCCTGATCGCATCACCGCCCGTGCAGCCGGCTGGAGCCTGCTGGCCCTCGGCCTCGCCGCCGGCGTCGTCGCGCCGCATCCGGCGACCACGGCGCTGTGGTCGGCGGCCGCCCGGGCGTTCCGCCGGGCGGGGGACGAGGTCATGGTCGCGCGCCTGCTGTCGGCGACGAAGTTCGGGCCGCGTATCCGCCGGGGGCTCGCCCAGCCGATGGCGGGGACGCTGTATTACGGTCGGGCGGGGCTGGCTTAGGCCGGTCCGCCTCCACGGCGGACGGTCCACCCTTGGCCGCGGTCCCGCGTGGCGGTTCTCGGGCGTGTGGGTGCGGGAGCGGGAAATCTTTCGAAACTCGACGAGGCGGGGGCGGCGCGGCAGTCTCGCGTCAAGCCAAGTGCTGACGGGTCCGGCATCCAGAAGCGCTCAAGGCGAAATCGAGAGCAGAGGCCGATGCGCTCGCCCATCGTCAACTCCGAACTGCGCGTGAGCGAGGCCAACGACGCGGTGGCCGCGCTCGCTCGCCGGCTGGCCGACCTTCCCCCGCCCGGTGGCGATGGCTCGCGCGAGCGCGCCCTGGCGGTCTGGTTGCCGCCGCCCTGGCGGCAACGCATCCGGGACAACACCCGCGACCCGCTCTCCCCCTTCCTGACTGGCGAGGAACGCTCGCTTTCCACCTTCCTGGATCGCCGGCCGCTGGATCCCGTAGGGCGCACGCTCTGCGCCAACGCCGCCTTTCCGATGACGATCGACCGGCTGCGACGGATCGCCGGCGGGTGCGTCGGCCGACGAGGACAGCAGATCCGGGCAAGCCAGCATCGAACCCAACCGGACAAGGATGGGCGCGCGGTGGATTTCATTGCGCCGGAGGAGGTGAAGCCGGCCTTGGAGCGCATTTGCGCGCGTTGGGACGCCTTGTCGGATGAGACGCAAGAGGCGGCGGTCGCCTCGGCGGTGTGGATCCTGGTGGCCGTGCTGAACACCCACGCCTTTCCGAACGGCAACGGTCGGCTGGCGCGCGTGCTGTTCAGTGGCGCGCTGGCCCGCGCCGGCGCGTGCCGCCATGGCTACATCCCGCTTGGCCCGCTGATCTACGCGACCCAAGGCAATTTCGAGGTCAGCGTGCGCCGCGCCGAATTGCACGATGATTGGGGTTCGGTCGTGCGGACGGTCGATCGAATGATCACGGACTATGGAGCCCTGCTGCCCGACTTCGAACAGCATCTGGCGACGCTCGCGCCCCGGACCGGTGATCCCACGTGAACGACAATCGGAGCGCCGCGGCGGCGCTGGGCTTTCCGGTCTACGTGGCCGCCGAGGCCGAAAGTTTCCCAGGCAATTCCAGTCCCTACGTATTCGAGCGCGACGACCTCTTCCGGCAGTTCGGGGGCGACGCGGTCCGCCTCGAACTGCTCAGGAGGCTGGAGGGGTTTCTGTTGCGGCTAGAGGCGCGCGGGGTCATCGCCGATGCGGTGTTGATTGGCGGCGGCTTTGTCCGGCGCATCCCCGACCCGCCCAGCGATCTCGATGGACTCGTGCTCTATCGCCTGGCGGACGAGGCGCCCGCCGCGGCGATCCAGGTCCTGACGGACGCGCGTCGGCAGGCCCGGCGAAAGGGGCTGGACCTGCGATTCTGCGCCGTCGACGCCGATGCGGTGACCATGACGCGGTCCATCGCCTTCTTCACCATGCTCTACGCCAAGGCGGCGGGCAGCCTGGAACTGCGCAACGGGCTGCTGCTGTACGACCGGCGGAGCGACCAGGGCGCTCGGGTGTTCAACGAGGCTTGAAGCCGCGCCTAGGCCTCGATCGATTGCGGGGCCGCGGGAGAGACGGGCGGGGTCCGCCGGATGGCGAACTCGGCTCCGGTGCCCACGAAGGCGCCCCGCTCGAGGTCGAAGACGCGATCGGCCGTTCGGATGGTCTCGATCCGGTGCGCTATGACGACCCGCGTCGTCTTCAGCCCCTTGAGGCTGCGGTTCACGTGACCTTCGCGACGGACGTCAAGGTGAGAGGTCGCCTCGTCCAGGAAGAGCAGCGACGGCTGCTTGTACAGCGCCCGGGCGATCAGTAGGCGTTGCTTCTGGCCGCCCGACAGCGCCCCGCCCATGTCGCCGACGAAGGTCTCGATCTGCATGGGCATGGCCGTGATCTCCTCGCGCAGGCCCGCGGCCTCCAAGGCGTCCCAGATGCGGTCGTGGTCGATGGTCTCGTCGAAGAACGCGACGTTCTCGGCGATCGTCCCCGATAGCAGTTCGTCATCCTGCAAGACCACGCCGCAGGTCGAGCGGAACGCCCGCGGTCCCCAGGCCGAGACGCTCTTGCCGTCGACCCGGACCTCGCCGGCCGACGGCGTATAGAGCCCGCACATGATCTTCAGCAGCGTGCTCTTGCCCGACCCGGACCGGCCGACGATGGCGACGTACTCGCCCGCCTCGATGGTGAAGTTCAGGTTCTTGAAGATGTAGCCGTCCTGGGTGGAGTAGCGGAAGGCCAGGTTCTCCACCTCGATGCGGCCCTGGAAGCGGATATCGCTGGTCTCGACGCGATCGATGCCTTCCTCGCGCGGCGTCAGTACGATGTCGGCCAGGCGGAAGGAGTAGATGTCGGTCAGCCGCACCTGGATCACCTGCTCGATGACGTTGGTGACCGCCGACGAGAACTGCGAGCGATAGGACAGGAAGGCGTAGAGAACGCCCACGGTCATCTGCTTCTCGATGATCTCGTGCACGCCGATGAACACGACGGAGGTCGCTGTGAGGACCTCCAGCACCTGGAACGCGGCCTTGATCGCCGCCTGGGTGCGGTTGTTGATGAAGTCGCGCCGGACGTAGTTCGAGAACTTGTTGGCCCATTGGGCCTCCTGCTCGTTTTCCGCCCCCATCACCTTGATGGTCTGGATCGCCTTGATCGTCTCGATCCGCTTGCTGTTCTCGGCGATCTGGGCCCCGAGGGTCTCGGCGCTCATCCGCATCGACAGCGGCAGGGTGGACAGCCGCAGGATCGCGTACAGCGCCACGCCCGCCGCCACCACGGTCGCCAGCCGCCACGAGACGTAGAACATCAGGCACAGCGTGGTGATCGCCAGCAGGCCGTCGATCAGGGCGGTGATCAGGGCGCCCGACAGCAGGTCGCGAATGGGCTTGACGGAGTCGAAGCGCGAGATGGTGTCGGCCAGGCGTCGCCGCTGGAACCAGCCCAGCGGCAGGCGCACCAGGTGCCGAAACAGCCTGAGGCTCATGTTCCAGGACAGGGTGGCGCCGATCTGCTGTATCGCGAAGCTGCGCAGCACCGAGGCGCCGGCGTTGAACAGGCCGAACAGGCCGAAGCCGATCGCCAGGGTCGTCAGCATCTGCAGGTCGCCGCGCAGCGCCGCCTGATCGACCGCCAGCTGGATGTAGAAGGGGCTGGCCACGATGTAGGCCTGCATCATCAGCGACAGCAGCAGCACCTGGCCCAGGCCCGCCATCATCTGCGGTTCGAAGCTCACCCACGACCAGATGGTCAGGGGGCTGCGCTCCTTGCGGCGGCGGAACTGTTCGGAGCGGTGGATCTCCAGGGCGACGCCGGAGAACAGCCGGCCGGCTTCCTCCAGGCTGAAGGTCAACCGTCCCTTCGCGGGATCGTGGACGACGACGCCGTTCTTGCGCACCCGATCGAGCACGACGAAATGGTTCATCCGCCAGTGCAGTATGGCCGGCAGCTTCAGTCCGGCCAGCTCGTCGAGTTCGCAGCGCACGGCCCTGGCTTCGAGATTCAGCGCTCCGGCGATGTCCGCCATCTGCTTGAAGGACAAGCCGCGCGACGAGCCGCCGTACTTGCGGCGCAGCTCCGCCACGTCGAGGTCGGCGCCCAGGCGCGACGAGGCGTAGGCCAGGCAGATCAGGCCGCACTCGGCGTTTTCGGTCTGATGGTATTTCACCGCGGGGTTTCCGATGCTTGCTGCGGCGGCGCGCCGCCCAGTTCCCGGGCCAGGAGCAGGATGACCGAGTGCTGTCGTCCTCCGATGACCAGGAGCGGGTTTTCCATGTGGTCGTAGGGGTGCTCGACGAACCTGGCCTGGCTCGGCCCGCACAGGCGGTAGTCCTCGCGCGGATGGACCGTGGCGTCGTCGCGGCCGACGATGATCGTCGTCGGCGCCTTGAGCGGGCAGGCGGTCAGGCCGGCGAAGAAGCGGTTTTCCCGCTCCATCGTGCCACGCCCCCAGCCCTGCTCGTTGATCGCCTTCCAGATCGGCTCTTCGCGCATGTCGACCGAGCCGCTGGGCGCGTCGAGGACGCGGCGGTCCAGCCGCGCCAGGAAGGCCGCGCTGAAGTGGCGATAGAACAGCCCGCCGAAGCTGTTTGCGTAGAGCGAAACCTTCTGGTCGTCGCGATAGGTCGCGGCGACATAGGCCTCGATGGTCGCCGCGTCGCGGTCGATCGAAGTCGGCCCTTCGAGCAGCAGGCGGTTGGACAGGTCGAAGGTGTAGCTCGAACCGCCATAGTGGACGACATCCACGTTCAGGCCGCTGTCGAGAAAGGTCAGGATGCGGTCGGGCAGTCCGGCGGCGAGGTTCACGTAGCGCGACGGGCCGCCGTAGAGGAACAGCGCCGTGGCGGTCGCGCCGGGCCGCCGATAGCGGTCGACGAACAGGAAACTCCCGGGTCCGCCGATCCGCACCACGTCGTGCTGCGCCGGCGCGCCGCCGCCACAGTCGATCTCGCGGCGAACCCCGTCGCGGACATAGAGGTGGCGGTAGGTCGCGCCGCGGCCGGCCTTGGTCTCGGCGAGCAGGGGGCCGGTGCTGATGACGAAGGCGGCGGAACGGTTGTTGACGCTGATCCCGGACACGTCGGCCAGGGATGATGCGGCCAGGCTGGCCCTGAGCGGGCCCAGCGTAGCCGACGCGGCGCCTTTGAGTTCCGCGCCCTCGGCGCTCCAATAGCCGTAGTAACCGGCGGGGTCGTCGCCCAGGACCAGGGCGGCGCGCGAGCGCCCCTTGGTCAGGTCGCGCGGGGCTCCCTGCCCGATCCTCAGCACCCCGCCCTGGGCCAGAACCACGACGTCGTCGCCGTCGAAGCGGAAATCCAGGTTGCGCGTGCGCTCCTCGAAGGCATGGCCGTTCGGCCACAAGGCGCGTTCCTGGCCGTCGCGGCCGTACATGACCGAGAAGTCCGCGTCGCGACGATAGAGATAGACGAACGACTTTCCGGAGATCCGTCCGTACAGGTTGCGGATATTGTAGGTCTGTTTCGACTGCCGCGAGGCGGCGAGGTCGAGCCGCGCCTGCACCGACTTCCAGTAGTCGCCGCCGTCTCGCCCGTCGGGCGGCGAGACGTCGATGGCGTCCAGGACGTCCTGGTCGGTGGGCAGTGGAAATTGCGCGACCTGGGCGGGCGCCAGGCCTTTCGACGCCTGCTGGGCGTCGATCTCGTACACCGTGTTGCCGCTGGTGGCCCGACCGCTCTGCGAAACCCCGGCGCCATAGGCGAAGAGGCGCCTGTCGTCGGCGTCGAATTGGATGTCGCCGCGGGCCAGGGGCGCTGGATTCCAGACCTCGGTGACGTCGCAATCGGCCGCTGGCGAGGCCAGGCAATCGGCGCGGGCCACCAGGATGCGCGAGGGCTTGCGGGCGAAGACATAGGTTCCGCCCGGCGATATCTCCAGGCGTTCGGCCTTGCAGAAGTCCTGAAGAGTCTCCGCAAGCGAAGGCGCATGCGGGATCGTCGCCAACACGGCGCCGAGGAAAATACCGTTACGCGACATCCGCTGCTCCGGTGTGACCTTGCGCGCTTGCGCGCGCAAGGTCGGTTTTACGCTTACTGATCGGGTCTTACGGCTTCAGGTCGGCGATGACCTGATCGCCGGTGCCGTTGGCGTCCCAGTCGGCCGAGACGATGCCGGTATCCGAGTTGTAGAGGATGCCGGTGTCGATCACGCCGTCGCCGTCGCGGTCGGCATAGAGATTGCCGCTGTCGCTTTCGTAGATGGTCACGTCGTCGACCTTGCCGAGGGTGTCCATCTTGTTGGTGTCGACGCTCTCGTTGTCGTAGCCGCCGGCGATCTTCAAGAAGAGCTCGTTGGCGTCGACCCCGACGGCGTTCCAGTCGATATCGCTGAGCGCCTTGGCGATCGCGGCGGCCGCCTCGGCGAGTTCGGCGGCCTCGGAAGCGCCGGAGCCGCCGCCACCGCCACCGCCGCCGCTGTCGATCGTGTCGATGTAGGTGTAGGAGGTGTACCAGCTCGTGGTGCCGGAGCCGGGGGTCACGACGATCGAGGAAACCTCGTTCGAAGAATCGTAACCGCCGCAGATAACTTCAAGTTCTGCTTTCGTAAGACTACGCATATTTGCCCCTTTTGAGATAAACTTAAGCGTACAACTTGATGGTTCTGGTTGATGCTGAGTTTTGATTGCTTGGCTGGCGTTCTCCTGGGCTGTGGAATGAATGCTGAGCGGCGGGATCAGAGCGCTGAGCGCTCTCGCGTCGCCGCGATGGGGTCGAGAAGCCATTCCAGCAGCGACTTCTCGGACAGCACGAGATCGGCGGTCAGCCGCATCCCCGGCGTCAGCGGCCAGTCCTTGCCGTAGGCGCGCAGGCTGCTGCGCTCGAGGCGGGCCGTGATCTTGTACATCTGCTCCTTCGTCTCGATCGGGACGGGGAGGTCGCCGGGCATGATCGGGGCGCGCGAGATTTCCGAGACCCGGGCCCAGACCACGCCGAAGGTCTGGTAGGGAAAGGCGTCGAACATCAGTCGCACCTTGTCGCCGGGCCGGACGAAACCGACGGCGCGCGAAGGCGCCCACAGGGTCACTTCCAGGTCGCCGCCGCTGTCCGGCGCCAGCAGGGCCAGGGGCGCGCCGGCTTCCACCGCGTCGCCAGCCCGAACCTGGAGGTTGGTGATGCGACCGGCCTTGGGGGCCACGATCCGCACGCCCCTGGCGGCCTCGTCCTGCAGGCGCTTCTCGGTGAGTTGAGCCTGGGCCAGGTTCAGGTTCGCCAGGGCCTCTTCCCGCGAATAGAGCAGGTTGGCCCGCTGCGCCTTGCCCTGGGCGATCTGGCTCGAAGCCTCGCTGATCGAGCGGTCGAGGTCGGTCAGGCCTTGCCGGGCCGAAAGCAGGGAGTCCTCGCGCTGGCGCAGGACCACCGACGACATCAGGTTCTGCGCGGCCAGGGCCTGGGAGGCGGTCACGGTCTTCTCGAGCAGGACGATCCGGTCCAGCTGGATCCGGCGCTGCTCGCGATAGGCGCCGACCGCCTGGGTCAGGCTGTCGGTCTTGGCGTCGAGTTCGGCGATCGCCGCGCTCACCTGGCCGCTCCTGGCCTGGCCCTGCATGCGGCTGGCTTCCAGCTGGTCGCGGCCGACCGCCTCCATCCGGCCGCCCAGTCTGGCGCCGTTTTCCAGGACCGTGTCGTAGGACAGCATGAAGAGGGTCTGGCCGGCGCCGACCTGGCTGCCGCTGGGCGTCAGCACCGTCCGCACCACGCCGGCCTTGGGGGCGAAGATCCGGGCGACCCCCGCCGAAGGCGTGACCTCGCCGAGCGCCGTCTCGGTCTTGGCGTAGCGCGCCAGGCAGAGGAACGCGACGGCGACGCTCAGGGTCGCGGCCATGAAGAGCGTGAGGGCCCAGCCCGCCACGCCGGTCATCTCGACGGGGCGCCCCATGCGGGAGCGGGCCGACTCCACGGCCGAAGTGCGAAAAAGTTCAACGCTCACTGACATCGCAACACCTACTCGTGCTTGTGAAGGCAGCACGCTGCAGCGCAGGTTTGCAAATAGAATTTTAGATCAAAAAAGTTCTGTATAATTCAAATTTGAAAAACTAAAGCATAAAATAGAAGATTGACAGTCGCATTAAGTGAATATCTGAGTTGCTCACCTCGAAACGCTATCGCTATTCGGCAGCATTTCGGGATCTGCGGCGTCTATTTTTGCAGTTTTGTAAAAAGGGTGAGGTGTTGCTTAACGTAGATCAACTGTATCGGCGGGAGCACGACCTCCCCGTCGTTCCTGGAGGCGCGCGTCAGACCTACATGGTCGCCTCCGTTCCGCGAAGCGGAAGCACCTATTTCGTTCTGAGGCTTTGGGCGGCCGGCGCATTCGGCGCGCCGCTCGAATACCTGAACATGAACACCAACCGGCCGGTCTTCAATCGGCTGCCGCACAATACTCTGGATGAATATTGGCTGGCGCTTCAGAGGATCAGAAGCGGCGGCAATGGCGTCTTCGGCTACAAGATGTTCATCCCGAATTACCGGGAAGTATCAGATCGAGAGGACGCTTTCCTGCAGCGGATAGCGCCCGATCACGTGCTCTACTTCACGCGCGAGAACAAGGCGGCGCAGGCCGTCTCCTATGCGCGGGCCATCCAGACCAAGCGCTGGTTCGCCATCGCCAAGGAGATCAACGAGCCGACCTACGACTATGCGCTCATTCGCCGGCAGGAGCTCTCCGTCGCCAAGCAGGAGGCGGCCTGGGAGAAGATCTTCGCCCTCACCGAAACCGCGCCCTTGCGCATCGGATACGGCGAGGTGCTGGACGATGAGGAGGGGGTCCTCGACCGGATCGCCGCCTTCATGGGGGTTGAATACGACCGGAGCCGGCGGGTCGAGATCGGCCGTCTGGATCGTCAGTCCGACAGCCTCAACGACGAATGGATCGAGAGATACGTCGCGGACAAGAAGGAACGCGGCGACGACCAAATTCCCAATGCACGGAGCGTGGAACATGCGGAATCTGTCTAAGGAAGAAGTCGCTCTGGTGACCGGAGGCTACGACAGCGAGGTCGTCTCCACCATTTCGCCGACGACGTTCTACACGACGACCTCGTATCCGATCTCGACCCCCTATACCTACAGCGCCGGACCGGGAGGCTCGTCCCCGGCCAACGACCTGCAGACGATCGCCGATGCGCTGGCGGCCCTGCCCCAGAACGGCGCCGCCGTGAACGCCGCCGAAGCTTCCCTTGCCGCGAACGGCCTCTACAACGGCCTGACCACGGCGAACGCGTCGCTGACCGCCGTCGCCGTCAGCGGCGGCGCGGTCGTCTACGCCGACGACAACGGCGCCCTCTATGGCGACCGCGACGGCGACGGGGCGGTCGATACCGGCATCCTGGTCGCAGACGGCGTCGCCTCGCTCGACCTGAACTGCGATGGCGTGGCCGACCAGGCGCTGACCTCGCTCTGAGGCCTGCCAATCAAATACGAGGGGGCGCAACATCCGCTCGCGCCCCCTCGACGACCCCTTCCCGCAAGGGGACAGGGATCAGAAGCGGGGATGAAAATCCCTCGGACTCCACCCGAAATCCCTGACCGCATCGGCGGCGTCGAAGGTCAGGTCCTGGCTCATCCGCGCGCCCATGGCCGCCGTCGCGCCGGGGAAGAACGGCCGGGCCAGGGTCAGCAGCAAGCTGAACAGCCACGGCGGCAAGGGCGCGATCAGCGGCCTGCGGCCGAGGCCCTCGTAGATCCGGCGGACCATGTCGCGATAGGCCAGGGTCTCGCCGCCGACCAGGGCGTAGGCCCGGCCGGCCGCCGCCGGGGCGGTCGCCGCCGCGATGGCGCCGGCCGCCAGGTCGTCGGCATGGACCGGCTGGCGCAGGCCCTCGCCCGAACCCGACAGCGGCAGCACCTTGAAGCGGCGGATCAGGCCGGCCAGGCGGCTGACGTTGCCGTCGCGGCCCTCGGCGTAGATCAGGGTCGGGCGCAGGATGGTCCAGGCCACGCCATGTTCCGAACAGAAGGCCTCGACGGCGGCTTCCGCGTCGGCCAGGGCCTTGGCCACGGCGCGCTCGGCGGGCTCGGGCGAGGCCTCCTTGGTGAAGCGGCTGGTCGAGGAGAAGGCGACGAGACGTGTCATGCCGCGGGCCTTCAGCAGCGGCAGCACGTCGGGCAGCAGCCAGATCGGCGACAGGGCGAAGACGGTGGCCGCGCCGGGCAGCTGCTCGGCCAGGTCGTCGGCGCGCAGGTCGGCGTCGATCCAGCAGGCGTCGCCTCCGGGAGGCCGTCGCGACAGGCCCATGGGCTCGTGGCCGGCGGCCTGCAGCCGCGCCATCAGGAAGGTCCCGATCAGGCTGGTGGCGCCCAGCACCAGGATCGGCGTCTTCAGAGTGTTTTCCGCGCTCATACTGCATCTATAGTCGCGGTACGGGAGCTTCGCCCATGCCCATGACGTATGAAGAGGTCCGCGCCTTCGCCTTTTCCCTGCCGCTGGTCGCGGACGGGACGTCCTATGGCTATGCCTGCCTCAAGGCGAACGGCAAGTTCCTGACGAGGCTGAAGGAGGACGGCGATACGCTCGTCCTGACCGGCGTGCCGTTCGACGAGCGCGAGATGCTGATCGAGGCCGCGCCCGAGGTCTTCTATTTCACCGACCACTACCGCAACTATCCGATGGTGCTGGCCCGGCTGTCGGCGGTGGAGCCGGGGACGGTGAAGCGCATTCTCGAACGGCAATGGCGCGCCAGCGTCCCCAAGAAGGTTTCCAAGGCCCATGACCAGCCCAATGACCAATAGGGCTGAGCGCGCCTGGCGCCTGGTCGCGGCGGCGATCGTCTGGTTCGGCGTCGTGCTGCAATACGGCCTGACGATCGAGGGTCGGGACCTCGGGGTCCAGACGGTGAAGTTCTTCAGCTACTTCACCGTGCTCAGCAACATCCTGGTCGGGACGGCGCTGGTCGCCTCGGCCCTGGCCCCGGAAAGCCGCCTCGGCGTCTGGGCGCGGCGGGCGGGCACGCGGGTGGCGGTAGGCGTCTATATCGGCGTGACGGCGCTGGTTTATCACGTGCTGCTGGCCGGTCTGTGGGACCCGAAGGGCTGGCAGCTGCTGGCCGACACCCTGCTGCACACGGTGACGCCGCTGCTGTTCCTGGCCGACCTGCTGGTCCTGCCGCCGCGCGAGGCCGCCCGCTGGGGCCAGGCCTGGAAGGCGCTCGCTTTGCCGTTTGCCTTCGGGGTCTGGACCCTGATCCACGGGGCGCTGTCGGGCTGGTATCCCTATCCGTTCCTCAATGTCGCCAAGCGGGGTTATCCCTCGGTGCTGGTGACGATGGTGGTGATGGCGGCCGGGTTCTTCGCCCTGACCCTGGTGCTCACCGGCGTGCAGCATCTGCAACTACGGCTGGCGAAGCGGGACCGGGCGCCTATATCCGCCTGAGCGTTTTTCCAGGAGTTTCCCCATGGCCCAGCCTACCGTTCGCTCCGGCGACATCGACATCCCGGCCATCGGCCTGGGCACCTACCAGCTGGAGAACGGCCTGGCCCAGACCGTGACCGAGAAGGCGCTGGAGGTCGGCTATCGCCATGTCGACACCGCCCAGATCTACGGCAACGAGCAGGACGTCGGTGCGGCCCTGGCGGCCACGGGCGTGCCCCGCAGCGAGATCTTCGTCACCACCAAGGTATGGATCGACAAGTTCACCGACGGCGACCTGCAGCGCTCGGTCGACGAGAGCCTGAAGAAGCTGCGGGTCGACCAGGTGGACCTGCTGCTGCTGCACTGGCCCAAGCCCAAGCCGGCGCTGGCCGAAACCATCGCCGCGCTGAACGCGGTCAAGACCGACGGCCGCACGCGGGGCATCGGCCTGTCGAACTTCCCCTCGGCGCTCTGGGAGGAGGCGGCGGCCCTGTCGGAGGCCCCGCTGGCCACCAACCAGGTCGAGTATCACCCCTACCTGTCGCAGAAGACCCTGCGGGCCACGGCTGAGAAGCTGGGCGCCTCGATCACCGCCTGGTCGCCGCTGGCCCAGGGCAAGGTCGGCGACGACCCGGTGCTGAAGGCGATCGGCGCCAAGTACGGCAAGACGCCGGGGCAGGTGACGCTGCGCTGGCAGGTGCAGCAGGGCGTGGTGACCATTCCCCGCACCAAGAACCCGGCGCGGCTGGCCGAGAACTTCGCGATCTTCGACTTTACGCTGACCGACGAGGAGATGGCGCAGGTGTTCGCGCTGGCCCGTCCGGACGGCCGCATCGGCGACTGGATCGACGCGGCGTTCCGCTGGGACGTCGACTAGTTTCTGAAGATGCTCCCCCTTTGGGGGAGCTGTCGCGGAGCGACTGAGGGGGCCTTACGCGCCGCGTCTGCCCCCTCCGGCCCTCTGGGCCACCTCCCCCAGAGGGGGAGGATCTACGCAACTGAACTCCTCCCCCGCTTGCGGGGGAGGGGGACCGCGAAGCGGTGGAGGGGGCGAGACTGGACGCCGTGCCGGCCGTCGCCCCCTCCGTCACGGCGCGGATAGCGCCGCGCCACCTCCCCCGTTTCACGGGGGAGGAGCTTGGGCTCCGGACCAACAAAAAAGGGGCCGCTTTCGCGGCCCCTTTCCGTATCTCGAAAGACTAGAACCCTTACAGGTCCAGCAGCAGGCGCTGCGGGTCTTCCAGGGCTTCCTTGACCTTCACGAGGAAGGTCACGGCGCCTTGGCCGTCGACCACGCGGTGGTCGTAGGACAGGGCCAGGTACATCATCGGACGGACTTCGATCTTGCCGTTGACGACCATGGCGCGTTCCTTGATCGCGTGCATGCCGAGGATGCCCGACTGCGGCGCGTTGAGGATCGGGGTCGACATCAGCGAGCCGTAGATGCCGCCGTTGGTGATCGTGAAGGTGCCGCCCTGCATGTCCTCGATGGCCAGGCCGCCCGAGCGGGCCTTCTTGCCGAGGTCGCCGATGGCCTTTTCGATCTCGGCCAGGTTCAGGGCGTCGGCGTCACGGACGACCGGAACCACCAGGCCCTTGTCGGTGCCGACGGCGACGCCGATGTCGTAGTGGTTCTTGTAGACGATGTCCGTGCCGTCGATCTCGGCGTTGACGTCCGGCACGGCCTTCAGGGCGGCGACGACGGCCTTGGTGAAGAAGGACATGAAGCCCAGCTTCACGCCGTGGCGCTTTTCGAAGACGTCCTTGTACTGGGCGCGCAGGGCCATCACCGCGCTCATGTCGACCTCGTTGAAGGTCGTCAGCATGGCGGCGTTGTTCTGGGCTTCCTTCAGGCGACGGGCGATCGTCTGACGCAGGCGCGTCATCTTCACGCGCTCTTCGCGCTCGTGGATCGGACGCGGGGCCGACGGCGCGGCGGGCGCCGGAGCCGGGGCGGCGGCGCGGGCTTCCAGGGCGGCCAGGGCGTCGCCCTTGGTCACGCGGCCGTCCTTGCCGGTGCCGGCGACCTTCGACAGGTCCAGACCCGTCTCGGCGGCGATGCGGGCCGGGGCCGGGCTGACCGGAGCGGCGGCCGGAGCAGCCGGAGCGGCGGCGGCGACGGGAGCCGGAGCGGGCGCGGGGGCCGGAGCAGCGGCCGGGGCGGCGGCGGGAGCGGCCGAGGCGGTCGCGCCTTCGGTCACCACGCCCAGGACCGTGCCCGGAACCACGGTGGCGCCTTCTTCGGCGCTGATGGCGACCAGGACGCCGTCGGCCGGCGAGACGACTTCGAGGCTGACCTTGTCGGTTTCCAGCTCGACGAGCAGCTCGTCCTTCTTCACGGCCTCCCCGGCCTTCTTGGTCCAGCGGGCGACCGTCGCTTCGGTGACGGATTCGCCCAGGGCGGGGGTCATGATGTCGGCCATGGTTAGGTTCCGATGTCTCTTTTTGATCTGGCGGTCAGGGTCGGGTGCGAACTTAAACCGCCGCGCCTATCGAACAAGTCGAAGGGCGCGGCGGCTTGAAGGTTTGAACTCTTAGGCGAAGGCTTCGGTGAGGAAGGCTTCGAGTTCCTTGAGGTGGCGGCTCATCAGGCCGGCCGCGGTGGAGGCGCTGGCCGGGCGACCGACGTAGCGGGCGCGCTTGGCCTTGATGTCCATCTTGTCGAGGGTGAGCTCGATCCACGGATCGACGAAGGTCCAGCCGCCCATGTTCTTCGGCTCTTCCTGAACCCACAGCAGCTCGGCGTTCTTGAAGCGGTTCAGCACGCCCATGACCGACTTCAGCGGCCACGGATAGAACTGCTCCAGACGCAGGATGTAGACGTCGTCGCGGCCGGTCTTGGCGCGCTGGTCGATCAGGTCGAAGTAGACCTTGCCCGAGCACATGATGACGCGCTTGATCTGATCGTCGCTCTTCAGTGTGATCCCGCCGACGTCGCAGCCGGCTTCGGCGCCGTCCACCATCACGCGGTGGAAGGCGGTGCCTTCGGCCAGATCGCTCAGGTTCGAGACGGCGCGCTTGTGGCGCAGCAGGCTCTTGGGCGACATCACGATCAGCGGCTTGCGGTACTCACGGTGCATCTGGCGACGCAGGGCGTGGAAGTAGTTGGCCGGGGTGGTGCAGTTGACCACCTGCATGTTGTCTTCCGCGCACGACTGCAGGAAGCGCTCGAGCCGGGCCGAGCTGTGCTCGGGACCCTGGCCTTCGTAGCCGTGCGGCAGCAGCATCACGAGACCGCTCATCCGCAGCCACTTGCGCTCGCCCGAGCTGATGAACTGGTCGATCACCACCTGGGCGCCGTTCACGAAGTCGCCGAACTGGCCTTCCCACAGGGTCAGGGTGTTCGGGTCGGCCAGCGAGAAGCCGTACTCGAAGCCCAGCACCGCCTCTTCCGACAGGGCCGAGTCGATGACTTCGTAGTTGGCCTGGCCCGGACGGATGTTGTTCAGCGGCGTGTAGTGCTCTTCGGTCTTCTGGTCGATGACGTCGGAGTGGCGCTGGGTGAAGGTGCCGCGGACCGAGTCCTGGCCCGACAGGCGGACCGGGAAGCCTTCGTCGAGCAGGGTGGCGAAGGCCATGTGCTCGGCGGCGCCCCAGTCGAGGCCTTCGCCTTTGGTGAAGGCGTCGCGACGGTTCTCGATGGCGCGGCGCACGGTCTTGTGGGCGTCGATGCGCTCCGGGATGGCCGTGATCTTGGCGGCCAGTTCCTGCAGCTTGGCGAGCGGCACGTCGGTCTTGCCGCGGCGCTCTTCGTCGCCGGGCTGGGCCAGGCCCTTCCACTTGCCGTCGAGCCAGTCGGCCTTGTTGGCCTTGTAGCTCTTGCCGCTCTCGAATTCGTTGTCGAGGAAGGTCTCGAACTCCGAGACCCAGCCGTCGGACTCGCCCTGGGTGATCAGGCCTTCGCCGATCAGGCGGTTGGCGTAGAGTTCGCGGGTCGGCGGGTGACCCTTGATCTTCGCGTACATCAGCGGCGACGTCATGGTGGGATCGTCGCCTTCGTTGTGACCGAAGCGACGGTAGCAGACCATGTCGATGACCACGTCCTTACCGAACTTCTGGCGGTATTCGGTGGCCACCTTCGAGGCGAACACGACCGCTTCCGGGTCGTCGCCGTTCACGTGGAAGATCGGGGCCTCGACCATCAGGGCCATGTCGCTCGGGTACGGCGAGCTGCGCGAGTAGCGCGGGCTGGTGGTGAAGCCGATCTGGTTGTTGACGATGAAGTGGATGGTGCCGCCCGTGCGGTAGCCCTTCAGGCCCGACAGGGTGAAGCACTCGGCCACCACGCCCTGGCCGGCGAAGGCCGCGTCGCCGTGCAGCAGCAGCGGCAGCACGTGGCCGCGGCCGGCGTCGGGGGTCTCGCGCAGCAGGAAGGCCTGCTTGGCGCGGGCCTTGCCGATGACGACCGGGTTGACGATTTCCAGGTGCGACGGGTTGGCGGTGAGCGACAGGTGGACCTTGTTGTCGTCGAACTCACGGTCCGACGAGGCGCCCATGTGGTACTTCACGTCGCCCGAACCCTCGACGTCCGAGGGCACCGACGAGCCGCCTTGGAATTCGTGGAAGATCACGTGGTAGGGCTTGCCCATCACGGCGGCCAGCACGTTCAGGCGGCCGCGGTGCGGCATGCCCAGGACGATGTCCTTCACGCCCAGCGCGCCGCCGCGCTTGATGATCTGCTCCATGGCCGGGACCATGGCTTCGCCGCCGTCGAGGCCGAAGCGCTTGGTGCCGGGGAAACGCTTGTGCAGGAACTTCTCGAAGCCCTCGGCCTCGATCAGCTTCTTGAGGATGGCGACCTTGCCCTCCTTCGAGAACACGATCTCCTTGTCGCGACCCTCGATGCGCTCCTGCAGCCAGGCCTTCTCGTCGGGGTTCGAGATGTGCATGTACTGCACGCCGACGTTGTCGCAGTAGGTGCGGCGGACGATCGACAGGATCTCGCGGATCGTGGCGGTCTCCAGACCCAGCACGAAGTCGAGGAAGATCGGGCGGTCATAGTCGGCTTCGGTGAAGCCGTAGGTGGCCGGGTCGAGCTCGGGCGCGGCCTTCGGCGGCTCCAGACCCAGCGGGTCGAGGTTGGCGGCGAGGTGGCCGCGCATCCGGTAGGCCCGGATCATCATGATGGCGCGCAAGCTGTCCAGCGTGGCGGCGCGGACCGCTTCGGCGGAGACGCCGGGAGCCTTGGCCTCGACGGCCTTGGCGATCTTGGCTTCAACGGCGGGGGCGACGGTGGCCCACTGGCCGTCGAGGGCCGAAAGCCAGTCGGGACGGACGCTGGGGACCTTCTTGGGGGTCCAGGCCGGGTCCTGGGCGGCGCGCTTGACCTGGTCGGCCTGCTCGGCCAGCGAGGAGAAGAAGGCGTTCCAAGAGGGCTCGACCGACCCGGGGTTCTCCGCCCACTGGGCGTAGAGGTCCTCTACGAAGGCGGCGTTCGCGCCGTAGAGGAAGGAGGTCTCGGTCAAGACCTGATTGATGATGCCTGCGTCGTCCGCCATCGTCTTCGCCTCGATGCTCGCCCGCCGAGGCCATCCGGCGGGATCACGAGCTCGTTTGAAACATGAAGCGCGACGACCGGTTGGCCGCTATCCATTTTCGGCCGCCACGCTTCGGATCCGTTTACGGGACCGGTGGTTAGACCGGTCCCGTAAATATAGTCTGTCAATCTCCCGTCGCCCGCGCCGGATGGCGAGGCCCAGGTGATTTTTTCGGATCGTCGACTGGCGGTCGCAAAAAACCTGGGCCCCGCACGGGGCGGGGTTTCGGTGTAGTTCTTAGCCCTTGAGGACTTCGAGCAGGGTCTCGCCCAGCTTCGCCGGCGACGGCGAGACGCGGATGCCCGCTTCTTCCATCGCAGCGATCTTGTCCTCGGCGCCGCCCTTGCCGCCCGAGATGATGGCGCCGGCGTGGCCCATGTGACGGCCCGGAGGAGCCGTGCGACCGGCGATGAAGCCGACCATGGGCTTCTTGCGGCCGCGCTTGGCTTCGTCCTTCAGGAACTGGGCCGCTTCTTCTTCGGCCGAGCCGCCGATTTCGCCGATCATGACGATCGACTTGGTGGCTTCGTCGGCCAGGAAGAGTTCGAGCACGTCGATGAACTCGGTGCCCTTCACCGGGTCGCCGCCGATGCCGACGGCGGTCGTCTGACCGAGACCGGCGTTGGTGGTCTGGAACACGGCTTCATAGGTCAGGGTGCCCGAACGCGACACGACGCCGACCGAGCCTTCCGAGAAGATGCCGCCCGGCATGATGCCGATCTTGCACTGGTTCGGGGTCAGGACGCCCGGGCAGTTCGGGCCGATCAGGCGCGAACGCGAACCCTTCAGGGCCTTCTTCACGCGCACCATGTCCAGCACCGGAATGCCTTCGGTGATGCAGATGATCAGCGGGATTTCGGCGTCGATGGCTTCCAGGATCGAGTCGGCCGCGAAGGGCGGCGGGACGTAGATCACCGAGGCGTCGGCGTTGGTGGCTTCCTTGGCTTCGCCGACCGTGTCGAACACCGGCAGGCCGATGTGCGTCTGACCGCCTTTGCCCGGGGTGACGCCGCCGACCATCTTGGTGCCGTAGGCGATGGCCTGTTCCGAGTGGAACGTGCCCTGGGCGCCGGTGAAGCCCTGGGTGATGACCTTGGTTTCAGAACCGATGAGGATCGACATGATTAGCGAGCACCCTTCACGGCCGCGACGATCTTTTCGGCGCCGTCAGACAGATCGTTGGCGGCGATGACGTTCAGGCCGCTTTCCGAGATGATTTTCTTACCCAGCTCGACGTTGGTGCCTTCCAGGCGAACGACGAGCGGAACCTGCAGGCCGACTTCCTTCACGGCGGCGATGACGCCTTCCGCGATGATGTCGCAGCGCATGATGCCGCCGAAGATGTTGACCAGGATGCCCTTCACGGCCGGATCGGCGGTGATGATCTTGAAGGCCGCGGTGACCTTCTCCTTGTTGGCGCCGCCGCCGACATCGAGGAAGTTGGCCGGCTCGGCGCCGTACAGCTTGATGATGTCCATGGTGGCCATGGCCAGGCCCGCGCCGTTGACCATGCAGCCGATTTCGCCGTCGAGGGCGATGTAGGCCAGGTCGTACTTCGAGGCTTCGATTTCCTTGGGGTCTTCTTCGGTCTCGTCGCGCAGGGCGCGGATGTCCGGGTGACGGAACAGCGAGTTGCCGTCGAACGACAGCTTGGCGTCCAGGACGCGCAGGTGGTCGTCGGCCGTGACGATCAGCGGGTTGATCTCCAGCATGGCCATGTCCTTGGCCAGGAACGCCGTGTAGAGCTGCGTCAGCAGCACGGCGGCTTCCTTGGCCAGGCCGCCGGTCAGGCCCAGGGCCTTGGCCAGCGCGCGCTGGTGGGTCGGCCACACGCCGGTGGCGGGGTCGATCGAGAACGAGTGGATCTTTTCCGGGGTGGCGTGAGCCACGTCCTCGATGTCCATGCCGCCTTCGGTCGAGGCGACCACCGAAACCATCGAGGTTTCACGGTCGACCAGCAGCGACAGGTAGAATTCCTTGGCGATCGCAGCGCCTTCCTCGATGTAGAGGCGGTTCACTTGCTTGCCCTTGGGACCGGTCTGGTGGGTCACCAGCACGCGGCCGAGCATTTCCTCGGCCGACGCCTTGACGTCTTCGACCGACTTGACGACGCGGACGCCGCCCTTGGCGTCGGGGCCGAGGCCCTCGAACTTGCCCTTGCCGCGGCCGCCGGCGTGGATCTGGCTCTTCACGACGAAGACCGGACCGCCCAGCTTCTCAGCGGCGGCGACGGCTTCGTCGGCAGTGAACGCCGCGAAGCCACGCGGGACGGGGGCGCCGAACTCCGCGAGGACGGCTTTGGCTTGATGCTCGTGAATGTTCATGAGGGGACCGGTCTTCCGCGACGGTTCTTGAATGTGGCGGCGTTATAGGAGCGTGATTTCGCAGGCGCAACCGCATGGGGGCGATAAGGCGCCCCCTTCTGCCGATCGATCGTCAGAAAGAACGCCCGCGCCCCATCGGAGAAGGCGAGAGGCAGGAAAAACCTGCACTTTTACGAAAGCGCCCACAGACTCCGGTTATCTGGAATGGCGGTTTTGGACGCGCGCCGACGGCGGTCGGTTTTTTGGGCGTGCGGCGCCTGCGAAATGGGCGGCGTGAGGCCCGGAGAGGGTCGGGCCGGGCGCGAGGCGCTTTTGTCGCAGAACCGCGATCTTCCACTCAAGCTTAGCCATTCGGCGCTGAAGCTTCTCGAAGAAACAACGGCTTAAATACGATGCTTTTCGTGCGCAATAGGCTGGCGGGAGTCGGGCTCTACTTGGGGTTTCGAGACGCTGCCGTAGTATAAATAATCTATTTACCGCATCGAAGCTCTTGCTAGCCCGACACGCGCCCGGCGACCCCCTTGTCCCGGCCTGCAATGGAAGACTTCCATGTTCAATCGCTCGCAAGTCCAGGCCGTCGAGACCCTGGCCGCGCTGGACCGGTCGCTGGCGACCATCGAGTTCGATCCCAAGGGCCGGATCCTCACCGCCAACGAGAACTTCTGCGCGGCGATGGGTTATGCGCTGTCGGAGATCGTCGGCCGCCACCACAGCCTGTTCGTCGAGCCGGACTACGCCGCCAGCGCCGACTACGCCGCCTTCTGGGCCAAGCTCGGGCGCGGCGAGTTCGACGCCCGCGAGTACCTGCGCGTGGGCAAGGGCGGCCGCGAGGTCTGGATCCAGGCCTCCTACAATCCGATCCGCGGCGCGCGCGGGGGCGTCACCCGCATCGTCAAGGTCGCCACCGACATCACCGAGCAGAAGCGCCGCGCCGCCGAGCAGCACGGCAAGATGGAGGCCGTCAGCCGCGCCCAGGCGATGATCGAGTTCACCCCGGCCGGCGAGATCGTCACCGCCAACCAGAACTTCCTCGACGCCCTGGGCTATACGCTCAGCGAGATCCAGGGCCGCCATCACCGGATGTTCGTCGACGGCGCCTATGCCAACTCGCCGGACTACGCCGCCTTCTGGGACCGCCTGAACAGCGGCGAGTTCGTCGCCGCCGAGTTCAAGCGCGTGGGCAAGGGCGGGCGCGAGGTGTGGATCCAGGCCTCGTACAACCCGATCTTCGACCACAAGCGCCGCATCGCCAAGGTCGTGAAGTTCGCCACCGTGGTCACCGGCCGCGTGCACGCGGTCAACGAGATCGCCCAGGGCCTCGACCATCTGGCCCGCAACGACCTGACCTATCGCATCAGCAAGCCGGTCGATCCGCAGTTCGACAAGGTGCGCAACGACTTCAACAGCGCCATGTCGGCTCTGGACGGGGCCATGGGCGTGGTGTCGTCGGCCACCCGCAGCGTCGGGGCCGGGGCGCAGGAGATCTCGATCGCGGCCGACGACCTGTCGCGCCGCACCGAGATCCAGGCCGCCAATCTCGAGGAGGCCGCCGCCGCCCTCGACCAGATCACCGCCACCGTCAACCGCAGCGCCGAGGGCGCGCGCGAGGTCTCGCAGGTGGCTTCGGCCGCCCGCGTCGACGCCACCCGCTCGGGCGAGATCGTCGGCGAGGCGGTCGCGGCCATGGGCGAGATCGAGGAAAGCTCGGGCAAGATCACCAGCATCATCGGCGTGATCGACGAGATCGCCTTCCAGACCAACCTGCTGGCCCTGAACGCCGGGGTCGAAGCCGCGCGGGCGGGCGACGCCGGCAAGGGCTTCGCGGTCGTGGCGTCGGAAGTGCGGGCGCTGGCCCAGCGCTCGGCGGAAGCCGCCAAGGAGATCAAGGCCCTGATCGCCAAGAGCACCTCCCAGGTCGGTCGCGGCGTGCGGCTGGTCGGCGAGACCGGCGAGGCCCTGTCGACCATCGTCGAGAAGGTCGGCCGCATCGACGGCCTGATCCTGGAGATCGCCGAGTCCTCGCGCGAGCAGGCCACCGGCCTCTCGGAGGTCAACACCGCCGTCAACCGCATGGACGAGGTGACCCAGCGCAACACGGCCATGGTCGAGGAGGCCACGGTGGCCTCGGCCAGCCTGAAGATGGAGGCCGCCGAACTGGCCCAGCTGATCTCGCGCTTCAGCACCAGCGGCGGCGGCCAGATCGCCCCGTCCGAGATCCGCCGCCAGCCGGCGTCGCGTCCCGGCCGGTCGCGCCCGGCCCCTCGCAAGGTCGCCAGCGGCGGCGGGGCCGTCGCCGCGGACGAGTGGACGGAGTTCTGATCCCAGGAACCTCCCCCTGTGGGGGAGGCGATCGCGCAGCGATCGGAGGGGGGAGTGTCTGCGGACCTGCCGAGGCTGCGGAAGCTGAGACCGGCCCCCCACCGGCCTTCGGCCGCCTCCCCCAGAGGGGGAGGTTCTCTACCTACTTCACCGCCGCGGTCGCTCGCCGTTCCAGCTTGCCCCAGCCGACGCGGCCGCCGCGCACGGCGGTCAGCACCGACTTGACCACCACGTAGTACATCAGCTGGCGGTAGCCGAAGCGCTGCACCGGCAGGTAGGGCAGGTCGGCCCAGGGGGCGCGCTTTTCAAGCGCCATGCCCAGGGCGCCGGCCGACAGGTCGACCAGGATGAACACCGCCCAGTAGAGCAGGCCCCGGATGGTGTCGTCGGGACGCCATTCCACCGGGTGGGCCACCGCGCCGTAGAGGCCCGAGACCAGGCTCCAGACCACGGCCAGGTCGACCAGCGGCGCGGCCACGGCCAGCAGGATCTGGAACAGCCAGATCTGCGGCAGGGCCACGAAACCCAGCACCGGGGTCTTGGGGTTGAACATCGCCGAGCGATGCTTCCACACGCACTGCAGGGTGCCGAACGACCAGCGGAAGCGCTGCTTGAGCAGGCCGCCCACCGTGTCGGGCGCCTCGGTATAGGCGCGGGCGGCCGGGTCGAAGGCCACCTTCCAGCCGGCGCGCTGGCAGGCGATGGTCAGGTCCTGGTCCTCGGCCAGGGTGTCGGACGGATAGCCGCCCAGGGCGTCGAGCACGCTCTTGCGCCAGGCCCCGACCGCGCCGGGCACCACGGTGACCGCGCCCAGCGCCGCCAGCGCCCGCCGCTCCAGGTTCTGGGCGGTGACGTATTCCAGGGCCTGCCAGCGGGTGACGATGTTGAGGCGGTTGCCGACGATGGCGTTGCCGGCCACCGCACCGATCTTCGGGTCGGCGAACCAGCGCACCAGGCGGCCGATCGTCGACTTCGGGAACAGGGTGTCGGCGTCCAGCGCCACCACGAACTCGCCCTTGGCCACGGCCAGGCCCCGGTTGACGGCCCGCGCCTTGCCGCCGTTCTCGAACGACAGCAGCGTCACGCGCGGGTCGCCGGCGAAGTGGTCGCGCACCTCCTGGGCCGTGCGGTCCTTGGAGCCGTCGTCGAGGACCAGCACCTCGATATTGGTCCAGTCCGACTCCAGGATCCGGGCGATCGAGGCGGCGATCACCTTCTCCTCGTTGAAGCAGGGGATCAGCACGCTGACCAGCGGACCGGTGGCCGGATCAAGGTCGTCCGGCGTGTGCTCGGTCGCCTTGTGGACCAGGGCCAGGGCCGCCAGGAACACCAGCCGCGCGACACCCAGCGCGATGGCGGTGATGAACAGCCAGGTCAGCAGGGTGTTCAGTCCCCGGAAGAAGCCGAAGCCCAGGCGGTCCAGCGCCAGGCCGACCGGGTCGCGGGTGGTCGGCGGCATCACCTGGTCGGGCGTCATGCCGGCCAGCTCGCCGACCGTGACCAGGCGGTAGCCGCGGGCGCGGATGCCGTCGATCAGGCCGGGCAGGGCCTTGATGGTGTTCTCGCGGTTGCCGCCGGCGTCGTGCAGCAGCACCACCTGGCCGGGGTTGGGACCCGGATTGTCGAGGCGGTCGAGGGCGCGGTCGATGATCGTCTGGGGCGGCGGCTTCTGCCAGTCGTCGGTGTCGATCCGCAGGCCGACGATCAGGTAGCCCAGGGTCTGGGCGATGACGAGGGGATCCACCTCGCGCGGGGTCGAGGGCTCGGCGTCGCCGAAGAACGGCGGACGGAACAGGCGCATCGAGCGGCCGGTGACCACCTCGAACAGCCGCTGGGTGGCGTTCAGCTCGACCTGGGTCTGGGGCAGCGGCGTCTCGCCGATGTTGGGGTGGGTCCAGGTATGGCCGCCGACGTCGTGGCCCTCGCGCATCTCCCGCTCCACCAGGCCCGGATGCTTCTGCATGTTCTGGCCGATGACGAAGAAGGTCGCGGGCGCGTTCTTCTCCTTCAGGATGTCGAGGATCTTCGGCGTCCAGCGCGGGTCGGGGCCGTCGTCGAAGGTCAGGGCCACCAGGCCGGGCCGCTGGCCGTAGCGCTCGATGACGTAGGAGCTGGGCAGGACGTCGTAGGTCTCGCCCGAGATCAGGCCGGTGTCGGGATCGGTCTCGAGGCTGCGTTTGCCGGGCGTGGGCAGGGACGAGACGCGCAGCACCTCGCCGCCGCCGTCGAAGTCGACGCTCTGGCCCGACGGGATGCGGGTCAGGCCCGCGGCCGTGCCCTTGCCGTAGGGCTGGCCCAGCACGCTCCACACGCCCGGATCCTCGCCGCCCATGCGCCACAGGCCATAGCCGCGCGGCCGGAACGGGTCGCTGGCCTTGACCTGGTTGAACAGGGTGGGGGCGTCCAGGAACCAGACCACGTGCTTGTCGCCGTTGTCGGCCTGGTAGCCGTAGGTGGGGTTCAGGGCGTCGTCGTCCATGCGGATGTCGGCGCCGGCGTCCTGGGCGTTGCGGATGGCCTCGTGGAAGGTGGCCGCGTCGCCGCTGGCCGCCGTGCCGTCGGCCTTCAGCGTCCAGTCATAGCCGTAGGCGCCGAGCGCCAGCACCGTGCGGGCCGGGTCGAGGGCCGAGAAGCGCTTGTCGAGCTCGCTCTCGTACCAGTCTTGCCCTGCGTTGGGGCCGGGGTCGCCGCCGCCGTAGTGCTGGTCGTAGGCCATCAGCACGATGGTGTCGGCCGACTGCTGCAGGCGCTTCAGCGGCCAACCCTGCTCGTCGAACGGCGCGGTGACCCAGACCTCGCGGCCCGAGGCCTTGAAGGCCGCGCGGGCCTCGTCCAGCAGCAGCGGATAGTTGGCCAGGCCCTTGGGCGACAGGTTCTCGAGGTCGAAGATGTAGCCGCCGAAGCCGCGGCGCTGGGCCAGGGCGGTCAGGTTGTCGATCAGGGCCTTGCGGGCGGCGGGATTGGCCAGCAGGGCGTCGGCCATCGGGCCGTCGAACTTGGCGTCGGCCGAGTTGTGGACCAGCGGCAGGACGGTGGGATGGTTGGGCGCGGCGGCGATGCGGGCGGTGCCGATCGGATCATCGTCGGCCGTGATGTCGCCCGTCCGGCCCTTCAGCGCCACCCACTGCGGCGAGACCACGTCCAACTGGGCGACGTGACGGCGCAGGGACTCGCGGCTGTCCTCGTCCCAGGGCACGTAGAAGCCGACGCTGAGCGGCTTGGCCGCGCCGATGGCGGCTGGGGTCTTCGGGGCGGGCAGACGGCGCCAGGCCGAGGGCTTGCCGGGCTTGAGGCGGTGCACGGTCTCCTCGTGCAGGGCCGACAGCACGTGCGGGTCCTTCAGCGTCACCGCCGGCAGGCGCGGGGCGAAGGCCAGGGTCGCCAGGAAACCGGCCACGACGGCCGCCACCCCGGACAGGGCGATCCCCGCCGCCAGGGTGAACCTGCGCCGGCGCTTGCCGGTGGGGTCGTGGAAGATATGCCGATCGTCGCCGCTCATCGCGCCAAAACCTGTCCGTCCCGCCAATAACACGGTTTCGGCGGCGCAATGATCCTGGATCATGTCCGAACGGTGGCGCTAGGACCCTCGTTACGCGCCTGCGACTTTTTGGCTGTGCACGGCCCCCTCCCGCACCTCTCTCTCCCGTCATTCCCGCCCTTGTGGCGGGAACCCCTCGTTCCGCCCACACGTGAGGCGCAAGCGGATCGCCGGCGATCCGCCCCACCCACCCTTGCGGCTGACAGAGGGTTTCCCGCCACAAGGGCGGGAATGACGGGAGTTGGGGGGATCCTAGTCCACCCAGTCCTTGTCCAGGCGCTTGCTGGCCAGGAAGAACAGCAGGGCGGCGACGAGGTAGAAGCCCATGCCGCTGTAGATCGACCAGCGCAGCGACTCCGCCCCGAAGGTCGGCTTCAGCAGGTCGGAGACCAGGCCGAAATAATAGATGCCGACGGCGATGCCGAGCAGGTTGTTGATCAGCAGGAACAGGGCCGAGGCGGTGGTGCGCATCGGGGCCGGGCCCAAGTGCTGGACGGCGGCGGTGATTGGGCCCAGCCACGCCAGGTTCAGGCCCGTCGGGATCAGGAAGATCACGAAGGCCACGGCCAGCGAGGCCTTGCCGCCGAGGCCGCCCATCAGGCTGCCGCTGTTCATGGCCAGCAGGAAGCACGGCACCGAGATCAGGAAGGCGATGGCCGGGGTGATCGGATAGCCGGCCTTGGACTTGGCCCCCAGCCTGTCGGCCACCGCCCCGCCCAGCCAGATGCCCAGCAGGCCGCCGAACAGGGCGATGCCCGAATAGTACCAGGCCGTCTGCGACAGGGTCAGGCCCAGGCTGCGCATGAAGAAGCTGGGCAGCCAGGCGGCGACGCCGTAGCCGCACACCGACGACGAGGCCGCGCCGAAGGCCAGCAGCCAGAACGACGGCTTGGCGGCCAGCAGGCGCGCGGCCTGGCCCAGCGGCATGGCCGGGGCGGGCGGCGCTGGCGGCGCGCCTTCCACGCGGTCGGCGCCGCCGCGCACCGGATCGCGAACGACAGCGCGGAAGATCGGGGCCAGCACCACGCCGAGGCACCCGACGACGATGAAGGCCGTGCGCCAGCCGTAGGTCGCCGCCAGCAGGCCGCCGACCAGCGTGCCCAGGCCCGAGCCCAGCGGGATGCCGAAGGCGTAGGCCGCGAGCGCCCGGGCGCGCTGGCGCTTGGGGAAGTAGTCGGCGATCAGCGAATAGGCCGGGGCGACGCCGCCGGCCTCGCCGATGCCCACGCCCATGCGGGCCAGGAACAGTTGTCCGAACCCGCCGGCGAACCCGCACAGGGCGGTGAAGCCGCTCCACACGGTGAGGGCGGCGGTCATGATCCAGACGCGGCTGAAGCGGTCGGCCAGCCAGGCGATCGGGATGGCCAGGGTGGTGTAGAGCAGGGCGAAGGCCAGGCCGCCCATCAGGCCGAACTGGCCGTCGGTGAGGCCGAACTCGTCCTTGATCGGCTTGGCCAGGATCCCGAGGATCTGCCGGTCGAGGAAGTTCAGGGTGTAGACGAGGATCAGCGTCGCCAGCACCAGATAGCGGTAGCGGCTGCCGCCCGTCGCGGCGCCTTCGCCGTTCGCTTCGCTCATCGCCCGCCCCCTTGAACTGTACGCATGCGCCTTCCGGAAAAGGACGACGGGGCCCGTTGCAGCGGGCCCCGTCAGATCTCGACCGAGAAGCCTTTGGTTTAACGCATTTTCTTCACGCGAACCGGAGTCCGCTTCGCTCGAAAATGCTTCAGAAGTTGAACTCCAGGCTCGCCGACACGCTGCGCGGCGGGCCGTAGAAGCCGATGACCGAGTTGTTATAGGTCGCGACGCCGAAGTTGTAGCCGCCGATGCGATAGGTTTCGTCGGTCAGGTTCTTGCCGACCAGCGAGACCTTGTAGCGGCCGCCCGGCGCGTTCCACACGGCGCTGAGGTCGACCAGGGTGAAGGCCTTCTGGTCGAGGGTCGGCAGCGGCTGCTCGAACTGCTGGTACTTGTCGCGGTAGCTGACCATCGGGGTGACGGCCAGGCGGCCGCCCAGCAGTTCGCCGGTCCAGGTCACGCTGAGGTTGGCGGTCTTTTCCGGCGTGTTCTGGAAGCCGTAGAGGTTGGCGACGTTGACGATCGTGCCGGTGACGGCGTCGTAGCGCTCGAACTCGTCGTACTTGGCCTTGATGTAGCCCAGCGCCAGGGTGCTCGACAGGTTGGGCGTGAAGCGCGCCGTGCCTTCGAACTCCAGGCCCCAGATGGTCGAGGCGCCGGCGTTGTCGACCGAGCTGGCGATGCCGCTGGGCACGGCCACCTGGGTGGTCACCTGCTGGTTCTTGTACTTCGAACGGAAGGCCGCCGAGGCGAACGACAGGCGGCGGTCGAACAGATAGCCCTTCAGGCCGGCCTCGTAGGCGTCGACCGTCTCGGGATCGTAACCGGACGTCGTCTGCGGGGTCAGGAAGGCGTCGCCGCGCATGTCCCAGCCGCCGGACTTGAAGCCCTTGGAATAGGAGACGTAGCCGGTCAGGTCGTCGGAGAAGTCGTAGGAGGCGCTGACCCGCGGGGTGAACTCCTCGAAGGTCTTGGTGGCGGTGTAGTTGGTGCGGGTCTGCAGCACCGGCCGAGCCGTTCCGCCCTGCCACGGGGTCTTGGTGGCGCCCAGATAGAACAGGCGCACCACCGTTCCGGTCTTGTGGTCGCGTGTGGCGCGGCCGCCCAGCGAGACCTTGAAGCGGTCGGTGAAATTGGCCGAGACGTCGGTGAACACCGCGAAGCTGCGGGTGTTGACCTTGCCGGCGGCGGCGATGGCCACGCCCAGGTTGCCGGCGATGGTGTCGAACTCGCCCGAGGCCTGGCTGTTCATGTAGTAGACGCCGAACACGCCCTGGAAGGTCTCGTCGGCGTAGACCGCCTGCAGTTCCTGCGAGAACTGGCGGTCGCCATAGGTGGCGGGCACGTCCAGCGTCGGCAGCGGCGTGCCGTCGAAGTCGATATTGGTCTGGGTGTGGCCCTTGCGGTTGGCCGTGATCGACTTGAAGGTCAGGTGCTCGCTGGCCTTCCAGGTGGCCAGGGCCGAGACGCCTTCGGTCTCGACGTGGTTGGCGTCGCCCAGGCCGGCCTGGGTGTCGTAGGTGTCGAGCACCTTGTAGCCGCCGGTCAGGGTGGGCAGCTCGCGGTGGCCGTGGCGGGCGTTGCTGTCGTCGACCACCTTGTCGTAGGCGATGCGGAAGAACAGGTCGTCGTTGGGCGCGTACTCGACGCTCAGGCGGCCGGCCTGGACGTCCTTGTTGTACTGCTCGGCGCCGGTGGTCAGGTTCTTGCCGTAGCCGTCGCGCTTGTAGATGGCGAAGGCGCCGCCGACCGACAGGCCGCCGCCCAGCGGGGTCGAGGCGGCGATCAGGCCGTCACGCTGGTTGTACGAGCCGACCGTGCCCTTCAGCTTCAGCGCCGTCTCGTCGTCGTGCTTCTTGGTGACGTACTTGATGGCGCCGCCGATGGTGTTGCGGCCGTAGAGCGTGCCCTGCGGGCCGCGCAGCACCTCGATGCGCTCGATGTCGAAGATGTCGAGCACCGCGCCCTGCGGGCGGGCCACGTAGACGTCGTCGATATAGAGGCCGACGCCCGGCTCGAAGCCCCACAGCGGGTCCTGCTGGCCGACGCCGCGGATGTAGCTGATCAGGGTGGAGTTCGAGCCCCGGGCCACCTGGACGGTGATGTTGGGGGTGGTCTGCTGCAGGGTGGTGATGTCGGACGCGCCCTGGCGTTCCAGCGCCGCGGCGCTGAAGGCCGAGACGGCCACCGGCACGTCCTTGAGGGTTTCCTCGCGCCGGCGGGCGGTGACCACCACCTCCTCGACGCCTACGCTTTGCTCCGCGGCCGGCTTTTCCTGGGCCACCGCCAGGTTGCAGGTCGCACCCCACGCCGCGCCAGCCAGCAGCGCAGCCTTCCACATCGTTTTCATAGGCAAGCCCCTCTTCCCTAGATGCGTTTCGTCCCTTCCGCCGATCGAGCCATCTCACGCAGCCTCGTATCCGGCGTTTCCCGCACGATTTCACCGCCGCAGGAATTCGACGGCACTGTCACCTAGGTTGAGGGAATGCGCCAGCGTTTTTTCACCAGGTGATGAAAAGTGCAATCCGGGGGCGGATGGTCGTCATTGGAAAGCCCTCCCCCTCGATGGGGGAGGGTTGGGTGGGGGTGGTCGCGGAGGCGGCGGCTGAACCGCCGCGTCACCCCCATCCCCGGCCCTTCCCCCATCCGCCAACGGGAAGGGAGCTAGGCTTTGCGCTTGGCGACCACGGCCTCGAAGCCCGCCGCGCAGTAGGCGAACAGCCGCGCGCGCACGGCCTCCAGGTCGCTGGAGTGGCACAGGCCTTCCGACAGCGAGTCGATGCGGCCGGTCTCAGACAGGGCCAGCATCATCGAGCCGGTCAGGAACTGGTAGCACCAGTAGAGGTCGCGATATTCCGCGTCGGGACGGACGATCTTCAGCGTGTCGACCAGCTGGTGGACGACGGGGTCGAAGAACCGGGCCATGGTTTCGCCGCCCCAGGCCGGGGTGTTGTTCACCTGGGCCACCAGGGCGAAGTAGCTCTTCCAGCCCTGGCCGCCGTCCTGCGAGATGCGCAGCAGCGGGTCGATGAAGGCTTCGATCACGCCTTCCACCGTCATGGCTTGGCCGTGGGTCTCGACATAGGCGTTCATCGAGACGCTGCGGGCCTGGTTGAGGATCTCGGCGCGGCGCACGAACACCGCGTCGAACAGCTCGCGCTTGGCGCCGAAATAGTAGTGGATCAGGGCGGTGTCGACGCCGGCCTCGGCGGCCACCTGGCGGGTGGTCACCCCATGGAAGCCGTGGCGCGCGAACAGGCCCTCGGCGGAGTCGAGGATGGTCTCCTTCAGGTCCAGGCCCGTGGCCTTGGAAGGACGGCCCCGCCCGCCGGAACGGGCGCGGGGCTTGGCGGCGGTCATGTCGGGGAGGCCTCTCCGAGAACTTCGCTGTCCCCGGATAGGCCTGCTTTCGCTACCCTGGCAAGAGCGCCGCCGTTCCGTGAACGAAGCGTCAGGCCGTGAAAATCCCGTGGAATCCCAGCGGCAAGGCCGTGTTCGCCCGCCAGGTGACCAGCGGACCGTCGGCGACGCGGCGGGCGTCGAAGGCGTGCAGCTCGGTCGCCTGGGCGTCGAGATTGAGGCTCGTGCCGACCAGCCAGCCGTCGAACTCCTCGGCCGATCCGGGGCGGGGGACGAACACCATCTCCTCGACCAGATGCCGGCGGCCGAAGTCGAAGGCGGTCTCGCGGCCGGTCTTCCAGTCGCGCACGGCCAGGCCGTGGAAGGCCGGCTTGCCGACCTCGCCGATCGCCGCATGGACGCTGAAGCGGCGGCCCTGGCCGGCGAAGCGATCGTCCGAGCGCGGGAACTCGGCCACCGTCTCGAACCGCTGCAGGTCGGCCTTGCCGTCGGCGTGCAGGGTGACGAAGCCGAGTTTGGGCGGGGCCACGCCCTTGAACGGCACGCCGCGCAGCAGTTGCTCGCCGGCCGCGGCCGTGCCGCGGGGATCGTCGTCGATGCAGGCGTCGAAGCGGATGGTTCCGTCCTTGTCCTCCCAGGCGTCGCCCAGGTGGAAGAAGAAGAACGGCGGCAGGTCGAACACCCGGCGCTGGGTCAGGTCGGCCTTGTCGAGCACCAGCACCTGGGTTCCCAGCTCGGGCTTCCAGGCCATGCCGGCGATGTAGGGCACGCCGCCCCGCTCCTGGATCCAGGGCTGCAGCACGATCACCAGGTGGCGCTCGGTGGCGGTGAAGTCGTGGATGTAGCTGGCGCGGGGCAGGGCGATCAGCTGGGCGTCCTCCAGGCTGCCGTCGGCGGCCAGGCGCCAGACGATGGCGCGGTGGCCGGCCAGGCCCAGGTTCCAGGTCCGGCCGTTCGGTTCGCGACGGGGATGGGCCAGGAACGGCATGGCCTTGAGGTCGGGCCGCAGGGTCTTGAAGCCCTTGGTCTCCAGGGTGACGGGATCGAGCACGCAGGGCGAGCCCGGCTCCCACAGCGCCCACAGCTCGCCGCCGGCCATCATCACCGAGGTGTTGGCGGCGTTGGCGTCGTCGGGACCGCCCACGGCCGCCCCGGGGCCAGGGGCGGTGCCGAAGCCGGGGGTGATCACCGCGTGGGCGGCCGTGTCGGCGCGGCGCTTGGGGGTGTCGACGAAGCGGGCGGCCAGGGTCGCCTCGCCGTCCTGGATCGAAAAGCGCCGCACCAGGCCGTCGCCGTCGAACCAGTGGCCGACCGACCCGCCCGGCCGGCGGAAGCGGGCCGGGCCGTTGCGGACCAGGGCGCCGGCCAGGTCGGCCGGGGCCTTGCCGCGCAGGCGGGTCAGGCCGGTGGGGGCGATGTCGGCCTCGACGTTGCGGAAGCCCAGGGTCCAGTCGGCCGCCCCGGCGGCGAACACGGTCTCGGGGGTCAGCAGGGCGGCGGCGCCGGTCAGGCCGGCGGCGCGGAGGAAGGTGCGGCGATCCATGGGTCTTCCGTCTGTCTTGGTCTTTTAACGCAGGGCGATGGCCTGGGCGTTGTCGCCCGGCGTGACGGTGAAGGCGGCCGCGGCGAAGGCCGGCGGGCCCATGTTGGCCTTGGCGCCGCCCGAGAAGCCGTAGGGCTCCACCGGCAGGCCGAAGGGGTTCATGCTCAGGCGCTGATCGCCGTCGAGGTCCTGGAACACCCGGGCCGCGTAGGTCCCGGCGGCCAGGTCGTGGATCTGCACCATCGGTTCGGCCGACGCGGCCTGGACGAAGGCGACCCGCACGGGCTTGCCGCCGGCCCAGGCCGCCTGGCTGTCGAACAGGGCGACCATCAGCACGCCGTCGTGCGACTTCAGGGCGGGGAAGACCAGGGCCAGGCTGGCGTCGCCGGCGGCGGGAGCGGGGGTCGGAACGGGAGCCGCGGCGGCGTCCGGCACGACGGTCTGGCACAGGCCGGCGGCGGGAGCGGTCAGCAGGGCGGCGCAGGCCAGGAGCGGGAGAAGGCGCATCGGAAGGGTCCTTGTGGTTGGAGGTGCGAGGAAAGGGGTTGGTCGGAGCGACAACGCTCAGCCGAAGAACACGCGCCACATCAGGCGGCCGGGCAGGAAGGCGAAGCCGCCGGCGACGATCAGTCCGCCGACGAACAGGCCGGTCATGAACCGGCGGTGCAGGCTGACCTTGTGGCGGCGGGCGGCGTAGACGGCGATCGGCAGGGCGATGATCGTCCAGCCCGACAGCAGGTGGATCCAGCTCATGGCGCCGTGGTTCATCTCGTGGATGAACAGCGAGCTGATCGCCGTGGTCGCCATGGCGATCACCCAGGCCCAGCCCAGCGTGCGGTGGAGGGCCGAGCCCTTGACCCCGATCATCAGCACCGTGCCGATGACCAGAGCGCTGAGGGCGGCGGTCAGGTGGATCTGGATCTTGGTCGGGGCGGCCAGCACCAGCGACAGGTCGGGCAGGTGCGCCCCGCTCCGGCTCGCCAGCAGCACGGGGGCGGCGGCGAGCGCCGTGGCGACGAGCACCCCGGCCACGCCGCGGCGGCGGATGCGGCGGGCGTCGGCGTCATGCATTGACAGAGCGGTCTCGGACATCTTGATCTCCGTGGGCGGCGGGCTTGCGTCGCCGCTTTCGAAGACCGCTTTAGGAGCCCGCCGGGCCGTGCCTCAATCGACGTTACGCCAGCCGACGGCCCCGCTTCGCCAATCGCCGCCGGGCGCCGTTCACGCTTCGCGAATGGCGGTCCTCGTCGCCCGTCACGGGCGCGGCTTTCTGGTGGCGGGGATCGCCGGCGTGTTCCTGGCCCTGGTCGGCGCGTTCGGCACCGGCGACGCGCCGCTGGGGATCCGCATCGCCTACTGGCTGGTGCTGTGCTGGTCGGGCGCGGCGGCGGGAGCGGGCGTCAGCGCCCTCGTCCAGAACAGCGGCCTGACCGAGCGGCGGCCGTTCATTGGCGGCGTGGTCATCACCCTGGGCGTGGCCCTGCCGGGCACGGTCTATGTCTGGGCGGTGTCGAGCCTGCTGTTCGGCCAAGTCCCGCACGCGGCGACCCTGCCGCGCTTCTTCCTGCCGGTGCTGGTGATCACCGCGGCGATCACGGCGCTGAACTTCCTGACCACCCGCCAGCCGGTCGAGACCCACGCCGCCGCGCCCGAGGCCCCGCCGCCGCGCTTCCTGGAGCGCCTGCCGGCCAAGCTGCGCGGCGCGACCCTCTACGCCGTCGCCGCCGAGGACCACTATCTGCGCCTGCACACCTCCAAGGGCGAGGACCTGATCCTGATGCGCCTGTCCGACGCCGTCGCCGAACTGGAAGGCATCGAGGGCGCCCAGACCCACCGCTCCTGGTGGGTGGCGCGCGAGGCGGTGGTCGAGGCCAGACGCGGCGACGGCCGCGCCACCCTGACCCTGGCCTCGGGCGCCGAGGTCCCGGTCAGCCGCGCCTACGCCAAGGCCCTGCGCGAGGCCGGCTGGTTCTAGCTGGCCGCGCCGCTCGTCCGGCGCTCGGCCAGCAGGGCCTGCAGGCGCGTCCAGCCCTTGTCGGCGGCCCGCTGATCGATCGAACCTGCGGCTGGCGCGCCGCTGGGGGGCGGCCCGACGGCGGCGCCGCCTTCGACGAGGACGACGGCCAGATCCTCGGTGTCGGCCGCGTCCAGCGGCCTGAAGCCCTGGCTGTCGCGAACGTTCGGGTCGGCGCCTCGTCGTAGAAGCAGGCCTGCGACAGCCGCCGACGTGACCCGATGCAGCGGCGTGCGGTTTTGCTCGTCACGCGCGGCGGGGCTGGCGCCGCGATCCAGCAGAAGCTTCGCCGTGGCCAGGGCCTCCTTCTCGGACGCCCAATGCTCGCACCAAAAGGCGTTCGGCGGCGTCGCGGTGAAATCGAAGCGGGCGCCGGTGTCGAGCAGGGCGTTCAGCATGTCCGGCCGGCACCCTCGCGCGGCGGAGGCCGCAAGCCGCGCACGCGCGGCCGGGGTGACGCTGTCCAGGGCGCCGGCGGCGATCAGGATCCTGGCGGTCTCGTCGCGCCGGTTGTCCAGGGCGACGGCCAGGGGCGTCGCCGCAGCGGGGTCGTATCGTTCGACGCGGGCGGCGCGGTCTATCGGAAAGCCCGCGGCGATCAGCGCCCGCATGGCGTCGGGCGAAAGCGACCTGGCGGCCTGGACGACCAGCCTCTGGCCGCCGATGGAGCGCGGATCGATCCCATGCTCGCCGAAGAGTTCGAGCGTGTGGTCGTCGGCGGTCAGCCAGCGGCGGGGCGAGGCGAGCTGGTCGACGCCGACGGCGATCTCGCCGAACGGGGCCGGCGCGCGGCCGCCAAACAGCCTGGAGCCGCGGGAGCTCACGCACTTTTCCCGCACGCCCTGGCGAAGGCAGACGGTCGTCGTGTAGTCGCCGCCCAGGAAGGCGCTGTAGCGGGGCCGCAGCCAGCGGAAGCGGGAATTGTCGACCAGGGCGAAGAAGGCGGCCACCCGTTCGGGAGGCGGCCGATAGACGTGTCGCCCCGGCAGCAACACCTCGGG
Organism: Caulobacter sp. GW821-FHT12A07; assembly: GCF_058807655.1. NCBI lineage: Bacteria > Pseudomonadati > Pseudomonadota > Alphaproteobacteria > Caulobacterales > Caulobacteraceae > Caulobacter > Caulobacter sp. GW821-FHT12A07. The sequence continues at coordinate 513,520 of NZ_JBXAQX010000002.1, forward strand.
GCCGCCTTCGAACACGACCTCGCCGCCGCGATGGATCTCGATCTTGTGGACTTCGGTCGGGTCGCTGCTGGCCTCGTAGGCCATGAAGACGACGTCCGGCGCGCCGAGCCCCGCGACGGGCGGGGTGTTCCGTCCTTGTCGGATCAGCAGGAAGGCGGCGAGGACGCCGATCGCCAGGGCCAGGCCCAGAAGGGCGAGACGCACCTTCGGGTCGCCGAACACGGCGACGGCGGGCTTCATCGCCGGCTCAGCCGGCCTCGGATGGTCTTCGCTCACTTCGCCCCCGACGGATGGGGGCAGAGGACAGCCAAACCGCTAGCTTTGCAATCCGCGCTTAAGGCCGCGCAGCTTGAACGCCGTGAAGACGATCGACGAGATCAGCGCCAGCTCGCCGGCGTTGCCGAGCCAGAAGATCCCGCTGCCGGCGGCGGCGAACATCGACAGGGCGCCGAGACACAGCCACGGCAGCTTCTCGCGCCGCCAGAGGATCGCGCCGACCCCGATCAGCACCACCACCGTCACGATCGAGGGGATGGGCGGGCTGGCGTGGGCGTAGGCGTAGCGCAGGGTGCCGGCGTATTCCCGCACCTCCAGGCTCATGTGCACGAGGTCGGTCCAGACGCCGACGGCGATCAGCGCGGCGGTCAGCACCCAAACCCACAGCCGGCGGCGCAGTCCGGCGACGCCGAACACCACCAGGATCAGCATCGGCGTCAGCACCGCGTGGGCGACGTAGCGCGGGATCGACAGGTTGCGCAGCAGGTCGCCGGCCCCGATCGAGGATCCGGCGGCGATGATCAGGTTGTCCCAGCACAGCGCCGCGGCGATCAGGGCCAGCAGCCATATGCGCAGCGAGCCTGCGAAGGCGGCGGCGGCCAGCATGCCGGCGGCCAGCAGCCAGAACACGATAGGGATCACAGGGCGCTCCGTCCGATTCGTCAGCTAGGACAGTAGAGCCCCATCGGGCGCCGGGGACGGCGGCAATGGGAGTCGTCGCTACACGGTCACGGGCGTCATGCCGACGGGGCGACGGCCTTGAGGCGTCCGGCGACGCGTGCGACCTCATGGGCATGATGCGCTTTCCGCCCAATCCTCACGACATGCTGCGGTTCGACTGGGAGGCGGTCGAGGGCGTGCGGGTCTCGGCCGTGCTGGCTTACGAGACGCCGGCTGAACCGGGCGAGGACGCCGGCGCGCCGGGCCAGTGGGAAAAGATCGCCTTCGTGCTCGATGGAGAGGCGGTGGTCGTCTCCGTCGACTTCGACACCGACCAGCTGTTCGTCGAGCGCCTGCCGTTCGACCCAAAGGCCCCGCTCTGGGTTCCGCCGCCGGCGCTGGCCTATGCTGTGGGCCAGCGGTTGGGTTGGGCCTGGGAGGTCCGCAACTATCGCGGCTATCTGGACGGCTTCATCCTGGCCTTCGAGGCGGACGAAGACTTGAGCGCGACCCTGGCGCCGCGTTGCCTGCTGCTGGGCGTCGCCTCGCGGATCGAGATCCTGGCGATCGGCTGATCAGGGCGTTTGGGGCGTCAGCTCCCGGAGATCGCCGCACGGCAGCTTGCGGGCGGGGCGGACGGTCCCGTGCGGCTTGCACAGGGCCTGCAGGCGGCACATCGCCGGCATATAGGCGCCGACCATCCTACTCTCGTTGAAGCGGACGCTTTCGTCAGCGCCGCCAAAATCGCGGATCTCGCTAGCCGGGGGCAGGGCGCTGATCAGCAGGTGGCGCATCTGCTCGATCTTCGACATCCCGGCCGTTCGTCCGCGTTCAGCCAGGATGTAGTAGCGGAAGTCGCGGCTGAACTCCTTTGGATCGGTCATCTGCGCCGCCGGCAGGGATAGGTAGAAGTCGAAGATCGCGCCGCCGGGAAGCTGCTCGGGGTCGTATTCGTACGGACCTCGAAGGCTTTCGCCGCTGGACCGGGCGAGGCGGATCTGGTCGCGGTTGTTCCACCGCGTCGCCGCGCCGAAGACCGCGCAGATCTGCTTCTCGGTCGAGCCCACCGGCATCCAGTCCGAGCTTTTGAAGCTTTCTTCGCGAAGGGGCGCCGTGCCCTCGCAGGAGGCCGCCACGAGGGTGGCCTCCACGGTCTTGGGCGCATCGGCCAGGTCTTCCGGCAGGCCGAACGCCTCGTAGGGGATGTGGCTCTTCTGGGTGTAGCCCTCGACCAGGCGGGCGACGCAGTCGCGCTCGCAGCGCCGGATCGCGTCGGCCTTCAGCGGATAACGCTTGCCGGCGACCTGCAGCACGATGGGTCCGCCGTCGGGGCCGCCGTTCAGAATCCAGTCCTCGCGCATGCAGACGGGCGTCTTGCTGGAGGCCTCGAACAGCAGCGAGATCACGCCGTGCTGGGGCTGGTCGACCACCGTATGGGGCAGGATTTCCGGGACCGGGCCGGATGAGGCGAGCGCGAAGGCGGAAAGCACCAGTCCGATCATCCGCAGTCGCATTCGACGTCCCCCGACACCATCCGGTCCGCTTTGGAGACCGGTGTTCGTGTCGTGGTTTAGATTGCCGCGTCACGCAACGAAAAAGGGCGGCCCTCGCGAGCCGCCCTTTCCGTCAGTGGCTGAACCGGTCGGCTCAGAACTCTTCCCACTCATCGACCTTGGTCGCGGCGGCGGTGGCCGCGCCGCCGGAGCGGCCCGGGCGGACGAAGGTCTGGGCGCGGGCCTGGGCGGCGTGCACCGGGCCGGGCGCGGAGGCGGGGGCGCGGATGGCGCTTTCTCCGCCGACCCGGAAGCGGCCGACCAGGGCGGCCAGCTCGCCGGTCTCGCCCTTCAGCGAGTGGGTGGCGGCGGTGGCTTCCTCGACCATGGCGGCGTTCTGCTGGACGACCTGGTCCATCTGGTTCACGGCGCTGTTGACCTGGTGCAGGCCGGTCGACTGCTCGGTGGCCGAGGCGGCGATCTCGTTGACCAGGCTGTCGATGGTGGCGACCTGGTCGACGATGCGCTGCAGGGCCTCGCCGGTCTGGCCGACCAGGGACACGCCCGAGCCGACCTGCTGGGTCGAGGTCGAGATCAGGGTCTTGATCTCCTTGGCGGCTTCGGCCGAGCGCTGGGCGAGCGCCCGCACTTCCTGCGCCACGACCGCGAAACCCTTGCCGGCGTCGCCGGCGCGGGCGGCTTCGACGCCCGCGTTCAGGGCCAGCAGGTTGGTCTGGAAGGCGATCTCGTCGATCACGCCGATGATGTTGCCGATCTGGCCCGAGGACTGCTCGATGCCGGCCATGGCGCTGACGGCCTGGCTGACGATCTGGCCCGAGCGCTCGGCGTCGGCGCGGGCGGCGGCGACCACGCTGGAGGCTTCCTTGGCGCCGGCGGCGGTCTTGCGGACGGTGGCGGTGATCTCGTCGAGGGCGGCGGCGGTCTCTTCCAGGCTGGCGGCCTGTTGTTCGGTGCGGCGCGACAGGTCGTCGGAGGCCTGGGCGATTTCTTCCGAACCGGCGCGGATGCCGCCGGTGGCGCCGTTGATGCCGCGCATGGCGTCCTGCAGGCGGCCGGCGGCGGCGTTGAAGTCGGACTTCAGCTGCTCGGCCTTGGGCGCGAAGTGGGCGTCGATGCGGTAGGTCAGGTCGCCGTCGGCCATGGCGCCTAGGGCCGAGCCCAGGGCCTGGATGGCGATGCGGTCGGTCTCGGCCTCGGCGGCCTTCTCGGCTTCGCGTTCGGCGCGCTCGCGCTCGGTGCGGGCGGCGGCGGCGGCGGCCTCTTCTTCCAGGCGCAGCTTGTGGATGGCGGCGTCCTTGAAGGTGGCGACGGCGCCGGCCATCTCGCCGATCTCGTCCTTGCGGCCGGCGGCGGGCACGGCGACGGTGTTGTCGCCGGCGGCCAGGCGGCGCATGGCGGTGGTCATGGCGGCGACCGGAGCGGCGATGCCGCCCGTCAGCATCAGTCCGCCGGCGACGGCGACGGCCAGGACGATGGCGATGCCGATGGCCAGCACCAGGGTGTTGCGCAGCGAGGCGGCGGCCTGGGCTTCGGCCTGGGCGGTGACGACGGCTTCGGCGTCGTCGGTGATGGCCTGGATGGCGTCTTCCACCGGCTCGACGGCCTTGTCGGCGACGCCGTCATGCTTGACCAGATCGACGGCCTGGGCGCGGGTCGCCGGATCGGCGCCCAGCTGCTCGGCCGGCTCGATGGCCATCTTGCGATAGTTGGCGTAGGCGGCCTCGACGGCGGCGATGCGGTTCAGGTCGGCTTCGTCGCCGCCGGCCAGCTTGCGCAGGTCGTCGAGCGCGCCGAGGAACTTCGGCTTGTGAGCCTCTTCCAGGCGCTTGACGTAGTAGTCGTCGCCCGAGAGCAGGAAGCCGCGCAGCGAGTTTTCCTGGCGGGTCAGGCGGAAGGCGGCCGTGTCGGCGGCGCGAAGACTCTGCTGGGCGAGCGTCGACTGCTTCACCGAGGCCTCGTAGACCTCCTGGTTGACGTAGAGGGTAACACCCATCGCCAGGATCGCGGCCAGCATCACGCCGAACACGACCATCAGCTTCTGGGGAATCTTCAAGTCACCAAACCGCACAGCCCGCCTCCAGAGTTCATTCCCGACATCTGTGCCCACGAGCACATGTCACGACGGAAGCTCTGGCGAGTTCGCGGTTTCCACGACATTAACCGTACTGTGGCGGAACGTCGCACCCTGGAGACTGAAAATGTCAGCCATTCGCAGCTGGCTCGACCTGCGGATACTCAGGATTGCGCTGCGTAAAGGGTTACCGCTGATAACACGACGCCCGCTCCACCTGGGGCGGAGCGGGCGTGCGACAAAGGCGCAGTGAAGTTTTTTGCCTGCAACGTTGATTTAGTGGGCTTCGTCCCAGTTGCTGGCGGCTCTCGCCTCCACCGTGAGGGGAATGGAAAGCGCCACGGCCGGCTCGGCCGCGCCCTCCATCACCCGGCGAGCGAGCGCGCAGACGGCCTCGGCCTCGGCTTCCGGAGCTTCGAAGACCAGTTCGTCGTGAACTTGCAAAAGCATGCGCGCCTCGAGGCCCGCCTCTTCCAGCGCGCCCGGCATGCGCACCATGGCCCGGCGCATGACATCAGCGGCCGCGCCCTGGATCGGGGCGTTGATGGCGGCGCGTTCGGAGAACTGCCGCTGGCCCACCGACTTGGCGTGGATGTCGGGGATGTTGATCTTGCGGCCGAAGATCGTGGTCACGTAGCCGTGCTCGCGCACGAAGGCCCGCGTGGCGTCCATATAGGCCTGGATGCCGGGGAAGCGCTCGAAATAGGTCTTGATGTAGGCCCCGGCCTCGCCCTGGCCGATGCCCAGCTGGTTGGCGAGACCAAAGGCGCTGATGCCGTAGACGATGCCGAAGTTGATGGCCTTGGCCCGGCGGCGGATCAGCGGGTCCATGCCCTCGATCGGGGTGTCGAACATTTCCGAAGCCGTCATGGCATGGATGTCGAGGCCGTCGCGGAAGGCCTTTTGCAGCTGCGGGATGTTCCCGATGTGGGCGAGTAGACGCAGCTCGATCTGGCTGTAGTCGGCGCTGATCAGCACCTTGCCCGGCGCGGCCACGAAGGCCTTGCGGATCTTGCGGCCTTCCTCGGTGCGGACCGGGATGTTCTGCAGGTTGGGGTCCGACGACGACAGGCGGCCCGTGGTGGTCGCGGCCAGGGCGTAGGAGGTGTGCACCCGGCCCGTGCGCTCGCTCATCGCGGCGATCAGGTTCTCGGTATAGGTGCCCTTGAGCTTGCTCAGCTGGCGCCAGTCGAGCAGCACGCGGGGCAGCTCGTGGCCTTCATTGGCCAGGCTTTCCAGCACGTCGCTGTCGGTCGACCATTGGCCGGTGGCGGTCTTCTTGCCGCCCTTCATGTTCATCTCGCCGAACAGCACGTCGCCGATCTGCTTGGGGCTGCCCAGGTTGAACGGGCGGCCGGCCAGCTTTTGCGCCTGCTCCTCGAACTCGGCCATGCGCAGCGAGAACTCGTTGGAGAGCCGGCGCAGGGTCTCGGGATCGACGCGTATGCCGTCGTTCTCCATGGTCGCCAGCACGGCCGGGAGGGGCCGCTCCAGGGTCTCGTAGACGGTCAGCAGGCCCTCGGCCGCCAGACGCGGGCGCAGCACGTTGTAGAGCCGCAGGGTGACGTCGGCGTCCTCGGCGGCGTAGGCGGTCGCCTTGTCGAGGGCCACGTGCTTGAAGCTGATCTGGCTCTTGCCCGTGCCCGCCACTTCCTTGAAGGAGATGGGCTTGTGGCCCAGCCACAGCTCCGACAGCTCGTCCATGCCGTGGCCGTGCAGGCCGGCTTCCAGCACGTAGCTGATCAGCATGGTGTCTTCGATCGGGGCGACCTTGATCCCCCGACGCAGCATCACGGCGATGTCGTACTTGGCGTTCTGGGCGACCTTCAGCACCGAAGGGTCTTCGAGCAGCGGCTTGAGGGCGGCCAGGGCCTCTTCCTCGGAGATCTGCTCCAGCTTGGCGGGGGCTTCGAAGATCAGGCCGCCGTCCTGGGCCTTCTCCTCGTGGCTGACGGGGATGTAGCAGGCCTCGCCCGGCGCGATGGCCAGCGACACGCCGCACAGGCCGGCGTTGGCCGACGACAGGGCGTCGGTCTCGGTGTCGAAGGCGACCACGCCCTTGGCGCGGGCCTTGTCGATCCAGACCTGAAGCGTCGCCAGGTCGCGCACGCAGACATAGGCCGCGGTGTCGATGGCGACGGGTTCGGCCACAGGGCTGGCCGCGGCGCGGGCGGCGGCCGAGGCGTAGGAGACGGTGGTGACCGGCGCGGTCACGGGCTTTTCCGAGGGACGGGCGTCGAGCGAGCGGGGCGCGGCCGCGGCGTTGCCGTCGCCGACCCGGCGAGCCAGGGTGCGGAACTCCATCTGCTCGAGGAAGTCGGCCAGCACGGCCTTGTCGGGCTCGCGCACCACCAGGTCGTCCAGCGGCTCGGGCAGGGGGGTGTTGCAGTCCAGGGTGACCAGGGCCCGCGACAGGCGGATCTGGTCGGCGAAGTTGATCAGGGTCTCGCGGCGCTTGGGCTGCTTGATCTCGCCGGCCCGGGCCAGCAGCGTGTCGAGGTCGCCGTATTCGGTGATCAGCTGGGCGGCGGTCTTGACGCCGATGCCCGGCGCGCCGGGAACGTTGTCGACGCTGTCGCCGCACAGCGACTGCACGTCCACGACATGCTCGGGATAGACGCCGAACTTCTCGAACACCTCGTTGCGGCCGATGCGCACGCCCTTCATGGGGTCGAACATCGAGACGCTGTCGCCTACCAGCTGCATCAGGTCCTTATCGGACGAGACGATGACCGCCTCGCCGCCGGCGTCGCGCGCGGCGCAGGCATAGGCGGCGATCAGGTCGTCGGCCTCGTAGCCCGGCAGCTCGATGGCCGGCACGCCGAAGGCCCGGGTGGCGTCGCGCACCAGCGGGAACTGCGGGATCAGGTCTTCCGGCGGCGGCGGACGGTGGGCCTTGTACTGGTCGTACAGTTTGTTGCGGAACGTCTTTTCCGAGTGGTCCCAGATCACCGCTAGGTGCGTGGGGGCGTCGCCCTGCATGTCGCGCATCAGCTTCCACAGCATGTTGCAGAAGCCCTGCACCGCGCCGACGGGCAGGCCGTCGCTCTTGCGGGTCAGGGGCGGCAGGGCGTGATAGGCGCGGAACAGATAGGCCGAGCCGTCCACCAGGAAGAGGCGCATGGTCGGACCGTCCTGGGTGAGGGGACGGGTCTGGGCGGAATCGGGCGCGGCGACGTCGGTCATGGCGGCGAACATAAGGGGCCGGGAGCCCATCGGAAACCGCCTTGGCGAGACCTGCACGGTAACGCTTTGCAACCATCATTCGCCCAAATAAGGCGAGATCGCCCTTAAGGCGCCCCAGGCTGGACCTGTGGACGGTTTAGAGGCAAAAGCGCGTCCGCCTCTCCGGCGGACCACGTGCCGCATGGCGCGCCCGGGAACCGACGGGCATGTCTGCGACTTGGTTTCAGTACGTAAAAGCGCCCTCCCCGACGCGGATACCTTTTTGACCATGACCTTGAAGAAGACCATCGCCCTGGGCCTTGGCCTGGGAACCTGCAGCCTTGTCGTCGCCGCCGTGCTGGCGACCGGGACCTTCAGCCCGCCGCCGGTTTCGGATCATCCGACCAGCGAACCGGTCGAGCTCCGCGCGCCCCTGGCGCCGGCCGAGCAGGGCGCGCCCCTGCCCAAGCAGTACGTGGTCTGAGGCTCCGCCCTTTCCAAACGCCCGTCATTCCCGCCCTTGTGGCGGGAAGCCCTCTGTCAGCCGCAAGGGCAGATGGGGCGACGTGCCGAGCACGTCGCTGGCGCTTCACGTGCGGGCGGAACCAGGGGTTCCCGCCACAAGGGCGGGAATGACGGGCGGATAGGGTATGGAGGTCTAGCCTAGGGCTTCGACTTCGCCGCTTCGGTTTCCTCGGCCGGCGCAGGCTCAGGAACCCCCGCCAGGGTCAGGTCGAACACCGAGCCGCCGGGGCCGGTCTCGACCAGCGCCAGGTCGCCGCCGTGGCCCTGGGCCAGTTCGCGGGCGATGGCCAGGCCCAGGCCCGTGCCGCCGCGGCGCACCGATCCCACGAACGGCTGGAACAGGTTGGCCCGCGCCCGCTCGGGCACGCCGGGGCCGTCGTCCGACAGCCGCAGGTGGCTCATGCCGTCGACGCGGCGCAGCTCCACGAACACCCGGCCCTTGCCGCCGCGATCGGGCGCGCCCTCGATGGCCTCGCGGGCGTTGCGCAGCAGGTTGGTCAGGATGCGGTGCAGCTGGTCGGGATCGGCGATCACCAGTTCGCGTGGGTCGATCACCGTCTCCAGGGCCACGCCCTTGGGCGACAGGCCGGAGTCCTCGGCCGCCATCTCCAGCGCCGCGCGCAGGGCCACGGTGCGCGACACCGGGGCCGGCTCCTTGGACTTGCCATAGGCCATGACGTCGCTGGCCAGGGTGATGGCGCGGTCGAGAGCCCGTTCCAGGCGCGGCAGGGCCTGGGCCACCTTGGGATCGCCCAGGGCGGCCAGGCGGTCGGACGCCATCTGGGCGCTGGTCAGCATGTTGCGCAGGTCGTGATTGATCTTGGCCACCGCCTCGCCCAGCGCCGCCAGGCGGGCCTTGGCCTGGAGGGCGGTGCGCAGGTCGGTCTGCATGGCGTCGAGCTCGGCCTCGGCGCGGCCGATCTCGTCGCGACGGCGCGAGACGACGACGCGGGCCTCGGGATCCTCGGGATCGGCGCGGAACCGCTCCATGGCCTTGGTGATGCGCTGCATGGGGCGCACCAGCAGGAAGTTCAGCGACAGATAGATCAGGCCCCCGGCCAGGCCCGCGGCGAACAGGGTGACGCCCGCCAGGCGCCAGAAGTTGGCGATCAGATAGGCCTTCAGCGGGGCGTCGGGCAGCACGATCTCGACGAACTCGGCCTCCTGGCGGAAGCGCGGCTCGGCCATGACCCGCACCAGGCTGCCGGGTTTGCTCTTCAGGGTGAAGAACGGGGCGGCCAGCCACGAGCCGGAGTTCTGGCGGCGCAGGTCGACGAGATAGGGCTGCTCGATGCTGCGCGGCTCGGTCGGCAGGACGAGACGCCGGGCGCCGTCGACCTGCAGGGCCACGATGACCACGCCGGCCTGATCGAGCAGGCGCTGGGAGACCTGGTCGGTGACCCGGCGCTCGGGATCGGCGTCGGCGATGGTCGAGGCCAGTTCGGCGGCGCGCACTCGGTCGAGCAGCCACTGCTTTTCCAGGTCGGCCAGGGCGGGCGGCAGGATGCAGGCGCCGGCCAGGAACACGAACAGGGCGGTCAGCAGCAGCAGGCGCGCCGATAGGCCGCCGGGCCACGGAAGGCGTCTTCCGGGCGGCTTGTCGGGTGCGGCGGGCGGCGTGACCGGTTCGGCCATGTGTCTGGGTTACTTCACGTCGGGGGCCGGGGCAACGCGGCGCCTGCGCGCGGTCTTCCAGAGCGGCGGGATCAGCGCCAGCACGCCCAGGCCGACGATCGGCAGATAGATGCGCGGCGAGGCCAGGGTGGACAGGGTCACCGGCTCTCCCGTGGCGAACAGATGACCAAGGCCCGAACCGATCCCGGCATAGATGAACGAGCTCGGCGCCATGCCCAGCACCGAGGCCAGCAGATAGGTGCGGAAGGGGATGCGCATCAGGCCCGAGGCGACATTGACCAGCAGCAGCGGGAAGGCTGGGATCAGTCGCAGGGTCAGGAGGTAGGAGAAGGCGTCGGCCTTGAAGCCTTCCTCGATGCGGGTCAGCAGGGCGCCCGGCTTGCGCCGCAGGAAATCGCCGAAGGCGGTGCGGCAGGCCGCGTAGACCACGGTCGAGCCGCCGGTGACGCCGGTCAGGGCCAGGGCGCCGCCCAGCGGGCCGAACAGAAAGCCGCTGCTCAGCGACAGGATCAGCGCTCCGGGCAGCGAGACCGAGACGGTGGCCACATAGACCAGCACGAAGATCACGGCGCAGCGCGCCGGATGCCGGTGGGCGAAGGCCTGCAAGGCCTGGCCCTGGGCCTGGAGGGTCTCCAGGGAGAGTTTGCCGGCCAGGCCCGACCCCAGAGCCACGGCGAGCAGGATCGCCAGAACCGCGAGCGGTCCGAAGCGTCTCAGCCAGGCCAGGCTCTGGTCGGGATTCATGCGGTCCCGATCGCCTCGGAAACGCTGGCGAAGCCCTCGGCGCGCAGGCGGGCGGCCAGGTCCTTCTTGATGCGGACCACCAGGCCCGGCCCGCCATAGACCAGGGCCGAATAGAGCTGCACCGCGCAGGCGCCGGCCTTGATCTTGGCCAGGGCGTCGGCCCCGCTGGCGATGCCGCCGGCCCCGATCAGCGCCAGGCGGCCCTTGGCGGCGGCGTGGAACTGGGCCAGCACCGCGGTCGAGGCGGTCAGCAGCGGCGCGCCGGAAAGCCCGCCGCCCTCGCCCTTCTGCGCCGAGCGCAGCGTATCGGGGCGGGCGATGGTGGTGTTGGAGACGATGATCCCGTTCAGGCCCTGGGCCAGCACGGTCTCGACGATGGCCTCGACCTCGCCGTCCTCCAGGTCGGGCGCGACCTTCAGGAAGATCGGATAGTCGGCGCCGCCCTTGGCCAGGCCCGCGCGCGCTTGCGCGATCCGGCCAAGCAGTTCCTCGAGCGCCGCCTTGGTCTGCAAGGCGCGCAGGCCTGGCGTGTTGGGCGAGGAGATGTTGACCGTGAAGTAGTCCGACAGGCCCCACAGGCGGGTCAGGCCCGTCACGTAGTCGCCGATGCGATCCTCGGCGTCCTTGTTGGCCCCGATATTGGCGCCGAACACGCCCAGGCGGTCGGCGTGGGCGTGCTTGCGGGCCGCAAGACGCGCGGCGAAGGGCTCCAGCCCTTCGTTGTTGAAGCCCATGCGGTTGATCACCGCCTGGTCGTCCGTGAGCCGGAAGAGGCGCGGGCGCGGATTGCCGGCCTGGGCCAGGGGCGTGACCGTGCCGGCCTCCACGAAGCCGAAGCCGGCGGCCAGCATGGCGTCGGGAACCTCGGCGTTCTTGTCGAAGCCGGCGGCCAGGCCCACGCAGTTGGACAGTTGCAGGCCCGCGACGCTGGTGGCCAGGATCGGATCATCGACGCCGCCGTCGCGCGGGCCCAGGCCCCACTTCAGGCCGCGGATCGCCCAGCCGTGGGCGTCTTCGGGGTCCAGCGCGTGCAGGGCGCGGGAGGCGATGTCATGCAGGCTCATGCGGAAAGGTCGCCCAGTTGCGGCACGCCGTCGGCGTCGAGGGGGATCGGCTTTTCCGAAACGGCTTCGGCCGGAGACAGCGACCGGAAGAGGTGCGGGAACAGGGCCCCGCCGCGCGAGGCCTCCCACTTCAGGTCCGGACCCAGGGCGTCGGCGTCGAAACCGACCAGGAGAAGATCCTCCTGGCCGCGGAAATAGAGGGCGGCGGTTTCCTGGGCCTGGCCGGCGGCCGACAGGTGGATGAAGCCGTCGGCGTGGTCGATGGGGGAGCCGTCAAAGCGGCCGGCCGCCTTGGCCTCGTCCCAGAGGGCCTTGGGCAGGATCTTGTAGACCAGGGTCATTCGCCGCCGTGCCCGCCGTGTTCGGATGCGTAGAAGACGCGCGCCAGCCGCGGGGCGCCGGACGCGTCGATGTCGAAGACCGCCGCCGTGGCGGTGGGAAAGCGGCCGCGCAGCTTGGAAAGCTCGCCCGCGTCGGCCGGACCGCCGAGGGCCAGGCGCAGCGACAGGTCGTGCAGGCCCGGATTGTGGCCGACCACCATCACCGTGCCGGCGGGGGCGTCAGCCTCGCGCACGGCGGCCAGAACCTCCTGGGCCTCGGCGTGATAGAGGCTCTTGTCGATTTCGGCGGTCGCGCCGGGGAAGGCGCCGGCGGCGGCGTCCCAGGTCTCGCGGGTGCGGCGGGCGGCCGAGACCAGCACCAGATCGGGCGCGAGGCCTTCCGAAGCCAGGGCAGACGCGATCAGCGCCACGTCCTGGCGGCCGCGCTCGGCCAGAGCGCGCTCGAAGTCTCCGCCCTGGGCGGCGTGCCGCTCGGCCTTGCCGTGGCGCATCAGGATCAACCGGTCCATGCGGCTCTCCATAGAGCGGTTTCTTGACGGGGCAAATGGCGAGAAACGCCGTCTCGACGATCTCCTCATACGGGGCCGGGAGCCTGGCGCAAAGCGCATGGTTGACACCTTCGCCGACAGGCGGTCCAAGGCGACATGGCCGATCTCGACCTGGACGTTTCCGCGCCGCTCGGCGGCGGTGTCTGGCGCTTCCCCGCCGACCGTCCGCTGGTGCTCGATTCAGGGGCGAAGATCGCCGGCCTGGAGATCGCCTACCAGACCTATGGCGCGCTGAACGAGGACGGCTCCAACGCCATCCTGATCTGCCACGCCCTGACCGGCGACCAGTACGTGGCCGGGGCCAATCCGACGACGGGCAAGCCCGGCTGGTGGACGCGGTTGGTGGGCCCCGGCAAGCCGATCGATCCGGCCCGGCATTTCGTCATCTGCTCCAACGTCATCGGCGGCTGCATGGGCTCGACCGGCCCCGCCTCGATCAATCCGGCCACGGGCGAGCCCTGGGGCCTGTCGTTCCCGATCCTGACCATCGCCGACATGGTGCGGGCCCAGGCCATGCTGATCGACGCGCTCGGGGTCGACACCCTGCTGGCGGTGGTCGGCGGCTCGATGGGCGGCATGCAGGTGCAGCAGTGGGCGGCCGACTATCCGCAAAAGCTGTTCAGCGCCGTGATCGTGGCCTCGGCCTCGCGGCACTCGGCCCAGAACATCGCCTTCCACGAGGTGGGCCGCCAGGCGATCATGGCCGATCCCGAATGGCGCGGCGGGGCCTATGCCAGCCAGGGCGCGCGGCCCGAGAAGGGCCTGGCCGTGGCGCGGATGGCCGCCCACATCACCTACCTCTCCGAGCCCGCCCTACAGCGCAAGTTCGGGCGCGAGCTGCAGCGCGACGGCCTGTCCTGGGGCTTCGACGCCGACTTCCAGGTCGAGAGCTATCTGCGCCACCAGGGGGCGGCGTTCGTCGATCGGTTCGACGCCAACTCCTACCTCTACATCACCCGGGCCATGGACTATTTCGACCTGGCCGCGCCGCACGGCGGGGTGCTGGCCAACGCCTTCAAGGCCGCGCGCGAGGTCAGGTTCTGCGTGCTCAGCTTCACCAGCGACTGGCTCTATCCGACCTCGGAGAGCCGCCACATCGTCCGCGCCCTGACCGCCGCCGGCTGCCGCGCGGCCTTCGCCGAGATCGACAGCGACAAGGGCCACGACGCCTTCCTGCTGGACGAGCCGGTGATGGACGCGGCGCTGACCGGGTTCATGGCGTCGGTGGAGCGGGAACGGGGGATCGGGCGATGAGGGCTGTACTTCGGGAACCTCCCCCCGTGGGAGAGGCGATCGCGCAGCGATCGGTGGGGGGAGTGTTGCAAGGACGATCCGCCGCCTCGGAAACTGAAAACGGCCCCCCACCGGCCTTCGGCCGCCTCCCCCAGAGGGAGAGGTTCCTTTGACGTTCATCCGCGAGGACTTCCGCGAAATCCTGCGCCTCGTTCGCCCCGGCGCGCGGGTGCTCGACGTCGGCTGCGGCGAGGGCGCGCTCCTGGAGCTGCTGACCCGGGAGAAGGAGGTCGACGGCCGGGGGCTGGAGATCAGCGCCCACGGCGTGGCCGCCTGCATGGCGCGGGGGCTGTCGGTGGTGCAGGGCGACGCCGACCAGGACCTCGACCACTTCCCCGACAAGACCTTCGACTACGCCATCCTGTCCCAGACCCTGCAGGCCACGCGCAATCCGCGCCACGTGCTGGACGAGCTCTTGCGCATCGCCGACCGCGCGATCGTGTCGTTCCCCAATTTCGGCCACTGGAGCGTGCGCTGGTCGCTGCTCAGCCGGGGGCGGATGCCCGAGACCAAGGCCCTGCCGACGCCCTGGTGGGCGACGCCGAACATCCACCTGTGCACCCTGGCCGACTTCATGGCCCTGACGGAGGACCTGGGCGTGCGCGTGGATTCCAGCGCCGCCTTCGCCGGAAACGGCCCCGCGCGGCCCATCGACCCGACCAAGGCCCTGGAGAACTGGCGCTCGGAGAGCTGTCTTTTCCTGCTCAGCGGGGGGGCGCCCGCTCAGCGTGTGGAACCTAGCGCCGTTTCAGGCGATCTTCTGATCCCATGAAGCTGCGGCTGATGACCTACAACGTCCACCGTTGCGTGGGCGGCGACCGCAGGCTCGACGTGGAACGCGTGGCCGAGGTGATCTCGGCGCATGAGCCCGACGTCGTGGCCCTGCAGGAACTCGACGTCGGCCGGCTGCGCACCGGCAACGTCGATCAGGCCCACCGTCTGGCCGAATTGCTGAAGATGGGCTTCCACTTCCACCCGGCCATGACGGTGGAGGAGGAGCTCTACGGCGACGCCATCCTCACCCACCTGCCCGAAAAGCTGATCAAGTCCGGCCCGCTGCCGTTCTATCGCGCCGTGCCGGGGCTGGAGCCGCGCGGGGCGCTGTGGGTCGAGGTGATGGTCGGCGGCAAGCCGGTGCAGATCATCAACACCCACCTTGGTCTGGTGCCCCAGGAGCAGAAGCGACAGGCCGCCGCCCTGGTCGGCGAGGCCTGGATGGCATCCGATCGCTGGACCGCGCCGGGCGTGCTGCTGGGCGACTTCAACGCCACCCCCTATTCGGCCACCTACCGCCTGCTGAAGGCCGCCGCCCGCGACGCCCAGACCCTGGCCTCGGGCTGGGGCAAGGCCCCGACCGCGACCTTCCCCTCGAACTTCCCGTTCATGCGCATCGACCACGTCTTCCTGACCAAGGGCCTGCGCACGGTGAACGTCTTCTCGCCCTATGACGCCCTGGCCCGGGTGGCGTCGGATCACCTGCCGCTGGTGGTGGATCTGGAGATCGAGGAAGGGTGAAATCCCTCTCTCTTTGAGAGAGGGAGGGGCCCGCCGCGAAGCGGTGGGAGGGTGAGAGGTTTCACCGTCGGCCGGAGAAACCCTTACAGGTTCCGCTCCGCACCCAACCGCGCTCAATTCTGTGAGGGTGTACCCTCTCACCCTCCCACGCCTACGGCGTGGGCCCCTCCCTCTCTCCATGAGAGAGGGGTCTACAATTGCAAATGCTCCGGCGGTTCCGGCGGCGGGGCGGTCAGGCGCGCCAGGTCGTGCCGCAGCCGCTTGCGGCGACCCCAGGGGCGCCAGGCGTCGTCGGGGGCGATGGCGTCGCCCAAGCTCCAGTCGGCGACGAACTTCTTGAGACCCTTCAGCGGCACCACGCCCACCGGCTCCAGCCGGCGCGGGCCGGTCTTGCCGTCCAGCGCCTCGATGGCCGGGCCAAGGCCGCCATATTCCAGGAAGGCCTCCAGCAGCACCTCGGTCTCGACCCCCAGGAAGTGGCCGACCAGCCGCCCGAGGAAGGCGGCGATGGCCAGGCGCTCGTCCTCGTCGCGGGCCTCGAAGCCGATGTCGCACTCGGTGTCGAGCCCGATCGAGCGGTTGTTGAGATTGGCCGAGCCCAGGCGCAGCACCCGGTCGTCGGCCACCGCCACCTTGGAATGGACGATGATCGGCGCGCCCTTGGGCGTGCGGGCGCTGAAGGCGTAGAAGCGGCCGTGGACGTCGACCTCGCGCAGGCGGTTGATCGCCGCGGTGCGGGCGCTGTCCATGGTCACCTGGTCGAAATAGCTCGGGCTGCGGGCCGGGCCGATGGTCACCACCTCCGGACCGTCGGGCTCGGCCAGGCGCTCGGCCAGGGCTTCGACCACGATCGGCGAGGTCAGGTACTGGTTCTCCACATAGATCAGCCATTGGGCCGTGCGGATGGTCTGCAGGTGCAGCTGCAGGCACTCGGTGATCTCGGGGTCGTGGCGCCAGGCCGGCTGGGTGCGGGCGATGGCCACCGGCACGCGGCGCAGCAGCGGCGTCAGGCCTTGGGGCCAGGGCGTGATCGCCGGACGCTGAGGCGGATCGACCGTTTCACCCGTCGCCTTTCGCCAGCGCTCGGCGAAGAGCTCGCCCAGGGCCTCGGCGGTGCGGCCGTCGACCAGGGCGGCGACCTCGTGGCGGGCCGGATAGTGATGCCCCGTGGGCAGGCGCCGGCGCGGATCGTTGTCGAGGTGGGCGGTGGTGTCCCAGCGGTCGACGCCGATGTCGCCGCCGCTGAGCAGGGCCGTGACCCCGTCGACCACCACCACCTTCTGGTGATGGCAGGCGCTGGCCGGCAGGGTGTTGTCCAGCCGGTACTTGACCTTGGAGCCGGCGAAGAAGGCCGCGCCGCGCTGGGGGCCGAACAGCTGCGAGGCGGCGATCGGGAACGGCATGTCCCAGGCCAGCACCCGCACGTCCAGCGCCGGGTTCAGCGCCGCCTGCCGGCGCAGCAGAAGGCCGATGCGGTCGGCGTGCTCGGGATCCCGGCTCTTCTTGACCCGGTCGGGATCGAGCCTGGTGAGCGGATCGAACACCCAGGCCAGGATCCAGATCGAGTGCTTGGCCGACAGCAGCAGGGCCTTCAGCGCGTCGAAGGCCTCGTCGTTGTCGATGAACAGCGCAAGCCGGTCGGCGGTCTCGACCCGCCAACAGGTCGAGCCCGGACAGAAGACGGATTCGGATTCTGCCATGACGCCCCTACGCCGCTACTCCGCTCGAAAACGTGCGGCGGCGAATATGGCTCCGCTTGCCGGAAAGATCAGCCGGCGATGGCGGCGGCGTCGCGCTCGCCGGTGCGGATGCGCAGGGCCTGCTCCAGGTCCATGACGAAGACCTTGCCGTCGCCGATCTTGCCGGTGTTGGCGGTGCGCTGCAGGGCCTCGATCACCGCGTCGGCCACGTCGGTGGGCACGGCGATCTCGAGCTTGACCTTCGGCAGCAGCTTCACCTCGTACTCGGCGCCGCGATAGACCTCGGTCTTGCCCTTCTGGCGGCCGTAGCCACGTACTTCGGTCACCGTCAGGCCCGAAGCGCCGGCTTCTGTGACCGCTTCGAGCACGGCGTCCAGGCGGCTGGGCTTGATCACGGCGACGATCATCTTCATGGCGCGGCATCCCCTTCATACGCGGCCGGTTACGGCTGTGTCGGCGACTCCAGGCTAGGCCCTGCCGCCACAGCTTCCAATAGTATTCCGGTCCTTACGGTTCCCGGCGCCTTTCGAACAGGCGCCGCGCCCGCCGGAACGGGCGGCATGACCGGCGCGAACACCCGCGCCCGGGCCCGCGTGCCCCGCGGCTTGACCGCGAAGGTCTGCTTGACCGCCTCCATCAGGATCAGGCCGGCGAAGCGCGGCCACAGGCGCGCGCCGACCTGCTCGAAGCCCTCGGCCCAGCCGGCGGTGAAGGCCATCGGCGGCGCGTAGAGCGCCCGCGTCCAGCCGGCGGGCTCCAGGTCGGCCTCGCGCAGCAGGCTTTCCAGCTGGCTGCGGCTGAACGGGCGGCCGTGCCCGAAAGGCGTGCTCTCGGCGCCGGCCCAGACGCCGTCGCGCGAGGCCACGGCGACGATCAGCCGGCCGGACGGAGCCATCACCCGCCAGATCTCGCGCAGCACGGCGGCCGGGTCGTCGGCCTCCTCCAGGGCGTGGACGGCCAGGATCCGGTCGAACATGGCGTTGGGAAAGGGCAGGGCGGTTTCTTCGACCAGGGCCGCCTGGTTGCGCTCACCGCCGGGCCAGACTTCCACGCCTTGGGTGGCGGGCATGGCGGCCACCACCCGGCGGGCCTTGGCGCGGGCCTCGTCGAGGAAGGGGGTGGCGTAGCCCAGGCCCAGCACGTCCAGCCCGTTGGCGTCGCCCCAGGCCTCGGCCACCTTGCGGCCGAGCATCTCCCGCGCCACCCGGCCGAGCGGGGCGGCGTAGAAGGCCCTGAGGTCGAGCACGTCGCGGCGCATTGAATCTCCGTGGCCCAGGCGTCACTTATTTAGGCGGGCGAATCCTCCACGTCACGCCCGCCGACCCCCGTCCGTGACCGAGGCCGTTCGCATGTCGCTCGAAATCCACCAGTTTCCCTGCCTGTCCGACAATTACGGCTTTCTCGTGCGCGATGTCGCGACCGGCAAGACCGCCTGCATCGACACGCCGGACGCCGACGCCATCCTGCTGCAGCTGGAAAAGCTGGGCTGGGGTCTCGACATGATCCTCAACACCCACTGGCACCCCGACCACGCCGGCGGCAACGAGAAGGTCAAGGCAGCCACCGGCGCGACCATCGCCGGCCCGCAGGAGGTGACCCGCATCGCGCCGCTCGACCGTGCGGTTGCCGGCGGCGATGTGGTCGAACTGGGCGAGACGACGTTCGCGGTCATCGACAGCGGCGGCCACACCCTGGGCCACGTGGCTTATCACGACGCCGGCGACCAGATCGCCTTCGTCGGCGACACCCTGTTCGTCCTGGGCTGCGGGCGGATGTTCGAGGGCGATCCCGAGCAGATGTGGGCCTCGCTGTCGCGGCTGGCCGACCTGCCCGACGACACCACCGTCTACTGCGCCCACGAATACACCGCCTCCAACGCCCGCTTTGCTTTGTCGGTCGACGCCGACCCGGCCCTGAAGGCGCGGGCGGACGAGGTGTTCGCCGCCCGCGAGCGCGGCGAGGCCACCGTGCCCACTAGCATCGGCCTGGAGAAGGCCACCAATCCGTTCCTGCGCGCGCCGTTGCTGCGGCCGGGCCTTGCGCCGGCCCAGGCCTTCGCCGAGATCCGCGCGGCCAAGGACAGTTTCAAGGGATGAGTTCGATGACTTTGGCTGGAATCTCCGGCGCGGCCCTTTCGGGTGATTTGGGCGCGGGCGAGATCGTGCGCCTGCTCGGCATGGCGCCGCATCCCGAGGGCGGCTGGTACGTGCGGGTGTTCGAGGACGCCCCCAACGCCGAGGGCCGTCCGGCCTCGACGGCGATCTACTACCTGCTGGAGGCCGAGCAGATGTCGGCCTGGCACCGCATCGACGCGGTCGAGGTCTGGCACTGGTACGCCGGCGCCCCGATCTCACTCACCCTGTCGCCGCCCGACGGCGTCGGCATGACGCCGCATACGCTGGGTCCGGACCTGCGGGCCGGCTGCCGGCCGCAGGTGGTGGTGCCGGTGGGGTGGTGGCAGACGGCGGTGTCGCTGGGCGCCTGGACCCTGGTCGGCTGCACCGTGGCGCCGGGGTTCCGGTTCGAAGGGTTCGAGCTGGCCCCGGACGGGTGGCGGCCTAAAGCGTAGGTCTGGAGTCCGATGGCGTCACTCAAGGAAACTCCCCCTGTGGGGGAGGCGATCGCGCAGCGATCGGAGGGGGGAGTGTCGACAAAGCCGGCCTTATCAGCGGCAGTTGAAAACGTCCCCCCACCGGCCTTCGGCCGCCTCCCCCACAGGGGGAGGTTTCTCTAGGATGGCCTTCGCCGACACCTCTCCCTTCAGGGAGAGGGTCTCTGACGCCACTCCGTCCGCGTCTGCCCCCAAACCTCATTCGGAACCTCCGAATACGGCGCCGGCAACGGCTTGGGCCCCCGGTTGCTCGACCCCAGCCGGATCGCCACCTGCTGCGAGGCGACGTTCTCCGGGTGGATGCAGTGGATCACCTCGTCCCAGCCCAGGTGGTCGAAGGCCCAGTCGATGGCGGCCGTGGCGGCCTCCACCGCATAGCCCTTGCCCCAGGCGTGGCGGATCAGGCTCCAGCCGACCTCCGTGCCCGGCCAGCCCTCCGGCCGCCAGGGGCCGATGCGGCCGACCCACTCGCCGGTCGTCTTCTCCAGCAGCGAGAACATGCCGAAGCCGTTCATCGCCCAGGAGCCGGCCATTGAGGCCATGCCGCGCCAGGCGGTGTCGCGGTTCTGGTAGCCGCCGATATATTGGGCGGCCTGCGCGTCGCCCATCAGTTCGGCCCAGCCGTCGAGGTCCTCGGCGGCGGTGGGGCGCAGGGTCAGGCGGGCGGTCTCCAGCGTGGGACCAGGCGCTGTGGCCATCGAACTTCCTCCCTCTTTTTCTTCTCTAGATGACGCAGGCTTCCAGGCCGTCGCGGCGCACCGTGCCCGAGGCCGCGCCGATCCGGCGCGAGCGCTTCTGGACGTAGCGGCCGGGCTTGACGGCCTTCCACTTCAGCGGGCTTGGCAGGATCGCCGCCAGCCGCGCCGACTGGGCGGGCGTGAGGTTGGCGGCGCTGGTCTTGAAGTAGCGCTGGGCGGCGGCCTCGGCGCCATAGATGCCGGGGCCGAACTCGATGGAGTTCAGATAGACCTCCATGATCCGCTGCTTGCCCCAGCCCAGCTCGATCAGCACCGTGAACCAGGCCTCCAGCCCCTTGCGCAGGTAGGAGCGGTCCGGCCACAGGAAGACGTTCTTGGCGGTCTGCTGGCTGATGGTCGAGCCGCCGCGCACCTTCTTGCCCTTCTCGTTGTTCTCATAGGCCTTCTGCAGGGCCTCGACGTCGAAGCCGTGGTGCTCGCAGAAGCGGGCGTCCTCGGCGGCGATCAGGGCGCGGGGCAGGCTGGGCGAGACCTTGGACAGCGGCCGCCAGCGGTGGTCCCAGCCCCTGCCCTCGACCGCGCGGATGACCATCAGCGGCGTCGCCGGCACGGGCACGAAGCGATAGACCAGCACCGCCAGGATCGGGCCGACGACCAGCACGATGAACAGCGCCAGGAAGATGTTGCGCAGCAGAACCTTCAAACTCGACGCCCCTTGCCTTGACCTTGCGGCCGGATGCTAGCCAACGATCGAGACGCTCGATAGGGCGCGTTGGTTAGGGAGGCCTTGATGCCTGATGGCATGAGCGTGTCGGAAGCGGTCGCCGCGCGGTTTTCGGCGCGGGCCTTCAAGGCCGATCCGGTGCCGGGCGAGACGGTGCGGGCCATCCTCGAGGCCGCCGCCCGCGCGCCCTCGGGCGGAAATCTCCAGCCGTGGAAGGTCCACGCCGTCGCCGGCGAGGCGCTGGCCGACTTCAAGGCCCAGGTCGCCGCCCGGCTGGGCTCGCCCGACGAGGCGCAATACGCCGTCTATCCGGCCAATCTCTGGGAGCCCTTCCGCAGTCGCCGCTTCCAGGTGGGCGAGGACCTCTATGGCGCGCTGGAGATCCCCCGCGAGAACAAGATGGGCCGCCTGATGCAGTTCGCCCGCAACGCCGAGTTCTTCGGCGCGCCGGTGGGTCTGTTCTTCTCCATCGACCGCCAGCTGGGCCCTCCGCAATGGTCGGACCTGGGCATGTACATGCAGACGGTGATGCTGCTGGCCACCGAGCGGGGCCTGGCCACCTGCGCCCAGGAGTTCTGGTCGGCCTACGGCAAGCTGTCGGCCGATTTTCTGGGGCTGCCGGACGACCACATGGTGTTCTCGGGCATGGCGCTGGGCGTCGCCGACGAGGACGCGGCGGTGAACCAGTGGCGCTCGCGGCGGGAGGCGTTCGAGGTCTGGGGGGAGCTGCGGGGGTTCTAGGCAAGGAACCTCCCCCTGTGGGGGAGGCGATCGCGTAGCGATCGGTGGGGGGCGTGTCTGCGAAACCGGCCACCTCTCCGGCAGCTGAAAACGGCCCCCCTCCGGCCCTCTGGGCCACCTCCCCCAGAGGGGGAGGATCTTTGGCGCCAAAAGAAAAAGCCCCGGCCGTTGCCGGCCGGGGCTCTTCGTCAGTTCTGAACGCTCAGGCTCAGGCCGGTTGCTGGACGCCGGCTTCGGTCAGCCATTCCAGGATCTTGGCCTTGGGCATGGCGCCGACCTTCATCGAGGTCATCTGGCCGCCGCGGAACAGCATCATGGTCGGGATGCCGCGGACGCCGTAGCGCGACGGGGTGGTCGGGCTGTCCTCAATGTTGATCTTGGCGACGACCACGTGGTCGGCGAGCTCTTCGGAGATCTGCTCCAGGGCCGGGGCGATCTGCTTGCACGGGCCGCACCACTCGGCCCAGAAGTCGACGAGCACGGGGCCCTCGGCTTGCAGGACGTCTTGTTCGAAGGTGGCGTCGGTCACCGTCACGGTGCTCATGGGTCAGGCTCCTTGCAGGCGTCGCGGGTCGGGGGCGGCCGCGACGCGGAATTGAGAACAGTGGCGGTTCCAGCCGCCTCTTGTCCGAAGATGTAGGCGTGGGAAAGCCGCCCGGCAATAACTCAGAAGAGGCGCGAAAGCGCCGCCGCCCGCACGTTTTCTGGAACGGCCATCAGTTTGGGACCATCCGTCCACACGATGGCGGCGTCGATCTCGCGCCCGGGGAAGATCTCGGCCAGCACCGCCGCATAGACCGCCATCTGGGCCAGATAGGCCGGGTCGGCGTCTTCGATGCGGTCGGGCGAGGGGCGGTTGGTCTTGTAGTCGACGACCAGCACCCGGTCGGGCGAGACCACCAGCCGGTCGACCCGGCCCGAGATCGCCATGCCCTGCGGCAGCCTGGAAGCGGCTCCAGCCAGGGCGGCCTCGGCGCGCGAGCCAGGGCCGAACACGGCGGCGAAGCGGTCGTCCTCCAGCACCCCGAAGGCGGCGGCGGTCATCTCGGCCCGTTGCGGATCGGTCAGGTCGCGCTCGGCGGCCAGCAGGCGCGCGGCGGCGGTTCGGCGTTCGGCGGGCGCGATGTCGGGCAGAAGCTGCAGGAGCCGGTGGATCACCTCGCCCCGGCGATAGCGGCCCAGGCCCTCGATCCTGGCCAGCGGCGAAGGGGCGGAGCCGACGGCCTCCTCCTCGGCCTCCAGCGCCGAGGGCGCGGCCCAGCGGGCGCCGGCCGACACCGGGTCGGCCGCCTTGCGCGCCCAGGCGGGCAGGGCGTGGGGGGCGGCGTCGGCCACTTGCGCCGCCGGCGGGGCGGGCAGGGGATCGGGGCCGTAGCGTAGGACCCCGGTCTCCGAGTCACTCTCCGCGTCGATCGTCCGGGTGTCGCCCTCGATCAGCGGATGGGCGAAGGCCGCGCGAGCGGCGGCGTACCAGCCGCCGACGTTCTCGTCCTTGGTGCGCGCGTCGATGCGGCCGCACAGGATCAAGCGGTCGCGCGCCCGGGTCAGGCCCACATAGAGCAGGCGATAGGCCTCCTGCTGGGCCTTGTCCTCGCGCAGCTTTCGGGCGCTCGCCGAGGCCTCGCAGTCGTACTTGCCCGAGGCGCACCAGACATAACCCTTGTCCGCCGTGGCCAGCAGCGGCGAGCCGCGCGCCCCGCCCTTCATCGTCGTCTCGGGCAGGAAGACGATCGGCGCCTCCAGGCCCTTGGCGCCGTGGGCCGTCATCACCCGCACCTGCCGGCGCACGCCCTCCATCTCGCGCTTGACCACGATGTCGAGCGCCGCGAACTCGGCGACCAGGGTCTCCAGATCCCGCACGCCGCGCGCTTCGGCGTTGGTGATCTGGGCCAGGAACTCGTCCAGGGCGTCGGCGGCCTCTTCGCCCAGGCGGGTGAGGGCGCGGGCGCGGTTGCTGGTTCCGTTGACGTCCAGCTTGCCCAGGAACAGGGCGTAGAATTCGTAGGGCTGGCGGCGGCGACGGGCGTTCAGGGCCCAGTCGAGCAGGGCGTGGGCCTCGCGCCAAAGCGGCCGCTCGTCAGCGCGCGCGGTCAGCACGGTCCACAGCGTCCCGCGCCGTCCCTTGGCCAGGGCGTAGAGATCATCGTCCGCCAGGCCGCAGAACGGGCTCTTAAGAAGCGCCGCCAGAGTCAGGTCATCGCCCGGGAACAGGCAGAAGCGGCCAAGCGCCAGCAGGTCGTCGAAGATGATGTGAGCCGACAGCGACAGCCGGTCGGCGCCGGCCACCGGCACGCCGCGCCGCTTCAGCGCCCGCAGCACCTCCTCGAACAGCGCCTTGCGCCGCCGCACCAGCACCAGCACGTCGCCATAGTGGGCCGGGCGCCAGGTCCGGCTGTCCTTGTCGAACACCGCATCGCCGCGCTCGACCAGGGCCTTGATCTCGGCGGCGATCTTCTCGGCCAGGCGGCGGTTGGCGCCCTGCTCGGTCTCGACGTCGAGCGGCGCGTCCCAGGCCTCGCGCTCGGCGGCGACCGGCTCGCGCTCCAGCGGCCACAGGTCCACGCACCCCGGATGGTCGCGGCGGAAGGCCTCGTGGCCCGGGATGTCCTCGCCGGTCGGAGCCAGGCCCAGCCGCGCGTCCGGCGCCTCGAACAGGGCGTCGACGAAGCTCAGCACCTGCTGGGTCGAGCGGTAGGACATCGACAGCGGCACGGCCTTGCCCGTGCGGCCGACGGCCTCGATGCGGGCGATGTAGCCTTGCGTCTCGATCAGCAGCCGCTCGGGCTGGGCGCCCTGGAACGAATAGATCGACTGCTTCTCGTCGCCGACGATGAACAGGGTGCGGCCGTCGGCGGCCTTGCCGTCGCGGCCCGGCGCCCCGGCCCCGGCGAAGAAGTCCTCGGTCAGGGCCGACAGGATCTCCCACTGCTCGGGGGCGGTGTCCTGGGCCTCGTCGAGCAGGATGTGCGACACCCCGCCATCCAGCTTGTAAAGCACCCAGGCCGCGTCGACCTTGCGGGTCAGCAGGTCACGGGTCTTCTCGATCAGGTCGGAGAAGTCGAGCGCCCCGTGGGCCTGCTTTTCCTCGATGAACTTGGCCAGATAGAGCGCCGCCAGCCGCAGGGCCGCGACGCTGTCCTCGGCCACCTTGGCGGCGCGGAGGTATTCGCGGGCCTCCTCCAGGCGCTCCTGTTCGGCCAGCAGCCGTTCGCGCAGGTCTTCCCGGCTCTTCAGGCCCGAGGTCTTGGCCGGCCAGGTCGCGGGCGTGCCCACGCCCTTTTCGGTGAAGAGGGCCGCCAGGGCGTCTTCCAGCGTCGCGCCGGGATCGACGGCGACGGCCCGCATCTGCTCGCCGCACTTGATGTCGGTCTTGCCGCCGCCCGCCAGCACGTCGGCGATCGAGCGCCACAGCACCCGGTCGAGATCGGCCATGGCCTCGGCCGCGACCTCATCGGCGGTGGTCGGTTCGGGAAAGCCGCAGACGGTCCAGAGATCGGCGATCACGCCCTCCAGGCCGCCGCAGCGGTCGAGATAGGCGGCGATGCCGGAGCGCTGGTGCTCGAAGGTCGCGAACATCGCCTCGAACGAGGCGAAGTCCAGGGCCACCGAGAAGCGGGCATAGGCCTGCGCGAACACGTCGTCGCTGTGGGTGACGTGGTCGGCCAGCTTGTGCAGGGCCGCCTGGGCCACGGCCGACGAGGCGCCGTCGTCCATCACCTGGAAGCCGGGCGACACCCCGGCCTCGATCGGGAAGCGCCGCAGCAGCTTCTCGCAGAAGGCGTGAATGGTCTGGATCTTCAGGCCGCCCGGCGTCTCGAGGGCTTTCGCGAACAGGCTGCGGGCCTTGGACAGGGCGGCCGCGTCGAACTCGTTGGCCGGGCGGTCCACGAGGTCGGCGATCTCGGCGCGCAGCGCGTCGTCGGGCGTGATGCACCACTTGCCCAGCCGGTCGAACAGGCGGTGCTGCATCTCGGCGGCGGCGGCCTTGGTGTAGGTCACGCACAGGATCGCCGCCGGCTCGGCGCCGCCCAGCAGCAGGCGCGCGACCCGGTCGATCAGGGTCTTGGTCTTGCCCGAACCGGCGTTGGCCGTGACGAAGGCGGAGATCGCCGGGTCGGCGGCGATGCGCTGGGGATCGAGGGCGATCAAAGGGAACCTCCCCCTCTGGGGGAGGCGATCGCGCAGCGATCGGTGGGGGGAGTTATTCGGAAGTCGGCCAGCGCGGCGGCCGTTGAAAACGCCCCCCCACCGGCCTTCGGCCGCCTCCCCCAGAGGGGGAGGTTTCTTGAGAACAGCGCCGCCCTCATTCCCCGTCCCCCTCGTCGCCGCTGGTGGACCACTCGAACACCCGCGCCAGGTGACCGTAGTCCCCCGCATGGTCGTGCACGAACTGCGGGGCGGTGCGCGACAGGTAGGGCCGCGTCGGCTCGTCGTACTTGCGGATCAGCTCGACCAGGCCGTCGAAGGCCTTGCGGGCGGCGTCCTCGCTCTCGCCGCCGGCCCTGGCGCGGGTCTGCTCCTCGCCGGCCGGGCGTCGGCCGGTGACGCGGACATAGGTGAGATCCCCGGGCGCGCGCGGGCCGAGTGCGGGGAAGCCGCCGTTCTGCAGGATGGCCGCCGTCAGGGTCAGCTGCGGTGAGAAGCCGGTGTCCACCTGCTTCTGGCTGGGAGCGGCGCCGGTCTTGTAGTCGAGGATGTGGGCGGAAAGGCCGTCGCGGGTCGGCTCCAGGCGGTCGGTCTTGGCCGTCAGGGTGAAGGGCCGGCCGTCGACCTGGAAGGTGATCTCGCCGGCGGCCTCGACGACGATCTTCTCGGCGTTCGCGCGGCGGCGGGCCTCCAGGTCCATGACCCACAGGGCGGCTTCGCGGGCCAGGGCGCGTTCGCGGGCCAGGGCCGAGGGCGGCATGCCGGCGGCGACCAGCTCGGCGATGTAGAGGCCCTCGAAGATCTCCGCGCCGTTGGCCGGCAGCGCCTGCGGGTAGGTCTCGGCGAACACCTCGAAGGCGGCGTGGATGGCCGTGCCGCGCGCGCGCGCCTCCACCGGCTCGTCCGGACGGTCGAGGGGGTAGAGCTTGAGGATGTCGCGCGCCCAGACGGCGTAGGGATCGCGCGTCAGGGCCTCGACGCGGGTGACGGCCATCTTGCGGGGACGGTCGGCGACCGGCGGGCAGGGAGCAGGGCGCCGGACCGGGGCGTAGGGGCCGGGGGCGTCGAGCGCCCGGGCCCAGTCCAGCACGTCGGGGCGCTCGGTCAGGGTCAGGTTGGCGCCGCGCGCCAGGGTTTTCATTCGCCACAGCCAGCGGCTCTCGACGGCCGGCGCGCCGCCGCGGCGCTGGCTGTGCACCAGGATGACGTCGGGGGCGCTGGCGGCCTGGGCGAAGTCGTGGGCGGTGAGGCCGATCTTGCGCTCGGGCGGCGGCAGGCCGAGCTTCTCGCGCATCGGCCGCGACAGGAACGGATCGATCGGGGCCGCCTGCGGCCAGACGCCTTCCTCCAGCCCGGCCAGGATCAGCCGGTCGGCGCGCACCAGACGGGCCTCGATGGCGCCCAGCATCCGCAGCTGAGGATGCGTGGCGCCGCCGACGCGCAGGGTCTCCTCGTCGACCAGCCGGCCCAGCAGGTCGAGGAAGCCCAGCGGATTGGTCGGCGGTAGGGCCTGGCCGTCGTCGATCAGGGCCGAGATCAGCGCCGCCAGGGCTTCGCCGCCGGAGCCGGCCCACAGCGCCTGGGGCTCGGCCAGGCTTTCCAGCGCTTTCGCCAGGGCTTCGGCGGCGAGGTGCGGCGGGGCGACGGGGCCGGCGGCGTAGGGCTCGGCGGCGATCTCGACGGCGGCGTGGATGCGGCGGGCCAGGTCCACGGCCTCGGGATAGGCGGCGATGCGGCGTTCGAGAGCGGCCGCGTCGGCCGGGGCCGAGCCGCGCAGGCCCCGCAGCTCTAGCGTCCGCGCGGCGTCGTCGGCCTTGAGCAGCGGGTGCTTGGCGACGGCCAGCAGACCGACCGGATCCAGCGGCGCCAAAACGAGCCCGGCCAACTTGCGGGCCAGCACGGCGGGGGGCGAGGCGGCCAGGGGCGCGCCGGCCGAGCTGTCGGGCACGACGCCCCAGCGGGCCAGATAGAGCCCCGCGCGGCGGGCCAGCTGCTGGTCGGGGGTCACGAGCGCGGCGGTCTTGCCTGGCGTCTCCAGGGCCTCGCGTAGCAGCAGGGCGCAGGCCAGGGCGGCCTCTTCCTCGCCGGAGGCGTTGACCAGCGACAGGCCCGACAGGCCCTCGGCGATCGGGTCGAGCGTCGCGGACTCCGCGCGCAGTTTGGCGATCTGGGCCAGCCAGTCGGCGGTGGCCTCGGCCGGGCGCAGGGCCTCGTTGACCAGGCGGCGACGCCAGCGGCCCCGGCTGTCGGCCTCGGCCCGCCAGCGGCGGACGGCGCCGCGATCGACCTCGGCGCGGTGGAGCAGCCGGCGCATGGCGCCCTGCGGATGCTGCTCGCCGACCTTGTCCCAGGCGTCGTCGGCGAGATCCTCGTCCAGGCCCGGCAGCACGACGCAGCCTTGCGGGGCGCGGGAGATGGCGATCAGCAGGTCGGCGGTGGCGGGGGCGGTGCCGGTCGAACCGGCGGCGACCAGCACGCCAGGCGGCGGATTGGCCATCCACTGCTCGGCCAGGGCGCGCAGCAGCCGCACGCGGCGCTCGCTGACGTCCATCATCTGGAGGTCTTCGAGACGAGCGGTCCAGCCCTCGACCATGGCCCGGATGAACCGCGCCGAGACCTGCCAGTGGGCGGCCAGATCCCCGTCGGCCAGGCCGTCGAGGCGCTCGATGATCGGGACCTCCTCGATCTGGCAGCTGTCGAGCAGGTCGGACACGGCCTTGGCCATCTCCAGGGCCTGGCCGGCGCTGGGCGGGCTGTCGAGCAAGGACGCGTTGTCGTGGACCAGGCGCGCCAGTTCGAACCGGCGGCGGCGGCTGGAGACGGCGGGCGGCAGGTCGAGCGCCAGGTCGCCGGGCTCGAACGGCGGCTCGCCCTCGTCGAGGTCGCCCAGCGGGCGGATCTGCGGCAGCAGCACGGCCCGCCCGCCGCCGGCCGCCACGAAGGCGTCGGCCAGGGCGCGGGCGCCGCGGCGGGTCGGGGTCAGCAGGGTGGCGTGCGACAGGGCGTCGGGACCCAGATGGGCCAGGCGCTCGAGGAGGCCGGCGGCCACGTCGTCGACGAACGGCCGGTGGGCCGGGATCGAGAACCAGCCGGAACCGGCCGGGCCGCTCATCCCGCCGGGACCTCGGCCAAGCGGGCCTCGGCCTCGTCGCGCGCGCCGGGATCGCCGACGTGCATCCAGAAGCCGTCCATGACCACGCCGTGCACGCGGCCCTGGGGCGCGAGCTTGCGCCAGATCGTCGCCAGCGAGAACGCGCCCTCGGGGCCGTCATCGACCAGGCCCGGCTTGCAGATGTGCACGCCCATATAGGCGAACGGCGCGCTGGTGGCCTCGCCCCGGAAGGTCAGGGCCCCGTCCTCGGCCAGGAAGAAGTCGCCGGCCCCGTCGAAGCCGAGGGTGCGGTCCAGGCGCGCCAGCAGCAGGCAGACGTCCATCCGCTCCGGATCCCAGGCCTTGGCCAGGCTGTCGATCGCCGGCGCGCCGTCTTCGGTCCAGACGGAGTCGATATTGGCGACGAACACCGGCTCTTCGCCCAGCAGCGGCCGGGCCTTGCGCAGGCCGCCGCCGGTCTCCAGCAGTTCGCCGCGCTCGTCGGAGATGACGATCGTCGGCGCGCTGGCGCGGGCCTTGAGGTGATCCTCCAGCCGGTCGGCGAAGGCGTGGACATTGACCACGGCGGTCTCGACCCCGGCCTCGGCCAGGCGGTCGAGCATGTGGTCCACCAGCGTGCGGCCGGCGACTTCCACGAGGGCTTTCGGCCGGTCGTTGGTCAGGGGGCGCATGCGGGTGCCAAGGCCCGCGGCCAGCACCATCGCCTTCTTCGGAGAAGCGCTCACGAGCGGGCCTCCGCCGGGACGTGGGCGTCGAACCAGGCCTTCAGCCCCGCCAGCGCCGGATCGGCCAGGCAGCTGTCCAGATAGCGCCACAGGCGGGGCATGAAGCTCTCGTACTTGGGCTTGCCGTCGCGGGTGACCAGGCGGGCGAAGATGCCGAGGATGCGGGCGATGTTGAGCGCCCCCAGCGCATGGTAGTCGGCCAGGAACTGGGTGCGGTCGAGCTCGGGGCGGGCGGCGAGATAGCGGTCGAGGCCGCGTTGCTCGATTTCCGGCGAGACGTCGCGGCGGGCGTCGTGCAGCAGCATCGAGAAGTCCCAGGCCGGGTGGGCGACCACGGCGTCCTGGAAGTCGATCAGGCCCACGCGCGCCGGACCCTCGCGGTCGGGCAGCCACAGCAGGTTCTCGGCGTGATAGTCGCGGTGGCAGAACACCGAAGCGCCGGCCTCGGCCCGGGCGCGGATCGGGCTCCACAGCGCCTGCCAGTCGGCCAGGGCGGCGGCGTCGAAGGTCACGGGCTTCAGCTTGGGCAGCCACTCGACGAACAGGTCCTGGGCCATCTGCAAAGCCAGGTCGTCATAGGTCAGCAGCGGCCAGGTCGAACCGCCGGCTTCCAGCACGGCGGGCGGCGCGACGGCGTGCAGGGCGACCAGGGCGTCGACGGCGGCGTCGTAGAGCAGCGGCTCGTCGCCGCCCTCGGCGATCACCTTGGCGTAGAGGTCGTCGCCCAGGTCTTCGAGGACGGCCAGGCCCAGGGTCGGCTCGGCGGCCAGCACCTCGGGGGCCGAGAGGCCTTGCGCCCGCAGCCAGCCGGCCACGGCCACGAAGACGTCCACCCGGCCGGCGGCCAGGCGATAGGCGGCGTTGAAGCCCAGAGCGCGGCGCTCGTCCGGCGTCGCGTCGGGCGGGCAGGGGGCGGTCTCCAGGGCCGGCGGCTGGTCCATGAAGATGAAGGTCTGCTCGCCGCGATGCAGGCGCTCGTACGAGCGGGTCGAGGCGTCGCCGCCCAGCGGCTGGCGGCGCGCGTCGCCATAGCCGTGGCGGGCAAGAAAGTCGGCCTTCAGGGTTTCGCGGTCAGAGCTCAAGCTTGCGTTCCTTGAAGGCGCCGTAAGGAGTGATGCGGACGCGGCGGGCTTCGCCGGCGGCCCCATTCAGAGGCTCGTCCAGAACCGCGGAAATCTCTACATCGAGTCGGTCGGGCGGCAGACGGCCCTCCAGGCGCTGGGGCCATTCGATCAGGGCCGCGCCGTCCTCCAGGGCCTCTAGGAGACCGATCTCGTAGGCCTCGTCCGGATCCTCCAGGCGATAGAGGTCGAAATGGGCCAGCGGGAAGGCTTCCGCTTCGTAGAACTGCACCAGGGTGAAGGTCGGACTGGGCACCTCTTCTTCGGGCGAGGTCAGGGCGCGCACGAGGGCGCGGGCCAGGGTCGACTTGCCGGCGCCGAGCGGACCGTAGAGGCACAGGGCCGCGCCCGGAAACAGCACGGCGGCCAGCCGTTCGCCGAGCGCCTTGGTGGCGGCCTCGTCGGGCAGGTCGATTTCTAGGGGGGCGGCGGTCGCGGGCGCCTGTGACATGGACATCGCGCCAATCTAGAGTCCCCGACGCGGGCCTCAAGCGGCTTTCAGGAATTTTGCCGTCGCCGAAGGGCTCGCGGCGTCCTATTCACCGGCTTCGGCAATTCCTAGGGGATCGGTAGAGATGAAGAAGTTCAAGCTGTGGGCCGGTCTGGCGGTCGTCGTGGCGGTGGTCGGCGCCGGCCTGTGGGCATGGTGGAACTTCGACCTGCGCTGGCGGCCCAAGACCATCACCAAGAACCAGGCCGAGATCGCCAAGATCCTCGAAGGCTCCGGCTGGGTGTCGCCGGGCCTGAAGGGGGGCAAGCTCTACATGGTCAGCTTCCGCACCTGCCCCGACTGCATCCGCTTCAAGAAGGAAGAGTATCCCAAGCTGCACAAGGCGGGCGTCGACACCCGCCTGATCGAGATCGCCCGCGCCGACCGCAACGGCGTGCCCAAGTCGACGCCGGTGGAGCGGGCGACGGTGGCCGAGCTGTGGATCAACCGCTCGTGGGAACTGGCCGAGAAGTGGGACGCCACCCCGGTCGAGGCCTGGAAGGCCCCGGGGATCAAGCCCGCCGACGGCGACATCGCCCGCACCGCCGTCATCGAGGCCGGCCGCAAGTCGGTCGAGGACCTGCGGCCGCTGCTCAAGGACAACGGCGTCAACTTCGCCTATCCGCTGCTGGTGTGGTGGACGCCGGACGGCCAGATGAAGGCCTGCGCGTGCGAGAAGCGCGAGACGTACCGGTTCGTGCGGAAGGACCTGGGGGTTTAGATTGCTAAATCCTCCCCCTCTGGGGGAGGTGGCCCAGAGGGCCGGAGGGGGCGGCACCGCCTTCGGCGGCCCCCTCAGTCGCTCGGGGGGGGTTCCCCCGAGGGGGGGG